>NZ_JBAZRC010000016.1:0-43294 GCF_041663085.1 Mucilaginibacter sp.
AAAGGTATCAAGTTTGTTGGCGAAGTATTGAGAAGAAAAGCAGGTAAATCAGCATCTAAAAAATAATCGTCATGAAATTATCAAGAAGAGACAGGATTAAAAAAGGCATCAGAAAACGCCTTTCAGGTTCAACAGCACGCCCTCGTCTATCTGTATTCAGAAGCAACAAAGGCATCTATGCACAAATCATTGACGATGTAACAGGAAAAACTATTGTATCTGCTTCATCATTATCAAAAGATTTCGTAGCAAGCGGTACAACAAAGTCAGATCAATCGGTAGCTGTAGGTAAATTAGTAGCTGAAAAAGCTATTGCCGCAGGTATTAAAGATGTTGTTTTTGACAGGAATGGTTACCTGTATCATGGCCGTGTTAAATCACTGGCTGAAGGTGCACGTGAAGGTGGTTTAAACTTTTAATCGAAAACGGAAATGTCAACAATCAACATAAAAAGAGTAAAAACCAGCGAGATCGAATTAAAAGATCGCCTGGTGAGCATACAACGTGTAGCCAAAGTAACCAAAGGTGGCCGTACATTCAGCTTTTCTGCCATTGTGGTAGTAGGTGATGAGAACGGTGTTGTAGGTTACGGTTTGGGTAAAGCAAAAGAGGTTACCGAAGCAATTGCAAAAGGTATTGATGATGCTAAAAAGAACTTGGTTAAAGTTCCGATTATCAACAACACTATCCCGCATGAGCAAATTGGTAAATTCTCTGGTGGTTTTGTATTCTTAAAACCAGCTGCAAACGGTACCGGTGTAATAGCTGGTGGTGCGATGCGTGCGGTATTAGAAAGTGCCGGTATACACAATGTATTGGCAAAATCAAAAGGATCATCAAACCCGCACAACGTGGTTAAAGCAACCGTATCTGCATTATCACAATTACGTGATGCGGTTACTGTAGCGCAACAACGCGGTATTAGTTTAGGTAAAGTATTTAACGGATAATCAGTCATGTCGAAAATTAAAATAACACAGATCAAAAGCGTTATCGACAGAAGCGAGCGCCAAAAGAAAACCGTTGAGGCCTTAGGCCTTAAGAAAATTAACCACAGCGTGGAAGTTGAAGCCACTGCGGCTATTATAGGTATGGTTAGAAAAGTTAACCACCTGGTAGCAGTAGAAAATATTTAATATCATGAATTTAAGTAATCTCAAACCTGCAGAAGGTTCTACTAAAAATAGAAAAAGAATTGGCCGTGGTACAGGTTCTGGCCGTGGCGGTACATCAACCCGTGGCCATAAAGGTGCCGGTTCACGTTCAGGTACATCTACCAAGGTAGGTTTTGAAGGTGGCCAGATGCCATTACAACGCCGTGTGCCTAAGGTTGGTTTTAAAAACCCTAACCGTGTTGAATATACAGGTGTAAACCTTGATGTGTTGCAACAACTGGTTGAGAAATATTCACTGGCAACAGTTGATTTCGATATCTTGAAAGAGCACGGTTTAGCGTCTCGTAACGATTTGGTAAAAATCCTTGGTCGTGGCGAATTAAAAGCTAAATTAGAGGTTAAAGCACACGCATTTACTGCTACTGCACAAAAAGCTATTGAAGCAGCTGGCGGAACTATTGTAAAGTTATAATTTCGATGAAGAAATTTTTCACCACATTATCCAATATCTGGAAAATTGAAGATCTAAGAGTGCGTATTACAAACACACTCTTATTTCTTTTGATATATCGTGTTGGTTCGTTTATTGTTTTGCCGGGTGTAAACGCGGCATCACTTAATAGTACCCAAAACAAAGAAGGCCTTGTAGGGCTGTTAAACATGTTTGCCGGAGGTTCGTTCTCACGTTCGTCTATTTTGGCATTAGGTGTTATGCCTTACATTTCTGCTTCAATTGTGGTGCAGCTGTTGGGTATTGCGGTACCTTACTTCATTAAACTGCAAAAAGAGGGCGAAAGCGGCCGTAACAAAATAAACCAGTGGACACGTTACCTAACTATAGGTATCACAGCGCTACAGGCTATTGGCTATTTAAAATCGCAGGTTACGGCTGATGCTATGCTTATTCCAAACCCATACTTTACAATACTAAATGTTTGCGTATTAACCGCGGGCACCTTATTTGTAATGTGGCTTGGCGAGAAGATCACTGATAAAGGTATCGGTAACGGTATCTCACTGATCATTATGGTGGGTATCATTGCTCAATTGCCACAGGCGTTTATTGTAGAGTTCCAGTCTCGTACAGGTGGTGCAGGTGGTTTAATTACCTTCATTGTTGAGATTGTTGCACTGCTTGGTGTGGTAATGTTTACCATATTGATAGTGCAGGGAACACGTAAAATTGCTGTACAATACGCAAAACGTATTGTGGGTAACAAACAATATGGTGGTGTGCGCCAGTATATACCTTTAAAGGTAAATGCTGCGGGTGTAATGCCAATTATATTTGCGCAGGCATTAATGTTTATACCGGCAACAGTTTCGCAGTTTTTCCCTAATGCAACCTCAAACGGTGTGTTAATAGCATTATCAAACCCTAACTCTTGGCAGCATAACTTAACGTTTGGTATATTAATTATACTATTCACTTACTTTTATACAGCTATTACAGTTAATCCTAACCAGATGGCTGATGATATGAAAAAGAACGGTGGCTTTATACCGGGTATTAAACCAGGTAAAAGCACAGCTGATTTTATTGACGGAGTAATCTCTAAAATAACTTTGCCGGGTTCTATTTTCTTAGCTATTGTTGCTATCATCCCGGCCCTGGCCAGTTTGGTAGGTGTAAGCAGCTTGTTTGCAAGATTTTTTGGTGGAACATCATTGATCATCCTAGTGGGTGTAGTTTTAGATACTTTACAGCAGATAGAGAGCCATTTGTTAATGCGTCATTACGACGGGTTGATGAAAACAGGCAGGATAAAAGGCCGTGCAAGTATCCCTACAGCATCGGGTGCTACCCCGCCAGTTATCTAATTAATACATGTCAAAGATCAATTATAAGTCTGTCGAGGAGATAGAACTCATAAGAGAAAGTTCTTTACTTGTTTCTAAAACACACGCGGAAGTAGCAAAAATTATTGCCCCGGGTGTTACTACAATGGAATTGAATAAACTTGCCGAAACCTTTATCCGTGACAACGGAGGGGTTCCGGCATTTTTAAACTATAATGGCTTCCCTTATTCATTGTGCATATCGCTTAATGACCAGGTGGTGCACGGTTTCCCAGGCAAACATGTTTTAGTTGAAGGCGACCTGGTATCGGTTGATTGCGGTGTGATCCTTAACAAATACTTTGGCGACTCGGCATTTACTTATGCTATTGGCGAAGTAGATGAAACCACCAAAACCCTAATGCGCGTTACCAGGGAATGTTTAGACCTTGGTGTTGCGAAAGCAGTAGTAGGTATGCGCATTGGCGATATCGGCTACGCAGTTCAGGAACATGCCGAGAAGCATGGCTTTGGTGTTGTTAAGGAACTGGTTGGCCACGGTGTGGGGATTCGCTTACATGAAAAACCAGAAGTACCAAACTACGGTAAACGTGGATCGGGCATTAAGTTAGAGGAAGGAATGGTAATTGCCATTGAACCTATGATAAATGCAGGCAGGGCAGGTGTTAAGTTTTGGGATGATGGATGGACAGTATCAACGGTTGATAAAAAACCATCAGCACATTATGAGCATACAGTAGCTGTTGGTAAGGGAAAACCAGACATTTTATCGACGTTTGAATACATTGATAAAGTTTTAGAAGAAAAGAATAATAATTAAATAATTTTTATTAATTTTGCATCCCGCTTTCAGGGCGGATAATTAAGTAATAATCAGTAAAATATGGCAAAACAATCCTCGATTGAGCAAGACGGTACAATTCGCGAAGCATTATCAAATGCTATGTTTAGAGTTGAACTTGAAAACGGCCACGAGATTATTGCACACATATCCGGCAAAATGCGTATGCACTATATCAAAATTTTACCTGGCGACAGAGTGAAACTGGAAATGAGCCCATACGATTTAACAAAAGGAAGAATAACCTACAGATATAAATAATAAACGAGATGAAAGTTAGAGCATCCATTAAAAAACGCAGTGTTGATTGCAAGATCATTCGCCGCAACGGGAAACTTTACGTGATAAACAAAAAGAACCCGAAGTTTAAACAACGTCAGGGATAATTAAAGAATTTGTAATAACCCGTACAACGGTGGCCCGCCGTTCGGTATTACGTAAAACAAAAAACAAATATGGCAAGGATTTCCGGTATTGATTTACCAAAAAATAAAAGAGGCGAGATAGGCTTAACCTACATTTACGGTATAGGCCGTACAACCGCTCAAAACATTTTAACTGAAGCAGGTATTGACTTTAATACTAAAGTTCAGGATTGGTCAGATGATCAGTTAACTGCTATTCGTACCATCATCAACGATAAAATTAAAGTTGAAGGTTCACTGCGTTCAGAAGTTCAGCTTAACATCAAACGTTTAATGGATATTGGTTGCTACCGTGGTACCCGTCACCGTAAAGGTTTACCTCTACGTGGCCAGCGCACCAAAAACAACTCACGTACCCGTAAAGGAAAACGTAAAACAGTTGCTAACAAAAAGAAAGCTACTAAATAGTAAGTGATTAGTGGTTAAGGGTAAAGACAAGTTCGATACCCTGTAACCATTAGGAATATATTTAAAAAGAACAGTGATACAAGTCCGGGTTATTCGGTAACCAAGTAATTTGTATACAATAAACAAGAAAATGGCTAAATCTAAAAAAGTTACCAAAAAGCGTATTGTAGTAGTTGAGTCAATCGGCGAAGCACACATCAACGCAACTTTTAACAACATCATTATCACCCTTACCAACAAAAACGGACAGGCTATATCATGGTCTTCTGCAGGTAAAATGGGTTTTAAAGGTTCTAAAAAGAACACCCCTTATGCTGCCGGTCAGGCTGCTGCCGATTGCGGTAAAGTTGCTTACGACTTAGGCTTACGTAAGGTAGAGGTGTTTGTTAAAGGCCCGGGTTCAGGCCGCGAGTCTGCTATCCGTACCCTGCAAACAACAGGTATCGAGGTAACTACTATAAAGGACATCACCCCGCTTCCGCACAACGGTTGCCGTCCATCAAAACGTAGAAGAGTTTAATTCACTAATTTTTTAAAGCTAAGATTCGGCAGCTGCGGGCTGTTTGATACTTTAAAACACACAAACAATGGCAAGATATACAGGCCCCAAATCAAAAATTGCGCGTAGGTTCCGCGAGCCGATCTTCGGTCCGGACAAAGCGTTAGAGAGAAAAAACTACGGACCAGGTATGCATGGTGCTTCTAAAAGAAGAGGAAAGCAATCTGAGTACGCAGTACAGTTAATGGAAAAACAAAAAGTTAAATACACTTACGGTGTGTTAGAGCGTCAGTTCGAAAACTTATTCCATACTGCTTCTGCTAAAGAAGGTATCACCGGTGAGAATTTGTTAAAATTCTTAGAAGCACGTTTAGATAATGCAGTTTACCGTTTAGGTATTGCTCCTACACGTTCTGGTGCACGCCAGTTAGTAGGCCACAAACACATTACTGTTAACGGTAGCGTTGTAAACATCGCTTCATACCAACTTAAAGCTGGTGACGTTATTGCAGTACGCGAAAAATCAAAATCACTTGAAAGCATCACTACATCAGTAGCTGGCCGTAAAGTAAATAAATATAGCTGGTTAGAATGGAACGCTGATGAATTATCAGGTAAGTTCTTAAACTATCCAAACCGCGACGAGATCCCTGAGAATATCAAAGAGAACTTAATCGTCGAGTTATACTCAAAATAATAACGATAATTATCCGCGGGATGGTTGGCATACTATGTCAATCATTTTCGTGGTTAAAATCTATTCAAATTAGTTAACAATAAATAAAAGATATAAATGGCAATTTTAGCATTTCAAAAACCAGACAAGGTTATCATGCAGAAATCAAATGATTTTGATGGCACGTTTGAGTTTCGTCCGTTAGAACCAGGCTTCGGTGTAACCATTGGTAATGCTCTGCGTCGTATCTTACTTTCTTCATTAGAAGGTTTTGCTATTACATCGGTTCGTTTTTCGGGTGTGATGCATGAGTTTTCGACCATCAAAGGTGTGGTTGAAGATGTAACCGAGATCATCCTTAACTTAAAACAAGTTCGTTTTAAAAAGATAGGTGAATCGGGCGATAATGAGAAAATATTTGTGATCATTAACGGCCAGGATGCTTTTAAAGCAGGCGATATTACCAAGTTTTCAAACAACTTTGAAGTATTAAACCCTGAGTTGGTTATCTGTAACATGGATTCATCAGTAACGCTTGAAGTTGAGCTTACTGTTGCTAAAGGCCGTGGTTACATCAGCAACGAGGAAAACAAAAATCCTGATGCTAACGTAGGTGTGATAGCTATCGATTCTATCTTTACGCCTATCAAAAATGTAAAATACACTTTAGAAAACTATCGTGTTGAGCAAAAAACAGATTACGAAAAACTGATCCTTGATATTTCTACAGATGGTTCAATTCATCCTGAGGATGCTTTGAAACAAGCTGCGAAAATTCTTATCCAGCACTTCATGCTGTTCTCTGACGAGAACATGATGCTTGAAGCACAGGCTAAAGAAGAAACTAAAGAAGTTGATGAGGAAATCTTACACATGCGTAAGATCCTTAAAACTGAATTGGTTGATCTTGACCTGTCAGTGCGCGCACTTAACTGCTTAAAAGCTGCAGATATCCGCAGCCTTGCAGACCTGGTTTCTTACGATGTTGCTGATATGTTAAAATTCAGGAACTTTGGTAAAAAATCATTAACTGAAATTCAGGACCTGGTTAAATCAAAAGGCTTATCTTTTGGTATGAACCTGTCTAAATTTAAGTTAGACGAAGAATAATTTTATGATTAGAGGTTAGCGATGTATAGCATCACTAACCTCTTTTTATTTAAATAGAACTTTGGTTGAAGATGATACATACGGTGACGAATCTTTGACCGCTAATTAATAAGTCACTAAATATCGCGTAATTCCGCGGGCTTGATTTATAAGTCGCCCAACGGTATGCACGTGCCACAACACAAAAACAAATGAGACACGGAAAAAAAGTTAACCACTTAGGTCGTACAGACAGCCACCGCAAAGCGATGTTGGCTAACATGGCTTCTTCGCTTATTCAACACAAGCGTATTACAACAACATTAGCAAAAGCAAAAGCTTTACGCGGTTATGTTGAGCCACTTTTAACTAAATCAAAAAACGATACTACGCACTCACGCCGTACCGTATTTAGCTATTTACAAGACAAAGACACTGTGAACATCCTGTTCCGTGAAGTTGCTGAGAAAATTGCTAACCGCCCGGGTGGTTACACTCGTATCGTTAAGTTAGAGAACCGTTTAGGCGATAACGCTGAAATGGCTATCATCGAGTTAGTTGATTACAACACTGTTTACGGTAAAGATGTTGCTGCTAAAGCTGAGAAAAAATCAACACGTCGCCGTGGTGGTTCTACAAAAGCAAAAGCTGAAACTGCTGCGCCTGTAGCAAAAGAAACTGCTGCACCTGTTGTAGCTGAAGAAACTGTAGCTGAGGCTCCGGTTGCTGAAGCAGCACCTGCTGTAGAAGAAACTCCTGCAACTGAAGCTCCTGCAGCTGATGATAAGGAAAAAAACGCTGAAAAAGGTGAGTAATTAATTGCTCCCTTAAGCATACTAAAGCCCTGGTTATTTAACCGGGGCTTTTTTGTTTTATATCGGCGTAAACTCCGCAAACATATTACCTGTTTCGCCCAGTGTATTTAGCGGCACATAGGTACAAACCGCATCAAACTCGGCCCACATTTGGTGCACCACCTTATTTTGATGCGCCTGTTGAATAGCCTCTGCCGATAGCCATTCAAATATTTCTATAACAGTGCCATTACTGGTTTCTAATAGCACCGGCTGCCTGTCGGTTACCAGGCCTTCCTGCTTTAAACGCGGTACATGTGTACGGGTCAGCGCTTTTAATTCTGCTGCTTTGCCGGGTTTGGGCTGATAAGCTACAATTACAATACGTCCCATAACTATCGTTTTTAATATTAATTATCAAATTATAAAACCCCCACTTACTTACAGGGTTAAGATAAGTATAATAACTAAACATAAAATGGCAAACGTAGCAGACCAAATGGTAGAGATGTTGGTGAACGCGGGCATCAAAAGGATATATGCCGTAACCGGCGACAGCTTAAACGAGGTAAATGATGCCGTACGGCGCGAAGGCAGCATACAATGGGTACACGTACGGCATGAAGAAGCGGGTGCCTATGCAGCAGGTGCAGAGGCCCAGATAACCGGTAACCTTGCCTGTTGCGCGGGCAGCAGCGGCCCGGGCCACGTGCACCTGATAAATGGTTTGTATGATGCTCACCGATCTGGTGCGCCTGTTATTGCCATAGCATCAACCATTGCCAGTTTTGAGTATGGTACCGAATACTTCCAGGAAACCAACACCATTAAATTATTTGATGATTGCAGTTATTACAACCAGGTGGCTACAACACCTAAACAATTCCCGAGGATGCTGCAGGCAGGCATACAGGCTGCGTTGCATCGTAAGGGTGTATCAGTAATTGGTGTGCCCGGCGACCTCACCAGTATGGATGCGGAGGATATCACTACATCTACCCAAAACTTTGACCCGGTTGCTGTAATAAGGCCATCTGATGACGATTTGGTTAAACTGGCAGCACTGCTTAATCAGCATAAAAAGATAACGCTGTTTTGCGGGATAGGTGCCGCTGATGCGCATGATGAAGTGGTTGCATTATCGCAGAAACTTAATGCGCCGGTTGCTTACTCATTCCGCTCTAAAATGGATATACAGTACGGTAACCCCAATGAAGTTGGCATGACGGGCTTGTTAGGCCTGCCATCGGCCTACCATAGCATGCATGAGAGCGACCTGCTGGTTTTACTGGGAACGGATTTTCCCTATACGCCTTTTATGCCTACCGATTGTAAAATTGTACAGATAGATATCAAGCCAGAGCGCATTGGCCGCCGCGCCAAAGTGGATGTGGGTTTAAGCGGATCTGTAAAAGATACCCTTACCGAATTACTGCCGCAGATTGAGCAGCACGATGACGACAGCTTTTTGCAGGCACAGCTAAAGTTTTATGCCCATGTTAAGGATAACATGAAAACGTATGTAAAAGATACCGGCAAAAAAGAGAATATCCACCCCGAGTATATTGCCAGCCTGATTGATGAACTGGCTACGGATGATGCTATTTTTACGGTAGATACGGGTATGTCGTGCGTTTGGGGCTCGCGCTATATTAATGCTACAGGTAAGCGTAAAATGATAGGCTCTTTTAACCACGGATCAATGGCTAATGCTATGCCGCAGGCTATTGGCGCTGCTTTGGCTTGCCCCGGCAGGCAGGTGGTGGCTTTATGTGGCGATGGCGGCCTGTCCATGCTATTGGGCGATCTGGCGACGATAACCCAATACAACCTGCCGATAAAGATCATCGTATTCAACAATCGCTCTTTAGGGATGGTGAAGCTGGAAATGGAAGTAGCCGGCCTGCCCAACTGGCAAACCGATATGCATAACCCCGATTTTGCCATGGTTGCCAAAGCAATGGGTATAAAAGGCATCACCATAAAAGATCCGGATGAAGCAAAACAAGGATTAATTGAAGGATTGATATATAAAGGCCCGGCATTAATAAATATATTTACAGACCCTAACGCTTTAGCCATGCCACCAAAAATTGAATTGGGGCAGATGAAGGGGATGGCTTTATCCATGACCAAACTTATGCTTAACAGGCGTATGGATGAGGTTGTAGATACTATAAAAGCCAACTATAAACATTTAAAAGACCTGATATAATATAAATGAATATACACAGACGGCATATTTTGCTGTTGGTACTGTCTGTAATTACACTGGGCTTTATAGTACTTTCCATCATCGTGGCTATATACCCAACGCTGGCTATCGACCTTAAATTTTCTGAAGACATACAGGAGCATCAGAACAAATTTATTGATACGGTAATGTATCTGGTAAGTACGCCGGGTTACATGCCCGAGTCGGTGATATTGATAACGGTAACCAGCCTGCTGTTTTTTCTGTTTAAATATAAAAAAGCCGCAGTTTTTGTATTGCTAACCGGCCTTTCG
The DNA here is from genome assembly GCF_041663085.1 of Mucilaginibacter sp. Classification (GTDB taxonomy): domain Bacteria; phylum Bacteroidota; class Bacteroidia; order Sphingobacteriales; family Sphingobacteriaceae; genus Mucilaginibacter. The sequence continues at coordinate 10,156 of NZ_JBAZRC010000016.1, forward strand.
GGGTTGGTAAGTACTATAGTAAAAGCCCTTGTTAACCGGCCAAGGCCTTCAAAAGATTTGGTACGCATTGTTTTTGAAACTACGCAGCAAAGCTTCCCCAGCGGGCATGTGATGTTTTATGTGGTGTTTTTTGGTTTTTTGATACTGCTGATGGTTCAGTTAGAGAAAATCTCTAAAGCCTTTAAATATATCGTCATCGTAATTAGTTTCTTATTTATTTTCACCATACCATTCTCGCGCATATACCTGGGGGCGCATTGGTTTACCGATGTGCTGGGGGGCTTTTTATTAGGGTTGCTTTCGCTTTACCTGCTATCATGGTTATACCTTCGTAAGCGTGCTGGTAAAGAAGAAGCACCGGTTGCCGAAACAGAATAAGTTTTTTGAAAATAATTTTCTGTAATTTCAGGTCATAAAACCCTGAACATTACAATCATGACCACAAGCTTATCCACCAAACAGCGGGTGCAATCTATTGATATATTACGCGGCATCATTATGCTGATTATGGCGATTGACCATACACGCGAGTATTTCCATATAGGTGCCGTTACAAGCGACCCAACAAATCTTGCTACAACTACGCCGGTGCTGTTCTTTACCCGTTGGATAACCCACTTTTGCGCGCCTGCATTCGTTTTTTTAAGCGGCCTCTCGGCATACCTGGCCGGCACGCGCCGAACAAAAGGCGGGTTAAGCGGTTTTTTGATAAAACGAGGGTTATGGCTGGTGTTTGTAGAGGTTGCCCTTATTACATTAGCCTTATCCCTTAATCCGCTTTATAACGCCATAGCTTTGCAGGTAATATGGGCTATAGGTGTAAGTATGATATTGCTTGGCTTACTGGTGCGGTTACCAGCACGCGTAATAGGATTAATAGGAATATTAATAATTGTGGGCCATGATCTGCTTAATAACATAAAGCTACCGCCAAACGGCACCGAAGATGTGTTAATGAAACTGTTCTTCACCGCCAGGGGAACCCTTTTCTTTTTAGATAAAACCCATGTAGTATTTGCGCTTTACGCGGTTATACCATGGACGGGTGTAATGTTACTGGGTTATGCTTTTGGTGGTTTATACCAGGCTAAATACAAGCCTACAGACAGAAAGGTACTATTGATATATGCATCATTGTTGCTATTCCTGGTATTTATGGCATTGCGCCTGGTTAACGCTTATGGCGACCCTGCGCCATGGTCGGCACAAAAAAACGGGCTGTTTACTTTTATGTCGTTTTTGAATGTTAGCAAGTACCCGCCTTCACTAATGTATACGTGCCTTACTTTATCAGCGGCCTTATTAGTATTGGCATTAACAGAAAAATCGGCAGGGAAACTGGCGGAGTTTTTCAAGGTATATGGCAGCGTGCCTTTCTTTTATTACGTGTGCCATTTTTATTTGATCCGCATCTTAACCGTAATTGTTTTCTTTTTGCAGGCATTTAAGCCCTCGCAGATCATCACGCCAAACAGCCCTTTTTTGTTTGCGCCGCCGGGGTTTGGGTTTAGCATAGGCATAGTTTATTTAATATGGCTGGCTATTATCCTGTCACTTTATTACCCATGCAAGTGGTTCTCTAATTATAAGAAAACCCACAAACAATGGTGGCTTAGCTATTTGTAGCCATTAAGCTTTAATGTATTGCTGAATAATCTGCTGTAACTGGTTAGCTTGCATTACGCCGCTTTGTCGCCATTTGCTTTGCCCGTTTTGGAAAACCATTAGCGTGGGCACGCTTTGTACACGGTAAGCGCTGGCAGCCGCGGGGTTTTTGTCTATATCTATTTTGATGATGGTAACCTTATCACCAAGCGCGTCTTTCACTTGTTTTAAAATAGGGGGCATCATTTTACACGGCCCGCACCACTCTGCTGAAAAATCGACCAACACGGGTTTGTCTGATGCTATAATCTCCTGGAAGTTTGCCATTGGTTTATCTCCTTTTAGTTATAACGGTAAATGTGCAAATACGTTTTATGATATATAAAAAGATTCTTTTGCAAAGAGCAAGCGCTATTTGCATCCTGTAGGGATGCCTGGTTGGTAGCTATTGAATAATTTATTTTTTGTGCCGTAGGTACAATTGATATCAAGCGTACCTATGGCACGCAATCCACTTCTATGTATGTTCTCTCTCCACCAGTTGTCCCATCGGGACAACTGGTGGAGAGGCCTTGTATCCATTGCCGTAGACTTTTTCGCCGCTGTTGGTGTTGTCACCAACAGCATTTAGGACAGGTATCGAATAAGGTTTGGATGCATGGCGGCTTGTTGGTGACAACACCAACAAGGGCGGAAACTTTAATGTGTTGGCCGGCGCGATTCCCTCCCAACGGGAGGGTGCAGGGAGGGGTTTTTGCGACATGTGCTATGTATAACCCCTCCCTACCAATACACAGGCCACCGCACCCCTCTCCAAGGAGGGAATTTAAGCTGCTCAAACCTTAATGCAATATCTTCTTCCGCTCAGGCTGCAATATATTGCTGTCCTGCAGCCAATCGGCAAGGCGTTGCGGCCAGTTATTGATAGATATGAGCTTACGGTTGGCGCCCATATTAAAAGCATGGTCGCCTTTGGCATATAGATGCATCTCTACCGGTACCTTTGCTTCGCGATAGCGCTGTAAAAGCTGGATGATAGGCAACGAGCAGCAAGCATCATCGTTAGCGGCCACTAAAAAAGCAGGCGGCGCATCTGCCGGGATAGTTTCGGGCACAAAACCCGGTCCCGGATAAACCTGCACAATAAAGTTGGGTTTAGCGCTGGCGCGGTCTACCGGGTCGGCGGCTTTTGGGTCACCTTTCCAGCCGCTAAAAGCAACCATATCCACCACTTCGCCACCGGCCGAAAACCCCATCATGCCAATGCGGTTGGTATCTAAACTAAATTCGGCAGCGCGGCTGCGCACCAAACGCATGGCGCGGTAAGCATCCTGTTTGGGATGTATATCCACCTTATACGGCGATAACATATCCCTGCCTAACCGGTATTTTAGTATAAAAACGGTTACGCCTAAACTGTTATAAAATTTAGCGGGTGCCACACCTTCGGCATTATAAACCAGTAAACGGTGCCCACCACCGGGGCAAATTACCACAGCCGCGCCATTTGCCTTATCGGCAGGGGGCAGGTAAACCGTTAAAGATGGGTTATGGATGTTTTTTACCCAATAATCTTTAGCCTGTTCAGGCTCGTTTCGGCGGTTCTCAAAACCCGGTGCGCCCTTTGCCCATAGCGGTATAACTGTTTGGGCCTGCGCTGCACAGTTGCACAGCATCAGCATACATAAAATATTGTAAAACGATACCGGCTTTTTCATGTAAGTAAATTTACATATTTATGCGAATAAAGAGTCAAGAGTAAAGAATCAAGAAAAAGCTAACAATTGAATAAATTCCGGCAGCATAGCAATGTTTAAGCAAACCAAGGATAATCAAGTAGTTTTCTTCTCTTTTTTCTTGATTCCTGACTCTAAATGTCCTGACTCTCCGTTCTCATAAAACGTTTCCACCATTCCGAATTATAAGGACCGTTCACTTCGGTAGGTTTACCGGGCTCGGGCATAAATAGTTTGATGTTTTTTTCCTTTGCAAAGTTAACCAACCTTTCGCCGGGCTCATACCAGGCGTGCGGGGCAAGGCTGAATGTGGCCCAATGTAGCGGCATCATCACATCTCCTTTAAGTGCCAGGTGCGCGTTTGTGGCATGATCAGGACCCATGTGTATATCCGGCCAGTATTTGCCATAGGCGCCGATCTCCAGCATAGTCAGGTCGAAAGGCCCAAAGGCTTCACCTATCTCTGCAAAACCCGGGAACCAGCCCGAATCGGCACCAAAAAAGATATTATGCTGCGGGCCTTTTATCACAAAAGACGCCCAGAGTGTTTCGTTACGATTGATAATGCCCCTGCCCGAGAAATGTCTGGAAGGTGTAGCAGTGATATTGCAATTGCCTATCATTACACTATCGCCCCAGTCAACCTCATTGGTATAGTTTTTTAGTATGCCCCAATCCTCCAGGTATTTGCAAACCCCCATAGGAGTGATAAAAGGAATGGGCTTACCCGCGAAAAACTTAATTGTGGCCTTATCCAGGTGGTCATAATGATCGTGCGATACGATAACCGCATCCAGTGGGGGCAGGTCTTCCAATGCTATAGGCGGCTGGAAAAACCTTTTAGGGCCAAACGCCTGCGAAAATGAAACCCTTTGGCTCCAAACCGGATCTGTTAAAATACGGATACCATCAATCTCTATCAGCAGGCTGCTATGCCCAACCCAGGTAATGCGTAAACCGCTTGCAGGCGGCGTTTTGTAAATGGATGTGTCTGTTTTAAACGGGCCTAAAGGTATTTTAGGGACATTCTCAGCTTTGTTATCCATGTATTCCCTCAGGATAGGGATCATTTTGCCAAAACCGGCATCTTCAGTAGGTATAGGGTTTAAAAATTTGCGTCCTTTTTTTTGTGCTCCGGCTAAACTCATGAACAATTATAAAACTTTGTATCTAAATATATTATAATAACGGCAAAGCTTGCTTAAATATGATCAAAACAGGCTTTATTTATTAAAAAAGCTGATAGCAGCATTGCAAAAGGCTAAAAGCTGTGCAGGCAGTTCCGGTAGTTCATATGGTTGAGTTGCGTTAAATGTATGGTCGGCACCGGGGATAACTAAAAACTCAGCTCCGGGTTGCGCGGCATGCAACTGTTCGGCATGGCTTAGCGGTACACTGGTATCGGCATCGCCATGGATAATTAGCCATGGTTGTTTTATTGCAGCCGCTTTAAGCGGGATGTCTAAACGGGCAACGTTATCATCCAGATCTTTTAACAACGATGATTTATAGGGCATATTTTGGCCTGTGCGCGAGTTTTTCATGTACATTACCCCTTGTAAGCGCCATTGCTGCTCGGCCTGTTTTGGCCAAAGGTTATGAAAGCTTGATATGGCCGCCATAGTAACCAGTTTGGTAATGCGCTTATCTTCGGCAGTTTTGATGATGCCGATGCCGCCGCCCATGCTATGCCCAATAAGGTAAACGCTGTTTACCCGGGGGATGGCCGACCCGCCGCAGGCAAAATCAATAACCGATTTAAGGTCTTCCAGTTCGATGGTGAAAGTGTTATCGCTAAATGCTATCAGGTCGGCAAATTCTGTAGGGTTATCTGCCGTAGTACCGTTATGCGAAAAGTTGAATTTAAGGAAGCGGAAACCATTTTCTGCAAAATATCTGGCAACCAGGTTATGTGCGCCCCAATCTTTAAACCCCCTGATGCCATGGGCGAATATCACCAGCGGCGCATAAGGATGTAAAGTATCGTAGGTGATATCGGCTGTCATGCCCCGGCCTTTTGCCCCGGGGATGGTATAATGCTGCTTAACTATCATAGGCCGAAAATTACGGCTTTTGATGCGAAAAGCAGTAAGTATTTTCCGTCTTCTAAATCAGTCTCGGTTGTGGGCTATAATCAGACCAGAATAAATATAAAAGCGTGGGCCAGTGCGATTCCCTCCCCACGGGAGGGTGTAGGGAGGGGTTTATACGCTTGTCTCACGCAAAACCCTTCCCTGCCACTACACAGACTCTGCTACCGCAAGCGTCCCGCTTGTGGCCGCATGCCTGGTAAACGCATTGCATCATGTTATGCAAAGCGTAGCTTTGTTCATTACCGTTCTAAATCCACAAGCGGGACGCTTGCGGTAGCGAAAGGGATTCCCTCCCCACGGGAGGGTGTAGGGAGGGGTTTATACGCTTGTCTCACGAAAAACCCCTCCCTGCCACTACACAGACCATCGCACCCCTCCCAAGGGAGGGAATTAATAGTAATAATCTATCATGTACCTTTAACCAACGTAGCAGCTATTACTCGCAAACAACTGCCGGTACCGCCTCTTGTTCTATGCGTTCATTAGCTTCTTCTTTACTTGCCTTTTGTGTTTTGGTAACGATAAAGCTTAGTCCGTATGCTAATAACAATAAGGGTGTTGACATCCAGATTATTTCATGAATGCCATACCTTGCTATAACAAAGCCACCCAGGAAGGCCCCCAGTGAGATGCCGATATTATAACATGAGGTTAGCAGGCTATTTACAAATTCTAAGGCATTATGTGGTACACTTTGGGTGGTGCGTATGTTAGGTACTAAAAACCCGCCGGTATGTATCATCCCCCAAAAAGAAACAATGAGGATCATGGGTATAAAAATGCCTCCAAAATAATACGCCAATAATTGAACTCCTATCAAGAGCATAAAAAACACCCGACTGGCCAGCATTACATTTTTACCCAGGGCAATACCCATTAGCCAATTACCGGCTATGCCCATGCCGCCAAACAAAAGCAGCATAATGCTGATCTGAGCACCATTCATGTGCGATATTTTTTCGAGGTAAGCAGCCAGGTAGCTATAGCTTGAAAACATAGCGGCGAGTGTAAGAACTGTTGAAACCAGATTAAGCCATAGCTTCGGGTCCTTTAATACATAAAGCTGGCTTTCTGCAGTTTTCTCTTTATTACCCGGCATAGATGGCACGAAAAGTAGTAAACCCAAAAAGGCAACCGAGCTTATTAGACTTGTAAGGAAAAAGGATGCCTGCCAGTTGTGGAAAAAATCGGCAGCGTATGTGGTTAGCGGTACACCCAATACCGTGGCGATGCTAAGCCCCGTCATTACCACAGAAACGGCTTTGGCACCACCCTGTTTAAATGCTACGGCCAAAGAGATATTCCAGAATAAAGGGTGGAAGAATGCCGGTAATATCCTGGCTATCATCAGCACCGTAAAGTTTGGCGAAAAAGCCGATAGCAGGTTTGATAGTATAAATACACCCAATACCAGGCACAGCAAAAACTTGCGGTTTATTTTGGTGGTAAGGGCGGTTATAAACGGAGAGGATATGGCAACGGTGAGTGCAAAAGCGCTTAACAGCCAACCCGCTGTATCAATAGATACCCGGAATTCGCGGCTAATGGTGGGTAAAATACCAATTACGCCAAACTCGGTAGTGATGATGCCGAAAGCGCCGAGGGCAAGTATGTAAATTGATCTTTTCATGTGATTGTAATATTCAAATATTTAAATGTTTCGATGTGTTTAAGCAGAGATTTGTGTGATTGTTAAAAAGAGATCCTAATCTTTTAGGTCGTTCAAACAGGCGATATACTCGTTGAGTATCTGTTGATTCAGTACGTATTTAAGGTTGCGGCCTTCTTTTTTGGGTAAAAGCAGTTCGGCATCAACCAGTTGTTTTAGGTGATGCGAAACTGAAGGCTGGGTAAGATCAAGCAGATCATTCACCTCGGCACAGTAAAGGCAGTCCTTCTTTTTTTTAAACTCCTGTAAAATAGCTATCCGGCTGGTATCGCTCAGTGCACGGGATATTTTCTCTATTTTTTTGTTGTCCATTATTTAGGGCCGATCAATTTTAGTGTCTGATCAACCAACGATACAAAGGTAAAAGTTATTATTGATATATAGAAATGTATCTATATATCTTATTAAAAATAATATCGTAGCTGACGGATTAAAAAATTACTTCTTTTTCAGTGATATCACTTGCTTTCACAACTAAGGTATTTGCCCAAAGGTCGCCCAATCTTTGATGTTTGGCTGTTTTTGAAACACAAATTAATGCCGGAATGCCATACATGAAAATGTCTATAGGGTCTAATAACCGCCTTTTAAAAATGGCTGAGAATGATGGTTTGGCTGCCTCGTCTGTTACAACTTTTAGCTTAACTATATCATGCCCGGGCGTGGCGTGTGCCGATTCTAATACCACAAAATATAGGAACCAAATAATTACGATAGGTAACACCATCAAACCTGTTACAGTTGCCTCACCCGGCTCGGGGTTTTCGTCAAAAATATATAGGTAAACTCCGTAAAAAAGAAAATAGATACCGTAATCTATCAGTGTAGCTATGATCCGTAATTTAAGATGTGGTTTAGGGGAAATTGTATAAAACTTCATCAATAACAATTATACATGCAATGTATGAATTGTTATTAAATTTTCTTCCCGTTAAAAGTAATACCGTATAAATCGGTACGCCTGTCTTTTAAATTTTGAACGCTGCCGTATTCATGCAATTCGCCCAGGGTTGATAGGTCAACATCTGCGATTACGATCATCTCGCTGTTTGGCGTAGCTTCGGACTGGATGCCGTTTGTAGGGAACCCAAAATCAGAGGGCGTAAATACCGCCGATTGCGCGTAAGAGATATCCATGTTATTTACGTTTGGCAGGTTACCTACGCAACCGGCAATAGCTACGTAGCACTCGTTTTCAACCGCGCGGGCCTGGGCGCAAAACTTAACCCGGTTGTAGCCATTCTGCGTATCGGTAAGGAAAGGTACAAACAAGATCTGCATATCCTGACCTGCCAATATGCGCCCCAGTTCCGGAAACTCTACATCATAACATATCAGGATGCCTATGCGGCCGGCATCGGTCTCAAAAACCTTCAGGTCGTTGCCGCCGCGCATCCCCCATGAGTTGATCTCGGATGGGGTAGGGTGCAATTTTACGCTTTCTTCCATACTGCCGTTACGCCTGAACAGGTAGGACACATTGTAAAGTGAATCATCCTTTATCACAGGCATACTGCCCGATATAATATTTACATTGTATGATACGGCCAGTTTGGTAAACGCTTCGGTGATGGGTTCGGTAAATTTGGCCAGTTCGCGCATGGCTTTGGCGGCATCCATGTGGTTATATTCGGCCATCAGCGGGGTGTTAAACAGCTCGGGGAACAATATAAAATCCGACTGGTAATCGCTCACGGCATCCACAAAGTATTCGGCATGCTTCATTAACTCGCTGATGTTGTTGTATGGCCGCATTTGCCATTGTACCAACCCGATCCGCACTACTGTTTTTTGGTTTATTACGGTGCTTATTTCTTCGTAATAAACGTTGTTCCATTCTATCAGCGTAGCAAAACCTTTTGAGCGGGCGTCCTCAGGCAGGTAATTACGTAGTATTTTACGTACGTGGAAATCATTTGAGAGTTGAAACGAAAGCGTAGGGTCAAAGATCTCTTTATACTTTACCTTATCAATGTACTGCCTGGGCGTAAGGTCGTTTTGGAATTTTTGATAGTTGGGGATGCGGCCGCCGGCTATAATGCTTTTCAGGTTCAGTTTTTCGCAAAGGGCTTTACGGGCGTCGTATAAACGGCGGGCCAGGCGCAACCCCCTGTACTTTGGATGTATAAATACCTCAATGCCGTATAAAACATCACCTTTATCGGTATGTGTTTTAAAGCTACCATCGCCGGTAATTTGTTTGTAGGTATGGTTATCGCCATACTTGCTATAATCAACAATAATGGATAGTGCGCACCCAACAACTTCGCCATTTACGGTAACGCAAACCTGCCCATCGGGGAAAAGTTTAATCAGCTTCCTGATAGATGCGGCGTCCCAATGGTCGTCATCCATATCCAGGTAGGCCGATTTCATTGATTTTTTTAGTTCCTGGTAATCCTGTACTTCCAGGGTACGTAGTTCGATACTTTGCAGATCCATTTTTCTGTAACCCTGTTTTAAGCGGAATGTTTGCTTAGTACATAGTAGTTAGTATCAAGTATCAAGATTTATTAGGATAACAACGTCTAACTACTATATACTTGCTGCTAAAAGCTATTTCCTATGCCACCACGCCCAAAGTATCAACACCGGCTGTAACATTAACCTTATCCATGCAATAGTGGGGGTAACCAACAAGTCGCCCAGCTTTAAAGGCGCATCCATAAGCATGGTGATATGCACAGGTAAGAAAGCAATAAGCATTAATATAATGCCGTATGAAGCAACCTTGCGTGTTTTTGGCCGTATCAACAATAGCGCTAATAAGATCTCGAATAAACCGGCCAGTATATTTAGTAAAACCGGGTAAGGTAGGTAGGAGGGGATAATGCGATAATAGCCTTGTGGATGGATAAAATGATTGGCCCCGGCAAGCAGGTACCCGATCACCAAAATAGCGAGGCTGATGTTTTTTAAAATTCGCATTTTTAATTGTTCAATCGATTGATTAATAAAGAATATTGTAAAAATATGGCTTTTTATTGAAGAAAACGCATTATTTATAATCATTCTAAATCCGTCTGTTTGACATATCCTTGACATTGCATCCTTATTGGTATGTTACTTTTGTTGGGTCAAAATAGAAACTGCTTTGAAGTATTTAAAAGTTATTGCTTTTACACATAAACAGATCGAACTGAAGGAATTGGGTAAACTGGTATTATGCCAGGAAAACATTACCGAAAAACTTCATGCAGCTAAAGGGCATTTCGGTATTGACGAAATTTTTTATCTGTCAACCTGTAACCGGGTTGAATTTGTACTATCTACCCAGCATAAGGTTGACAGGGAATTTGCAGAAGCTTTTTTAACCGAGATGCAAATGGGCCTTTGCACCCATTCTACACAAACTTTTTTGGATGCCGCTTCTATTTATGAAGGGCAGGAAGCACTTAACCATTTGCTGCGTACATCATGCTCGTTAGAAAGCCTGATAGTTGGCGAGAAAGAAATTTTAGCGCAACTGCGTAAAGCTTACGACGATTGCCGCGAGGCGGGCCTTACCGCCGATAAATTGCGCCTGGTTATGGAGTGTGTTGTAAAAGGGGCCAAAGAAGTTTACACCCATACCAATATTTCAAAAAATCCAATTTCGGTAGTGTCATTGGCATACCGTAAATTAAAGGACCTGAAACTTTGCTCAAACGCCCGTGTGCTTATTATTGGCGCCGGCGAAACTAACCGCAATATTTCAAAATACCTGCAAAAGCATAAGTTCTCAAACTTCTCGGTATTTAACCGTACGCTTTCAAAAGCACAACAATTGGCCGATGATCTGGGTGGCGAAGCTTTTGAGCTGCATGAACTAAAGAACTTTAAAGGCGGTTTTGATGCCATTATCACCTGTACATCAGCAGTTGAGCCGATCATTACTACTGAAATTTATAGCTCGCTGTTAAACGGGGAGACTGGTAAGAAAACAATTGTTGATCTTGCTATCCCTAACGATACCGCCCCAGAGGTATTAGAGCAGTTTGATGTTAATTTTATTGAGGTACACAGCCTTAACGAGATCGCAAAAAAGAACCTGCAGGAACGCTACCAGGAGCTTGTACATGCTGAAGCCATTATAGAGCAAAATATTGCCGAGTTTTTAGTGATGCTGAAACAACGCAGAATTGAACTGGCTATGCGCCAGGTACCTGAAAAGATCAAAGAGATCCGCAATAACGCGGTAAATACCGTTTTTGCCGATGAGGTACAAAGCCTTGATAAAGAATCGCGAGAGATACTGGAGAAGGTGATCAACTACATGGAAAAAAAATATATCAGTGTTCCCATGATCATGGCGAAGGATATATTGATCAATAATTAAGCTTCTTTCTATCGCTGTCGCGAGTTTAGCGCAGCGTAACTCGTGATACAGCATTAGGTAAGCTTTCAGCTTACCACACTAAATTACCAACAAAATATCAATTAAGCCTTTCCCACCTGCATAATCGCGTGCGCTACTATACAGGTAATGTTCCGGTTCATCAACCCATCCTGCGGTTACAGGATTATTATGAATGTAATCCAATTTCTGGTCGATAACACTATTACTCCATAATTCACTAGGATGATTCCCTTGTTGCCAAAATTGATAGGTTTCGTTGTTTGAGTTCTGCTTGCCTTCGCGTTCAAAGAACCACAATAGCCAATCGCGCCTGCTTTCTTGCGCATTCTCGCTGATTGCTTTTAGCAGCATTTTAGAAGTGTGCCTTTTTATATCTCTCAAAATATCCTGCATGGGTTGGCCGTTAGTGCCAATTATCAAATGAACATGGTTGCTCATGATCACCCATGCATATAAATCAAGGCCTTTGTTTTGAATACAATATTTAAGGCTATCCACCACTATGTCCTTATATTCCCTTCGTGTAAAAACGTCAATCCATCTAACTACAGAAAACGTTACAAAGTACGGTCGCTCTTGATCACGAAATTTATAACCTCTGCTCATGCCGTTAAATTAATAATTTGGCGGTAAAGCTGAAAGCTTTAGCCATGCCGTGTCACGAGTTACGCTGCGCTAAACTCGCGACAGCACCCTTTGAAAACTCACTGCTACCGCGAGTTTAGCGCAGCGTAACTCGTGGTAAGCATAAGGTAAGCTTTCAGCTTACCAAACAATAATAGTCAGCCTACTTTCATATCCTTAATTAATACTATATTACTGTGCATAAAAATTTAAATTTGTGCTGTAAAAATTTATCCCCTTGGACAGAACAGTAATAATAGGAACGCGTGGCAGCGAATTAGCTTTATGGCAGGCAAACTTTGTAAAGGATAGCCTTGCCGCAATTAACATTACCGCCGAACTTAAAATTATAAAAACACAGGGCGACCGTATCCTGAACCTCAGTTTTGATAAACTGGAAGGTAAGGGCTTTTTTACCAAAGAATTGGAAGAAGAATTATTGGCAGGTACTATAGATCTGGCTGTGCATTCGCACAAGGACCTGCCAACAGAAAACCCTCCGGGACTCATCATCGCAGCAGTTTCAGAACGGGAAGATCCGGCTGAACTGTTGCTGATCTTGAAAGACTGTGTTGATGTACGCCAAAAGCTATCTGTAAAATATGGTGGCATGGTGGGTACATCATCAAACAGGCGCAAGGCACAACTGCTTGCCGTGCGCCCCGACCTGGAAATAGATGAACTGCGCGGCAACGTACCAACCCGCATAGGCAAACTGCGCGACGAAAAGTATGATGCCATTATGCTGGCCAAAGCCGGTGTTACCCGTTTAGGTATCGACCTGAGCGAATTTCATGTAGAGGAATTAACCGCTACCGAATTTATCCCTGCTCCGGCACAAGGCGCACTGGCTATTCAGATCCGCGAGAGTAATACTGAATTATTTGAGATATTACAGGCTTTGCACCACCCTCATGTAGCCGAAGAGCTTTCGTTAGAGCGCGGTGTGCTAAAAATGTTTGGCGGTGGCTGCAACCTGCCCCTTGGTGTTTATTGCCGCAGGGATGATGGTAAATTCCAGGTGTTTACCTCAAAGGCCGAAGATGGCGAAGGTTTCCCGGACAGGTATTTTATTGAAAGTGATACCCTTGATGGTGTTGCCGATAAAATAGTGGCCCGTTTTGCAAAAGACAGGAAGTTCCCAAACAAGGTGTTTATCTCCCGCGATATTTCGGAGACCAGTTATTTCCGCAAAGCGTTAGAGAAACATAAGATAGAGATAGAGGCCCGTTCGCTTATCCGTACGGTGCCTGTTATTACCAAGTTCGATTCTTACATTTTAAGGAATATTGATTGGATATTCTTCACCAGCAAAAATGCTGTAGAGTACTTTTTTAAATTATTACCCCAGTTCCCTAAAAAAGTAAAATTTGGGGTAATGGGTGCAGGCAGCGAAGATATGCTGCGCCGCAACGGTCACTTTGCCGATTTTGTTGGCGAGAGCAACGATACGGCCGATGTAGCTGCCGATTTTGCCGCACTGGCAAACGGCAGTGCAATATTATTCCCGGGTGCAGATAACCCAATGAGGAGCATACAACAAGGCTTATCTGCCGAAACAAAAATAATTGACCTGCCCGTTTACGAAACTGTGCTGGAAGAAGAAGTAGAGCCAACAGGTGCCGATGTGGTAGTATTTACCAGTCCAAGCAATGTAGAGGCTTACTTTGCCGATAACCTGCTTGAACCCGGACAAAAGGTAATAGCCATCGGTAAATCGACCGGTAAAAAGTTTGATGAAATGGGTGTAAAATACACCCTGCCTTTCTCTCCCGACGAAGTTGGGCTGGCAGAGGCAGTGTTTGGGATATAGATGTTCATTTGCTCATTGGTTTATTATATTAAACTATACCACCAATGAACTAATGAACCGGTGAACTAATGAACTAAAAGAAATGTTACAACGACCAAGAAGAAATCGTAAAAGTGAAGTTATCCGCCAGATGGTGCAGGAAACACATGTTAGCGCGGCTAACCTTATATTCCCGCTGTTTATTGTGGATGGCGAAAACCAGAAAACCGAAGTGGCATCAATGCCGGGCATTTTCAGGTATTCGATAGATAACCTGCTGCGCGAGGTAGAAAGCTGCATGAAACTGGGCCTAAACTCGTTCGACCTGTTCCCTAATATCGACGAAGCATTAAAAGATAAATTCGCTACCGAAAGTCACCGCGATGAGAGCCTTTACCTGCGTGCCATCCGTGCCGTAAAAAAAGAGTTTCCGGAGGCTTGCGTGATAACCGATGTAGCGATGGATCCCTACAGCAGCGATGCGCATGATGGAATTGTTGAGAATGGACAGATCCTGAACGACGAAACTTTAGAGGTATTAGGAAAAATGGCCTTAGCCCACGCCCGTAGCGGTGCCGATATCATTGCCCCGTCAGATATGATGGATGGGCGTGTAGGTTACATCCGCGAAGTATTGGATGATAACGGCTTTACCGGCGTTTCCATTATGTCGTACTCGGCAAAATATGCCAGCGCATTTTATGGTCCGTTTAGGGATGCGTTAAACTCCGCACCAAAATTCGGCGACAAAAAAACTTACCAAATGAACCCGGCCAACCAGCGCGAAGCTTTAATAGAAGCACGTTTGGATGAAGCTGAGGGTGCTGATTTCCTGATGGTGAAACCGGCTTTATCATACCTTGACGTTATTAAACTGATAAAAGATGATACCGAACTGCCGGTTGCAGCCTACAACGTAAGCGGCGAATACGCCATGATAAAAGCCGCCGTACAAAAAGGCTGGTTAAATGAGCAGCGCGCCACTACGGAAGTGCTTACCAGCATCCGCCGTGCTGGTGCCACCGCGATATTGACTTACCATGCTAAAGAAGTGTTGCTGAATAAGTGGTTGTAGGATAGTGACCAGAGATTAGTTATAAAGAGCGTTGTCATCCTGAGCTTGTCGAAGGATCGCGCGTAAAGGCCATGCCCGCTATGCTTCGACAGGCTCAGCATGACCCAAAAGAAAAACAAATGAGCAAACCTGATATAAGCAGAGCAAAATCTGCAGAACTTTACGAGAAAGCGAAAACCTATTTCCCGGGCGGGGTAAACTCACCGGTAAGGGCGTTTAAATCTGTTTACGGCACACCGCTTTTTATTGAAAAAGGCGATGGCAGCCATATATGGGATGCCGACGGTAACGAGTTTATAGATTTTTGCTGCTCATGGGGGCCGCTCATCCTGGGGCATAACCATGCATCGGTGCGTAATAAAGTAACCGAAGTAATGCAAAAAGGCATGTCGTTCGGCGCGCCAACCGCGTTAGAGAATGAACTGGCAGAGCTTATCCTCGGTAACAATAAATTCATCGAAAAAATACGCTTTGTAAGCTCGGGTACCGAAGCGGTGATGTCGGCCATCAGGTTGGCGAGGGGTTACACCAAACGCGATAAGATATTAAAGTTTGAAGGCTGTTATCATGGCCACTCAGATAGCTTACTGGTAAAGGCAGGCTCGGGCCTGGTAACCTTTGGTGAAACCTCATCAGCAGGCGTACCAAAGGCTTTTGCTGATGAAACGATAGTTGTGTCGCTAGATGATAAAAAAGCCCTGCAAGAGGCCTTTGAAGAGTTTAAGGGGCAAATTGCCGCAGTTATCATTGAGCCCGTTCCGGCAAACAACGGGTTGCTTTTGCAAACACAGGATTATTTGAATTTTCTGCGCCAGATCTGTACCGATAACGGCACCATGCTGATCTTTGATGAAGTGATCTCGGGTTTCCGTGTAGGTTTTGAAGGTGCTGCCGCATATTACGGCATCCAGCCGGATATTATTACTTATGGTAAAATTATAGGCGGTGGTTTGCCGGTTGGTGCTTATGGCGCATCGGCAGCGGTAATGGATCATATCTCGCCGGTTGGTTCGGTTTATCAGGCGGGTACATTATCGGGCAATCCGGTAGCTATGGCGGCTGGTATCGCGCAATTAAGCGAATTATTAAAACCCGGCTTTTATGAAGAATTACATGCCAAAACGGCGGGCTTTGTGAAAGATATACAAGACTTTGTTGCAGAGCATGGCTACCAGGTAAAAATATTTACTATTGGCTCTATTTTTTGGTTTGCCTTTACCGACCAGGAAAGTATCACCACCGCCGAACAGATTGACCCGGCAAGCATGCTGAAATTTAAGGAGATGCACCGCGAACTGATCAACAGGGGGGTTTATTTAAGCCCATCTGGCTACGAAGTAGGCTTTATATCGGCTGCTCATACAACAGCTGACTTGGAAACAACAAAAACAGCTATATTTGATAGTCTGGATATTGTATTTGGTAAATAAGTTTGCAGCAAAAGGCATGCAGTTTGCAGACAATAAAATACTATAAGAAATGAGAAAAACACTCGTAATATTCTATGCCATAATTATTTATGCGGTTGCAGAACTGGTATGGTGGGGTTATATGCTGGTGCATCTTAACCCAAGCCGTAAAGGCATGATCATGGGCGAGGGGATGATGTTTGTGATGGTATTTTTAGTGGGCGCATACTTTTTGCACCAATCGCTGAACAAAGAAGCCAAGCTGCAGGAGCAGAAAAAAAACTTCCTGCTTTCGGTAACACACGAACTGAAATCGCCCCTGGCATCTATCAAAATATTGCTTCAAACCATCCAGAAGCGCGATCTTACAAAAGCACAGATCCTGAACTTTATTGATAAATCGCTGCTGGATGTGGAGCGTTTGGATGATATGGTTGAGAATATGCTACTGGCATCAAAAATTGATAACCGCTCATATACCTTCCCTAAGGCTAAATTTAATATGTCGGTATTGGTTGATAGCATTGTTAACCGCCTGCAAATAAGCAAGTGCGATTGCAACCAGCAGATCATCAACGCCGAGATTGAACCTAAAATTGAAATAACGGGCGATAAGTTCGCGTTAACATCGGTAGTTACCAATTTGGTGGAGAATGCTGTGAAATATTCAAGCCCCTGCGAAACCGTTAACGTGAAGCTGTTTGAGAAGGACGGGAAAGTTTACTTTCAGGTGGCAGACCATGGCATAGGTATTGCAGATAGTGAGAAGCCCCGTATTTTTGACAAATTTTACCGTGTAGGCAGTGAAGATACACGTAATACAAAAGGGACCGGCTTAGGCTTATACATTGTAAAAGAAGTATTAGATAAACACCAGGCCAGCATAAAAGTTAAAGATAACCGCCCTGCCGGTAGCGTATTTGAAGTAGTATTTGCATTAACCTAAACAATTAGAGACCATGCCTAACAAAAAAAGAATTTTATTAGCCGAAGACGAAGACCATTTGTTAGAGGCCATCAAGTTAAACCTGGAGCTGGAAGGCTATAAGGTATCAACAGCAAACAACGGTAAAAAAGCCCTTCAGATCTTTAAAGAAGAGCGTTTTAACCTGGTGATATTAGACGTAATGATGCCCGAGATTGACGGCTTTGTAGTTGCAGAAACCATCAGGTTGGAAAACTCCGAGGTGCCTATCATGTTCCTGACAGCTAAAAACACAAACGAAGATAAAATATCGGGCCTTAAAAAAGGTGCTGACGATTACCTGACTAAACCTTTTAACCTGGAAGAACTAATACTGCGTGTTAACAACCTGGTAAAACGCAGCCTTAAAGGTGAAGATCTTAAAGAGTTTAACAGCTATAAAATCGGCGATAAAACCATCCATTTCAACTCGTTTGAGTTAGTGAACGGCGATGAAAGCATTACCCCGCTTACCAAAAAAGAGACCATGCTGCTGAAATTGCTGATAGAGCGCCGCAACGAGGCCGTATCACGCGAGCAGATCCTGGAAACTGTTTGGAATTACGATGTGTACCCATCAACCCGTACTATCGATAACTTTATATTAACCTTCCGTAAGTATTTTGAACCTGATCCCAAAAACCCGGTTTATTTTCACTCTATCCGCGGCGTAGGCTATAAATTTACAGACAACCAGCACTAATACATGTTTACAAACAGGGCACGAATATTAGTAGCCGGGCTTTTTGTAATTATGCTGGCCGTTAGCCTTCAAATGAAGGTTTATGAGCTGGCAGGTTTGGCTGTAATGTTTATTGCCCTGCTTATATGGGGGTATTTTAAGCAAAATACCATTGTATTGGCAGCTAAGGCGTTTCATTTAAAAGATTATGATAAAGCCGAAAGCCTTTTAAAACAGGTGCCAAACCCCGAATGGCTAAGTAAAAAACGACGCGGGTTTTACGAGTTTATATACGGCGGCGTATGCCTGCAAAAGCGAGACTATGCCGAAGCCGAACAGCATTACGAATTAGCTGCATTATACCCGCTGCGTACCGCTAACGACCATGTAGCGGCATTGGTACATGTAGCCAACATAAGTATCCGCAATGGTAACTTTGATAAAGCTTCGGCCTACCTGCAGCTAACCGATAAACATAAAGACAACATAACTGCCAAAATGAAGGATGTGATCCAAAAGGTTGAGCAGGAATTAAAAAAACACAAAAAATAGAATTAAGATGTGAGAATCAAGAATCAAGAAAAACCGATCGGCTCTTGATTCTTATCTCTTGACTCTCAAAGAAAGCATGAAAGATTCGTTATTTATAAACGCCGCATTTTCAGAGAAAACAGAACGTCCACCCGTATGGATGATGCGCCAGGCAGGCCGTTTTATGCCCGAGTATTGGGAGATCAAAAACAAATACTCGTTCCTGGAGATGTGCAAAACACCCGAACTGGCTGCCGATGTTACCATGCTACCGGTTGATCTTTTGGGTATTGACGCCGCAATTTTATTCTCAGACATTTTAGTTACCGGTGAAGCCATGGGTGGCGATTTAAGCTTTACCCAGGGTGTGGGCCCTAAGTTTGCCAACCCGGTACGCACACAGGCTGATATTGATAACCTGCAAACTAACGTAGGCGACAGGCTGCAGTACGTTGCTGATGCTGTAAAAGTTATTCAGCAGCGCCTTAACGGCAGCATCCCCTTGATAGGTTTTGCAGGCGCACCGTTCACGGTAATGAGTTATCTGGTTGAAGGCGGATCGTCAAAAGATTTTAAGCTGACCAAACTGATGCTGCACAACCATCCGGAAATGGCGCATCAGTTATTATCAAAAATTGCAACGGTTACGGCCGATTACCTGAACCTGCAAATTGCTGCCGGTGTTAACGCCGTACAGATCTTTGATAGCTGGGCGCAGGCGCTGTCATGGGATGATTATACCGAATTTTCGCATCGTTATATTGTTGAGATCATTAGCAAACTCAACAGGAAGGATATCCCGGTGATATCTTTCTGCAAAGGCAGCTCGGTGTTTGCACCGCTCATGGCCGAAGCCAAACCGGATGTAATATCTATCGACTGGAATGTTGACCTGTTGGATATCAAGAACCGTTTACCAAAAGGTATTGCCGTACAGGGTAACCTCGATCCGCATATTTTATATGCAGATAAAGCTGTTATTAAAGACCGCATCCACCGCTTGTTCGAGCGTATGCGCGGCGAGAACGGTTTCATCTTCAACCTGGGCCACGGCATTATGCCCGATATCCCGTTTGATAACGTGAAATACGCGGTTGAAGTAATAAAAGAGTTTAAGTACTAAAGAAGGGTGTCACCCTGAGCCTGTCGAAGGGCGAGCGGAGGCCTTTGCCCGCGTGCTTCGACAGGCTCAGCATGACACACGCACATACAGGAAATTCAAATGTACCAATACGTTTTAGCCATACATATCATATTTGTAGTCTGTTGGATGGCGGGGCTATTTTATATTGTGCGCCTGTTTATTTACCACCGCGAGGCACAGGATAAACCCGAGCCTGCACGCACCATCCTTTCCGATCAATTTGAGATCATTGAGAAGAAGCTGTGGTGGATAATAGCCACCCCAAGCATGTATTTTGTGATTGCGGCGGGGGCAACCATGCTCCACCTTAACCCCGCCTTGTGGAAAATGCCCTGGCTGCATGTAAAGCTCACTTTTGTAATAGGGCTTATCATTTACCATTTCATCTGCCAAAAAATAATGAAACAGATGGCTAAAGGGGTATTTAAATGGACTTCCATCCAACTCCGTTTGTGGAACGAACTGGCTACCATTATCCTCTTCGCTATCGTATTCCTGGTGGTGCTTAAAAGCGCTCTTAACTGGATCTTCGGGGTAATTGGGATCATCCTTTTCAGCCTCATCATCATGTCGGCGGTGAAGATCTATAAATACTTTAGGGAAAAGAAATAGAGTGAAAATTCAGCGATTTGTAACGTCTTTTTCGACCTTTACTCGCCTTTTTTCGACTTTCATTCGCCCTGTTTAGGCCTTTGAAGTTCCGCTATAAGCCAAATTATGCAACAGTCTTATTTATTTGTGCATGCCATATTGTCATAGCCTTTAATTTTCTTTACCAGGAAATCTTCCCACATTTCATCAATAATCATAAGTAAACATTTTACTTTTTAAAGGCAGTTCATTGATGAACTTTTTTTGACCGCGTACCGGGCGAACAAAATTTATTTTATAACCCATGCAACCAAATGGTACTCCTTTACATCTAACTGTTAAATGATGTTTTTGGAACCTAAAACTACTATCGATCATCTGGTGCAGTGCTGCAAGGCCGGGCAACGTAAGGCGCAGGAGTTGCTGTATAAGCAGTTCGCCTCAAAAATGCTGGGGGTTTGTATGCGCTACGCTACCGATAAGATGGAAGCGGAGGATATGTTGCAGAACGGATTTATAAAAGTGTTTCAAAAAATAGCCGATTACAGGGGCGATGGTTCTTTTGAAGGTTGGGTAAGGCGTATTATGGTGCATAGCTCTATTGAGTATTACCGCCGCCACCACAAAATGATGCAGGTAGTTGATATTGATACCGCCGGGCACGAGCCGTCGGTTAACGCAGCTGCCAGCAGCAGCTTAGAAGCAAAAGACCTGCTTATAATGATCAAGGCCTTGTCGCCGGGATACCGGATGGTGTTTAACCTGTACGCCATTGATGGCTACTCGCACAAGGAGATTGCCGAAATAATGGGTATCAGCGAGGGCGCTTCAAAGTCGCAGTTATCGAGGGCTCGGGCTATTTTAAAGGAACAGGTAATGAAAATGGATAATAAAAGATATGGATATGCAGGATAAAGAAATTGACCAACTATTCAGGTCTGAGTTTGATGATTTTGAGGTGGAACCCTCCGCTGCGGTTTGGGTTGGTGTAGCATCGCAACTGGATAAGAAAAAGCGATCGTTAAAAACTAACCTGTCTGTAGCTGCAAGTTTACTGGTTTTATTATCTGCCGGTTTGTACTTTGTATCGCAAACAAAAGATAATACAAACGCACCCGTACAAGTGGCCGTGGTTAAAACAGAAAAACCCGCAAAAGCCGCTACGCCGGATATAGCATCGCCAAAAATAGTACGGCCGCAAATAGAGAAAGTTACAGCGTTGAATGCAAGCACAACATACCGTAAGCAAAAAACAAGAAGGGTTAAACAACAACATGTTTTACCTGTTACCCCCCTATTGAAAGTGGAAGAGCCTGAACAACAATTGGCACAGGCAAGTCACAAATCAACAGAGAGTATAAAATTTACTGTGCCCGATAAAAATACGCCGATAATCGAAAAAATAGATGCACCCGAGGATATGCCTTTTAAAACAAATACCTTAGCAGCGCAGTCGGTAACGGTGCCTAAAACAATGGCTGTGGTGGCTGCAAAAAAGCACCGTATCCGCAGCCTTGGCGACCTGATAAACGTTGTGGTAAGCAAGGTTGATAAGCGCAAGGATAAGCTGATAGAGTTTTCGAGCACGAAAGATGAGGACGAATCAATAGTATCGGGCCTTAACCTTGGGTTCATCAAAATAAAAAAAGAAGATAAATAGTATAAATTTGCCCTATATATGAAACGCCTGATCTTTACAACTATAATATGCCTTGCAGCAACAGTTGTGTTTGCGCAAACAGATAGTGTTAAAACCACTACCACTACTGATAGTACTAAAACCCGCCATACAAGAATTCGCCTCGGTTTTGGTGATGATGTGTCGCAGGTGAGGATTAACGATACAACTGATTATCCTGCCACAAAAGCTCCCGGGTTTTCATTTGGGATAACCTTAACCCGGTTTGATATCGGGTTGACAACCTTAAATGATAATGGCAGCTTTAACCTGTCGCCGGCCAACCAGTTTTTAAGCTACCGCTCATGGAGAAGCAGCAACATTGGTTTTGACGTAATTCAACTTGGGTACCGTTTCAACAGCTCATTCAGGATCTACACCTCTGGTGGGTTCGATTGGACAAACCTTCGCCTGCGCCAAAGCATCACCATCCTGCGCGACCAGACCCCGTTAAGTTACAGGCAGGATGATATTAAATATGATAAAAACCGCCTTTCGGCAACCTATGTGCGTGTGCCCGTAGCGTTTGATTTCCGCACCCGCGATGACGAAGATGGCCGCAGGTTCCACTTTGTGGCCGCTGCCGAAATGGGGGTGCTGATAAGCAGCAGCATAAAACAGGAAAGCAAAGAAAACGGCGACTTTAAACTGGGCGGTAATTACAACTTTGCCAAATTCAGGTACGGCGCATCATTGCGTGTAGGTTATGGTGCAATAGGCGTGTTTGGTAAATACTATTTCAATAATATGTTTGAGAATAGCCCCGCCCAGGATGGCCTGCGCAACTTCTCGTTCGGGATGAGCGTTGGGTGGTAAACCGGGATTAAGGGATTAAACGGATTGGTATGATTACGCGGCGCGGTTCTATGATCCGGTGATATCATCATTGATAAAGCTATTAAATCAATGTTATAATAATTTGTATTAATGAGTAAGAACGTCAAAATTTTAATATTTTTTATACTTTTTTTAATATGTTCTGTAATATTAAAAATTGGCTATGACAATAAGGAAAATAATGCTTTAAAGAAATCTGTTATTGTTGTAGCTAATGTTAGTAGTATAGAACCGACGAGGAACTATACTGTAGTAAATATTAAATATTTATACAACAGTAAAGTTTTAAATGGTTTTTTTACTACAAGTAATAACGATCTATTAGATAGTTTAAAGAAATGCCCTCCTATATTGATACGAGTTTCAAAGCTAGATCCAGTAAACTATTTACAGTTTATTAAAATTAATCAGTAACTTCTTAACTAATGGCGGTTTCTAAAGCATCCTAAAACAGCGAAATCTTATAGCTTGCTATTCAAAATCCTAAAAATCCGCTAAATCTGCGTAATCCGGTTATCTTTAGCCGTTGTTGGTGTTGTCACCAACAACCTTTAGGCAGGTATTAAACAAGCATGGCGGCTTGTTGGTGACAACACCAACAAGGGCGCAATTAAATATTCCTAATGAAACACATAAGGTAGGGAATTGATATGGCACAAATGGAATTTTACTTTAATGATGATGATAGGAAAGAGTTATTTAATTTCATTCAACTTAAAGGTGGAAAGTTTATTCCAGATGTTGGATATGAAACGGATAATTATATTATAATAGCAGATTGCGAGGAGTTTATGCATTATCAAAGGAGTGAGACTACTCATTTCTTTTTAATAGATGCCAAATATTCTTTAGAACCTTTACAGATAAATAGAAATAAATATATTGACAAACCGGCATATTTCATAGATCAGCGTATAGGTGGTCCCTATATTGATTTTTCTTTTTATCGTGGTTATTCCGATGATGCGGTTATTCCATTTATGAAATCCTTGATCGAAATGTACCCTAAATTCATTCATTTTGATAGTAGTCAGGAGTTTAAAGCAACCATTGAATTAAAAGGATACTATAATGAGATCATGCTTTACATTAAAAATAAATGTAACCTTATACTAATTGGAAAGAAAAAATATTGGATTAGTATTAATGTACAGAAAGAAATTGGCCAGGATTAAATCAGTTTTTTCAACATTAAAAGCTTTCCCCCTTCCGGTCTAAGTTTAGCATAGCGTAACTTAGACCTAAAATGAGTTAAGCTTCAGCTTACGCAAGCAGAATACTTGCTTTGCTTTAGGATGAAGTTGAAACCTTGGACCAGGCGGGGGGAGCTCGGCCAGTAAAGATAGAATATCTCAAAACCACATTTGCGCCTGACGGTAGCATAGTACGTGACACCAAAACTATGAGAACACGAACAGACATTTTAAACGACTTAATAAGGTTTCAAACACAACTTGACAGAGTTCAAAACGAACTATCCCAATATACATGGGATGTCGAGGCCCCGTTAGTTATAATGCGCAAATCGGATTTTGTCAGTATCGTGCAACGTTTTTTGGATGGGGTACTCTCTACTGATGACTTAGAAAATTGGGCAAATGCTATCGAAAGCCGTGACGATATAGGGTTTGAAAATAACGAACTAAGTGAATTCATTTTCGACTTAGCTAACCCTGTAATAAATGGAGAAATCACCAAAGAACTTGTAATAAAAATGATTGACTGAAAGGATGATCGGTTCGTGAAGATAAATATGTTTTAATCCCGTTATATTTTCAAATTAGAGAGTTGCTATTCAAAATCTTAAAAATCTGTTAAATCTGCTTATGGCGAAGCCTTCTTGAACACCAAAATATAACAATTGTGAAAAATCCCGGTTATCTTTGCAGCAATGGCAGGTGTACCTTTTTTACAGGCAAATTCAGTAAGCAGATCATACGGCGGGGCAGAAGCTTCGGGGGTTAAGCAAATTTCTCTTGATATTGTTCCCGGGAAAATAACCGCCATAATAGGCGAAAGCGGCAGTGGTAAAAGTACTTTGCTGCGTTTATTATATGGGCTTTTATCGCCTGATACCGGCACTGTAAGTTTTAAAGGCAAACGTATTTGGGGGCCCGAAGAAAAGCTGATACCCGGCCACGATGCCATGAAAATAGTAACCCAGCATACCGACGACCTTAACCTTTTTGCACGTGTGTGGGATAATGTATCGGGCATGCTACCCAGTACCAACGTAAAGCTTAAGGAAGAAAAAACCGAGCAGGTACTTACCCAGCTTAATATGATGCAACTGGCCTATAAGCGCGTTGCCGACCTGAGCGGTGGCGAGAAACAGCGTGTTGCCATAGCCCGCGCCATTATTACCCGCCCCGAAGTGCTTTTGCTCGACGAACCCTTTAACCAGGTTGATACATCATTCAGAGAGGGCCTGCAGCACGATATCAGGCAGATTGTAAAGGAAACCGGCCTTACAGTGGTAATGGTATCGCACGACCCGGCAGAGGTGCTCTCTATGGCCGATGAACTGATTGTGTTAAAACATGGCGAAATAGTAGAAACAGGTAGCCCCAAATCATTATATCGAACCCCGCTTAACTTATACACTGCCGAATTGCTGACCAACTGCAACGTGCTGAATGCCGAAGAGGCCAAAGCATGTGGTATTACTGCCGAAAAAGAATATGTGGTGATTTATCCGGAGTGGATCCGCCTGAACAATATCCTTAAAACCAGTAAATGGACGGTAAAAGAAGTATTGTTTAAAGGTTTTTATGAAGACCTGATACTGGAAAATAACGGGGCTATACTGCGTGTGGTAAACGATGAAAGCGGAAAGTATGCCGAAGGTGATATAGCAGGCCTTAAAATAAAAAAATGGCTGGAGTATTAACCCCGGCCATTTCTGTATATAAATTCCTGTAATTTTTAGCTTATCTGGAAAGACGACAGTTGCACAAACTGTTGTACACGTGCCGCAATCTCTTCTTGTGACAGGTTTTTGATCTTTTCTGTACCAAACTTCTCTACACAGAATGATGCCAGTGCCGAACCAAATATGATAGCGTTTTTCATGTTGTTGAAATTAACGGTACCAACCTTAGCCATATAGCCAATAAAGCCACCTGCAAAAGTATCTCCTGCGCCGGTTGGGTCAAATACCTCGGCAAGGGGAAGGGCAGGGGCAGAGAAGATATGGTCTTCATGGAATAACAACGCACCGTGCTCACCTTTTTTAATGATCAGGTATTTTGGGCCCATGGTCAGGATTTTCTTGGCGGCCTTAACCAGCGAGTACTCGCCTGATAGCTGGCGTGCCTCGGCATCGTTAATGGTTAAAACGTCAATCAATTTAATGGTATCCAGTAAATCGTCCATAGCAATGTCCATCCAGAAGTTCATGGTGTCCATTACAATCAGCTTAGGACGGTTTTTAAGGCGTTTAATCACCGTTTGCTGTACCTGTGGGGTAAGATTACCCAGCATAAGGTATTGGCAGTCCTGGTAAGCCTCAGGGATAATAGGGTCAAAGTCGGCCAGTACATTAAGTTCGGTAACCAAAGTATCGCGGCTGTTCATATCATTATGATACTTGCCACTCCAAAAGAATGATTTTTCGCCCTGTTTTATCTGCAGGCCTTCAGTATCGATATTGTGGTTGTTAAAGTCCTTAATATCCTCCTGCGGAAAATCGTCGCCCACTACAGCCACTATTTTTATCTTGTCATAAAAGTACGAAGCAGCCAAACTTGCGTAGGTTGCGGCCCCTCCAACAATTTTATCTGTCTTCCCAAAGGGGGTTTCAATTGCGTCAAACGCCACAGTACCAATAACTAACAAACTCATGTAAAATATTTTTTAATTTTTTTTGTGCAAATATTGTGAAATTACCTCAGAAATCATACTTTTGCACCACTCCAAACCGGAAAACACTCCTGAGTAGCTCAGCTGGTTAGAGCATCTGACTGTTAATCAGAGGGTCCCTGGTTCGAGTCCAGGCTCAGGAGCAAAGCCCCCACACGTCCGTGGGGGCTTTTATTTCTAAAAAATGGCCTCTTTGATGCAACAGACGCATATTTTCATTTTATAAGATGAAAATTCTCTCCTTCTAAACAATCATCGGCTATTGCTTCAATATTTCAATTTCGCATCAATTTTTGTTGAATTTCACGAATGACTGCCACAAATGTGCGACAGAATTTTCGTGGTTAAATTATTGAGTTATGGCCACTTTAAGCGCTAAAGTTTTTAAGCACCACAAAAAAGCAGATGGTACTTACAATGTTAAAATTTACATCTATCACAATTCCGTTCGATCCTATATGGATACGGAGCACTACGTCACTGACAAACAACTAAAGAAAGATTTGCAGATTAAAGACACGTTTTTGCTTTCAATACTTAACAGGACATTGGACGATTACAGAAAGACAATTAGTGATCTTGGGCCACGCCTTGATCTATTAGATGCACATTCGTTAAAAGATTATCTTCAAAAAAAAGAAGACGGAATTAACTTCCTTGGATTTTGCCAAATTCATATTGACCAATTAAAAGCAAACGGCCAGGTAAAGAGTGCTGCGAATTATAATACGCTCCGAAATCACTTGGTAGATTTTTTTGAAAGTGACCGATTTCAGATATCTGACATATCTGTTCCTGTCATAAAAGCATTTGTTCGTTTTCTAAGCTCCAAAAGAAAGGTAATTCGAACAAACCAATTCGGCAGACCATATGAATTTGAGGCCAAAGGCGCTGCCGCTAGTAGCATATCTAATTATTTAAGAGATTTTAGCGGGTTCTTTACCGCAGCGATCCATTATTATAACAAGCCTGCATTAGGCTATACCCCAATTTCATACAATCCTTTTTTGGAACTCAGGTCAGTAGACAGGCCTGAAACCAAAAAAAGGAATATAGATGTTGAACAAATTATCAAAATCAGAGATTGTCGACCGGAGGAAAGCAGCCGTGCAGAACTCGCGCGAGACATGTTTATGCTATCATTCTATCTTTGTGGAATTAATGCGGTAGATATTTATCAAGGAAGCTACACCATTAACGATGGTAGGCTGGAATACAACAGGTCTAAAACTAAGGGGAAGAGAAAAGATCATGCGTTCATAAGTATCAACATCCCTGCTGAGGCAATGCCTTTGATTTTGAAATATAATGGTAAACTCTCTAAACGTTATGCTACGATAACGAACTTTAATAAAGCACTAAGCAAAGGCATGAAAGTTATTTGTGGTTTAACCGGCTTATCGGAAGTCACCTTTTATTGGGCTCGGCATTCTTTTGGCAACTTAGCCCGTAATAAATGCCGTAAATCCAAAGATGACGTGGCGCTGGCGCTTAATCACGTAGATCAAGGTCGAAAAACGACCGACATCTATTTGGAAAAGGACTGGAGTATAGTGGACGAAGTACAAGCCGCGGTTATTAACCTGCTTAGGATACAAGCATTTCCAGTAAAAGATGAACGGATCGGTATAAGAATCACTATTTTCAAAGACATTAGATTACCTCAATTGGTATGATAGCTGCTGATTCGACTGTAATTAAATTTTAAAGGGACAAGTGATCCAAATTTGACTCGCAAATCGAATAGGTCTCATTGACAAGGAAACTCATTCTTACTAAATGGTAAGAATGAGTTTTAGTACCGATGAACCGTCTTACAGAACCAAGCGACTTTGTTATAGTCCTGAAATTAATTTCACTAGCAGCCGCAGCACCACTTATTCACCGCTTCAATAATTCAATGGTTGTTAGGCGTGTGCCGCTACCCATACTTCACCATCTTCAAAAGTCTCTTTTTTCCAGATCGGTACGGTTTGTTTGAGCGTGTCTATAATATAGCGGCAGGCCTGAAAAGCGGCATCCCGGTGTGCAGCCGCTACGGCGATAATTACAGCTATCTCGCCAACATGTAATCTCCCGGTACGGTGATCGATCAATATTTTTTGAAGCGGCCATTTTTCAAAAGCCTGTTCGGCTATTTTTTTCATTTCTTTTAAAGCCATGACTTCATAAGTCTCAAACTCCAAGGCTAGTACCCGTTTACCTTGAAGCATCGCGAACGGTGCCGATAAAAACATCAATTCCGCCAGACTGCGGCGACATAACCCAATCAATACAATCAGATACATTTAAGCTTGAAAAAGAAATCTCTATTGGTGTAGTCAAAATAAATTGGTTATCCACCGCTGACGGGGGGAATTATTGCTATTTCATCTTGTTGATGCACCGTGTCGCCATCAAGTGCGTATTCGTTGTTTATAGCCACCATGTAGGATGCCAGTTGTTTAAGGCGAGGGTACTCCCTTTCTAACAGATATTTTAAGTTGTAGACAGTTGCATCATTAGTTAATTGCAAACTTATGGTAGAGGATCCGAAAATTTCTTTAGCGATACCAAAAGCCAGCAAAT
Organism: Mucilaginibacter sp.; assembly: GCF_041663085.1. Taxonomy (GTDB): domain Bacteria; phylum Bacteroidota; class Bacteroidia; order Sphingobacteriales; family Sphingobacteriaceae; genus Mucilaginibacter. Next base: position 39,354 of record NZ_JBAZRC010000016.1, read on the forward strand.
TGATTTCCATAATCAAAATTAAAGCAATTAGATCATAATCGAGTTAATTATTAAAATAAACAAGAAAACGCAGGCCGGGTTGCCTATGCTTAAAAGCTGGTTGGTTGAAATATGAAACTTTTGTAGCCCATGAGATTCAATTCATGTATTTTTGTAGTAGTGTCGTTACGCCATTTTGAATTTCAATCGAACGAAGCTGGAAGTGATAGCTTTTAATAGTGCGCACTACTTTCACTTGATGAATACTTTCACGAATAATTTTTCTTATGTATGAGGTTCTTTTAAATCATCTTTCTCGTTATATCCGTCTAGACGATTTGGAACGTGAAATCTTAGTTTCCAAACTTAGGTACAAAAAAGTATCGAAAAAAAGTTACTTATTGAGGCAGGGGCAAACATGCACGGGTAATTTTTTTGTCCTTTCGGGTTGCTTTCGGTTGTTTACAATCACAGCAAACGGTACTGAACAGATTTTGCAATTTGGCATTTCAGGCTGGTGGATATGCGATAATCACAGTTTTGAAAATAACTTACCGTCTGAGTACTATATTCAGGCCGTTGAGGATTCAGAAATTGCGATCATCAGTAAATCTGTCTATGAGGATTTATTTGAGAAGATTCCACTTTTAAACAAGTACTTCAGACTTATGATGCAGCGAGCCTATGCCGCGTCCCTCAAAAAGATTGAATTGCTATTATGCACATCTGCAGAAGAACGGTTTAACCAATTTACTAACGATTTTCCTGACTTTGTTCAGCGTATTCCTCAATATATGCTGGCTTCATTTTTGGGATTTACACCTGAATTTTTGAGTATGCTTCGAGCGAAAATAAAGCATACGGCCGATACAAATTAGGCTAAAATGATTAAAAGCTGTTCCATAACGCTTAAAGTCAGCAAAATAAGACCGAAATAGTGATGCGGATAAATCTGTGAACAAAATTTTATTGCTCAATTTATCCCGGTGATGGTTTGTCATTTTGTATTATGGTCTTTCACGCATAGCTTTGCACCATTTTCGTGTTAGTTACACGTAAATATTAATTATAATTAGTAATAACATCTATGTGCGCAAAAAAACAAGACCTGATACATGACACCAGCCATATTACCTACGAATCATTATTAGCAGGTAATAAAAAGTTTATTGAAAAGGCAATTGACGGAGATCCTGACTTTTTCAGTAAACTCGCCAACGGACAAAAGCCACCAATTTTATGGATAGGCTGTGCTGATAGCCGTGTACCTGCCAATCAAAAACCAACACCCAACCGGGTGAAATATTTGTTCATCGCAACATTGCCAATATGGTGATACATTCGGATATGAGCATGTTATCGGTATTAGATTACTCAGTAAATGTCTTAAATGTGAAACACGTTATTGTTACCGGGCACTATGGATGCGGAGGTATTATAGCAGCTATGAGTAACCAACAGTTTGGATTAATAGACAACTGGCTATGCCATATCAAGGATGTTTATCGTTTATATGCCGACCAGCTTGACGCGATTAAGAACGAAAAAGAGCGTGCTAATAAGCTGGTGGAATACAATGTAATTGAAAATGTTTACAACCTGTGCAAGACATCCATTGTACAAAACGCCTGGCAAAACGGCCAGGAGTTAGGAGTACACGGTTGGGTTTACAGTCTTGAAACCGGCATTATTACCGATATGAACGTTAGCGCTTATGATAATACTAATATGGGAAAGGTGTTTAAATTCAAGTAGGTCAAAGAATTAAGATAGCTGAGGCTAGCAAAACAATATTACAAAAGAGCCGATAATTATGAATTCTCGGCTCTTGATTTTTGTATATCTATTATTAATCTAAAGTTGGCATTTGGTGAGTACTTACGGCGATTCTATTCCACGCATTAATCACAACAATTGACACTATGGTTTGAGCGAGCCGTTCTTCTCCTAATAATTTAAAAGCAAGGTTGTAGGTCTCATCTGAAACACCCTTAACTGAGATATGGGTGATTTCCTCTGCTAAAGCCAAAACAGCGCGTTCTGTCTCATTGAAAAATGGCGTTTCTCTCCAGGCGCTTAATGCATAAATTCTTTGTTCAGTTTCGCCCATCTTCCTTGCATCTTTAGTGTGTAGATTTATGCAAAAGCCACAGCCGTTTATCTGGGATACTCTAATCTTTATAAGTTCCTTTAAAGACGGCTCAATTTGGGTCTGACTTAAATACTTTTCAAGACCAAACATGGCGTCGTACGCTTTTGGTTCAACTTGCTTGATGATTATTCTTTTATTCATGTTTTTTAAATTTGTTCAAATTTATCCTCGATACTATGTAGAATAATTAAACTACTTTAAGAAATGCTACCGGTATGGCTCCGGTAAATAGCACTTGATTATTTGCATGAATTTTTGAAGAAAATATTATCAACAACGTTGCAAAAAGAAGCCGCGGTTAAAAACCGCGGCACGTTCCCGAAACATCATATCATAGCACCACATGAGTGCCTTTGTTAAGATAAAAATATTGCTACTTCTTCTCAGGAATGATAAAAGGCTTTCCTTTATCCCCAATAAAAATTGCAAGTAATTTAGCTGGTTTGTCCTTGCTCAAATTACGTGTTAATGCATGTAACTTATTAGGTTCTTCATAGAAGGCGTCACCGGCTTTATAAATATGAGTTTTACCGTTGAAGGTAGATTCAAATTCACCTTCGATAACATAAGCAAATGTAGGTATCGGATGGCGGTGCCCTGGCGAGGTCTCGCCCGGTTGGATGGTTACCACAATCATTTTAACCTCCTGATTTTTCAAGGAGGCCGTATTTAACAGTTTAGTAAGAATTATTTTAGGCGGCGTTTTTGTAACACCGTCTTTACCCTGAGCCTTTGCCGAAGTAATAAAAAGTCCGGTGATAATGAGAATGATTAATGCTGTTTTTTTCATGATTTTATTTTTATTGGAATTGAGCGATGATGGATTAGAAATTTTGGGTTGATTGAATTTTGTTTATAGTCGATTTGATATGATCATTTGCTTCAGCTATTGATTTTTGCAGGTTTTCGTCGCCAAATAGTTCACCATTGATGGTTATTTCCTCCACCTCGAAGATTCCCATCATTTTAAGGACGGCTCGCAAATAAGTTGTTTGAAAATTTACCTTTTCATTATAGCCATTAGGCTCATACCCTTGCGCACCTCTCGAAATAAGCAGAAACAGCTTTTTATTTTTTAACTGACCTATGTAGGGGTCCAGCAGGTTATCATGGTTTAACACCCAAGTTTCGTTTACTCTTAATACCTGGTCAAAGTAAGCTTTCAAAGAGCTCGTAATCGAGTAATTATACATTGGAGCACCGATTATTATTATATCAGAATCCTTTAGTTCCTGTATGTACTCATCACTTTTACGCAGCGCTTCTTTTTCTTCAGAGGATCGCTGTTCAGCGGGTTTAAACGCTCCCGCAATCCAGTGTTCGCAAACATGAGGCACTGGCTGCAGACCGATGTCGCGATAAATTATTTTACAATCAGGGAATTTAGTTTTCCATTGTTCTGCAAAGGTGTCCGTAAGTCTACGGGTATGTGATCTTATTGTTCTTGGACTGGAATTAATAACTAATAAATTTTTCATTGCCTATTTTTCATACAAAACTAACCAGGCAGAGAACCTTAAAAATTAAAGTAGTTTAAGAAATTATTTCACGAATTTTCAGAGCCTTAGCATGTAATTTTTGCAAATATGCGCTGAGTCAAAAACAGACAGCCCCTTTTAAGCGAAGTCTTAGATATATGCAAATCAGATAAAATTAGCCCCTAATTCAGCATCATATCATACCTTCTTTCCACCAACATTTTATCAAATGCACTTGAGTGCTTTTCTTCCGTTAATATGAAACCATATTGGGTATACAATGCTATTGCAGAATGTTGTTCATTAGTAGTCCATAAGTAGGCTTTTTTATA
>NZ_JBAZRC010000016.1:43304-44665 GCF_041663085.1 Mucilaginibacter sp.
ATTATTTAGTTCCATGAACGCAATAAATTCTCCCATCAATTTTTTTCCAAGACCTATCCCGCGATATTCTGGCAGGAATAAAAAATATCTTAGCTGAACGGCCTCCTCACGATGCGCGGCGACCAGAAATCCGATGATTTTGTTGGAATGCTCGCATATCCATATTTTGTCCCTATCTGCTTCATATTCATGGGCAAACTGCGTCAGTCCTTCCAATACATAGGCCTCAAAATTTAACCCGTAACCACATTCTTTCGCATAAAGTCGACCATGGATGTAAGCAATATAACCCAAGTCACCCGGCATTAATTTATTTCTTATTAATATTTCATTTAGGGTCGTTTTTTCCACTGTGTTCATTTTGTTGTAGTTTTAATAATTTAACAATTGCATTCATATGATTGGTCAGTTCGACTTGTTTTTCAGGCGTTAGATGAGATAAAAGCTCGTTTACTTGTTCGTTTGACGCGGAGTTCAGCTTCAAAAATATTCCATGTCCCTGGGGGGTAAGGTAAATGTGGTTTGCCCTGGCATCGTTTTGTGCCGGCTTTTTTGCAATAAGTCCCTGTTTTTCCATCCTTTTTAGCAATCGGCTTAAATAGCTTTTGTCAATATCCATGGCATTCATAATATCAGACGCCCTAACATTCGCACCTACGTGTACTTCATAGAGAATGCGACCCTCAGCGAGTGAGTATTCGCTTTTAAGTAGATGATGATCCAGCAATCCTAAAATATTAGTGTAAAACCGGTTAAATGCCCTTATTTCTTGAACGCAGCTGTCGTTAACTTTCATGGGACTAATTAACAATAATTAGTTGACTTAGTCAACAATATTGTAAAATCACGTTTTATTTATGAAATAATTATTGATATAGAAGAACAATTACATGTATAGCTGTTAATCAGCGTATAAAATGGTTAAAAAAGCCCTATGGCTTGACAGATCATGAATTTGAAGCTGATTTGTACTCATCTGGACTATGTTTAAACCTCTATCTGGTACCGGAAGATACAATTTTATAAATCGATCTTTGCACCCGATTTGACGATGTAGTCAAATATGTTATTTATAATTCATGAACCCATTTATCAATCTGGGAATCCGTCATGATATTGTTAATGCCATCTCTGAGTTAGGATTTGAAAATCCTACTCCAATCCAGGAACAGTCGATTCCGGTATTGCTAAGAGGCAGCAACGATTTTGTCGGATTAGCCCAAACAGGGACCGGTAAAACAGCTGCTTTTGGAATGCCGCTATTAGAACTGCTCGATTTCGAAGAAAATCATCCGCAGGCGCTTGTTTTATGCCCAACACGTGAACTTTGTTTACAGATCACGAACGACATTAAGAACTAT
>NZ_JBAZRC010000017.1:0-43735 GCF_041663085.1 Mucilaginibacter sp.
ATTAAAGTGCAGCCCAAACTTGCCGGCAAGCAGGTTAAAGTGGGGCAGCTCTACATTAGCGCTGTCATTAGCCATCAATACAATCACACCACCTGCTTTTACCCAACGCGCAATGTTATCGGCATCAATTTGCCGGATATAATTCGGAGATGGGTTTTCTTTTTTTGTATCGGGGTCAACAATAATATAAACGCTGGTTTGTTTTAAATTTTCCGGGGTTGGTGCTGCCTCAAGGCTGTTTAATTTAGCACCCTGGGATTTGAAGATACCGCCCCAGATAGAGAAGCCCGAGTTATCCGTATCATCCCACATATAATGGAACCTTTTGCTTTGGCCATCTTTAGTGGTATGCACCTCGTGGTTAAAATAATAATCGAGCGTAACGGTTTGCGCCATTATCCTTACAGTAGTAATTGAATACACGAAGAGTATAACGATGAATATTTTTCTTCTCATTTCATTAAAAAGATAAGGAACCACGTATTACTATTCCCCTATAATTTAACAACTTTCATGCGTGGGGTTAACAAGTGCATTATTAGCCATGCAAGCAGGTAAGCACAGGCGCAAATAATAAACAGGGTATTATACCCGCCGGTGATATTGCCCACTGCTTTGGCCGAGTCTAAGATCCAGCCGATAAAAAACGGGAATGCGATCCCACCAACAGAACCCGCCATTCCCCCAATACCTACTACAGAGCTTACCGCACGTTTGGGGAAAATATCCGACGCGGTGGTAAAGATGTTTGCGCTCCAGGCCTGGTGAGCAGCCGCTGCCAAACTTATTAAACCCACTGCCTGCCAGATATTGGTGGCATACCTTGCCGCAAATATGGGTACCACGCAAAGCGCGAAAATAAACATGGCAGTTTTACGTGCCTTAAATATAGGCATGCCCCTTTTTATAAACCATGATGATAAATACCCGCCACCTATGCTGCCAATAGTGGTGGCCGTGTATATTAAAATTAAAGGCAAGGTTGGTTTTTTAAGATCGAGGTTGAAGGTGCTGGCAAAGTAAGAAGGCAGCCAAAAAAGGAAGAAATACCACATGGGGTCGGTGAGGAATTTACCCACTACAAATACCCAGGTTTGCCTGATGCCAAAAAGCTGCCCCCATTTTATTTTTTCTTCGTGCGCGTTGGCTGTTGCCGGTGCGTCAATATCACTGTGGATATGCTCAAACTCCGCAGCGTTTATTTTTTTATGCTTTGCGGGGATCTCATAAAATATCCACCAAAATATTAACCATACAAAACCTATGGCACCGGTTATAATAAAAGCCATTTGCCAACCGTAAATCCCCAATATCCACGGAACCATAGCGGGTGCAAGTACCGCCCCTATGTTAGCGCCCGAATTAAATATACCGGTAGCCAGGGCACGTTCCTTTTTTGGGAACCACTCGGCCACCACTTTAATAGCCGCCGGGAAATTGCCCGCTTCGCCAAGCCCCAGCGCCGCCCTTACCGCAACAAAACCAAAAGTAGATTTTACAATGGCATGCAGCATGGCCGCTATACTCCAAACAATGAGCGATATGGTATAGCCTAACTTAGTCCCTATTTTATCTATTATGCCACCAAAAGCAAGTAAACCAAGCGCATAAGCAGCCGAAAACCCCATAACAATATGGCTGTAATCGGTTTCTGTCCAGCTAAATTGCTTTTCAAGCTCGGGTTTTAAAAAGCCTATTACCTGCCTGTCCAGGTAATTAATAGTGGTTGCAAAAAACAGCAGTACCACTACCACCCAGCGGTAGTTTGTTTTTTTAGTATCGGTCATAATTGGTTGTATGCTTTATTCGCTGTACATTTTTCCATGATCAGCTTGTTTGGCGCATTTCATTGCCTTTATTCAAATATGCTTCTTTTGTATCTATATTTTGCATGTATTTATATTAATGTCTTATTAACCGATATTGGCAACGTATTGCCCATTTATGTATCTTACATTTTATAAACCAGGCATTTAAAAATCATGAGCGTTAAACCCGTGTACCGGCTTCTTATAGCTATTATTAGTTTTGCCACCATAACAAATAGCGCAATTGCACAACAAAACAGCAGCATAAATCAGGCTAATGCGGAGAATTGGCTTAAAAGCGGCAAATGGAAAAATGGCTTAAAACTGCAAGTATCCCCATCAGTAAACGCGGCAGAATTTCACAAACAATATGATGCTAACAAAGTGGTTTGGGATAAGGTATTCCTGTTTTTAAAACAACCCAATTTGGATACCCTGAGCCCCGGCAAGCACCCTATAGATGGCGACAACGCCTACGCCAGTATAACCGAAGCGCCATCAAAAGAGCCGGATAAAGCCGGCTGGGAATCGCACCGCAAATACATCGACCTGCAATATGTAATAAAAGGCAGGGAGCGCATAGAAGTGGTTAATATAGATAAGGCAACTGTTACCAAACCTTATGATGAAGCTAAAGACGGTGCAGCCTACACTGCCGAAGGCGCTTCTTACATTGCCGGGCCGGGCACCTTCTTTTTATTTTTTCCGCAGGATGTGCATCGCCCAAACATTAAATTAGCCGGTTATGAGGTGGTTAAAAAACTGGTGATAAAAATTAAAGTAGTTAATTAAACAGCATTTCTTAAAAACGAATCTATGAGGATTAAAAACATACTCCCCGTTTTATTATTGAACGCATTTACGCTAAGTGCATACGCGCAAAACATCGCGCCTAAAGCCTTCAAATTTGCCGAACGCCAAACCAGGCTGCTGCTTACCGAAACTGAGAAAGCCAAAAAACAGTTAAACAAACCCGAATTACTTTCCCCGCGTACATTGGATGGGAAGGGTAATCTGTTAATCGTATCGCCAAACGACTGGTGCAGCGGGTTCTTTGCAGGCAACCTTTGGTTTTTGTATGAGTACACCGGCGATAAATTTTGGAAGGAGCAATCTGAGCCCTACACCGCCATAATGGAATTTGAAAAAACAAACGGGGGCACGCACGATTTAGGTTTTATGGTTTATAACAGCGTGGGCAATGCTTACCGCCTAACACACAAGCAAAAATACAAGGAGAGTATCATACAGGCAGCCAGATCTTTGATAACGCGCTTTAACCCTACCATTGGCTGCATCAAATCATGGGACCATGTAAAGCAATGGCAGTTCCCGGTTATTATTGATAACATGATGAACCTGGAGCTGTTGTTTGAAGCAACCCGGCTAAGCGGCGATTCCAGTTTTTACAAAGTGGCGGTAACGCACGCAAACACTACGCTCAAAAACCATTTCAGGGCCGATAACAGCTCGTACCATGTGCTAAACTACGACCAGCAAACCGGGCAGGTTTTAGATAAAAAAACAGCCCAGGGTTTCGCGGATAGTTCGGCATGGGCGCGTGGGCAGGCATGGGGCCTTTATGGCTACACCATGTGCTACCGCGAAACGCATGATAAGGTGTACCTGGATCAGGCCGAAAAAATTGCCAAATACATTTTCGGCAACCCGCAAATGCCTGCCGACCTGGTGCCCTACTGGGATTATGATGCCGCTAAACTGGGTAACCAGCCCCGTGATGCATCGGCCGCGGCAATTGCAGCATCGGCTTTATATGAATTAAGCACCTACAGTAAAAACGGCAAAGCTTATACAACCACTGCAGATAAGATACTAAACAGCCTGGCCAACCATTACCAGCCACTGCCCGATAGCGCACGCGGTTTCTTACTGCTGCACAGCACCGGCCACAAACCGGCCAACAGCGAAATTGATGTTCCTATTATTTATGCCGATTATTACTATTTGGAAGCCCTGCTGCGCCAAAAACGCCTGGCCGATAAAAAGCCGGTTATCAACGTGGCGGGTACTTTAAAAAATTAGTGCTATGATGCCCTACGGTGGGTTTTACTATCGATACCAAACAATAAACTTTATAACTTAGGCGATAAAAATCACCCTTACATGAGCTTAGAACAAACATGGCGCTGGTACGGCCCTAATGACCCGGTTACTTTGGCAGATGCCCGGCAGGCAGGCGCAACCGGTATTGTTACCGCCCTGCACCATATCCCCAACGGCGAAGTTTGGCCGGTGGACGAGATCCTGAAAAGAAAAAAACTTATTGAAGATGCCGGCCTGAAATGGTCGGTGATCGAAAGCGTACCCGTACACGAGGATATTAAAAAACGCAGCGGTAATTACGAGCAGTATCTTGCAAATTACCGTCAAAGTTTACTAAATATAGGCCAATGCGGTATTGGTATAGTTTGTTATAACTTTATGCCGATACTCGACTGGACACGCACCGACCTGGATTACCCCCTGCCGGATGGTTCTACCGCTTTAAGGTTTGATACCGCCGCCTTCGCCGCCTTTGACCTATATATTTTGAACCGCCCCGGCGCTGAGAAAGATTATACCGATAAGGTTAAAACAAAGGCCAAAGCCTATTACGATACCTTAACTGAGGCAGAACGGAAACATCTTGTAAAAAACATTATAGCCGGTTTACCGGGTGCCGAAGATGGTTACACCACAGATCAGTTCCTGCAGATGCTGGCTTCTTACGGTGATATTGATGCACAAACACTTAAAGCAAACCTTACCCATTTCCTGCAAGAGGTGGTCCCGGCTGCAGAGAAAGCCGGTGTATTGATGTGTATCCATCCGGACGACCCACCCTACCCTATCCTTGGCCTGCCACGCGTGGTAAGTAACGAGCAGGATATTAATGATATTTATAATGCTATTGATAGCCCCAATAACGGCCTTACCTTTTGTACCGGCTCTTTCGGGGTGATTGCAAGTAACGACCTGCCCGGTATGGTGCAGCGCCTTGGCCATCGCATCCATTTCATCCACCTGCGCAGCACCAAACGCGACGAGCATGGCAATTTTCATGAAGCAGACCATCTTGCCGGTGATGTGGATATGTATGCGGTAATGAAGGCATTATTAGAAGAACAGCAAAGAAGAACAGCCGCAGGCCGCAAAGATCTCAGCATGCCTTTCCGGCCGGATCATGGACATAAAATGCTGGATGATCTGCATAAAAAAACCAACCCGGGCTACTCGGCCATTGGCCGCCTGCGCGGCCTTGCCGAACTGCGCGGGCTTGAATTGGGTATAAAAAGATCATTAGAAAAATAATAAACCGATGAAAACCCATCACCGGCAAAAACACAATATTTTAACCCCACCAATGGCAATTAATTATTTTACTGTTAAATTGTAGCATAATTGCTGCCGGGGCAACACTTGGCCTATGTTTAACATTTACACTACATCGCATGAACTTTGAAGAACAATTAAAGGCCTTGTTTGTGGCCGAAAGCGAGATTCCTGAACCCTTCCGGATAGCCGAACTGCACCAGCGCGAATACCTGAGCAATGGCGAAATGGTAAAATGGGATGGCGAAGTGAGCGAGGTTTACTCGCCCGTTTGCCTGCCCGGTGCCAAAGGCCTGCAGCGCAAACTAATGGGCAGTTACCCGCTGGCTACCGAAAAAGAAGCCATGGAAGCGCTTGCAGCCGCAGAAAAAGCCTATGATAACGGCCGCGGCGAATGGCCAACCATGAGCATTGAGGGCCGCATAAAATGTATGCAGAACTTTGTATACAAAATGATTGAGCAACGCGACCTCGTGATCAACCTGATTATGTGGGAGATCGGTAAATCACACGCCGACTCTACCAAGGAGTTTGACCGTACGGTTGAGTATATTAACCTCACCATTGATGCCCTCAAAGAGCTCGACAGGCGTTCATCGCGCTTTGAAATTGCCGAGGGTGTAATTGCCCAAACCCGCAGGGCGCCGCTTGGCGTTGTACTTTGCATGGGGCCTTTCAACTACCCGCTTAACGAAACCTACACCACGCTTATCCCTGCTATTATTATGGGGAACACTATTTTATTTAAACCGCCTAAGCATGGCACGCTTGTTCATTATCCGTTGCTAAAGGCGTTTAAAGAATCGTTCCCGGCGGGGGTGGTTAACACCGTTTATGGCCGTGGTGCTACTGTTACCCCGGGATTGATGGCTACCGGGCGCATCAATGTACTGGCCTTTATCGGATCGAGCAAGGTGGCTAACGATCTGAAAAAACGCCATCCTAAAATAAACCGCCTGCGTGCTGTTTTAAGTTTGGATGCCAAGAATGCTGCCATCGTTACCAAAAACGCCGACCTTAAACTGGCCGTATCCGAGATCATGCTGGGCGCCCTATCCTATAATGGGCAACGCTGCACAGCACTAAAAATAGTTCATGTACATAAAGATGTAGCTGAAAAGTTTTTACAAATGCTGAGCGAAGCCGTTGGCAAACTAAAACTGGGTATGCCATGGGTAAGCGGTGTAAACATTACCCCGGTTGCCGAACCCGGCAAGCCTGCCTACCTGAAAGATTGCCTTGATGATGCCATTGCGCATGGCGCACAGGTAATCAATGAAAATGGCGGCACCTCGGCCGAGTCATTTGTGTTCCCGGCTGTTGTTTACCCGGTTACCAGGGATATGAAACTTTACCTGGAAGAGCAATTTGGCCCCGTAATACCGGTTATCCCGTTCGAATCGATAGAAGAGCCGATACAATACCAGATAGATTCGCCGCATGGGATGCAGGTGAGTATATTCAGTAATGATGGTAAAGAGATAGCAGCGCTGATTGACCCGTTTGTGAACCTGGTGAGCCGTGTAAACATTAACAGCCAGTCGCAGCGCGGGCCTGACGTGTTCCCGTTCACCGGCCGTAAGGACAGCGCAGAAGGAACGCTTTCAGTATCAGATGCCTTACGTTCATTCTCGCTCCGCTCGCTTGTAGCTGCTAAGATGAACGACACCAATAAGCAGTTGTTTAATGATATTGTAAGAGGGCACGATTCAAACTTCCTGAGTACGGATTATATTTTCTAAACCCTATCATATTGAATGCAAAAGGGCAAATGATTTTGTGATCATTTGCCCTTTTTTGTTTTCCCGAATGGATTCGAACCACTACTAACAGAGTCAGAGTCTGGTGTGCTACCGTTACACTACGAGAAAATAGCGGTATTACTTAACGCTGCAAAAGTAAAAAAATGACGGGTTTTTACAACATAATGCTGTAAAATTCTCCACCCGCCATTGCGAAAGGCATAGGTTAAGTTGTCATTTCGAACGATAGTGAGAAATCTTGTTCATTATGCAAAGTTCACCGCCTCTCAGTTAAACAAGATTTCTCCACATACACTCGTTCGATGGCAGTGTGGGGAAATATCCTAAAGAGATTGCTTCGTACCTCGTAGCAATGACGAGTTTAAAAACTAAGCAGAGCGCCTCTTCTTCAACGTTATCACCGTAATTTCCGGCCAGATGCCTAAACGCCCCGAGAACGCCAGGAAGCCAAAACCGCGGTTTACATACAGGTAACGGTTCTTTTCGTTAACAAGGCCGGCCCAATCCAGGTAGCGGTATTTAACCGGGCTCCATTTTAAACCGGCTGCTTCAATACCAAACTGCGCGCCATGTGTATGGCCTGATAAGGTTAAATGCACATCAACCGGGTGATAGCGTACCTTCTTTTCCCAGTGTGTAGGATCATGGGAGAGCAGCACTTTAAAAGCGTTCAGGTCGGCCCCCTTCAGGGCGCGGTCAAGGTCGCCTTTTTGCACAAAACCTTCGCCCCAGTTCTCTACGCCTACCAGTGCTATCTTTTGTCCGTCTTTTTCAATTACTACATTCTCATCAAGCAATAAACGATAGCCAAGTTCGGCGTGGTGCTTTTTTAGCTTAGCCAGGTTATCACGTTTTTGCTGTTCGCTATCCCATTGAATGTAATCGCCATAATCATGATTGCCTAATATAGAGAACTGCCCGTATGGCGCTTTTATCTGCCCAAAACGATCGATGTATTGCTCGATCTCCCACGCGGCGTTGTTAACCAGATCGCCGGTAAACACAAACAGATCCGATTTCTGAGATTTAGCCAGATCTATCCCCCGCTGCATAGCCTTTACATTATCAAAACTACCGGAGTGGATATCAGAAAGCTGTGTAATGGTAAAACCATCGAAAGCCTCGGGTAACTCATCATAATAAAGGGTTTGGCGGTGCACCTTATAATCGTACTTACCACGAAACATGGCGTACAAGAACGAAGTGAACGGAAAGGCCGCCACCAGGATAGCTATTTCGCTTACAAATTTACGCCGCTCGGGGAAATATGCCTCACCCGGTTTCTGCTCGTTTGATATGTGATGGGCAATACCAGAAATAAACCGTCCCAGATCGCCTAATGAAAGTACGATAACAAAGAAAAGCTTGGTTACAAAAAAGGTAAAGAACAGGCTCAGCATCCACTCGTGGAAAGGGGTCATACCCTTTGCGGTGCTAAAGCTGCCAAAGCCCAGTAAAAATACCGCGGTTACCCCTACCGATATCACCAAAAAGCCCCAGGTAAGGGCCAGCCTCATGGGCCGCGATTGCCAGTCGGCAGTGAAGGTGCGCAAACCGTTGAATACGTACCAGTCCATCAATAGGCTAACCGCTGCTAAAAGCAAAAAAAATCTTAAAAAACCACCTCTGTGCATTCTGTTAGGGCTTTGTGCCGCAATATATAAAAGCTAAAGTAATTGGATTGTAAAACCGCAGATTTAAAGGTTATTACCTACTTTAGCTTTTAAATATTACAGCTTTTTATGCAATTACGCTTATTAACCCTGCCAGCCTTATTATTGTTTTTGGCAACTGCAGCCATTGCGCAGCAAACCAAAAAGGATACGGTATTTTTTGACGATTTTAAAAGCAAAACGCTCGACCGCAGTAAATGGAATGTAGAAGTAACCGGCCAAACCGTAAATGACGAACAGCAGGCCTATGTAGATTCGGCAGCCACTATATATACTGAACATGGCGTGTTGATATTAAAAGCACTTTACAAACCCGGCCACACCAGTAAAGAAGGCAAAAAGTATGATCTTGTAAGCGGGCGCGTAAATACCCGCAATAAAGTGATGTTTACCTACGGCAGTGCAGCTGCAAGGGTAAAGGTAACCGGCGGCGATGGTTTCTGGCCTGCATTTTGGGCATTGGGCAAAGGCAATTGGCCCGCCAGCGGCGAAATTGATATTATGGAAACCGTTGGCAACACCAGCTGGACCAGCAACGCCTTGCACGGGCCGGGCTATTTTGGCAATACACCGCTTGTTTATCGTGCAAATTTCCCCAAGGGAACTGATGCAAGCCAGTGGCACGTTTACAGTGTTGACTGGACAAGAAACCGCTTAATTTTTAAGGTAGATGGCAAAGTAACCTACACCGTAACCCGCGCCATGACCGGAAAATACGGTAAATGGGCATTTGATACGCCTAAATTCCTGATATTGAATTTTGCTTTAGGGGGCGGCTTCCCGCATTCGGTAAACAAAGTAGACAAGCCCTATTACGGCTTGTCGCAGGCATCTGTAGATAAAATAAAAGCCGGGAACGCAAAGTATTATATAGATTGGGTACTGGTTACCAGGTAGCATAAAAAAGCCCTCCCGTAAACCGGGAGGGCTTTTTATTTATTTACTGCTTAGTAATGCCTAACCACTACCCGCCTGCGATGTTCGCGGTAGTAGCCCGGCCTGCTTACCACAACTGTACGGCGATAATGCGGGCGGTGATGGCGGTGCCTGTCTACCACAATTACGCGGTCAACCGGCCTTTCAACCACAACTGTGCGGGTTGGCGGTGGTGTACCTATATGAGCGCTTACTACTACCTGTGCTTTTGCGCCTTCAAAGGCAAACATGGCAACTACAGCTACGGCTAATACTTTTATAATCTTCATGGGTTTTGGTATTTATAAATAAATTTTATAGGTTAATTAACGATTGTTATAGTAATGAGAATCATGGCCTCTGTCGTCATGCCGATCGTAGTGATGGCGGTCATAGTTATATCTGCCTCCTCTGTGTCCCCTGTTTTCTATTGAGCACCCTGTTAATACTGCCGCGCCAAATACTAATAACGCTAACAGCCTCACTATTTCCTTTTTCATAACTTTATGTTTTTAATACTTAATTATTGTTTGTATAAGTTAAACTACAGCCATATTGCAAAGTTTAATCTACATAGGTCAGTATCACTAATTCGTTACAAAGGGGGGGGGAGATAATGCTAACCGGCATTAACGGCAGGCCGTTTATCTATATTATCCATAGGGTTAATTGCTGGATTACAAAATAGTATGATGGCCAAAACTATATTCGTATCTGTAAAATTAAATATGCTAAATAATTACTTTAATATTTAGCAACATGTATATTTAACACATCATTAACAACCCAACAAATGTTAAACCTTCTAAAAGTATCAAACATCACAAACCGGGCATTTAAAATAGCGGCTTTGCTGTTATTAGGCATTCCACTGGTAAGCAATGCACAAACTGCCGATAAAGCTGTTTTTAATCACGTAGCGCTTTGCTCAAAAAACCTTAAAAAAAGCAACGACTTTTACACTTCTGTTTTAAATTTAAAGATAATCCCCAATCCTTTTAAAGATACAGTGCATACCTGGTATAATATAGCTCCCAATATTGCTATGCACGTTATACAGGGCGACTGCTCGCCGGCTCAAAAGCTTATTGGCGATCATATTTGTTTTAGTGTTCCTTCAATTACCAATTTCATTACCCTGCTTAACCAAAAAAAGATCCCTTACAGTAACTGGAAAGGGGTTACCGGGCAGGTAGAGCACCGTGTAGATGGCGTATCGCAGGTATACATACAGGACCCTGACGGTTACTGGATAGAAATAAACGACGCCAGGTAATTTTCTGAATATCAAATTGACTGCCTTAGGGCAAACTTTTTTCTTTTAAACCTACAACCAGCGGGAGTAAATCTGCGTATATATTATGTATGAAGGGCTATGTAACTATACCCAAATCCATTTATTGTAAGCCCTGCAAACAGTGCGGTGCCCGCCCTATTATTGCCCTTGTTAATGACGATGGCTATGTAGTAAAATGCCCCACTGACGACAGCCATTATCAAACCAAACCCGGTTTAATTGATATTGAGGACTGGAACATCCACAATACGGTGTTATATGAAAATGAGTAGTATTTTATTGTCAGTCTGAGCTTGTCGAAGACTTATACTCACCACATCAGCGCTAAACCTTGCAAACACATAGTTTACTCACCGCGACTACGCTACGCTGGTCGGCCCTCTCTGCTTCGCAAATAGGGTGAGAAAAAAATAAAAGCCCTTTTTGCGCGCAGCGAAGAGAGGGTGGTCGAGCGAAGCAATGACCGGGTGAGTAAAATCGAGATGCCAATAATCCGTAACATCTGTTTTACAATTACCATTCATTAAACCTTTCAAATTCTGCATGGTCACATAAGCAATAAATCACAATTAATATGTTTACCATGAAAAACTTCATCAACACCATCATAACCGATATTAACCACGTAATTGTTAAAGGTGATTCTGACAAAGTAGAGCAGGCCCGCGTATTTATTTTACTCGCCATACCGGCATTAACCATCTTATTTTCTTTTGGCCGTTTTCCGGGCTATTAATTATAAAAGCCCTAAAGTGGGCAAGAGGGTAAAGTACGAAAGGAAGGACGTGTATATTTCTCTACTTTCAGGCTTTACTATCTTTCGGGCTTCCCGACTTAAAATAAACTGCTACTTTTGCGGCACAAAACGCAGCAATGGATAGCTTAAAAGATAAATTCGACAGTATAATATTTGACCTTGACGGCACCCTTTGGGACAGCACCGAAACCATTACCAAAGCCTGGCAAACCGCGCTTGATAAAGCGCCCTACATGAGCCATGAGGTAATGACCCGCGAACGCGTGCGCTCTATCACCGGGATGACCTACGATAAGATCTTCGAAAAGCTGTTCCCATCTTTAAGCACCGAACAACGCGCCGAAGTACAGCAGTTATGCTCGGTTGCCGAACTGGATATACTGCACAAGCAAGGTGGTACCCTATACCCTAACCTTGCTGATACACTTACTTACCTGGGCAAAAACTACAGGCTTTACATTGTAAGCAACTGCCAAAGCGGCTATATCGAACTATTTTTAGACCTACACGATATGCACCCGCATTTTCTGGCACACCAATGTTACGGCACAAAAGGCAACCCTAAGGCCGATAACATCCGCGATATTGTGAACGACCATAAGCTTCAAAACCCCGTTTATGTAGGCGATACCACCGGCGATTACGACTCGGCGACCAAAGCGGGCGTACCATTTATTTTTGCAGCATACGGCTTTGGGCAGGTGGAGAGCGGGCAGGTTGCCACCATCAACAACTTTGACGAATTAAAACAACTGCTTTAAGGAAAACTTTTTTTATAAACGGTAAGTTTACCAGGTACAAACTATCGCTTTATGAAAATCACCAAATACCTGCACTCGTGCCTTGTTTTTGAGCAAGACGGGTATAAGCTTTTGTTCGACCCCGGCAAATTCAGCTTTGCCGAAGGGCGGGTAACACCGCAAATGTTTGCAGATGTGGATAGCATTATCATCACCCATATCCACCCGGACCACCTGGACATCGAAAACCTAAAAAAGATAGTTGAACTGAGTAAAGCCACGGTTTATACCAACACCCAGGTTGGCGAGACCATTGCCAAAGAAGGTTTAACCTATAGCCTGATTGAGCAGGGCACCTATAACATGGGGCCGTTTAAGCTGGCCGCCTTCCCGGTACAACACGAGCCTTTGCTGGACACCCCCATCCCGCAAATGACCGGCTTTTTAATAAACGACAAGATACTGCACCCCGTGGATTCCATGGAGACCCGGCTTACCGAATACACTGGTATTGAATTGCTGATAATGGTAACCATGGCCCCTTTTGCCAATGAATTGCGTATTGCCGGTTTTGCCGATAGGGTTAGGCCAAAACAGATCCTTCCTGTACATGATGGTTACGCGAAAGACTTTTTTATTGAACAGCGCTACAAAAACTATAGCCGGCATTTTGAGAAGGCTGGTATAAAATTTCACGAAATATACAAGATAGGAGATAGCTTAACTATTTAATAATCAGCTCAATCAACCTAAAGGAGTGTCAATTTATTTCCTTATTCGCAAAAAATTAAACTTTTGGTATGTTTTTGGGTGGTTTAGCACAAACTAAACTACTTTATGAAAACTATCATCTTTATTCATGGCATGTTCCAAAACCCCAAAAGCTGGGATAACTGGGTAGCCTTTTTTACCGACAGGGGTTATAATTGCATTGCCCCGGCCTGGCCAAAACACGAAGGCGAACCGCAGGACCTGCGTGACTACCCACCCGAAGGGCTGGGCGATTTGCACCTGAATGCTATTATTGATAATATAGAAGCCCTGATACGTGTGCAGGATACCCCACCTATATTAATAGGCCATTCGGTTGGCGGTTTAATTGTGCAGCTGATGGTTGCCAAAGGCCTTGCCGACCTGGGGGTTGCTATTAACTCGGTAGCGCCAAATGCCATGCTGGCTTTCGACTGGGGTTTTATGAAAAATAGCGCGCTTATCTCTAACCCTTTTAAAGGAAACGAACCTTTTTATACCGATCTGGAGAGTTTCCATGAATCTTTTTGCAATACGATGAGCATGGAAGATACCAAAGCAGCATTTGACGAAACCGCTACGCACGATAGCCGTAACGTACTACGCGATTGCATGGGCGACGATGGCAAAATTGATACCGAAATGCCACACTCGCCCCTATTGTTTATTGGCGGCGAAGAGGATGAGATAATACCTGCCGAACTTTGTAAAAGCAATGCCGGGGCTTATACCGACGAAGTAAGCATATCCGACTATAAAGAATTTACCAACCGCGGCCACTGGATTTGCGGGCAGGAAGGCTGGCAGGAAGTTGCCGGCTATATTGCCGACTGGCTACAAGAGCACGAGGTGATAAAATACCATACCAACCAGGTAAGTAACTAAGCTATTTTAAGCAGGATGATGGAACTCCTATGTGCCGGTGTGTGGCGCATGGGAGTTTTTTTGTGGGGATGGATTTTTCTAATTCCCTCCCTTGGGAGGGGTGTGGTGGCTGGTGTTGTGGCAGGGAGGGGTTATCGAACAATAAATCGCTTTATCAAACCCCTCCCTGCACCCTCCCACCGGGACGGAATCGCACTGCCCTATGCCCGGCTTATTTAAATAATCACACAAGGCACGCATGCGCCAGCTAATGTGGGTTACTTTTTTAATTAAATATCGTGGGCGCCAATCCTATAAATCCGGCTTGTTCCAACACATCTACAGCAAATGCAGCAACACTTTTCCGGCTGATGAGCAACGAGGGCCTGGGAAAGTTATTTAAGCTTGTTTTAACCGGTTTTAAACTAAAATTTGTAAGCCCTACAGGTCGTATAGATGTCCAGTGAAGGTCTGTGGCTGCAAGCATTTGTTCCTGCAACTCGTGGTCTTTATAAGCCGGTGAAATATTACTGTGATCAATTATCCACCTAAACCAAACGGGCAGTTCTTTTTTGCTTTCGTTAACTCCCCAGGCCGATATAATGATAATTCGTTTGATTTGGTGTTTAGCAGCAAGCGGGATAATATTTTTCATCGTTGCCGACAGAAAATCAACCGGTGTACGTAGTGCCGACCATGGAAAATCACTATTACGGGAAATATTAAGGGCGCTGATAATAGCTTCGCATCCTGCCATCGAAGCACTAAGCACATCGGCATTCAAAGTTGAGCCTTCAAAAATGGTAAGCGAAAGGGAAATTATTTGAACTTTGCTCCTATCCCTCACCAACACATGTACAGTATGCCCACGTTGGATAAGCTGCTGTAGTATTAACTTACCGGTACGGCCGGTTGCGCCCAAAAGTAATACTTTCATATATTATATGATGACGGGTTAACCTGAGACTAATACAACCACTCACCACTCACCAATCTCTATTTTACTGCACGTTCTTCCTTATCAAAGTTTTCCATCACCAATACAGCTGCACCAATCAATTCGGCGTCAAACCCAAGCGATGAGATCAATAATTCGGTACCTGATGACAGGCGCGGGATACAATATTTATGCAGTGCCTGTTGTATAGGGGCCATTAGTATTTTACCAACTTTAGCCCCCCGGCCGCTCAATACAATGTTTGCAGGGTTCATGATGTGGATAAGGATGGCCAGCGCCTTGCCAATTTTATAACCCGCATCGGTAAGCAGCTCAATGGCAAACTGGTCGCCCTGGTTTGCGGCTTCCATCAAATCTTCGCCCATTAATTTTGATTGCCCGTTATGTGGTTTAAGGCTGGTTACCCTACCGTTTTTTATACCCTCTTCGGCCTTTTCGGCTACCACCAGCATTGATGCTTCGGCCTCTAAACAGCCGCGTTTGCCGCATACGCAAAGCGCTCCATTGTCTGACAATGGGATATGGCTTAATTCGCCCGCGAAACCGTTGTATCCGCGGAATATCTTACCATCTATGATCATGCCGAGGCCTATACCCCAGCCCAGGTTTATTACCATTACTTCCTGCGCAGCACGGGCAATACCAAACTTTTGCTCGGCAAGGGCTATCAGGCTGGAGTCGTTATCTATATAGGTGGTAATACCCGTTTCTTTAGCAATATACTTGCTCAGGCTTTCGCCGCCGGCATCAAGGTAGGTATAGTTAATTCCTTCAACCGCGTTGATAAAACCCGGCATACCAATGCCAATACCGGCTATTTTCTTTTTAGCGATACCGCTTTCTTCCACGTAGTTGTTCAAATGGCTGATCAATTGCGGGAGCGCATCTTCATTATTATGAAGCTTTAACTCAACAGTGGCCATTTCAGCGACAGGGTTATTGTTCAGATCAATCAGTTGGATGCGGGCCGAGAGCTGATCCATAGCAACCGCCAGGATAAACATGGCGTTGGTATTAATGGCATACATCAATGGCCTGCGGCCACCGCTGGATGGGGCGTACCCCTGCTCAATCACAAAACCTTCTTTTATCAGTTCGTTTATCGCTTTTGCTATTGATGGGATGCTCTTATCAAAAAGCTGGCTTAACCCCGCGCACGACATGGCTTTATCAAAATACAACCTTTTTATGATCATATTTTTTAACCAACCGCCTTTTACACCATTGCTTTTTATTTCCATTAGGTATTTGATGTGCCTTTAAATAGTTAGGACTAAATTTCTGCTATAAAATTATAAATAATGCGGTAAACTACAATAAGTTGAAAAACTTTTTAAAATTTAAATTGATTACACCATCACTAAAGCAAAAACAACCGGCTTTTTAAACCGGAACGTTACAGCAACTATAATAAAGCATTGATTTAAAGACAGGAAACCAATAGGCTGCGCCTATAACCCTTTACGCATGGCAATCATGTGGCTTATAAAACCCACCTTCTCGTAAGCTTTAATGGCAGGCGCATTTTGGTAATAAACCTCCAGGCGAAGTTCGGTCATACCCTGGCTAACGGCCCAATGCTGCAGGGCGGATATTACCATTTTATTTACCCCTTTACCGCGGTGCTGCGGCAATACATACATAAAGCCCAAATAAGCGTATTGCGGGTGTTTCAGGTAAACTTTTGATGTTTCGATACGGGCGTAGCCGCTGCCAATCAATTCGCCGGCAAGTTCGGCAACTACCAGGTGGCAATGCGGTGCGGTGATCAGCTCGGGCAGGTTATAGTAATTGATATGCTCATCCTTCAGCGTCGGGTCGAAGGGCCGCTCGGCAGCAATAACACCCTGCTCAAATTGCAGCAGGGTATCCATATCGGCTAAAGTAGCCGGGCGGATGGTGATGTTATCATCATTATACCCTGATGGGATCCAATCGAAGCGTTTTGGTGACATGTTTTTTATTAGACCGTAAAATAACACATATTACTTACCATCCCAATAAGATTTTCTCTTTCGGGTTTTCAATTTTGAATAAACTTCAATACCCTCCGGATTATTAAAATCTGCAAGCTCGATTGTACCAATATCAAAACAATCGTCAAAGCTTTCAACGCGCCACCTTACCAAACGCCCATCCGGATTCAGATAAGGTGTAGCATAATCGTCTTTATTCCTTTCAATTTTAGCATATGCGTCTTCAAACGATTCTGCTTTTAGCATTACGAAGCGCTGTTCTATATCCTGCTTCTTGGTTTTTAAATTTTCAATTTCTATGGCTATGGTCATTCGCACACAAAAAAATCCCGCAACTGGCGCTATGTTCTTTTCAACAGGAGTTGCACCATCTATTGCATCTATCCTGACATTGATAAAATCCAGCTCAGATAGCTTGCTTAATACATGCAGCATAACTTTTGTTTTGACGCTTGTGGGACGACGCTTTGTACCTATTGTGGTATAATTATCAAATAATTTAAAACTGATGAGTTTATCTAAATTAGCTTTCAAATATTCATCAATTTTCCGCACCCGCTCTTTTGGTTTTAATTGCAAAAACTGTTGATAATCCGGGTAGATCAGGCTTATTGAAATATCAGCGAGTGTATTTTTAACCGGAATCTTGTTATCCAATATCCAGTCATCCATATTGAATAAACTTTTCATAGTTGTTTTATTACTCTATCGTAAACCCTTTTTTCAATTTAATATCCTGCGATGAGCTGCCTATCCAAATTTGGAAGGTGCCGGGTTCAACGGTCCAGTTCATGTTTTTATCAAGCAAGGCCAGGTCGTCGGGGTGCAGGGTAAAGGTAACGGTTTTCTTTTCGCCGGGCTTAAGGTTTACACGCTCAAAGCCGCGCAGGTCGTATTCATAAGTGGTTACACTGCTTACATCGTCTTTTAAATAAAGCTGCACCACGTCGTCGCCCTGGCGCTGGCCTGTATTGGTTACATCAACTGTAACGGTCACGTCGCCCTGCGATTGCCCTTTTTCGGGCGATACCTGCAGGTTACTATACTCAAATTTAGTATAGCTTAAACCATAGCCAAACGGATACAGCGCACCGTTAACACTGGTATGCCCCCAACTATTCTGCCCACCCTGCCCGGCCTGCGAATTTGGCTTAAACGGAAAGTTAAACTCTATTTGCCCGGTTGTTTTCGGGAACGTGATGGGCAATTTACCGCCGGGATTATTATCGCCAAAAAGGGTTTCGGCAATTACCTGCCCGCTTTGTGTGCTTGGGAACCAAGCCTCTAATATGGCCGGCACGTATTTATTCTCCCAGTTGATGGTGAGCGGCTGTCCGTTTATCATCACCATAACCACGGGTTTGCCGGTTGCCTGTAAGGCCTGTATCAGTCTTAACTGGCGGCCAGGGAGGTTTAATCCTGTACGGGAAAGGCTCTCGCCCACCCGGTCGGCATCCTCGCCTACAACGGCTATAACCACATCCGATAATTTGGCCTGCGCCACTGCCGAATCTATACCGGCCTGTTCGGCCGTGGTTAGCGGGGTTTCAATAATTTCGCTTTCGGGCCAGGTGGCATCTACCATGTCGCAGCCTTTTAAATAGTTTACTTTACCGGCTGCGCCAACGTATTTTTTTATGCCATCAAACACGGATGTAATTGGGTTGTGCGATGGGCCGTACCTGCTTACGCTGTAATTACTCTCAACTGCCAGCGGGCCGGTTACCAATATGTTTTTGTACTTGCCTTTATCAAGTGGCAGCAGGTTGTTCTCGTTCTTTAAAAGCACCATGGCCTCGCGGTTCATTTTAAGGCTCATTTGCTCATCGGCAGCGGTGTGTACCAGTTTATCAGCCGCTTTGGGGTCTTTTACGTACGGGCTATCAAACAAACCCAGTCGGAACTTAACCCTTAACACGTCCGCCACGCGCGAATCAATCACTTTCATCGAAATACGGTTCTCTTTGATCAGCTCGCGCAGGGGCAGTATAAAGGTTTGTGGCATGGTAAAGTTAGTACGCACGTTCAGCCCGGCCTCTACTGCCTGGCGTACGGCCTCTTTGTAATCCGCAGCTACCTTATGTTTGGAGTATAAAAACTCCACCGCTTCGCTGTCAGATACCACGTACCCCTGGAAACCGAACTTTTGGCGAAGCAGCTCGGTGAGGAAATAATAACTGCCGGTGATGGGCACGCCATCATAATCATTATAGCTGCTCATTACACCCATGGGGTGCGCTTCCTGTATCACCCTGCGAAACGGGTACAAGTAAACCTGGTGCATCTCACGCGGGGCCACATGCGGGTCGGTGCGGGCGCTACCATCGCGGCCGCCTTTGGGCACGCTGTACACGGCATAATGTTTCAGGGTTGATGCCACACCCTCCTCCTGGATGCCCAACACCATCTGCTTGCCCATTTCGGCAATGTGGAAAGGGTTTTCGCCGTAGCATTCAACCACACGGCCCCAGCGCTGGTCGCGGGCGGGGTCGAGTATCGGGGCGTAAACATTGGTATAGCCCAGGGCTTTTGCTTCGCGGCCAACGGTTTGCCCTGCCTGGCGCACCAGTTGTTTATCCCAGGTACTACCAATGCCTATGGGGGCCGGCAGCGGGGTGGCGCGGTCGTGGTTTAAGCCGTGGATGCCTTCGTTGGTAAAATCAACAGGGATGCCCATACGGGTTTCTTCCACAAACCATTTTTGGATGGTATTAATGGCCGATGCATGCTTGCTGAAAGGGTATGAATATTGGGTGGGCGCATCATCGGTATGCGAGGTAAGGTTATTCAGCTCTTCATCTATATTGGCAATGCCATCCTTCCAGACCTCGTTCTTCCAGTTGGGTACGGGCATTTCGTCTTTCAACACGCGTTTATAGCCGTAAAGGGTAGCCATCTGGCAGGTTTTTTCCTCAACGGTCATCTGGCTCAGCAGATCGGCAATGCGTTTGTCGATAGTTTGAGAGGGGTCTTCAAAAACATCCATGCGGCCGTTCTTGTTAAAATCGACCCAGCCCTTATGGTATATATTTTTTTGCTGCGCGGATGCAGATAAAGCAAGCCCAAGCAAAGGCAGCAGCAGTGGCAGTTTTTTCATACAGATGAGAGGTGTGTATTGGTTTACATCTCAAATATATAAAAGTACTGGGCAGATGCTACTTTTAGGGCTAAGGAATTAACTATTACGTTTTCACTATACGTAAAACATTTTTATACTTATCACAAACAATTACGTATTTATGCGTTAATGTTTTTAGCTGTGGCTAAAGCAGTATTATCCTATTCCCCCTATGCGTTATTTATATACTTTTTTACTGATCGTACTTTGTTTTTTTACTACCGTTAAAGCCGGCCCGCCTGATGATGACGCCGGCACTAAAGCTAACCGCATTTGCGGCAAATGGGCATCAACCGAGAAAAACCTGGTGGTAGAAGTGTATCCTTACAAAAACACATTTAAAGCAAAAATAATATGGTTTACCGGCGGTGTTAGCAAAGCCAAACCTATGGAAACCATTACTGACGTTAAAAACCCCGACCCATCCCTGCGTACCCGTAAAGTACTCGGACTTGATGTGGTGGAAAACCTGGTATACAGCCCAAAATCAGACACGTGGGAGGGCGGCAAGATCTACGAAGTGCAAAGCGGAAAATACTGGAGCGCAGCAGCTTACCAGGATAAAGGCGGCCTGCTTAAAGTAAAAGGCTATTGGAAAATGAAGCTATTTGGTAAAACCATGACTTTTAAGCGGGTACTGTAAAATCATTTTATTTTTACCCCAAAAAAAACTTGCAGATCTGGCATTACAATTGTCTATATTGTATTATTAAATGACATTGGTATGGCAAATCAGTTTATGTGTGGTTTTGTGGCTTTGATGCTGATTGGTAGTACCAATTACCATACAACTGTTGCAACATCTGCGGCAGCGGCCGAGAAAGTTTGCGGTAAATGGAAACTTGATGATGACAAACTGATTGTGCAGGTTTATAAAGAAGGGGCCGAATATAAAGCCAAAATTGTTTGGTTTGATGACCACGACGACAGCAAAGAGCTTAATTACTGGACAGACGAGAAGAACCCCAACCCTGCCCTGCGCAGCCGCAAGCTTTTAGGTATGAACGTACTGGAGCAGCTTACCTACAACCAGCAAACCAACAGCTGGGAAAATGGCATGATATACGATGCTAAACATGGCCGCCTATGGAATTCATCCGCTTACATAGATAAAGAGGGGGCGTTAAAAGTAAAAGGCTACTGGCACTTTAAGTTTATTGGCAAAACCCTTACGTTTAAACGGCTTAGCCTATAAATAAAAAAGCGGCCCCAATCACAAGGGCCGCTTTCTCTGCATTTATATATTTGAAAAACTATTATTGTTTCAGGAATTCGCCGCTGGCATTAAGTTCAACTTCGTCGCTTAACATTGGCGCGCCATATTTGCTGCCAAAGCCAAAATCAGAACGTTTGATGGTGCCGCTAATCTTAAAACCGGCATCAGGGCCTTTGGTCATTGGGTTGGTGATAGTACCACGGTAAACAACATCTAATGTAACCGGTTTGGTAACACCATGTAAAGTTAAGTTACCTGTTACTTTATATTTGTTTGTACCTGCCGCTTTAACGCTTGTGCTTTCAAAAGTTAAGGTTGGGAATTTAGCAA
Organism: Mucilaginibacter sp.; assembly: GCF_041663085.1. GTDB lineage: Bacteria > Bacteroidota > Bacteroidia > Sphingobacteriales > Sphingobacteriaceae > Mucilaginibacter. Next base: position 21,499 of record NZ_JBAZRC010000017.1, read on the forward strand.
CATCAAAAAAGTCTGCCGACTTTAAGTGGCCATCGCGGTTATCGTTATCGGTATTAACTGATGCTGTGTTAGCTGTAAAAGTGTATTTAGCGTCGCTAAAATCAGGCTTTGCAGCAACAATTGATGCATCAAAATCTTTAAAGGTACCATCAACGTCAGACACTGCTAAGTGAGTGATGGTAAATTTTACATGTGAGTGTGCTTTATCAGCTTTCCAGGTGCTTTGTGCAAATACAGCCGTTTGCATAAATAATGCTGCTGCAGCTAAGGTTAAGATTTTTTTCATGTGTGCTTATTTCAGTTTAATATTTTTTGTATGATCCAAAGGTAAATAAAGGTTTGATATGTTGTAAACAAAAAGATGTTTAAACATCTTTTTTGAAAAATCAATGACAAATTAGTTATTTCGTTTCAAAAAAAGCGTCTACCCGTTTATTAAATTCTGCAGCCTTTTCTATCAGCGTGCCGTGGCCCGATCCTTTTACTATCCACAGCTTACTGCCGGGTATATTTGCCTGTATAAGGCGGGTATGTTTATCGGCAATAACATCATGCTCGCCGGCTATGATGTATGCCGGGCATTTAATTTTATGCAGGTCGGTTAGTTTAATATTAGGTTGCTCCCAGTCAAGCATAAACATTTTCCAGGCGTTCTTTTCGGCTGCGGTGCGCCATTGTTTATTCTTATTCTGCTCGTAATATTTTTTTGAGTTTGGCCACCCGGTCGGGTCGGCATAGCTGGACGCATCGGGTGTTATATTAGCCCCGGTTGATGCAAACTTGAGTACCTTGCCGGGATGCCGGATAGCCATTAATATGGCGTTAATGCCGCCATCGCTCCAACCCAGCACGTAAGCTTTGGGTATATGCATGGCATTTAGCAGGGCCGCAAAATCATCTGCCATCTGCTCAAAAGTAATGGCGTGGTTAGTATCAACCGATTTACCCTGCGAGCGGCTATCCACCAGTATCACCCGGTACTTTTTTGAGAAGTATGGTACATTTTCACTAAAGGCGCTCATATCGCCGCCATTGCCATGTATCATCAGTAGCGGTTCGCCGTGGCCGTACTCTTCAACATACAGCTTTATTCCGTTTACATTATAATACTTACCTACGGCCTCGTTTTTGCCATAAGGTGTTTTTTGCGCAAAGCTAAACACTGATAATAGTTGGGGTATCAGGGCCATTAATAAGAGTCGTTTTAGGTGCATGGGACTGGATGGTATTGGTGTGGTAAATATAACCGGGATTGAGCGGATTTTTATGATGGGGAGGATTTTTCTTTCTGCTTCTTCCCCGCGCGTCTTTGCGAGGTACGAAGCAATCTCCTTAGGATAGGTAATAAACTATACAATTATCTTGTACGTTGGCCAACGAATCAGCATCTCTCATACTAAGTAAACCACTATAATCATTCGCCGCTCATTGCCGCGGAGGCTACTTCTTTCTCTTGATAGAAAGAAGCAAAGATCAAGACAGAAAAAAGCTTCCCCGCACAGGCCTTTACCTTTTGGCCCGCTTTTCTGTCAGGCCTTTACCCGCGTTCGGCACCATGCATATCTAATTAACCTTGGCTTTTAGCCAACTGAGTGCAAGTACCAGCCCAACGGCACCGCCAAATGCGGCATAGCGTAACGCACGGCAGCACCGCACCTGCTAAAGCACTCCCTTTCCAAGTGCGTTACCAAGCCGCGACTTTTCTTTGGTTACTTTCTTTTGAGAGAAAAGAAAGTAACATCCACAGGCTTGGCGTACACTCACAACCCATTCCTAACGAAGTACTAACTATCGACCTTACTATCGGGAGATTGCTTCGTACCTCGCAACTACGCGGGGGGAGAAACTTCGCGATGACGCGGTAGAAAAAATAGCGTATCGAGTAAAATTAAATATTCTCCCACTTACCACTATCCAAACTCCGGTAAATGGCGTCAACCACTTTCATATCCTTCAACCCTTCCCCGCCGGGCACACGGCTTTGTTTTTTAAGGGTAACACAGGTGGCAAAATCATCCATTTGCGCAGCCTGTTGTATAATGTTGGGGATCTGCATGGGCTTTCCGTTTATTTTACCATCCAACCCGTCATAACCATAGGCGGGCTGCAATTCAAAAGTGCCTTTTTCGGCCCGGGCGCGCAGGTAGCTCCAATCGTGGTTGTAACTGCTTTTACCGGTAACCTTTTGCCCGCCCGGGAACTTCAGCTCCCAAAAAACGGTTTCGTCCACATCTTTAAACAGTTGCGGCCGGGTTTTCTCCTGCCGGGCTTTAACAGCTATTGGTTCTTGTCCCAAAGTATATCGGCTGCCCTGTATGGCGTAAATACCCATATCCATTAAACCGCCACCGCCTGCCATGGCCTTTTTTAAGCGCCATGCGTTGGGGTCGCCGTTGTAGGTAAAACCGTTACCGGTATCAATTTGGGTTACTTTGCCAAAAACCTGTTTCTGCCCAAGGCGCATAACCTCTTGCGTATGCGGCTCAAAATGCAGGCGGTAACCAATGGATAGCAGTCGGTTAGCCTTTTTACAGGCGGCTATCATGTCGCGGCACTCAGCAGCGTTTAGCGCCATTGGCTTTTCGCAAATAACGTGCTTGCCTGCCCGCGCGGCACGGATGGTATACTCCTTATGCATCGATACCGGCAGCACCACGTACACAATATCTATATCGGGGTTGCCGGCTATCTCATCAAAGTTTTGGTAGTTGTATATGTTTTTTGAGGCAATGTTATACTTTTTAGCCCAGGTGGTAGCCTTAGCGGGCGTACCTGTAACAATGCCTGCCAAATAGCAGTTTTTGGTATGCTGCAATGCAGGCGCCAGTTGCCCGCCGGCGTAGCTGCCCAAACCAACCAATGCAACCCCAAGGCGCTTGCCCGGTTTGGCCAAAGCCAATTGCGACAAGGCAGGGCCAAGCATCAGCGCACCTGCGGCTATTGAACCGGTGCGTATAAAATCTCTGCGGGATGTTTTAACAATAGGTTTCATGGCGGTATATTTAGGTATATTTAAATATACGCGCAAATTTTGTACCTGTAATTATATCAGCCGTAAAAAACAGCAGCCAATTTATTCAAGTCCTTCCTTGTATTTTTTTATGGCTATAATAATAGACCGTACAATATCATTTTGCCCTTCGGATGAATTGAGGTATTTCTCGTCAGCTGGGTTATTGATAAAACCCGTTTCTATGAGCAGACCCGGCATACCGCTTTGCTGCAGCACCAGTACGCCCTGCTCGCGCACGCCCAGGCTTTTACGGCCATCTTTTTCTTTAAACTGCTCATTCAACAGGTTGCCAAAATGGATGCTTTGTTTACGATACCGCTGTTGGAAAGCTGCCAGCACAATTTCGTTTACAGCAGCGTCTTCACCATAGCCGTTATATTTTTTCTTATAATCCTTCTCAATAAAAATAGAGGCATTCTCGCGCAGGGCTTCCAGTTGCTCGCCTTTGCGATGATAACCGTATACCAAAAGCAGCACCCCCCTGCCCTTTCCAACCCGGCCCGGCGATGAGTTGCAATGGATGGATATAAACAGGTTGGCCTTATTATCATTAGCAATTTCAGCGCGTTTGTGCAACTCAATAAACTTATCGGTACTGCGTGTCATGATCACATCCACACCGCTTATCTCGTTATTAATAGCCACTTTTAGTTTTTTGCCTATGCTCAGGGCTATGGTTTTTTCGTTAGAATATGCTCCATGCGCGCCGGGATCTTTACCGCCATGGCCTGGATCAATAACGATGGTTTTAAACTTAAAAGATTGGGCAGTTTGTGATAGTGCCGGTAAAGCGGCCAGCATCAGTATAAAAAGAATAGCGTATTGTAAAATAATTTTAAAGTAACCGGATAACATGGCGCAAAGGTAGGCGGATTGTCATGGAAAACATAACCTGCTGATAATGTTTACACCTCATTTTTATGCACATCAATAACTTTTTTTAAAATCTTACCCCTTTTGGCTATACTCTTTAGTATCGATTTTAAAAAAAAGTGCAACCCGGGCAGCGGTATCTGCGTAATAATTAAACCGGGCAACTTGTCACTATAAATTGAATAAAGAAGAGGATAATTTATATGAACGAAATTTTCACAACATCAACAGTCAACTTTTTCTACTTTATGGTAGCCGGTTCTGCTATTGTGTACCTGATACTAAAATTTGACAAGGCAAACAGGAAAAAATTCAACAAGGTGATGATAGAGGCTAAAGATGTAGAACCTATGTTGATGCGAAAATCGGCCCGGCAGAAGATCCACACTTTAAAAATGGCTTGCAGCGACGAAAAGATAGACCGCACTATGGTTGAAAAACAACTGGATGAACTGGTTGCGGATTATGATAAAGGCCATATTAGCCTGCCCGATTATTGCAACAAACTAAACCGTTTGCTGGCCATGACGGCATAATTAAAAGGTTGGTTTTTGGAGGCCGGAGATTCGGTTAATTGCTCTGGCTTCCTAACCTCTTTCTGTAGCAAATTCTAAACTCTAAATTCTAATCTTAAATCCTTATCTCTGACGACTCCTTATTTTAAGGCATGCAAAGTATATTTTAGAATTTAGAACTTAGGTTTTAGGATTTTAACCTGTAGGTTTGTTTTAATATATGGACACAGATCAACCCGCCCCGCACTTACAAATTGTTACCACATCCGATGGTTCAAACACCATATACAACGCGTTGGTTGGCGAAAATTACCACTCGCGCCATGGGGCGCTGCAAGAGAGCCGGCATGTGTTTGTACACTCGGGGCTTGAGTATTTTTTGGAGCATAGTGGCACAGACAATAACAATGTATCTATCCTGGAAGTAGGCTTCGGTACCGGTCTAAACTTCCTCCTAACGGCTGATCTTTGCACTCAACAGGACATTAACCTTATTTACACAGGCATTGAGGCATACCCGTTAACAGATGCAATGCTCGCCCAAACAGGGTATGACCAATATGTGGCTGCTCCGATATGGCAAAGCTTGCTTCAAAACTACCGGAAAGCATTATTATCACCCACACAGCTCAACAGCCGGGTGCAGTTGCAGGTTGCGGTTACACCACTTGAAGATTTTGCCTCTGCCATAAAATATGATGTGATATACTTTGATGCTTTTGCCGCCATACACCAGCCCGAAATGTGGAGCGAAGAGGCCATTACCCACACCCTTAAATTTTTGAAGCCCGGCGGAGTGTTTGTGACCTATGCCATAACCGGCAACCTAAAACGGACAATAAAAGCTTTGGGTTTAAAAGTTGAGAAGGCACCGGGGGCACCAGGAAAACGCGAGATGTTGAGGGCCGTTAGTAACCTATAGCGGGCGCTTGGAGGGTGTTTTTTGGCGATTGGAGGGCGGTTTAAAGTCGTAAAACGTCGCCGAAAACCTTACATTTGTTATACATAAATACATAGCATGCCAATAACTGCACCCATTACCGCTAACACCCCATCCGGCGCTTTTGAACGCCTGCTTACCATAATGGACGACCTGCGGATCAACTGCCCATGGGATAAAAAGCAAACGCTGGAAAGCCTGAGGCACCTTACCATCGAAGAAACCTACGAACTATCTGACGCCATATTAAGCGGCGATATGGACGAAATAAAAAAGGAGCTGGGCGATATTATGCTTCACCTGGTGTTTTATTCGCGCATAGCATCCGAGACTGATAGCTTTAACATTACCGGGGTACTAAACGGCATTTGCGATAAACTGATAAACCGCCACCCCCATATTTATAGTGATACCCTGGTAAATAACGAGGATGATGTAAAGCGCAACTGGGAACAAATAAAGTTAAAAGAGGGTAATAAATCTGTTTTGGGGGGTGTACCCGCCTCGTTACCGGCATTGGTAAAAGCATCTCGTATACAGGAGAAAGCCCGCGGTGTTGGGTTCGACTGGGATAACAAGGAACAGGTTTGGGCTAAGGTTGAAGAAGAATTACAAGAGTTTAAAGATGAGTATAACGTTGCTAATGAAAGCGACATAGACCATGATAAGGCCGAGGGCGAGTTTGGCGACCTGCTGTTCTCATTAATTAACTATGCGCGTTTTATTGGCATTAACCCTGAAGATGCCCTGGAAAAAACCAACCGAAAATTTATTAAACGTTTCCAATACCTGGAGAGCAAAGCCAAAGAACACGGCAAGCAACTGCATGATATGAACCTTGCCGAAATGGATGTATTTTGGGAGGAAGCGAAAAAAGTTTAAAATTATTGCTTAATTGTAGCGTTTTCAAATTATCTGCGTAGTGTATTTGTAACCCCAAATGATATGAAAAGATTAATTTATGTATTGCCGCTTTTATTACTGCTTGCAGCCGGTTGCTTTAATGACCAGGGCAGCATGCCGGCGCCCGATCCATCAGGAACGTTTTCGGGTGAATTCAGAAGGATCCACAGGAATACAGACCAAACCATCGATACTGTAAAAGCCAATATAAAGGTGATTATTGAACCGGGTAAAGGCTACCACGTACTGGGCGATACAACAACCGTACATGCCGGCAGTAAAGGCCATTACGGCATTAACGGCAACGCGATACTGTTTGTAGACAGCACATTAGCCAAAACCGGCACCCCTATAAAAACCCACCTTAACGGCGAATACTTGTTTATTTACAACGGCAGCATTTTCCAGATGGTGAGGACATCGGGTGATACCTTAAGCTTGCAATACGACCTTAAAAAGACCAATTAATTATTGTTTTAACACCTACAGTACCCGTAGTTTGGCATAGCTAAAGCTATGGGTATTTGTATTTTACAAAAATAGTTAGTTAGGGTTGTAGCGTTTAACTCTTTAATGCGTAATATATAAATCGACTGGAGCAGTACTAATAATATTTAATGCATTTACTTCACCGCGTTACTGAAGAAGAGATAGTCAGTAAGTGTAAATCGGGCAGCATAAAACACCAGGAATTACTATACAAACAGTTTTATGGCTATGCTATGGGTGTAAGTATGCGTTACAGCCTAAACGAAGATGATGCATTAGAGGTTGTTAATGACGCTTTTATAAAAGTTTTTAATAATATAAGCACCTACAATACCGATAAGCCCTTCAGGGCCTGGCTGCGCACCATTGTTGTAAATACCGCTATTGACAGGCGCCGTAAAGAAATAAAGCACCAAACCAACACCGATATTGAAGATGCCTATGGGGTTGGCAATAATGCAACAGTAATAGATAGTTTAAATGCACAGGATATTTTAAAGCTGATGAAGCAATTACCGCACATACAGCTTACAATTTTTAACATGTACGAGATAGATGGCTATAACCACGATGAGATTGGCAAAATATTGAATTTGCCGGCAAGTTCATCAAGGGTTTATCTGAGCAGGGCGAAAGATAAATTAAGGCACCTGTTAACAAACGAAACACGAAACCATGGATGAGCAGTTTGATAATAAACTAACTAACCACATCAGGGAGGTGTTTGATAATTACGAACACCCCGGTGTTGAGCACGGTTGGGAGCAGTTAAGGAAGAAATTCCCGGCTGAAAAGAAGCACAATAAAGTTAGCTGGCTTTGGTGGAGCAGTGCCGCAGCCATGATAATTGTATTTTTAGGCATAGGCATGTGGTATAACAAGCAGGATACAACCGTAAGTAAACTTGCAGTAAAACCTGCTGTGAAAAAACAACAGCCTGTAATTGAAGGCCCAAAACCGGTAAATAACAATACACCAAACTCAATAACACCGGCAACAACTAATGAGGCTGTGGTGGCAAAAAATAATGCGCCTGTATTTATTAATAAAGGTATTCCTCCAATACATTATAATGCGCCTGCTGTAAACCCTGCTAATACATCACCTGTTAATGCCAATGTAAATACAGCCGCACAAGCACAACAGGCAATGGCAAATTCGGCCATGGCAAATATTGCACAAAATGGAAAACCCACACAAACTGCAAATTTATCGCCGGGTATAGACAGCCAAAGGATTGTTAATAATACCCCTAACCAGCCACAGTTAGCAGCCATAACGCAAAACGGGCAGGCACAGGCAAATAACAATCTTGCTGCAAATAACGTAACCAAAAAACCGGCAAAAACAATGGCTGATATGTTTGCCGAAGACAAACTAAACCAACCCAATAAAAAGAGCAACTCTGATAAGCAAAACAGCAAAAAGGTAAATTTCAGCATTTATGCGGCAACTTATTTTAACTATGCCGAAGGCAGCGCAAACCAAATAAATGCAGGTGCGGGTTTCACCTCAGATTTTAGGCTGAGCAAAAACTTAAAACTATCTACAGGGGTTGCTCTGGCGCAAAATAGTTTAAGCTATAACTCATCGCCGCCGCAATCACCATCGGCAAACGGGTTTGTAGCCTCTGCCCCTGCGGCAAAACAGCAGGATGCTTTGTTTGCAACTTCGGCTGTTTTACCGGTGTTTAAAAATTATAATGCCAGCCTGGTAGGCCTTGATATACCTATCAATATAAAATATGAGTTTAACCCCGAAAAAAGTGATGCTTATATATCTGCGGGGTTAAGTTCGGGTACATTTATTGACGAAAGTTACACCTACCATTATGGTTACGGTAATGGTACATCATCCTCTGCAAGTACAACCCAGGAACAAACAACCCATAACAGCTTTAACAACTTTTACTTTGGCAAAACGCTTAATTTTTCATTTGGCGTAGGTTACCCGGTAGGTGGCAACAGGCTTATTGTTGAGCCATTTGTGAAATACCCGCTTGGTGGCCTTGGTGCACAGGATATACGTTTTGGTGCCGGTGGTGTTAATCTTAAATTCAGTTTTAAAACGCACAAAAAATAGTAAATAAAAGCCGCTTACCAAAAGAGGCTTTTATTTAAACCTGATAGCCTTAACGGGCGAAATGCGTGTAACCAGCGTTGATGGTATAATAAGTACCAGTAAGCAAGTTATCAGTGTGCCTATATTAAGCAATATTACATCTGTCCATACAATTTTTATAGGCACAAAGGTCATGTAATAAGATGCCTGATCGAGCTTAAAGAAGTGTGTTTGCTGCTGAAAATACCCCAGGCCAAGGCCAAGCGCGTTACCTAATAATAAACCCACCCCTATCAGGAAAGCCGCGTTATATAAAAATATCTTTTGGATGGCCCAGTTGCCCGCTCCCATTGCTTTAAAAATACCTATCATAGCGGTACGCTCCAATATCATAATAAGCAGTGCCGATATCATATTGATAACCGCTACCGCTATCATCAGCACCAGCATTACAATGGTGTTTACATCCAGCATATTCAGCCACTCAAAAATGGTAGGGTAGTTATCTAAAATGGTGTATGATTTTAGTTTGATGGGCAGCTTATTGTCAATAGCATCGGCGGCAAGGTTCAGTTTATCAAAATCGCTTATTCTCACTTCGTAACCACCAATTTCTCCGTTTGTCCAATCGTTAAGGCGTTTTATGAGTGCCAGGTCGCCAATTACAAAGGTTTTATCAACCTCATCAACCCCTATATTAAATATACCTACAATTTTAAGCTTACGTTTGCGCGGCGGGTTTTGTACAAAATACATGATCACGTCATCGCCGGTTTTAAGTTTTAGGCGGTCTGCAATTGTTTGCGATACCATGATCTGCAATTGCACATCGGTAGTATCGGTAAAATTGATAACCGAGCCTGATACCAGCGTTTTTTTAATGTAGTCCCATTTGTAGGTTTTATCTACGCCTTTTAACACTACACCTTCTATCTCGTTATTGGCTTTGATGATGCCTGGTTTGGTGGCATAGGGGTAAAGGGCATCAACCAGCTTAACCGACTTAATATCTTTAACAAGATCGGCACTATCTGCAAACCCCGATTTTTCGTACGATACGTTATTATCGGTCTTAACAATTTGAATATCGCTGCCAAACCCCCTAACCTTTTCGCGTATTTCTTGTTTAAACCCTTTTATAACAGCCAGCGAAAGTATCATTACGCCAAGGCCCAGCATAATACCAATAATGGCTATGCGCACAATCAACTTTGAAAAAGTACGCTTGCTTTTTAATGTAATACGACTTGATATAAACCCGGCGAAATTCAATGCAGAATGATTTTTAGTACCTTCGCAAAGATGCGTTTTTACAGTAAACATACCGCTTTAAAATTTGCTTTAATATTTAAAAACTTATGATCGGCATTAAAATATACACCCCGCTTTTGGCTTTAAGCCTCCTGGCATTTAAGTGCGACAACTTTGCCCAGGTGCCAAAGGCCGCTAAAAAAGCGAATAAAACCGTAGCGGTAAAAAAAATCGTCGCTCCAATACTTCCCGCTGCCGACAGGACAAGTGAGTACCTTGATTATTTAAAAGGCCGCAAAATTGGTATGCTGATCAACCAAACATCTATCATCGGCAGTAAAAAAATGCCTTTGGTTGATAGCTTGTTGAAGTTAGGAGTTGGTATAAAAAAGATATACGGGCCCGAGCATGGCTTTAGAGGCAATGCCAGTGATGGTGCTACTATTAATAACACTACCGATGCCGTTACCGGCCTGCCTGCTATATCCCTTTACGGCAAGCATTTTAAACCAACGCCAGATGACCTGAAAGGAATAGACCTGATGATTTTTGATGTACAGGATGTTGGCACGCGCTTTTATACCTATATATCTACCCTGCATTACGTCATGGAAGCCTGTGCCGAAAACAACATTGAACTGATGGTGCTCGACAGGCCAAACCCCAACGGCGTTTTTATAGATGGCCCCATATTGGATACCGCAGGATATCGGTCTTTTGTAGGTATGCATCCCATACCGATTCTGCACGGGATGACGATTGCCGAATACGCCCAAATGATAAACGGCGAGGGCTGGTTAAAAAACAAGGTAAAATGCAAGCTTAAGATTATTAAAGTGGCCAACTACGCCCACAATATGGATTATACACTCCCGGTAAATCCATCGCCAAATTTAAATACGGCGCAGTCGATATTACTGTATCCGCATATCTGCTTTTTTGAGGGAACTAAACTGAGTTTAGGCCGCGGCACCTTGTTTCCTTTCCAGGTTATCGGCAGCCCTTTATTTAAAAGTAAATACGAGTTTTCGTTTAAACCGTTAAGCATACCCGGCATGAGCGATAACCCGCCGTTAAAAGACACGGTTTGTTATGGGCTCGATCTTAAAAATTACAATATGCAAACCATCCGCAACAGCGGAAAACTTAATTTAGCCTGGTTAATTGACATGTATAAAATATACCCGGATAAAGCCCATTTCTTTATCCCGTATTTTAAGCGGCTGGCTGGTAATGATGTGTTGCGCCAACAGATAATTGCAGGTAAAACCGAAGCAGAGATACGCCAAAGCTGGGAGCCCGGTTTAACAAAATTTAAAGCTACACGCAGCAAATATTTGCTGTATAACTAACATAACACTCGCCCCCTTATGAGAATAATATTTATGGGTACCCCGCAATTTGCTGTAGCATCCCTTGATGCATTGTTAAAGGCTGGTTGTGATATAGTTGCCGTTATAACTGCTCCTGATAAACCGGCCGGTCGCGGGCAAAAGATAAATCAATCGGCAGTAAAGCAATATGCCGATGCCAACGGAATAAAAACATTGCAGCCCGAAAAGTTGAAGGACCCTGATTTTATTGCCGAACTGGAAGCCCTTAAGGCCGACCTGCAGGTGGTGGTAGCCTTCAGGATGCTGCCCGAGGTGGTTTGGAATATGCCGCCAAAGGGCACCATAAATCTGCATGCATCTTTACTTCCGCAATATCGCGGTGCTGCACCTATTAACTGGGCCATCATAAACGGCGAAAAAGAGAGCGGTGTTACCACCTTCTTTTTAAAGCACGATATTGATACCGGCGATATTTTATTTACCGAAAAAGTAACCCTTACCGGCAAAGAAACTGCCGGCGACCTGCACGACCGCCTGATGAATAAAGGTGCAGGCCTGCTTGTGAAAACCGTTAAAGGAATAGAAAGTGGCCGCTATCACGAACACCCGCAGGAAGAACTGGCCGAAGGCATGGAACTAAGGCATGCCCCTAAATTATTCAAAACAGATTGTCTGGTAGATTTTAACCAACCTGCAGAACAGGTTTATAATTTGATAAGAGGGTTAAGCCCCGCACCAACCGCTTATACCATATTAAACGATAAAGTATTAAAAATATATAATGCCGATTACGAGCCCGGCGAACCGGGTATAGCTGCCGGTGGTTTTGTAACCGATAATAAAACCAAGTTAAAGTTTGCCGCTAAGGATGGCTTTATCAGCGTGACAGATGTACAACTGGAAGGCAAGAAACGCATGGCTATTGAAGAATTTTTGAGAGGTAATAAATTTAATTAAATGAACAGTACTGATAGAATAGCGCAATTAAAAATAGAAATTGAGCCGCTACGCGAACAACTGATAGCACACCCATTATACCAAAACATTAACACCATTGATAGCCTGCATACTTTTATGCAGCACCACATATTTGCCGTTTGGGATTTCATGTCGTTACTGAAAGCCCTGCAACAAAACCTAACCTGCACCACCCTGCCCTGGATGCCGGTTGGCAATGCTAACACCCGTTACCTGATCAATGAGATAGTAACCGGCGAAGAAAGCGATGTGGACCACACCGGCGAACGTACCAGTCATTTTGAACTATACCTGAAAGCCATGCAGCAGGCAGGCTGCGATACATCCGCTATTGTATCGTTATTTAAACAATTAAGTACGCAAAAGGATGTAAACATCGCGTTAGCAAATGCTGAAATGCCCTCAGCCGCCCGCGACTTTGTGAAGCATACTTTTGAGGTGATAGCTACCAATAAAAGCTTTTTACAGGCCGCGGTTTTTACCTTTGGCCGCGAAGATCTGATACCAGGCATGTTCATAGAAATGGTAAAAAAACTAAACGGACAACTGCCCGGTAAAGTTGAAATATTACTCTATTACCTGGAGCGCCATATTGAAGTTGATGGCGACCACCACTCCCTGTTAGCCTACCAAATGACCGCCGAACTTTGCGGCGATGACGACAGCAAATGGACCGCAGCCACAGTTGCTGTTAAACAAGCATTACAGGCAAGAGTTGCCTTGTGGGATGGGATACTGGCAGAGATAAAGGCGGAAGTTACTGAGGCGTAAAGAGCACGCTTGTAAAATAATTATAAAACGAGTAACTTTATAGTATGAAGTTGGCAGAATTAAAATCAGAGTTTCATAATTTGATTGACAAAACAAACGACCCTGAAATTATAGAACAGTTTTTGGGTGCGATGAATCAGTCCTTGAACTCTGATGGTTCAGTGTGGAGGTCTTTATCTCCAGCTCAACAACAAAGTGTTTTAGATGCTTACGAAGAAAGCAAAGATGATGATGGCCTTACAACTCTTGAAGAATTAAAAGCGAAGTATGCCAACTGGTCTTAAAGTAGTTTTATCTAAAAAAGCTGATAAGGACTTTGATGATATCATTAATTACATTAAAAAAGATTTTGGCAGCCAGCCAGCAGTCAATTTCAAAGCATTAATCTTAAATTTTTTAGACTTACTACAAGCTTTTCCAGAAATTGGCAGTTTAGAATTATCAAATAAAAATCTGCGCGCTTTTGTAGCACATAAACGGCTAAAGATTTTCTATCGTGTAGATAGCAATAGAATAATTATCTTGAGATTGTTTGATACGAGACAGCATCCTGATAAACAATAATTCCCTACAACTTATTCAACTCATCCATCAGCGCTTTGCTGATGCGGTTAAAATAGCGCTTTACACCATAACCCATAACCCATTGGATGCCTTTGGTGGCATTGGTTAAAAATACTTCGTCGGCTGCGTTTAATATCTCGGGGTTTATCTGGGCTTCGGTAACGGGGATATTATTATCCAGGGCAAGCTGTATCACTACCCGGCGCATTACCCCTTCCACACAACCCTCGCTTAAAGCCGGGGTGTATAAATGATTTTGGTACCACACAAATATGTTTGAGCTGTTAGCCTCGCACAAAAACCTGTTCTGGTTTATCAGGAATACATCATCCAGCTTGTTTTGCTGTTTATAGATCCCCGCCATTACATAAATAAGCGAATTACAGGTTTTGATGTTTGATAACCAGTTTAGCGGCTTAGGCAGCTCGGTATAAACATCCATAATAAGGCCGCGCTCGTTTAAAAAATAACGCGGCTCTTCTATCGGTTGTATTTCCAGGCAGTAAGCCATTTTGTTTTGGGTAGGTGCATACAAACCTTCGGCATCTCTAAAAACGGTTAGGCGCAACCGGCCATGCTTTATTTTATTACGGCGGGCAAGTTCTTCAACCTTCTCCTTCAAAAACCAGCTATCGGCCTGCGAGTAACCGTCTATCTTTAAGGCTTTCATTCCTTTTTGCAGGCGTTCGGCATGCAGCTCGGGAAATTTGAGCTTACCCTTCATTACCCGCATACTCTCAAACAAACCATCGCCATACCTAAATGCCCGGTTGGCAATAGTAAGTAGTATACTGTCTGCAGGTAATATCTCTCCGTTAAAATTTATATAAACAGGCGGCATTTAAATGAGCTAATTTTTGGTCTGCAAATTTGCAGATTTCTACTGGTTAATATCAGTGCTATTAACGTCATTTTCTCAAATTAGATTGTAAAAAAATAATTATTCGTTTTCCGGCTGTATCTCGCCTGGTGTATTAGCACTGGTATATTTCCGCCACTTCTCTAAAACACCTTTAAAATCCTCAGGTAGCGGGGCTTCAAAGTAAATATCTTTTTTTAGCGATGGGTGCAAAAACCCAAGTGATTGTGCATGTAGTGCCTGGCGGGGCATTATCTCAAAACAATTCTCAACAAACTGGCGGTATTTACTAAATACAGTACCCTTTAAAATTTTATCACCGCCGTACATCGCGTCACTAAATAACGGGTGACCAATATGCCTCATGTGCGCACGGATCTGGTGGGTACGGCCGGTCTCAAGCTTGCATTCTATTAAGGTAACATAACCCATGCGTTCTAACACCCTATAATGGGTCACTGCCCATTTGCCTTTCTCCGGGTCATCATATATGGACATTACTCTGCGGTCGTTAACGCTGCGGCCAATATAGCCGCTAACGGTGCCGTCCTCAGCAATATCGCCCCAGGCCAGTGCAATGTATTTACGGTTGATGGTATGATCGTAAAACTGTTTGGCCAGGTAGTTCATGCTGCGCTCGTTTTTACTGATAAGCAGCAAGCCCGATGTATCTTTATCAATACGATGCACCAAACCCGGCCGGCCATCATTGCCAGGCAGGGTTGGTAACTGGTTAAAATGATAAACCAACGCGTTTACCAGTGTGCCCGTGTAATTATTATAACCGGGATGCACCACCATACCGGCAGCTTTGTTTACAATAAGCACATCGTTATCTTCGTAAACAATCTCTATTGGTAAGTTCTCCGGATAAACTTCGGTATCGCGCGGAGGGTGTGGTAATACTACCGAGATCACATCTTGTGGTTTTACCCGGTAGCTGGCCTTTATAACCTTATCGTTCACCAGCACATTGCCGGCATCAATAGCATTCTGGATGCGGTTACGCGATGCGTTTTCGACACGGTGCATCAAAAACTTATCAATTCGTAACAACGACTGACCTTTATCAACAACCACGCGCAGGTGTTCAAACAAATCCTGTTCGTCGCTATCAATTATAGTAGTCTCGTCTGTCATTTGGCAAAAGTAATGTTATTAGGCTTAAGCCCAAAGGCGCTGTAATAATATATCAGCTTTACTTTATAAGTTTGCAATGTGGATATCAGCCTTGAAATATACAGCCCTGTTCAGCAAATAAAAAATGAACTGTTTGCCAGCAAAGGCATCGAGGTGTTCATTAAACGCGATGACCTGATCCACCCTATCATATCCGGCAATAAATGGCGCAAGCTTAAATATGTGTTGCTGCAAGCGCAGGCGCAAAACAAAACCCACCTGGTAACATTTGGCGGTGCATATTCCAATCATCTACTGGCAACAGCTGCGGCAGCAGCCAAATTTGGTTTTAAAGCCACGGGTATTGTGCGCGGCGAAGAAGTACAGAACGACACCCTTTTTCTGTGTAAACTGCATGGCATGCAACTCATTTATACCGACAGGGGCAGCTATCGCGATAAGCAGGCATTATTCGCTAAGTTCTTTGCTGATGATGAGCAGGCCTTTTATATAGACGAAGGCGGCGCATCTGCCGAAGGTGCAAAAGGCGTTAGCGAACTGGTTGATGAACTGACCGACACCTACGATCATATCTTCTGCGCTTGTGGTACCGGCACTACAGCCGCCGGCATTATTAACGGACTAACCAAACATAGCTCTCCTACTCTCTTTAACGCTATCCCTGTGTTAAAGAATGGCGGTTTTATGCAGCATGAGATAGATAAGTTTTTAACTACACAAACCAATTATTCCCTGCATCTAGATTATCACTTTGGTGGCTACGGCAAAACCACGCCGGATCTTATTCAATTCATCAAACAATTTGTAGCCGATACCGGCATCCTGATAGAGCCCATCTACACCGGTAAAATGCTTTATGCCTTATATGACCTGGCGGTAAAAGATCACTTCTCTCCCGATAGTAAAATACTGGCTATCCATAGCGGCGGTATTTGGGGATTGCTGGGGATGAAGGATAAATTTTAACCGGGATTTAGCGGATCTTTACGATTGCCCGGATTCCGCAGCCCCGCGTCAGCAAACAGCTTCGGGCGAAAGCGGGCAAAACTATGGCGGCCTGTACGTGGTAAGGGCATAGGAACTTTTGCAGAAGCGTGGTGCAAGAGCGAACGCAGTGGGGCAAAAGATTCCAGCCCGTGGTTCTGACCGATTTGCGGGGTAAAGGCTGGGCCCAAATATAAATCCTTGGCAAACCATTATTCTTTAAAGCTAATTCTGTTACCGAATTAGTTGACCTTTACAACGATGACGGGTGGAAAGATCGGTACTGGCGTGGTAATTATATGTTCCACCAATACGTCCATTTGATGGTTAGTTGCCTGTTCTTAACCGTAAACGGCGAAGGGATGGAATTGTCGCCGTAAACAATAAAAAGGTCGGAGGCGGGCTTATAGCGCCATTGCAGGCGGCTGTTAATGTTCATATTACGGGCTTGCTCATTGTATTGCACATACGTGGTAAAATACAGGGTATTGGTAAAGGTTACATCAGCACGCGGGCCAATCAGCCAAAACTTATTACGGCCATAAGGTGCAGGCAGGTGCAGGTCATTAAAGGAAGCGTTCAGTATTAAATTCACATACGGCTGAAAACGGTACCCTACCTGCCCTATCAGCGTATTTTTGTTACCACCATTATAATACCCCCCGTGCGCGCCTTCAACCAGGTAAGTAAAAACGCTTTGCGGTTTCGATGCAAACTGCACATCAATGGTATTCCAATGGTTAGCAAAACCGGTTGGCAGCATAGGCTTGCCGGTGTTGGTCGGATCGAAGGGGCGCAGCAGCTTTACGTAATCGTCAAGGCCGGATATGGTTAGCGTGGCACGGCTGCGGAAGGTAATCAGGTAGCTCAGGATGGTTTCATTATCAGTAGAGCGGAAGCCTTCATCAAAAAAGTAGATCCCCGATGCCTGGATTCCATGCGATAATATGGAACCGCTCTTGGGGAAAAAGTTATGCTGTATCAGCGGGTTTAGCTTGTTATAACCCGTGCGGGGTACATAACCAGCTTCGGCCTTGTAGTTTTCGCCCACATACTGCTGCTGCATGCTGAATGTCCAGTATTTGCTGAGGTATTGCAGGTTGGCGGCTCCCACAAAATCGTGCCCCTGCACACCCGGGCTAAATGATTTCAGCGCCAGGAATTTCCCCGTTAACAGGTTATTGGATGATGCCAGGTTAAATTCGGCTCCAACGTTGCGATTATAAGCCGCGGCAGTGCTACCGGGTGAAGGCGCGCTACCGGTACCATCACGGTTAACAAACATAAACCCGATATTGGAACGCGAGAACACCCGCCTTTGCAGGGTTACAATACCAAAATTTTGTCCCGGTAAATTATCTGAAGATGACTGCCCGGTTTGGATATCCATCACCCCGATGCGCCAGTCCTTATCAATTTTGCCGGTTAACCTTGCACCGGCCCGGATAGGTGCATTAAGCCCCACCCTGCGCGAAAAGAACGGCCGGATATCGGCGTAGCCAAAATTAGCGAACAGGTCGCCGTTCTCTAAAAAGAACTGCCGTTTTTCGGGGAAGAAAAGCTCGTACCGGTTCAGGTTTATCACCTGCTGGTCCACATCCACCTGCGAAAAATCGGGATTAACGGTCATATCCAGGTTAAGCGACGAAGTAAGACCTACCTTTACGTCGCCACCGATCTCCTTACGGTAAACTGCGTCTTTATGGTTCTCAAAATCTTTGGTAATGCCTCCCAGCGCGTAAGGAATTACAGAAATATTATGCGTGGCTACAGGTGGCGCTTCATCCCAGATAATGGTACCTGTATAAGCCAGCGATGCCGTTGGGAACTGCCTTGGTACAGGCGCCCAGCTCGATTTTTCGGTAGTGACCAGGTCGTTGCGGCTAAAGTTGATGCCCCACTCTTTGATGCCTTTTTTATACCGGATACTTTTAAAAGGGATAGCCGCCTCAAAAACCCATTTATCCGGGTAGTTTTTTACAGATGAGAACCATTTGTTATCCCAGCTCAGGTCAACCTTGCCGCCTTCGTACATGGTTCCGTCCCACTGCGCTCCGGCCGCATTGGCGCCAAAGCTAAAACCGTCGGTACGGGCATCAAAGGGGTCCATAAAAAAGATGAAGTTGTCGTTCTTCAGAAAGCTAAAATCGCGCTTAAGCGATTCTACCATATAACCCGAAGTTGGGGTATAGCAAACGGCCGAAATGTAAAAGTTATCATTATCATAAGCCATGCGTACCACCGTGCGCAGTTTGGCAAAGCTGGTATCCATGGGCAAAACCATAAAGAAATTGGCAGCGGTATCGGCGCTGAGCCAGTCGGCCTCGTCCAACAATCCGTCAATTTTTATGGGCGATGCCACGCGGCGGATATGATACTTATAATTAGCATTCTTTTTTTGCGCGAACACAGCACCGCCAAGTATGCAGCAGCATAACAGCAGTAAGGTAAACTTTGGTTTTAGCAATTTGGTATGGTACTTAGGTTGTGAGATAATACCACCGTTTATGTGTTAACGGTACACAATAATATAAATATTAAATTAAAAACAATAACCGGCAGCATACCGGCCAACTGTTTTTTAAAAGAGTATGTAATATTGTTACCTTGCATACAGGTTGACCTACCCGCTGCCCCCTGTACTGCGTAAAGAGGGGTGGAAAGATTTTATCTTAAAGGGATGTTGGGGTGGTTAAATACGGCGATTAACAATTACAAACACTATGGCAAATAACCTGCAACAATTATACGGCAATATCGATATCTACCTGTTTGACCAGTTACTGAAAGGCCGGTTTGATGCTTGCGCCAAGGTACTCGATGCCGGCTGCGGCGGCGGGCGCAACCTGGTTTACTTTCTGCAGAACGGGCACGAGGTGTACGGCATAGATCCAAATCCCGAGGCTGTTGCCCAGGTACAAATGCTGGCTAAAGAGCTGGCACCAAATATCTCCGCGAAGAACTTCAAGGTTGCTAAAGCCGAGTCAATGCCATTTAAAGTTGAAACATTTGACCTGGTGATATGTAGCGCCGTGCTGCATTTTGCTAACGATAGTAATCATTTCGACGCCATGCTGCGCTCGATGTGGAACACGCTGAAACCGGGTGGCTACTTTTTTGCGCGCCTGGCATCAGATATAGGTATAGAAAAATTGGTTTTACCTTTAGGCAACAGCCGCTACGCCCTGCCTGATGGATCGGAACGTTTTTTGGTGAATGAGCAGATATTGATAGAATATACAACCGACCTGGGCGGCCAACTGGTTGAGCCTATCAAAACCTCCAACGTGCAAAATTTAAGGTGCATGACAACCTGGTGCTTACAGAAAGTAGGTTCGCCTAAATCCGCACCAAAAGAGCGAACTTTCTCTTTGTGATAAATGGTGCTAACCGGTTATGCGTTTTTGCTTATTACTGAGCCTCAAAAACAGTATTGCCAAAAATATCTTTCTTGTAGGTGCCTATTGTTTTCCCTGATTCATCTTCTACAACAGTATTGCCGAAGATATCTTTTTTATAAACCCTTTTTTTTCCGTTACCGTATTCTTCAACGTCGTTTCCAAAAATATCTTTTTTGTAGGTTGCGATAGTTTTCCCTGATTCATCCTCTACAACCCTATCGCCGAAGATATTTGTTTTATATACCCTTTTTTGTCCGTTACCGTATTCTTCAACGTCGTTTCCGAATATGTCTTTCCTGTAGGTGACGATCATCCTCCCTGTTCCATCCTCTACAACCTTATCGCCGAAGATATTTGTTTTATAGACCCTTTTTCTTCCTTCGCTATCTGTTACGGTATAATCTCCAAAAATATCTTTTTTGATGGTCGCGATGGTTATCCCGCGTTCATCCTTTATATTCGTATCACCAAAGATGTCTTTCTCATAAATCCTTTTCCTTCCGCCGCCATATTCTTCCACATCGTTACCAAAAATATCTTTGGTAAGGGTTGTGATATACCCGCCCCTTTCATCTTCCACGATCATGTTACCGGATGCATCCTTTTTATAGACCTTTTTAAACCCACGCTCGTCTTCCGCGATCAGGTTTCCTGAAGAATCTTTGTTGTAGCTAATGTTTTGGCTATGCCCGATGTAAGTAATAAATATCATTAAAGCTGTAAGCAACAGCTTCCTTATTGGTAGGTCAACAATTTTCATGCTTGTGGTTTGGTTATGTGGTTGTTTGACACCTCCCCGCCCGCCATGGTTTATCGCGCTTCTAAATATTATTTCATTGAAAATGTGAGCTTTCGAAAAACACAGATGCATTGTTATTGCTGATTGGGCAGAAAACAGGGTTTTCTTTTTAATACAACGTTATGCCGGGTTTATACCATCACTCCTTTAACCCCTGCAAATCACATTCAAGCGTCTTATCCCAATTGCCGGTAATGGCTGCCGCATTATAGGTAGTTTGCAGAAACTGGCGCAAAGTTTCTTCGGGTTTGGCCGATTGCTGTACCACTTCATAGGTCAGTAAAAACTCGCCCATTTCGCCGCTGTAAAACGCTTCGGGCGGGCTAACTTGTTGCTGGCTAAATTCGGCAGGCGTTGGGTAACAATAGCTATAAAATGCCGGGTGCGGGAACTGCTCGCCGCCCAGCCAAAAACCGCATGAGCTAACTTCGTGCGAGTATGCTTCCTGCATTACATCATCGGGCATATTTGGCGCCCCACCAGGATGCTTTGGCGCCGGGCGGCCACTGAAACGGGTAACTGCCAGATCAAACGCCCCCCAAAAGAAATGCACCGGGCTGCATTTGCCTAAAAAGCCCGCCCTAAAATCGGTAAACACATTATGGATGCGTATAAGCGCCTGCCAAATGATTTGCATAGCATCGGCATTGTATGTACAAGGGGTAGTATTTTCGGCAAACGGCACAGCCGGGTCAACCTCATTGGGTACGGCATAAATTTCAACATCAACACCGGCGGCTTTTAGGTTACCTATTAGCTCATTATAAAAGTCGGCTATGGTTTCTGCACCTAAAGCTGATGAGTGTTTTACACCCGTGCTGGTAGTTATTTGTAATTGATGATCTATAAAATCAAGATCTATTTGAAAAACACCACCCTCATAAGGGATACTGCCTGTAGTTAACCCTGTAGCACTTACATACAGGGTAACCTGCCAGGAATGATTTATCCATGGCATTTTTTTGAGGCGCACCTTCCCAATCATCTGTGTCCACATGTGTACAGTAGCGATGGTATCCTTCAGGTAATGGTATTCCAATTTGGGCCAGGTGTGGGTTGTGTTGCTCATCATGTAAATATACAAGCAAATGAGCAATTTGTTATTAAGGCTTGATAGTTTACTCACCCGGTCATTCGCTACGCTCGGCGAGCCTCTTTTCGCTGCGCGAAAAGAGGCTCGCGCACAAAATGCCACTTGCTGTGAGTCAATTTTAGCAATAACAAAAAAAGCGATGAGCTCCTCAGCCCACCGCCATCAGTTATTAGTCAGTCAGTATAGTTAGACGTCGCGGGTAGATTCGAACTACCGTTAAAGGTTTTGCAGACCCACACCTATCCTCTCGGCCACGCGACTTTATGCCT
>NZ_JBAZRC010000018.1:0-43600 GCF_041663085.1 Mucilaginibacter sp.
TTCAATACTAACCCTGTTGCCATAGCCAAACTGTAAAACAACAGACTGATTTGGGTTGCGCGTAATACCGGCTATTGAAAAAGCGCCATTAACGGTAACTGGCAGTGATGGATAACTTTCTTCAATATCTCCGCCATTTTTGATGCCTAAAAAATGCAGGGGCTGCATCATTACTTTTTGTAGCGCCTGCTCAGGGGTAATGGTATTAAGGTCTATCAGTTCTCCGCCCGATTTTAAGGCGATCAGCTTTAAGTTATTATAATCGGCGGTGGCTGATGAATTGATGCAGTAAATGGGTTTATTGGTGATTTTTAAAGTTTTATCGCCAAAGGTCTGGTGGCCGTCGCTCATTAATAAAAATTCGTCGGCATTATATTTCGATAGATCGATTTTGCCAAGATCGGTAGCGCCATCATAAACTATGCTTTTCAAATCGGCCTTTAAAGAGGCCCAGCCGGTTTTTAAGAAATACACCCTGGTTTTTAAAACTTTGTTGCTAAAGGTTATTAGTGTAAGCTCGGCATCGCTATTTTGTTCGGTGTAGTTTGCTAAAAATGAAAGCTCTTTGTTAATATCCCGGTTTGCGCCGCTTAGCGATGCATCCCACAATAAAGCAATACGTTTTGGCAGGGCCTTTTCAATTTGTTTGGCAGTAATACTTGTGTTTACAAAATAGTAGTATTTGTTGCCAAGCTGCTGCAGCATTACCTCGTTTGCATCGGCAGGTTTGGGGATGGAGAATGACAAGGCGTGGTTGGGAACATAGTTTGTTTTTTCTACCGATGCTGTATAGGTGTTTTGATGCGCGTTAAACTTAAGGTCATCCGCATTTTCGGTAAGAGGCACAGCCGCGCTTTGTATTACAGATGCATTCAGTGAAAACTTTTGCACCGTATCTTTTAAATTAAGCGGCAAATTAAATTTAAGCGCCCCGTTATCTGCCATCGGGATATCTTCTTCGTATCCAATAATAATGGTGCGGGTACTATTAGGGTTAAGCGGATAGATGCGGGTGCGGAAGGTATTACCCGCTACTTTCTCCAGCAATCCCGGGTCAACCCGGCGGCGTTCTATCGATTCAAAAACTACGGTGCCCTTGCCCCTGTCTACCGGTACAGCCTCGCGCATTTTGCCGTTAATATCAAGGGCGTACCGGCTAACATTAACCCCATCCTTTAGCGGGAAGGAAAGCGTGCCTTCCAAAACACGCGATGTGGAGTTGTAAAACGTCATTTGCCAGGTTGTGCGGCTTATATTGCCGTACACGGCTACGTCAATTTTTAACTGCTGCAGTTTTACACCGGTATTGCTCTGGCCATCAACCGTAAGTTGCGGCGATTGTGCTTTTGCAATTGGCGAGCTGATAATTAATAATAGCAGGAAACATAATAGTGATCGGGTCTGTGCTTTCATCGTATTGCTGGTTTCCTGTGGGATGCAATACCAAAGCATATTCCATAAATTATTTGTAAAAATAATCCCCGCGTAAGACGGCTTACATTTACACCACTTGCTTAGACTGTTTCTAAATAGTCAATATCATTCCTTTAAGCCGAAACCATTTCTATCTTTTGGTACTTTTGCGTAAATAAATCTGATCAATAATGAGCGAATTTAAACAAACCTTTAACTCATCACTGGGAAAGAAGCTGATCATGGCTTTAACTGGCTTGTTTTTGTGTACTTTCTTAATTGTGCACCTGGGCGGTAACCTTTTGTTATTTAAAGACGACCAAGGCTTTGCATTTAACAGCTACGCAAATTTCTTAACGCATTTTCCTCCTATAGAAGTTATAGCCTACTTGCTGTACCTATCTATAATTGTACATGCTGTTTATGCCCTGGTGTTAACTATTAAAAACCGCAGGGCAAGGCCGGTGGGTTATGCCGTACAGCCAAAGTCTGATGCTTCATGGTCGTCAAAAAACATGGGCTTACTGGGTTCTATCCTACTATTGTTCATCGTGATACACATGGGCGATTTTTGGTTCACCTACAAGTACAACAATATTTTGGGCTTTAAAGAGTACCGCACCAATCTTGCTACAAACGAGACCTCGGTATCTGATTACACCCCCCAGGTTGCCGATTTTGAAAGATCGATCTCTACCGAGAACAATGTAGAGATAGTACGTGTAAAGGACCTGCATGCACGCATTCAAAGCAGCTTTAGCCATTTATGGTATGTTGCATTCTATGTAATAGCAATGGGCGCGGTATCATTCCACCTGCTGCATGGCTTTCAAAGCGCCTTCCGTACACTGGGCTGGGTACATAAAAAGTACACACCTATTGTTTATTTCTTTGGCACCTGGCTGTTTGCGGTTATTATACCGATAGGCTTTGCCTTAATGCCGATTATATATTATATAAAGAGTCTGTAAGTAGAATTAAGATATAAGAGTCAAGACATAAGACAAACGTATCTTAATAAGAGTAAAAGTTAAATAAACGCAAAAGGAAAGAATAGAGTAAACAAACACCCGGATCAATCTTGGTTCTTGTCTCTTGATTCTTGCCTCTTAAAATAAAAGAAATGAGTTTAGATGCTAAAATTCCGCAAGGCCCATTAGCCGAAAAATGGAGCAAGCATAAATTTAATTTAAAGCTGGTTAACCCTTCCAATAAGCGTAAGTACGATGTTATTGTTGTAGGTACAGGTTTAGCCGGCGCATCAGCGGCGGCATCACTGGCCGAGCTTGGTTATAACGTTAAATCATTCTGCTTTCAGGATAGCCCGCGCCGTGCGCACTCTATTGCTGCACAGGGGGGTATTAATGCTGCAAAAAATTATCAAAACGATGGCGATAGCGTTTATCGCCTTTTTTACGATACTATTAAAGGTGGTGATTACCGCGCCCGCGAAGGCAACGTTTACCGCCTTGCAGAGGTATCGGTAAACATCATTGACCAGTGCGTTGCACAAGGCGTTCCGTTTGCCCGCGAATATGGCGGCTTGCTGGATAACCGTTCATTCGGTGGTTCGCAGGTGTCACGTACGTTTTATGCCCGTGGCCAAACAGGGCAGCAATTATTGTTAGGTGCGTATTCGGCATTGAACCGCCAGATCCACCTGGGTAAAGTAAAAATGTACACCCGTACCGAGATGCTTGATGTGGTTGTTATTGACGGCCATGCCAAAGGTATTATTACCCGGAACTTAAAAACAGGGGAGATTGAAACACATACCGGCCACGCTGTGCTATTGGCAACAGGAGGTTATGGTAACGTTTTTTACCTGTCAACAAACGCAATTGGCAGTAATGTAACGGCAGCATGGCGCGCACACAAACGCGGAGCTTACTTTGCTAACCCTTGCTATACGCAAATTCACCCAACCTGTATCCCTGTTACCGGCGACCACCAGAGCAAGCTTACGCTGATGTCTGAATCGTTACGTAACGATGGGCGTGTTTGGGCGCCAAAAACGGTTGAGATAGCACAAAAACTTCAAAAGAAAGAAATAAGTGCTTCTGATGTAAAAGAAGAAGACAGGGATTACTTCCTGGAAAGAAAATATCCATCATTCGGTAACCTTGTTCCGCGCGATGTGGCTTCACGTAACGCCAAAGAAATGTCTGACGAGGGCAAGGGTGTAGGTACAACGGGTTTAGCCGTTTACCTTGATTTTGCTGAGGCCATACAACGTTTAGGCGAAGATACCGTACGTGCCAAATATGGCAACTTATTTGACATGTACCTGCAAATTACGGATGAGAACCCGTACAAGCAGCCAATGCGTATTTACCCTGCCGTACACTATACTATGGGCGGCCTTTGGGTTGATTATAACTTAAGCACAAACGTACCAGGCTTATACGCTATGGGCGAATGTAACTTTAGCGACCACGGTGCAAACCGCCTTGGCGCATCAGCACTGATGCAGGGCTTATCTGACGGTTACTTTGTAATCCCTTACACACTGGGCGATTACCTGGCAACCATAGGGCCAAAACCGGTTGATAAGAACCACCCCGCTTTTGAGAAAACCAAACAGGATGTAATTGCATACAACAACAAGCTGCTTGCCCTTAAAGGCACAAAAACAGTTGTTGAATACCACCGCGAACTTGGCCACATTATGTGGGAGTACTGCGGAATGGCTCGTACCGAAGAGGGTTTGACCAAAGCTAAGGCGATGATAAAAGAGCTGAAAGCCGATTTTTGGAAGAACGCTATTGTAACCGGCGAAAACGAAGAAGTGAATGCTGCCCTTGAAAGAGCAGGCCGCGTTGCTGATTTTATTGAGCTTGGCGAACTGATGGTTACAGACGCGTTAAACCGTCGCGAATCATGCGGTGGACACTTCCGCCTGGAGTCGCAAACTGAAGAAGGCGAAGCCTTGCGTGATGATGACAACTTTGCTTTTGTATCGGCATGGGAATTCACCGGTGAAAACCAGGAAGAAGTGCTGCACAAGGAAGAGCTGATTTTTGAAAATGTTAAGTTAACACAACGTAGTTATAAATAGTACTTAGTAGTTAGTATCAAGTAGCAAGACAAACAGTCTCGATACTTGATACTAACTACTTGATACTCCAATCTCAAACAAAATGAGTGGACACATGAACCTGACGCTGAAAGTATGGCGCCAAAAAAACACACAAACACCGGGCAAGTTTGTGACCTATAAGGCCGAAAACATTTCGCCGGATATGTCGTTTCTGGAAATGCTTGACGTGGTGAACGAGAGCCTTACCCGCAAAAACGAGGAGCCTATCTATTTTGATCATGACTGCCGTGAAGGTATTTGCGGGTCTTGCTCATTATATATTAACGGCCATCCGCACGGGCCTAAAAAAGCTATTACAACCTGTCAGTTACACATGCGTACCTTTAGCGATGGCGAAACCATCACTATTGAGCCATGGCGTTCGGCAGCGTTCCCGATAGTGAAGGATCTGGCGACAGACCGTTCAGCTTTCGACCGCATCCAGCAGGCTGGTGGTTATGTATCGGTAAATACCGGTGGTGTGCCTGATGCTAATATCATCCCAATCCCTAAGGTTATTGCCGATGAGGCTTTTAACTCGGCTACCTGTATTGGTTGCGGTGCCTGTGTTGCTGCGTGTAAAAATGCATCGGCAATGTTGTTCACATCTGCAAAAATTACCCAGTTAGGTTTACTGCCACAAGGCCAAACAGAGCGTTACAGCCGCGTACAAGCCATGGTTGCCCAAATGGACGAAGAAGGTTTTGGTAACTGTACCAATACCGGTGCCTGTGAAGCAGAGTGCCCTAAAGAGATCAGCCTGAACAATATTGCGTTCATGAATAACGATTTCTTCAGTGCCAAACTATTCCGCGAAGAGCACGCGCACGACCATGCCGGCGGCGAGTAATTGATAATACTATTGTACAAAATAAAAGCCCGGCTGCATTTGCAACCGGGCTTTGTTATGAAAGGTAGTTAACCTTATATTTTTTTAATCGCCGTTCCGCACTCGCTCGGCTCCAGCCGAGTGAGCGTTATTACGCGGCCTCCGGCCGCAGTAAGCTAACTGATATTTGACGTTCAGTGAAAATGAAATGGGGGGATGCGGCCGGAGGCCTTATAATGTTAATCACTCGGCTGGAGCCGAGCGATGGCGGTATTTTACAAAATAAAAGCCCGGTTGTTAATACAACCAGGCTTTGTTATAAAAGGCAACTCAGCCTTAAACTTTCTTGATCGCCGTTAACAGGTCGCTCGCTTCAGGTTGTTTTTCAAATGACTGCACCAATTGGCCGTTTTTACCATAAATGGCAACAAACGGTGTATGTTTAAGCTGATAAAAACGCTGTACGGTATAAGTGTAGCCCTCGGTACCTAAAATAAAGTTCGGATAGGCTTTTAAGCCGTAATCGTTCTCAAAGGTCTTCACCATACGGATATCGGTAAAGGTTATCATTATCACCTGTATGTTTTTGAATTTAGCCATTGACGGCTTCATGTCATTGATCAGCTTTTGGCAGTGAGGGCAGTCCGGCGCAAAATAAATGATCATTACCGGTTTGTTCTTTACCAGGTCTGCCGGGGTAAGGTTTTGGTCTTTAGTTGTTAATATTTTATACGGGGGGATAGTAAGCGGTATAGTTTGTGCCTGTGTGCATGCAAAGCCGGCTATTACCGCAAATAGTAGAAATATAAGTCTTTTCATTTGTTTTATCGTCATTTAGAAAGTTAATTAAGCCTCCAGCAGTTCCAGCTGCCAGGCAATATGTTCTTCTGTTACAGGGAATAACGCATTATCGCGAATTGTATGATAAACCGCATTAAATATTTCGTTGTAATCGCCCTTTTGCGAAGGTACAGCTTCGGTACTTTTTTGGTTGTCTACGCCTACTGTTATTAATTGGCCCTCGTTACCGGCAGGCTCAACTCCATAAGCCGGGTCGGTAGGCATCATGCCTTTATCAAGTTGCGCTTCCTGTACGTCGCTGCGGTTTTTGATAAAACTGCCTAAAGTGCCGTTTATCCAGAAACCCGGCGTATCACCGGCAATTTGTAGTCCCGATGTTAAATACACGTTGAGCTGGTTTGGGTATATTAAATGGTAATGGAAGTAATCGGGTACTTCAGAGCCCTCACGGTAGATGCCCGTTGTTTTATGGAACGAAATAGGTTTGCCAAATAACGCGATGGTGTTATCAATTAAATGCGCACCAAGGTCATACACCAAACCACCGGCCGGAACCCCTTTGGTTTCTTTAAATGATTTTACGCCAATGGCGGCTTTATACCTGTCCATCCTAAAAATAACCTCTATTAAACTGCCCAGGCGGCCGCTTTCTATTATTCCTTTAGTTGATAAAAAGCCGCTATCGTACCTGCGGTTTTGGTAAACCATCAGGTGTTTATTTAGCTTGCGGGCGGTATCAAACAGCTCTTTAACCTGTGCCGATGTTGCCGCCGCTGGTTTTTCAAGCAGTACGTGTTTGCCGGCTTTCATGGCCATCATGGCGTGCTCAAAATGCAGGTTGCTTGGGGTGTTTACAATAACAAGTTCTATCTCATCATCATTTAACAACTCATCAATGCTGTTATAGCTAATAACGTCAGGATAAATATCGGCCGCCTTTTTTTGGCTGCGTTCAACTATCGCTTTAAGCTTAAAGCCCGGGTTGGTGCTGATAAATGGGGCATGAAAAATCCTGCCCGACATGCCGTAGGCCATTAAGCCTGTAACTATTGGTGCTGCCATGGTGGTAAATTTATCATATTAACGGGTATCAACATAAATTATATAAAATAAAAAAAGGGGTAGGCTTTACACCTACCCCTTTCTTCTTTATAAATGACCAGCTTATTTCATGCTTTTTTGTATTGCTTCAATTTTAGCCAAGTGCTCTTTAACTGTAGGCAATGTTTTGGTGGCAAAAGCCATCAGGTCGGTATCTTTGCAATTTTTAGAAGCATCTTCTAACATCGATGCTACTTTTTTATGCCCGTCAACCATGGCATCAACATACGCCTTGTCAAAATCTTTACCTGTTTTTGCCGACATATCGGTCAGCATTTTTTGATGGTCAGCATCGGGCGCTACCGGTAAAGTGATATTCTTTTTCTTGGCAATTTCCATCAATTCATCATTTGCCTTGGTATGGTCAGTAACCATCATAGCAGCAAATTCTTTAACCTGTGGGTTCGTCGCTTTTTCTGAAGCCACTTTACCAGCCGCTACTTCGGCCATGCCTGCGTTGGCAGCATCTGTAGCAAATTTTGCATCGTTAGCGTCCACGGCAATACCGGTAGATCCGTTTGTTGTGGTGTCTTTAACAGCGTTTACACTGTCAGCAGTTTCTTTACTGTCTTTTGCGGCATTGTTACATGCCTGGAATGATAAGGCTGCAACAGCCATCATTGCCACTAAACTTAATTTTTTCATTTTAGATAGGTGTTTTTAGTTTTTATATTATTAGTTAACAAAATTTACGCCAATTGGTTTGTTGCCACTACATTAATTATGCAGGTGTTAAAATTGTGCTTGTTGTTGATATCCCTTAAAGTTTTATTATTTTTGAAGACATAAATCAATCAATATGAATTTTCCTGCAGAGTTAAAATACACAAGCGATCACGAGTGGATAAGAGTTGAAGGCGATGAGGCGTACATTGGCATAACCGAGTTTGCCCAGGGCGAATTAGGTGATATTGTTTACATCGATATAAATACTGTTGGCCAGGACGTTACAAAAGAATCTGTTTTTGGAACTGTTGAAGCTGTTAAAACAGTATCAGACCTGTTTATGCCGGTTGACGGAACCATCCTTGAGGTGAACAAAAAACTGGATAGCCAGCCCGAACTGGTTAACTCTGACCCATATGGCGATGGCTGGATGGTAAAGATAAAATTGACTAACCCGGCCGATACAGAAAAACTTTTAGATGCAGATGCTTATAAAGGCGTTATTGGCCAATAAATGAAACAAACGCTAAAATATTACGGGCCTGCAATTTTGTGGGCCCTGTTTATTTTAATTATATGTGCTGTGCCGTTTAGCGCGCCCGGCCCTCCTGATTTGTTTTTCCCCGGGTTTGATAAGCTGGTGCACTGCGGGTTGTTTTTTGTGCTCTCTGTATTATACTGCTATGGCAGCATCCGCAAATGGCAAACACGAAGCATCCGCATAGCAATTGCGATGAAAAACACAGTGGTGTTGATAAGCTATGGTGCTTTGATAGAATATTTGCAAATGCGCGTTTTTACCTGGCGCAGCGGCGATTGGAACGACCTGTTGGCAGATACCATTGGCAGTTGTATGGGTATTTTTGGCGTATTGTTAACCAGTAATGCTATCAATCATGAGAACAATTAAATACCTATGCGCGGCTTTAGTTATCACTATCGCGCTATCATCATGCGGTATCTTTAAAAAAGACTGCAATTGTCCGCACTTTAGTAACACAAAGGCGGTTAAAACTCATACGCACTTGGCGTAGAGATTTTCGCGCAAAGACGCTAAAGCGCTTTTGCGGAAATTATGATCCTTTCTTTGCGTTTCTGTATCTTTGCGAGATTAAAAACCGTCTAAAGAATTATATCGCCATATCCTTATTTGGATTTGTTATAAATAAGCTTACATTTGTAATCTAATTTTACGCAAATGACGCTTGAACAGCTTGGAGTAGGAGAAACAGGGATAGTAAAAGAATTTACTGATCTTGAAATGTCTGTAAAGCTGATGGAAATGGGTTGCCTTCCCGGCGAGTCTATCAGAGTTTCCCGTATTGCACCGCTTGGCGATCCTATCGCTATTCATGTGTCGGGCTATCAGCTAAGTTTGCGCAGGTTTGAAGCATCCACCATAATTTTGCAATAGCACATCTATAACACTTGAAAGCCGATATCAGAGTAGCGCTTGTAGGAAATCCAAATACCGGTAAATCGACACTCTTTAATGCACTAACCGGGTTAAATCAAAAGATAGGAAACTTTCCGGGTGTTACCGTTGATAAAAAAATAGGTTACAGCCAACTTCCTGATGGCCGCCAGGCCGAGATCATCGACCTTCCGGGTACTTACAGCCTTTACCCAAAGAGTAAAGACGAATCTATAGTGTTTTCTGTACTGGCCGAAAAAAATACAGAGCTTACGCCCGACCTGGTTGTTGTGATTATTGATGCCACCAATTTAAAACGAAACCTGTTACTTTATACACAGGTTGCCGATTTAAAGATCCCGGTTATCATCGCCCTTAACATGATGGACCAGGCGAAAAAAGCGAAAATAGAAATTGATGTAGAGCTATTGTCGCAACGCCTGGGGGTACCTATTGTGCCGGTATCAGCCCGTAAGCTGGAAGGGATAGAACAACTAAAAAACATCATATCATACGCCAATAAATTTGCGCTGCAGCAGGATAGTATTGATGTAAAAGCCATAGCACCCCAAATTATAGCCAGCATTAGTAGCGAGTTTAAAACCGATAACCCATACTTTGCCCTGCAGCTGGCGCATCAGCACGAAACCTTAAAATTTTTAACACCCGCCCAAAGCGACCGTATTGAGGAACTTGAAAAGGAACACTCTTTCCACTCGCAAAAAGCACAGGCCAGTGAAACCATAGCGCGCTACAACTACATTAACGATGTATTGTATGATACGGTGCACACGCCCGTAACCGCGCACGATGAATCGGTAAGTAATAAGATTGATAAGGTATTAACTCATAGGGTATTCGGCTTTATTATTTTCATGAGCGTATTGCTGTTCATGTTCCAGTCGATATTTGCCTGGTCGGCGTACCCCATGTCACTGATAGAAGACCTTTTTGTTTGGATAGAAGGCGGCCTGCGCCACGTATTACCCGGCGGCCCGCTTGCCGACCTGCTGATAGACGGCGTTGTTGCCGGCCTGAGCGGCGTAATGGTATTTATCCCACAGATAGCCATCCTGTTTGCTTTTATATCCATACTGGAAGATACGGGCTACATGTCGCGTGTTACGTTTATGATGGATAAGATCATGCGGAAGGTTGGCTTGAACGGCAAATCGGTAGTGCCGCTTATTGGTGGATTTGCCTGCGCGGTGCCGTCCATCATGAGTACCCGCACCATTGAAAACTGGAAGGACAGGATGATCACCATTATGGTAACCCCATTGGTGGCCTGCTCTGCGCGTTTACCGGTTTATACCTTGCTTATATCGCTTGTAGTGCCCCACAAAAACGTTTGGTGGATCTTTAACCTGCAAGGCCTGGCCTTAACAGGCATGTATGTATTAAGCCTGCTATCGGCTGTTATTGTAGCCTATGTAATGAAATTTGTGCTGAAAGCCCGCGAACGTGGTTACTTCATTATGGAGCTACCCGTTTACCGCATGCCAAGGTGGAACAACGTGCTTTTCTCGATGTATGAGCGCTCAAAAACATTTGTTTTACAGGCCGGTAAAGTTATTATTGCCGTATCGGTAATACTGTGGGTGCTGTCATCATATGGCCCGGGCGACAGGTTTAAAAAGATAGAGCAAACCTACAGTCAGCCGCAATACACCAAAACCATGACGCCTGATAGCCTGGCCAGGGTAATTTCCACCGAAAAACTGGAAAACTCATATGCCGGTGTTTTAGGCCATACTATCGAGCCGGTCATCAAACCCTTAGGCTTCGACTGGAAGATAGGGATAGCCCTTATTACCTCCTTTGCCGCGCGCGAGGTATTTGTGGGCACCATGGCGACCATTTACAGTGTTGAGGGCGATGCCGACAAGATAGACTCGGTACAGGATAAAATGCGTAACGCTAAAAACCCCAATACGGGCGGCCCTGTGTTTACCCTTGGGGTAGCTTTTTCTTTGATGATGTTTTACGCTTTTGCCATGCAATGTGCCAGCACCGTAGCCGTAGTATACCGTGAAACAAAAGACTGGCGCTGGCCCGCGGCGCAATTCGCTTACATGACTGTGCTGGCATACGGGGCTGCGTTTTTAGCGTATCATTTGCTTAAGTAGATAAATGCGTAAAGCTAAAGGCTTTTGTCAGCGGAGCTTAAGCTTTCCGCTTTGGCCTTTCACGTTTCCGCCTAAACCGTTATCTTTGATACAGAGGTAGCAATTGGATAAAGTAAAAGTATTAGAAAAGTATCTTCCGCCTGATGCAGCACCACTTATTGGCCGCTGGATAGATTACTTTAAGTGTGAGTTTAAAATATCGCGTAACCGCGGTACCAAGTTTGGCGATTACCGCGCCCCCTATGCCGGCAAAGGGCACCGCATATCTGTAAATTTTGATTTGAACCCTTACGCCTTCCTGGTAACCACCGTACACGAGTTTGCGCACCTGCACACCTGGAACGAGCATAAGCAAAAAGCAAAGCCCCACGGCACCGAGTGGAAGAACAATTTTAAAAAAATGATGCAGCCTTTTTTTGAGAAGGATGTATTTCCGCCGGATGTGAAGCAGGCCATTACCGGCTACCTTAATAACCCCGCGGCATCCAGCTGCTCCGACCTTACCCTGTACCGCTCCCTGCGCAAATACGATGCGCCAAAGGAATCTGTGCACACAGTAGAGAAACTGCCGCTAAAGGCCTTATTTAAGCTAAAGGACGGCCGTATATTCCGCAAGGAAGAGAAATTGCGTAAACGCTATAAATGTATTGAGATAAGCACCCGTAGGATATATTTATTAAGCCCTGTTGCTGAGGTAGAGGTGATAGAGGTAGGGTAATTAAAAACTTAACCTGATGGATTCCAGTTCCAGCTTAATGAAAATAGCGCAAGCCTTGTTTAGGTCGGTGTAGGTTCTTACGGGGATATCATCCGTTTCGGGATAAAAGCCTACCTGGTATTTGCCGTCGTCGGTATCTAAAATGTACCAGCCGGAATCACTTCTTTTATCTGACGAATAAATCAGCCAGCTATCTGCTAATACCGGGTTTGCATTAAGCCCGGATAAAATAGCTTTTACAGTTACCTCATTATAATGATCATTATAGCCGGTTTGGTCAAGCAGGGTTTGTATAGAAACATCACCATATACATTATGGTTTACCGGTAAATGGATGATGTTATTAATAATTTCAGTCATAAAACCATTAACTATTATTAACGGGGGGATAGTGAAGATAGATCGTAATACCCTGCCCCGGGTGCTGTTTGCAATTAAAATTTCAACAATGTTTCCATCGCCTCTTCCAGCCTTGCTTTGGCTAAAAACTGGTCTTCAAGTGCTTTGTTCATGGGGATGGCGGTATCGAGGCTGGCGCAGCGCATTACAGGCCCGTCAAGGTATTTAAAGCAATGTTCGCCTATGTAGGCGGCTATCTCGCCGCCGAAGCCGCTGGTGAGCGTATCTTCATGCAATACCAGCACCTTTGAGGTTTTCTGCACGCTTTTTACAACCGCTTCCTTATCCCATGGCTGCAGGCTGCGCAGGTCAACTATTTCTATAGATTGATCAGGGTGGTTATCGGCATACTCAATCGCCCAATGCACACCAAGCCCAAAGGTAATGATACTGGCTTTGGTGCCTTCGCGTACAACACGGGCTTTGCCAATCTCTACATAATAGTCATCATCGGGTACATTGCCGCTCATGCTGCGGTACAGGGCCTTGTGTTCAAAAAATATTACCGGGTTAGGGTCATCAACGGCCGCCATCAGCAAACCCTTGGCATCATCCGGGAATGCCGGGTAAACCACTTTAAGGCCGGGTGTTTTGGTGAACCAGGCTTCGTTGGTTTGCGAATGGAACGGCCCTGCACCTGTGCCACCACCTGCCGGCATACGGATAACCACATCAACCGTTTGGCCCCAGCGGTAATAGGTTTTGGCCAGGTTGTTCACTATTTGATTAAAACCGCAGCTTACAAAATCGGCAAACTGCATTTCAACAATGGCCTTGTACCCGTTTATGGCAAGCCCCATGGCTGTACCCACAACGCCCGATTCGCAAATAGGTGTATTACGGATGCGGTCTTTACCAAATTCTTCTAAAAAGCCCTGGGTTATTTTAAAGGCACCACCGTATTCGGCAATATCCTGACCCATAATAACCAGGTTATGGTGCATGCGCATGCTTTGCCTTAAGCCATCGCTTATGGCATCAATGTAGCGCTTGTTGGTGCTAATTTCTGATGTGATATGTGTAGCTGCATTGTACAGCCGGTACATAGCTTGTACTTCGGTTTGTAAATGTGGTATAATATCGGGTTCGCTGAAAACCTTTTCAACTTCGGCATCTATCAGCGTAGTAAACTCATTTCTTAAATAGGGTACCCATTCCGGGCGAAGTACGCCTTCATCCAACAGGAATTTTTCAAAGCAATCCAGCGGGTCTTTTTGTTTCCACTCTTCAAACAAATGCTGGGGTACGTACTTGGTGCCCGATGCCTCTTCGTGCCCGCGCATCCTGAAGGTCATACACTCAATGAGTACCGGGCGCGGATTTTCCCTTAGCTCTTCTGCAAGCTCTTTTATGGTATGATAAACCTGTAATATATTGTTGCCATCAATACGGCGGCCTTCTATACCATAGCCTATGGCTTTATCAACCAGTGCTGCGCAACGGTATTGCTCATTGGTGGGGGTAGACAGGCCGTAGCCATTATTCTCTATCAGGAAAATAACGGGCAGGTCCCAAACGGCAGCTATGTTTAGGGCTTCGTGGAAGTCGCCCTCGCTGGTAGCGCCTTCACCGGTATAAACCAGTGTTACTTTTTTATCATTTCTTAGCTTATCGGCAAGGGCAATACCATCGGCCAAAGCCAGCTGTGGGCCAAGGTGCGATATCATACCGATAATTTTAAACTCCTGCGTGCCGAAATGGAAGGAACGGTCGCGGCCTTTTGTAAAGCCCGAAGCCTTACCCTGCCACTGGGCCATCAGGCGTGAAACAGGAATGTTACGAGAGGTAAACACACCCAGGTTACGGTGCATAGGCAGGATATATTCATCGGCATTTAAGGCTAATGTACTGCCTACGGAGATGGCTTCCTGGCCTATTCCCGAGAACCATTTGCCAATACGGCCTTGTCTGAGCAGAATTAACATCTTCTCTTCAACCAGGCGGGGCAATAACAGTTTCTCATAAAACGTTATCAAACCGTCATTATCTATGTTTTTCCGGTCAAAAATCATCGGGTAAAGCTAAGAAGTTTTTAAAACTTTGTATGTTTGAGCAACACATCTTTTCGCTATGAAGCACTTGTACGTTAGAATTCTTATAATGTTTGCATTTTTTGGTTTGGTATCCTTTATTCCCGACCAATTTTTAATGCCCGAAAACTTCTTCCTGCACAAGGGCGATAAGTTTAACCTGCACCTTTTATCGGGCGAAAGCCTGATCAAAGAACGAGAGGTGCCTTACGATGCCAAGCAAACCACCAGGTTTGTGATATACGAGGGCAAGAAAAAAACCGACCTTACTACTATTGTAAAAAATGATGCGTCGCCATTATTGAATTATACGATGGAGAACAGCGGCCTTGCGCTGGTACAAATGAATACCAACGAGCTGAACGATATTGCCCGTGAGGACTTTTTACCTTATTTAACCGAGCAGGGTTATGATGAGATAGCCGATAAACTGAAAAACAGCAACGCGTTAAACTTTACCGAAAAATATAACCGCTATTTAAAAACCCTGATACGGGTTGATAACGAAGGCGGCAGCGAATTTGGCAAAGTGCTGGGCGACGATTTTGAGATCATCCTGAAAAAGAACCCTTATAAATTAAACTATGGTGATGACCTTACTGCAGCCGTATATTTTAAAGGCAAACCGTATGCCGGGTCGGTAGAGCTGTTTATTAAAACACAATCGGGAAATGTATACCCGCAAAAACTAACCAGCGATGCTTCTGGCCAGGTGTATTTTAATATGAGCCGTGAGGGTATTTACCTGATAAGGGCCACTAAGTTCGAAGAATCAAAAAGCAAGGACGCCGATTATCAGTCGTGGGTGGCATCGTTTACCTTCTCATTCAGCAACCATGATGATGCGCCGGATACTTACAAGGAATTTGGCTTTGGTGATAAGCACTAAAATAGGGCTATCCTAAAAACGGGATCCTTTCGGGGTCGAACCAGGGGTTTAGCTCGTACCTAACCTGCAGCAGGCCCGTATCGTAAGTTTTCTGTTCGATAAGGGTTAACGCTACCCTGTCCTTAATATCCTTAAATAAAGGCTTTCCTTCCCCTAAAAGTAACGGATGGATGGCCAACAGCAACTCGCTAACCAAACGTTTATTTATAAATGTGGTTACCAGTTCGGCTCCGCCAAACAACCAAATGTCGCCGCCTTCGCCTTCCATTATAGCGGCAACAGCACTTTCGAAATTAGCAGATGGGATAACACTAAAGTTTTCGCCGGGCTCGGGGACCAGTGTGTCTGTGAATACATAGATGTTTTTAATAGGGAACATGCCGGTATCACCGCGGATCAGCTCAAAACTTTTACGGCCTATAAAGATGGTATCTGTACTGGCAAAAAATGCTTCCATACCATAATCCTGGTCGGCAAGGCACCAATCATATTCGCCGTTAGGGCCTTCAATAAAACCATCAAGGCTCACAGCCAGGTTTAAAACTACTTTACGCATAATGAAATGGTTATTCGGGGCGTTTGCCATCCTTCCACATCTGGCTGAATGATTTTGATGATACCTCGGGCATTTCTTTATATTGCCCCCACGATTTTTTGAAGAATATTTTCATCAAAAAGTTTTTGGTTTTGCCGCTAAAAAAGTCGGTAAGGCTGCGTTTAAGCATTCCTTTTTTCCAGCCGGCCCAGCCCCATTTTTCTTTGGTGGCAACAAGCCCCTCGTTAACAGCGTCGCGGCGGTTAAGCAGCAGCATTTTGTGTATCTCTATTTTTACGGGGCAAACCTCGGTGCATTTACCGCATAGGCTTGATGCATAGCTAAGATGCTTAAACTCTTCCATCCCGCGCATGTGAGGCGCTATAACCGAGCCTATAGGCCCGCCGTAAGTAGTATCATAAGTATGGCCGCCCACATTTTGAAACACCGGGCAAACGTTAAGGCAAGCCCCGCAACGGATGCAGTACAGACCCTGGCGTTGTTCTTTTTGTGCCAACAGGTTAGTGCGGCCATTATCAAGCAATACCACGTACATTTCATCCGGACCGTCCGTTTCATTAGTTTGGCGTGGGCCGCTTAATATGGTGTTGTAAACCGTTAAGTTTTGGCCCGTACCATGTGTGGCCAGCATTGGCCAAAAAGTATCCAGATCTGCTATTGATGGGATCATTTTTTCGATGCCCACCACGGCGATATGTATTTTAGGGAAACTGGTTGTTAAACGCGCGTTACCCTCATTTTCTGTAATGCCTATGCTGCCGGTATCGGCTATCAGGAAGTTTGCCCCGCTAATACCTACATCAGCCTGCAGATATTTTTCGCGCAGCAGTTCGCGGGCTTTTTGGGTAAGCTGCTCGGCGGTACTATCCAGCGGACTGCCAAACTTTTCGTTAAACAGTTTCGCAATATCTTCTATAGATAGATGCATAGCCGGTGTTACCATATGATATGGCTCCTGCCCAAGCAAATGCACAATATATTCGCCAAGGTCGCTTTCTAATGATTCAACGCCGTGTTTCTCCAGGAAAGCATTTAAATGAATCTCCTCGGTTGCCATCGATTTTGATTTGATGACCTTTTTTGCCCCGGCTTTTTGGATGATGTTCAGAATCTCGCGGTTAGCCTCTTCGGCATCGTTTGCCCAGATAACCTTACCCCCACGCTTTTGAAAGTTCGATTCAAACTCGGGCAAAAACTTGTCCAGGTTTTCCATCACCTTCCATTTAATGGTATGGCCTTTCTTTTTGGTGTTCTCAACATTGATCATGCGCGAGATCCCCCTGTCAAAAGCAGTATCGTACTTGCCGATACTGTTGTTGATGATCCTGCGATGATCCATCTCAAATGCCTTTTGCTCTGAGGCTACCAAAAATTCTTCAGCGGTATTTCCCATTTATGCGAAATTAAACAAACCTGTTAAAAGTTTTTGTAATGTGTTAAAAATACAGCTATTAATACTTAAAACTATACCGTAATGTTTGGTATAAACAACAAAAGCGGCCATCAAGCCGCTTTTGTTGTGAAATATTTTATAATTATTTTGTTGGAGCTGGTGATTTAGCATCAACTACAGGGCGGGTATCGCGGTTAGCTAATTCCCATCCGGTATAAAATGCCAGTTGAGCACGTTTTACCAATAACGGGAAGTTGATTTTGCTTACTTCGTCGCCAAGGCCGTGGTAATCGGCGTGTACACCGTTAAAGTAAAATATGATAGGCACGCCGTAACGGGCAAAGTTGTAATGATCTGAACGGTAGTAGAATTGGTTAGGATCGTTAGGGTCATCATACTTGTAATCCAGTTTCATTTTGGTATAAGTTGCGTTTGCGGTTTCGCCAATTTTATGCAAATCGCTACTCAACATAGCCGACCCTATTGAATATACATAGTTAGCAGAATCGGGCTTGCCTATGTACTCTTCACCAACACGGCCAATCATGTCGATGTTCAGATCGGCAATGGTGTTAGCCAATGGATATACAGGATGATCTGTATACCATTCTGAACCCAACAAGCCTTTTTCTTCGCCTACGTTACCCAGGAATAATATGCTGCGGCGCGGGCCTTTTCCATCTTTTTGTGCTTTAGAGAAAGCGCGTGCAATTTCAAGGATGCCTGTTGTACCAGAACCATCATCATCGGCACCGTTGTTTACTTTGTCTTTAGCAGTAGCATCGGGGTTTAAGCCAATATGGTCGTAATGCGCAGAGAACACCAATACTTCACTTTTAAGCTTAGGGTCGTTGCCCGGCATAAAGCCTAAAACATCAACCGCTTTAACGTCTTTTTTCTCGGTTACAAAAGCAATATTAACGGTTGATTTAATAACCTGTGTTTGCTTGGCTGCAATGGTAGCTGTTTTTAGTTCTTCGTAAGTTTTACCTGTAGCTTTCACCAAAGCATTCGCAATAGCAGGGGTAACGTTAAATACAGGAGCGGCTGTGTTTACTTTTTCTTCTTTTTTAAGGCCTAATCTGCCGCCTGCCTGGCTTTTGCCAAAACGTTTAAGTATAGCAGTAAGTTCGGCATTGGCGCCTAATATAAATGCGGGGTTTTTAGCACGGATAGCTTTTAAAATAGCCTGGCGCTGTGGAGTTGCGCGGTAGCTTGTGTTTGTTTTTTTACCTTCTTCGGGCTTGTCTTCGTTAATTAACAATACAATTTTACCGGTAAGGTCTACCCCTTCTAACTCGGCTTCGGTACCGTAACCAACGTAAACAATATCATTAACGGTTACATTTTTATCCGGGAAATTACCCTGCATAAAAAAGTCCTGCCAGTTTTCGAACGATTGACCGTTTACGGCGAATGCTGTAAACTTAAGTTTGTTTTCGGTTAAAGGCACGTCTAAAAAGTAAGAGCCGTTTACAGGTGCCTGCAGGCCTAATCTTTTAAATTCGGCAGCAATGTAGTTAGCTGCTTTTTCGGCGCCCGGCTTACCGGTTTCGCGGCCTTCAAACTCGTCAGACGCAAGAATGCTCAGGTGCTTTTTAGCATCGGTGGTGTTAATAATGTTGCCGTACTTAAGTGCGGTTGGGTTTTGCTGGGCACAGGCAGTTGCTGAGAATGCAAGCCCGGTAATCCATAATGATAATTTCTTCATTTACTTTTAATGTGTTGTAATTATTGTTGGTTAGCAGCCAATTTTGTTAACGCGGTTAGCATGGCGTCCGCCTTCAAATTCTTCGGTCAGGAATATCTCTATTATTTTTTTGGTATCCTCTAATGATACATGGCGCGCAGGGATACAAAGCACATTGGCGTTGTTGTGGGTACGTGCCGGGATGGTAACATCGGGTTTCCAGCACAATGCCGCACGGATGCCCTGATGTTTGTTGGCTGTCATGGCTACACCGTTGGCGCTGCCGCAAAGCAAAAAGCCAAAATCAGCCTCGCCGTTTTCAACAGCGTTGGCAACCAGGTGGGCAAAATCGGGGTAATCGGCAGATTCTGAAGAGTAGGTGCCGTGGTCGGTAAATATAATGTCATTGCCAAACATGCCTAAAATGGCTTGCTTATAATCAAACCCGGCGTGGTCTGCGCCTATGGCTATCTTTAACCCTTTTTTCATCAACTCAAATTTATGATTTTATTGTGTTGCCGAAGGTAAAGATTTTGTTGGAATTGAAGAGGATAGTGTAATGGATTTAGAAGTGCAAATAACATCGAATAATAAATATTGAATGCCCAACATCGAAGGTATACTTCCATTCGATGTTGGGCATTCAGTGTTCGAAATTGCTCTTATAAATTATAGTGCTGCTTCTCTTGCTTTTTTGCGTTTTTCAACCACAGCGGCAACCAGTATGCCCACTTCATATAAAATGAATAGCGGGATGCTTACCACTGTCATCGTCATCATATCGGGTGTTGGGGTAACTACAGCCGCTATGATTAGTATCACAACCACGGCGTAACGCCTGGTCTCGCGCATAAACTTAACGGTAAGAATGCCTAATGACGACAGCACGTATACCAGTATTGGCAATTCAAATACTATCCCGGTTGCCAGTGTTAAAGTGGCTACCGATGACAGGTAAGAATCGACAGAAAACTTATTTTCTATGGTAGGACTAATAGTGTAGCCAGCAAGGAAGTTTATTGACTCGGGCGTAATAACATAATAACCGAATAGCACTCCAATAATAAACAAAAAAGTAGAGTAAACTACAAACCCAGATGCTGCCTTACGTTCTTTTTCGTGCAATGCCGGCCTTATAAAGCGCCATAATTCCCAAAGTAGGTAAGGGAAACCAAGGGTTATACCTATAAGAAGGGCGGAGTTGATCTGCAGGGTAAACTGCCCGGCCATTTCGGTATTAAGCAGGCTGATATTGATCTTATTGATACAAAAGCCGTCGCGGTGCAGATAATCACCAAGCTTACATAACATCCTATAGGTCCAGAAGCTCGGCTTACTTGGGCCCATGATGATGGTATCAAAAATAAAATCGTAAAAGTAAAAAGCACCGCCGGTAAAAATAACAATAGCAATGGCCGCGCGTACCAAGTGCCAGCGTAAGGCTTCCAGGTGATCAAAAAACGACATCTCGGCCTCCATTGTCTGGCCTTTCTCTTTTATTGCTTTTATTATTTTGTTTTCGCTCATTACCTGTTTTCCGCAGTATTAACGCCGGAATGCTATTTACGTTGTATTAACTCGTGAAGATTTATTAAATATTAATATT
Organism: Mucilaginibacter sp.; assembly: GCF_041663085.1. Lineage (GTDB taxonomy): Bacteria > Bacteroidota > Bacteroidia > Sphingobacteriales > Sphingobacteriaceae > Mucilaginibacter. The sequence goes on from NZ_JBAZRC010000018.1 coordinate 20,714, forward strand.
CGAACGTTTCCATAAATTTGGTGGTGAAGTTACCCGCACGGAAGTTAGGGTCTTGCAGCAGTTTTAAATGGAATGGAATAGTTGTTTTAACACCTTCAATAACAAACTCGCTTAAAGCACGCTCCATGGTTGCCAAAGCTTCATCGCGGGTTTGGGCCATACAGATAACCTTGGCTATCATCGAATCGTAATTTGGCGGGATAACGTAGCCACTGTATACGTGTGTATCTACACGTACGCCATGGCCGCCCGGCGAATGGAAGTTTGTTATTTTACCCGGTGATGGGCGGAAGTTGTTTGCAGGATCTTCGGCGTTGATGCGGCACTCAATGGCATGCATGGTTGGCTCGTAGTTTTTGCCAGATATTGGGATACCCGCTGCAACTTTTATTTGTTCTTTTATTAAGTCGAAGTTGATCACTTCTTCGGTAACCGGGTGTTCTACCTGGATACGGGTGTTCATTTCCATAAAGTAGAAGTTACGGTTCTTATCAACCAAAAACTCTACCGTACCGGCACCTTCATATTTTACCGCTTTGGCGCCCTTAATTGCAGCCTCGCCCATCTTTTTACGCAGCTTTTCTGTCATAAAAGGGGATGGTGCTTCTTCTACCAGTTTCTGGTGGCGGCGTTGTATAGAGCAGTCGCGTTCAGATAAGTGGCAAACTTTGCCGTACTGGTCGCCTACTACCTGTATTTCGATGTGGCGTGGGTCTTCAACATATTTTTCAAGGTACAGGCCGTCGTTACCAAAGGCTGCGCCAGATTCGGCACGGGCACTATCCCAGGCATTTTCAAATTCTTCGTCTTTCCAAACAATACGCATACCACGGCCACCGCCGCCGGCAGTTGCTTTTAGTATTATCGGATAACCTATTTTGTTGGCAATAGAGATGCCTTGTTTAACATCAGTTAATAATCCCTCAGAACCAGGAACGATAGGAACGTCGGCTTTTTTCATGGTTTCTTTAGCCGAAGCTTTATCGCCCATTCTGTTGATCTGATCGGCAGTGGCTCCAATAAATTTGATACCGTATTCGGCACAAATAGCTGAGAATTTTGCGTTCTCAGATAAAAAACCATATCCAGGGTGTATTGCGTCAGCATTTGTTAATTCGGCTGCTGAGATAATGTTAGGGATATTTAAGTATGAATCGCGACTTGGAGGAGGGCCAATACAAACAGCCTCATCTGCAAAACGCACATGCAGGCTATCACGATCAGCGGTTGAGTATACAGCTATGGTTTTAATGCCCATTTCTTTACAGGTGCGAATAATTCGCAGGGCAATTTCACCTCGGTTAGCTATTAATATTTTTTTAAACATGACTTTCGAATGTGTAGATATGAAGATGTGCAAATATGCAGATTAATGTGCATCTCATTTGCACATCTGCATATTTGCACATCAACGAATTTACTTAGGTTCTACTAAAAATAAAGGCTGGTCGTATTCAACCGGCGAAGCATTGTCTACAAGTACTTTTACTATACGGCCCGATACTTCAGATTCGATCTCGTTAAAAAGTTTCATAGCTTCAATAATGCACAATACACTGCCTGTGCTTATTTCGTCGCCTACGTTTACAAATAATGGTTTATCAGGCGATGATGAACGGTAGAATGTACCTATCATCGGCGATTTGATGGTGATCAGGTTTGAAGTGTCAGCAACAGCTACCGCTTCGGCAGCGGGTGCTGCTGATGGCAAGCTTACAGGCTGCGGCGCAGGGGCTGCAGCAAGCGGCTGATGTGTTGGTATCGAAGCGTTTACATAAGTTGGTGCTTCGTTAGTTTTTATAGTGATCTTAAAATTCTCTTGCTCGATCGATACTTCGTTTACGCCAGATTTTGACACAAAGCGTATAAGATCCTGAATCTGTTTAATATCCATAATAAGCGATAATTGGTTTGGATAAAAGTTTAATAACTAAGTTATGTATAAAATATGCAGATGTGCAAATATGCATATGTGCAAATGAATTTTTACTATTTAAAGTAACATTAATTAATTGACAGATGTTTTAATTAAAATGTGCAGAACCTGCACCTTAAAACTTACGCACCTGGTGTATCGTAAGCCCATTTTAAATAAATAGAGCCCCAGGTAAACCCGCCGCCAAAGGCAGCTAAAATAAGGTTATCACCTTTTTTGAATTTGCTTTCCCACTCCCATAGGCACAATGGGATAGTACCGTTTGTGGTATTACCGTAACGTTCAATGTTTACAATAACCCTATCAGATGTTATGCCGGTACGGTTAGCTGTAGCATCAATAATACGTTTGTTGGCCTGGTGTGGTACCAGCCATGCAATATCATCGGCAACTAAATGATTGCGTTCCATTACTTCGGCGGCAACTTCGGCCATGTTGGTTACAGCAAATTTAAATACCGCCTGGCCTTCCTGGTAGGCATAATGCTCTTTATTGGCAACGGTTTCGTGCGTGGCCGGACTAACCGAACCGCCCGATTTTTGGAATAAAAGCTGTGAGCCCGCGCCATCACTTTTTAGTACCGAATCTATAATACCGTAACCTTCTGTGTTGGGCTCAAGCAGGGCACAGCCGCAGCCATCGCCAAAAATGATACAGGTAGCACGGTCTTCGTAGTTGATAATTGACGACATTTTATCGCCACCTACTACCAATACTTTTGTGTGTTTGCCGCTCTCAATAAATTGCGCGCCGGTAGCCAGGCCGAAAATGAAGCCGGAACATGCCGCCTGCAGATCGTATCCCCAGGCATTTTTAGCGCCAATTTTATGTGCAAGAATGTTTGCGGTTGCCGGGAAAGGCAAATCGGGGGTGGTGGTGCAAAATATGATCAGGTCGATCTCTTCGGCAGTGATACCACGCTTTTTCAGCAGGCCTTCAACAGCCGGTACGGCCATATCTGATGTGCCAAGCCCTTCGCCTTTTAATATTCTCCGCTCTTTAATGCCGGTACGACTCGTTATCCACTCGTCGTTGGTTTCCACCATTGTTTCCAGCTCCTGGTTGGTTAATACGTACTCGGGTACGTAACCATTTACAGCGGTAATAGCAGCAGTAATTTTGCTCATTCTATATTTTTTTACTGAAAAGCCAGTTTAATTTTGTCTATAAGGTTGGTCTCAATCATGTTTCTTGACAGCAGCACCATGTTCTTGATAGCTTCAGGACTTGAAATGCCATGGCCAACAACAACAGGCGCATTAACACCAAGTATAGGGCTTCCGCCGTATTGCTCGTAGTTAAAGCGGTCAAAAAATTCGTCTTTAAATCTTTTCTTTTGGGTAATAACGTAAAAAGATTCGGCAAGTTTAAGGATAATGTTCCCTGTAAAACCATCGCAAACAACAACGTCGTTGTTGTCGGCAAAAAGGTCGCGCCCTTCAACGTTACCTACAAAGTTAAACAGTTTGGTATCCTTCATTAAGGGATAGGTGGCCTGTAAAAGCAGGTTGCCTTTCTCCTCTTCTTCGCCAATATTCATCAGCGCTATACGCGGGTTGGGTATCCCGTATATAGATTCGGCAAGCAGGCTGCCTAAAACACCAAACTGCAAAAGCACATCGGGTTTACAATCGGCATTGGCGCCTACATCCAAAATAATACCCAAACCGCCTTTAAGTTTGGGTACAATGGTTGTCATGGCCGGGCGTATTACACCGGGTACGGTTTTTACGCTGAACATGCTGCCCACCAGCATAGCCCCGGTATTCCCTGCCGATGAAAATGCCTGTATAGCGTTTTCTTTCAGCATTTGGAAGCCAACGCTTATACTCGAGTTGGGTTTCTGAACAATAGCCTTAGTGGGGTGTTCGCCCATGCCAATAACTTCGGTTGTATGTACAAACTCAAAGTTATCGGGGCTAAAATTATTTTCCTGAAGTATGCTTAGTGCAATATCCTTGTCGCCAATAAGCACAAGTTTTTGCCCGGCAGATAAAACTTTACAAGCTTCAATTGCCCCTAAAACTGCTGCCTTGGGGGCGAAATCACCGCCCATAATATCTAAGCCAATCTTCATTTTCAGAAAATTAAACTTAAACTGCTACTGCTTTCTCAATAAGGATTTTTCCGTTGAAGTAAACGTTACCGTCAACAGTGTATGCTCTGTGTGGCAAGTGTACTGCACCAGTAGTTTGGCAAGTAGTTAAAGTAGGCGCTTCTGCTTTGTAGTGCGTTCTGCGTTTATCTCTTCTTGATTTTGAAATTTTCCGTTTTGGATGTGCCATAACTTTTAGTTATTATATTATTTTAATTTTTTAAGAGCTTCCCATCTCGGGTCAACACTCTCGGTTTTTTCATCATTTGCTGCAAGCTTATTTAAGTTTGCCAGCATTTCCTCATCACATTGTTTCCCGTCGCCCTCGTTACTGCAATTTGCAATAAACGGCAGCGCAACGCTAACATATTCATATATTAACCCGGCTAAAGCAATCTCGTGATCGTTTTTGCCAAGGGTAATTATCTCGTCATCTTCGCTCATTTCCTCTTCTGTAAACCGGGCTATCTGCTGTTCATGAATATCTATCGGTTGCAGATAATCAGATAAGCATCTATCACAAGTGGCATTTACAGTGCCGGTAATGTCAAAGTTCAGGATAAGCATTGTTTCCTGCTTGTCCAGTTCAACCTTACAAATAAGATTGGCCTTTTTAACTAAAGAGTATTCAAACTCGGCAAAAAAAGCATCGTTTATTTCGTATTCAAAATAATGCTTGCCCAGCTTAAGGCCGGTAAAAGGGATTGAATATGTTTTTAGCGATTTCAATGAGCAACAATTAGCCCGCAAATGTAGGTAAATTTCCGAAAACTGGAAAGTGTTTTTTTTAATTGGTTTTTGGGTTGTTAACAATGGCCATTGAAGGGTGTTAAAACCGGAAAGGCTAAGGGTAAAAGGACGCGGGTGAAAGAGCTTGTGCGGCGGGCATCCCGCGTTTATGTAAGTATGCTTAATGCGTTTGGGAGGCAATGGTTCTTCCGCCTCATCATAACACACGGCTGTCTATTGGTGGGTAACCTCACGTAAGGCTTCCACAATTTTTTTAGCTGTGGCGGCCAATTCATCCTGCGTAGGGCTAAGTTTTGGCCTTGCAAAATTCATATCGTCAACCCTGTTCATAGGTATTAAATGAATATGCGCGTGGGGCACTTCTAAGCCAATAACAGCTACGCCAACCTTCTTACATGTGATAGCTTTTTTTATCCCCGTGGCTACAATTTTGGCAAACATCTGCAAACCCATATAGGTTTCGTCATTCAGGTCAAAAATATAATCAACTTCGGTTTTGGGGATAACCAGCACATGCCCTTCGGCTAATGGGCTAATATCCAAAAAAGCTAAAAACTCATTTGTTTCGGCTACTTTGTGTGCCGGGATTTCGCCTGATATGATCTTTGAAAAGATGCTCATAATTAGTGAGTGGTTGATTGTGTGAGTGGTGAGCAGTTAAGAAATGGGTTGGATGAGCAGTTATGGAACCACTCATCCAATCAACCATTAACTATCTACTAATTTCTAATACCTCAAATTCTATTTTACCCGCGGGTACGGTTATCTCGGTTATCTCACCAACAGATTTACCCAACAAGCCTTTAGCAATAGGTGATGTTACCGATATTTTACCGGCTTTCATATCTGCTTCGCTTTCTGATACCAGCTGGTAGCTCATGGTAGCGCCGCTTTTTATATTTTTAATTTTTACGATAGATAGGGCTAAAACCTTAGATACATCCAGTTTTGACTCGTCAAGTAAACGGGCGTTTGCCAGCGTTTCCTGCATTTGGGCTATTTTGCCCTCGTGCAGGCCTTGTGCTTCTTTTGCTGCATCGTATTCGGCGTTTTCAGAAAGATCGCCCTTATCACGTGCTTCGGCTATTGCAGCGCTGATATTAGCACGGCCTGTAGTTTTTAAGTATTGTAACTCTTCTTTTAATTTTTCTAAACCTTCTTTGGTATAGTATGATACCTCTGCCATAACACAATATAATTAGTAGTTTATTATCAGTTTACGCCAAAAAAAACCGCCCCCCTACTTTTTCGATAGAAGAGCGTGATGGCCTTAAAAACAAACAAGACTACGTGGGCCGGGCCTGCATAGTCTTGTTTAGTGTAAAACGAAGATAGTATAATTAAATTTTAATATCCAAATTTTTTAATTGGATGCTTACACCTATCGGGTGGAATTTCACTAATTTACGCTAATCCCAGTTCACCCAGCTTCCTGGCCATTACCTCACTTATTTTACGGTAACTTTCAAACGTCCATCCACCAACATGCGGGCTTAAAATTACCTTGCCGCTTTGGCGCAATTCGTCAAACCATGCCTGTTCTGCAAGCGATGGAAATTTCTCCACCTCCAATACATCAAGCCCCGCAGCTATTATTTTGCCTTGTTTAATGGCGCTGAGCACTGCGCTGGTTTTAACTATCTTGCCGCGTGCTGTATTAATAAAAAATATAGGCTTTTTAAAATGGTAAAAGTATTCATCGTTCACCATGCCATCAGTTTCTTTGGTTAAGGGGATGTGAAGGCTCAAAACATCACTGTGTTTAACAATCTCTTCCATACTTACCTCGCGCGCATACCGGTCGCTAAAGCCTGTTTTATATTTATCGTAAGCAATTACATTTACATCAAAACCCGATAGTTTTTTGGCAAAGCTGCTGCCCATATGCCCGTAACCAATAATGCCAACGGTGCGTCCTTTCAACTCATATCCGCGGTTTTTCTCGCGGCGCCAATTGCCCGCACGGATCTCGGCATCGGCCGTATTCATGTTATTCATCAATGACAGCAACAAACCTATGGCATGTTCGCCAACGGCATCCATATTACCTTCGGGAGCGTTGATCAGCTTAATGCCTTTTTCTAAAGCATAATCTTCATCAATATTATCCATACCGGCCCCGGCGCGGCAAATAAAACGCAGGTGGGTGGCCTGGTCAATAAACTTTCTGTCTACCTGGAACTTGGAACGGATAACCAACCCATCATAATTATTGATGATGGCATAAGCCTCATCAAGCTTCATATCCGGCTGGTAATTGATGGTGTATCCAAAACCTTCGGCCTGTTCAATAAACGCGGGGTGCAGATCGTCGACAATAAGGATGTTGTTTTTCAATGGCGTAAGAATTTGATGGGCAAAATTACAAAAAAGCCTCACCTAATCCTCTCCTTTGGAGAGGACTTTAAAATATGACATCAAGGCAGTAATAACCCTCTTCTTTGGAGAGAATAGGATAAGGCTCAAAACTGGCACGTAAATAGCATATATCTATTATATAATAAATTCACCGATGATCATTCCATTTAAAAAAGCACGTACAGATATAAAAAAATATGTAGATACGCTATCGCACGATGGCTTCAGGCACATATTTGACAATATAGACCAGCTCGGCATCAAAAAGGGCGTTGATAAGCATGGCCTGGATAAATTCATCAACCAATGTGCGTACATGGCTGCAGGCTCAGGTGCTATTGCAGGCAGCGGCGGCATCATGACCATGCTGGTAGGTATGCCTGTTGATTTTATTAACCTGATAACCCAACAGTTTAGGGTTACTATGGCCATTATGTATTATACTAAAGGCAACTACAGGATAGGTTTTGATGAATTTATGGTACTTGTTGCCACATCTTTTAAAGTAGAAGCGGGCATAGCCGTAACCAAAACCATGATGGAGGGCATTGCCGAAAAACTATTGCTGGCCTTTGGCGTACGCGCTGCCGAGCGTTTAGTGCCGGTTGTAGGTGCTGTAATTGGTGGTACAGCAAATTACCTGTTTGTAAAACGCATGGCCTTAAAGGTTAAAGAAATGAAAGGCGCAGATAAGGTTGTGGTAATACCGATAGATTAATTAACGGGCTTCCGCAATCTCATTGGTCAACTTTACAAAATCGGCTACGCTTAGGCGTTCGGCGCGCAGGTCGAGGGTTTTGTTATCTACCATCTTCTCTTTGTTTATTAAAGATGACACCGCGTTGCGCAATGTTTTACGGCGCTGGTTAAAACCGGCTTTTACAACCTGCCAAAACAGTTTTTCGTCGCAACCAAGGTCGGCAGTGGCGTTGCGGGTTAGCCGGATAACGGCAGAAAGCACCTTTGGCGGCGGATTAAACACACCAGCTTTTACCGTAAATAAGTATTCAACTTTATAATAAGCCTGTAAAAACACGCTCAGGATGCCGTACTCCTTGCTGCCAGGTTTTGATGCACAGCGCTCGGCAACTTCTTTCTGGAACATGCCTACCACTTCGTGTACCTGGTCGCGGTGATCCAATATCTTAAAAAGTATTTGAGAGGAGATATTATAAGGGAAGTTACCAATAACGGCCATCTGGCTTTCAAATTTTGCTTTAAAATCCAGCTCTAAAAAATCGGCATTGATCAGCCTTTCGCCCAGTTTGGGATATTTCTTTTTCAGGAACGTGTACGATTCAGTATCAATATCTATCAAAAAGGTTTCGTACTCGGCTTTTTGCAGCAAAAAATCAGACAGGATACCCATACCCGGGCCAACTTCAAGTACCTGCTTATATCTGCCCTCGGGGCGCAGACTGTCCACAATTTTCGAGGCAATATTTTTATCAGTAAGAAAGTGCTGCCCTAAATGTTTTTTTGCTCTTACTAATGTCATTATCCGTTTTTATTTGAGCAAATTAAGGCATATTTGTGCTTTAATCAGAATTTATAAACTTAAAATCTTTTTATTTGCATGTTGGGCGACGGGCTAAAGGCTTAAAGCACAAAGCAAAATACGTAACCGGCGGTATAAAAAACCACCGGCGAAATCATAATAATCATGAGCGACAAACCTAAAATAGGAATAAGTATTGGCGATGTTAACGGGATAGGGTTAGAGATAATCATCAAAACCCTGGCCGATGCTAAAATATACGATTACTGTACTCCAATTGTTTACGGGCATACCAAAGTAGCTTCATTCCACCGCCGGGCTACCCATATCAACGAGTTTAATTTTAATGTGGTAGATAGTGCCGCCGCTGCGCAGCACCGCAAACCCAACATGATAAACTGCTGGGAAGAAGATGTGAAAATTGAACCCGGCCAGGTAACTGCAGAGGGTGGCAAATACGCCTACATTTCGCTGCAACGCGCAACAGACGACCTGCTTGCCGGTAATATAGATGGCCTGGTAACAGCGCCTATCAATAAAGACAATATCCAAAACGAGGAGTTTAACTTCCCCGGGCATACCGAATACCTGCAGCATCGCGACAGCAAAGATGAATCACTGATGTTTTTGGTGAGCGATACCCTGCGTGTTGGCGTGGTAACCGGCCATATCCCGGTGTCAAAGATCGCGGAAAGCATCACCACTGATAAAATAATACAGAAGTTAAAGCTGATGAACGCCAGCTTGCAGGATGATTTCTGGATCCGCAAACCAAAAATTGCTGTATTGGGCTTAAACCCTCATGCCAGCGATAACGGCCTGATAGGCAGCGAAGAAAAAGATACCATTATACCGGCTATTGAAGAGGCCCGCAATAACGATGTGCTTGCTTTTGGCCCTTACGCTGCTGATGGCTTTTTTGCCAATGGCACATACCTGCAATTTGATGCCGTACTGGCCATGTACCACGACCAGGGACTGATCCCATTCAAACAAATAGCGTTTGAATCGGGCGTGAACTATACCGCCGGTCTAAGCTTTGTGCGTACCTCGCCAGATCATGGCACCGCTTATGACATTGCAGGTAAAAACATGGCTTCGGAAGTTTCCTTCCGCGAGGCCTTATTTACCGCTTTACATATTATAAAACACAGAAGAGAAACTGCCGAGCTAAACGAAAACCCCTTAGTGTTTGCCAAATTAAGTCGCGATAGAGACTAATAAAGCCGTTGCTCAGATACTGTTTTAAATTTATTACCGTTAGATTAAAACATTTATCTATAAAAATCATTTTCCTGTTTAATGAGTAATTTAATTAACCGCATCAGGTCAATTGATGCGTTTCGTGCAGTTACCATGTTCCTGATGATCTTTGTGAATGATCTGGATGGCGTGCCAAATACCCCTCAGTGGCTTAAACATGCAGGAATTAATGCCGATGCTTTAGGACTTGCCGATACCATATTCCCTGCCTTCCTGTTTATAGTAGGCTTATCAATACCGTATGCCTTTAAAAAACGGCTGCATAACGAGAACGCGCATATACCCATGCGCATCATCACACGGTCGTTCGCGCTTATATTTATCGGGTTTTTCCATGCCAACATGGAAACCTATAACGACCCGGCCACCCTTTTGCCGCAACCCGTTTGGGAAAGCCTGGCCACCTTCAGTTTCTTCTTTATATTTTTAGATTACAGCAAAGTACAGTCAAAAACCACGCGATACCTGCTTCAGGGCTTTGGCATCCTGCTACTGGCCACCATGTGCATACTGTATAAAAGCACCGACCCTAACCACCCGTGGCTGCATTTAACCTGGTGGGGCATACTGGGGCTTATAGGCTGGTCGTACCTGGTGTGTGCGTTTATTTATTATTACAGTAACGGGGTGCTTTGGGTGCAGGCTGCCGCCTGGATCTTCTTTATGTTCTTTAATATCGATTTCCATTTTGGAATGCTCAACTTTTTAAGCGGCATCCAAAAATATATGTGGATAGCCGGCAACGGTGCCATGCAGGCCTTTACTATGGCAGGCGTTTTTGTATCGGTGCTTTACATGCGGCTTGCCGCAAATAAGGAAATTAAAATGCTGTGGGTTGCTATGCTGCTGATGGCCGTAATATTGTTTAACCTTGGCTTTATCGTCCGTTATTTTAGCGGTGGGATAAGTAAAGCGCGCGATACCCCTTCATGGGTGCTTATTTGTACCGGTATAAGTTTGGTGGTATATGCTTTCTTTATTTTTCTGGTAGATGTAAAGCACAAATTCCATTGGTTTAAGGTGATAGAACCCGCGGGCACCAACACTTTTACCTGCTACCTGCTGCCTTTTTTGTTTTACCCACTTTACCAAATGACCGATCTTGGCTACCCCGAATACTTTAACCAGGGCACCGGCGGGCTTATTAAATGCGTCATATTTTCGTTTGTAATGGTTTGGTTAACCGGCTTGCTGCAAAAAATTCACATCAGGCTGAAGATATAAGCTTGTTCCATTTTTGAAACGGGACAAACGGGACGGAGTTAACCATCTTAAAATCAGGCACTTAATACTGACACAATCGTGTCAGTAGTTAAACAAAAACTTTTTCATTTCGGCTATAAATCCTCATGTTCAGGAGCTTATTGTTCTGGCTTTTTGTTCCATTTTTTAAAAAAATGAACAAAACGAGACACGGAAAATACCGGTTTTTTTCGCCTTTTTTCGCCCCTGGTTCGGCCTTTTTGGGCCGCATGCCTATGGTAAAAGGAAAATGTTCGTCTTTTTTAAGTTATTGATTATTAATATTTTGAGATTTTATGCATGTTCCATTTATTCTGTAATGGAACAAAATGGGACGCACTGTTTTACAGTTTACCATCGGGTTTATAAGTGCAAACAATAATTTTATATCTTGCCGCAGTAACTTCAATAACCTGCTATGCCCGAAACCGCCCAATACTGGATAGATCACTTAAACCTGCTGCCGCACCCCGAGGGAGGGTACTACAAAGAAGTTTTCCGGTCGGAAAATGAGGTTACCCGGGCCGGGGCTACAACAGTGAAACAGGCCTGCACATCCATTTACTATTTGCTGGAAGGCCTGGACTTTTCGGGTTTCCACCGCCTGGCGTCAGACGAGTTGTGGTACTTTCACAAAGGCGCGCCGCTGCACATCCATGTTATTGACCATGAAGGAACACATACCACCATCGAACTGAGCGACAGCAGCACCGGCAGCCTGCAAGCGGCTATCCCGCCCAATACCTGGTTCGCGGCCCAAATATCATCAGCCACCGGCTTTGCCCTGATGAGCTGTGCCGTTGCCCCCGGTTTTGATTTCGCCGAGTTCGAGATGGCTAAGAAGGATGACCTGCTGGAGCAATACCCGCAGCATGCGGATTTTTTAGAGAGGTTGTGCAGGGAATAAATTACTAGTAAAGGTTCTGTTGTGGGCTTCGGTTCCGGTAGCCCCGTTTTTTGCTCATACGGTACAGGCCTTAGGCGCGATGGCCGGTATCCGCTGCACCCGGGTTTAGGTATTTTCGCCCGTGGTCAATAATTCCCTCCCCCGGGAGGGGTGCGGTTGGCATAGGGTGAAGGCAGGGAGGGGTTTGTACGATTTGTTAACCCCTCCCTGCACCCTCCCGTTGGGAGGGAATCGCACAAAGCCTGTCCTTTATTAGTATCAGCACGAGGAATAGCAGGAAACAGGGCTTTTTATTTTTTTGTCGCCGCAGGCTCTCACACCGTGGACACTGCGATGCTTTGCATATTGGGTTTCGCTGCCTTTACTTCTTTAACAACTCTGCCGACCCTAAAAATGAGTCCTTGTTTTTGGTGACCAGATTAGCAGGTACCCGGCATGACAGCGAATACATTTTGCTTCCAGTTAAAATCATTTGTATAGTCAGCGTGGCTTTTGTGGTGTTTTCAGTGCCGGCAAAGCTATAGGTAGTGTATGTTTTCCATTTGCCTATTGTTATCTCACCGAAGGTATAGTTGGTTTTTTTAGACGCGAACCCCGCCAGCAACTGATCTGCAAACCGCTGGTCGTCCTTCATCGGTGCTAAAGCGGCCGAATCTAGATGGACCACAACATTATAGTCTATCATATTGGCGCTGTAGGCAATACTGTCGGCCTGCTTAAGTGTGTAAATATCAATGCCGTTTTTAGTGTCCTTTAGCGGCTCGGCAGGGAATTTTACTGATATTTTTTCGTCAAGGTTTTTGGTTATCCAGGTGGTTTGAGCATTAGCGGCGGCCGATAAGAACAGCACAAATAGCAGCAGGTAATAATTTTTTTTCATTTGATGTGAACAAGGGTTTGATTGATAGCGCCAAGATAGTATTGTAGCATCAATTTGGTGAAGCTGTTTAGCGATTTATTTTAGTGATAGTACTGTTGCTAATGATGTAGCCAGGCAGAGCCACAAAATAAAAGGAGCAGGCATCGGTAAAATATCAGAAGCTACCGCAGGTAATATAAAGATGGGATGCCAAATTAACCCGGGGATATCATCCGGGCAGGCTATATCTCCATCACCTCTTTTTTCTTTTTAGTACGCAGCCTTTTAGGTACAAAATCAAGTATCTCGTTTTTCAGGGCTTCTATCATCCGGCGCTTTAAAAAGTTGCGGTGCATCACTATGCTTACCTCACGGGCAGGCTCGGGGCTTTTAAAATAGCGTACGCGGTCGCGCTGCTTGTCGCTCATTTCGGCAAGGGCAAGCTCTGGTAAAATGGTAGCGCCGTTATTCATATCAACCATCCGTTTTAGCGTTTCAACGCTGCCGGTATTGTATTCGAAATGCTGAAAGCCTTTGGTGGCTTTGCGCCGCTGGCAAATATTCAGCACCTGTTCGCGCATGCAGTGGCCCTCGTTAAGTACCCATATCTCCTCCATATCAATATCATCGGGGGTAATGGTTTTCTTTTTATAAAGCTTGCTGTTTTTTGAAGCGTAAGCCACAAAGTTCTCGTAAAACACCGGGATCTCCGTAAGGCTGCTTTCATGCAACGGGGTTGATAATATGCCGCAATCAATTGTGCCCAGTTTTAGCTGCTGGATGATCTGCTCGGTGGTTTGCTCCCAAACTATCAGTTTTACGGCCGGGTATTTTTGTATAAAGCCGTTTAATATTTTTGGTAATATATATGGCGATACTGTAGGGATAATACCCACTTTTAATTCGCCGGATAACTCTTTCTGCCTATCGCTGATGATTTCCTTTATCTTTTCACTTTCGGCCAGCAGTACTCTTGCCTGTGCTATAATTTCTTCACCAATTTCGGTAGGGATAACCGGCTGGTGGCTGCGGTCAAAAAGCTTTACCCCAAGCGTGTCTTCCAGTTTTTGTATCTGCATACTAAGGGTGGGCTGCGTTACAAAACATTTGTTGGCCGCGGCTACAAAACTGCGGTAGGTATCAACCGCAATTACATATTCAAGCTGAGTTATAGTCATTATCAATATAATCTATATAAAGATAGTAATTATTGATTTTTTCTATCCATTATTTTTAATCAAGTTTGGAAAAATACAAATCCGAAACGTTATGGTACCCAATAAAAAGCTTACTACTGCATCAGGCAGGCCTTTTGCAGAGAACGAAAATTCTCAGACCATTGGCCCGCGTGGCCCTATCCTGCTTCAGGATTATATACTGCACGAAAAAATGGCTCATTTTAACCGCGAGCGTATCCCCGAGCGTGTAGTACATGCAAAGGGTTCGGGCGCGTATGGTACCCTAACAATTACACATGATATAACTCAATATACCCGTGCAAAAGTATTTAGCCAGATAGGTAAAGAAACCCGCGCGTTTCTGCGGTTCTCTACAGTTGGCGGCGAAAAAGGATCGGCTGATACAGAGCGTGACCCCCGCGGCTTTGCCCTGAAGTTTTATACCGAGGATGGCAACTGGGACCTGGTGGGTAACAACACCCCGGTGTTTTTTATAAAAGACCCTAAAAAGTTCGGCGATTTTATCCATACCCAAAAACGCGACCCATACACCAACTGTAAAAGCCCAACCATGATGTGGGATTTTTGGTCGCTTAACCCCGAGAGCCTGCACCAGGTTACCATTTTGATGAGCGACAGGGGCACACCTTACGGTTACCGCCATATGGATGGATTTGGCAGCCATACTTTCTCGTTCATTAACGCGCAAAACGAACGTTTTTATGTAAAGTTCCATTTTAAAACCCAGCAGGGGATTAAGAACTTTACCGATGAAGAAGCCGGCGAGATGCGTGGTAAAAACCCCGATTTTGCCCAGCATGATCTGTTAACGCATATTGATAACGGCGAGTTCCCGAAATGGGCTGTGAAGATCCAGGTGATGCCGGAAGCCGAAGCCGCAACTTATCATATCAACCCTTTTGACCTGACCAAGGTTTGGCCGCATGCCGATTACCCGCTTATTGATGTGGGTGTTTTAGAGCTTAACGAAAACCCCGATAACTATTTTGCACATGTGGAGCAGGCTGCCTTTGCGCCGGCACACGTTGTAGACGGCATTGGCTACTCGCCAGACAAGATGTTACAGGGGCGCATACTTTCTTACCCCGACGCGCACCGTTACCGCCTTGGGGCTAATTACGAGCAAATACCTGTAAACCGTTGCCCTTTTATGGTGAACAATTACCAACGCGACGGCCAGATGCGTATTGACGGCAATGGCGGTAAAAACCCTAACTACTTCCCAAACAGTTTTGACGATATAGAGGCTGATCAGCATTATAAGGAACCGGCCTGGGATGTAAATGCTCAGGTTGCCGATTGGTATGACCGCAATGCCGAAGACGAGAACGACCACTATACGCAACCGGGGAACCTGTACCGTTTGATGGATGATACCGCTAAGAAAGATCTGATCAAAAACATTGTTAATTCGATGAGTGGAATTGATGGGCCTAAAAAGGACGAGATAACCAACAGGCAGCTTTGCCACTGGTTCCGTGCGGATATTGGGCTGGGTATGGCTATTGCACAAGGCCTGCAGTTAGACCTGAGCGAAGCCATGAAGCAAATGCCGGCTTAAGCGCATTTGGAAATATTACCTACCGGGCCGCCTGCTGATTAGCTGGCGGCTTTTGTTATTTTTTAGGTTTGCGTTTTGTGGCTGTTTTAATGCAGTTGGGCACTTTCTTGCCATTCTTTGTTTTCATTCCCGCTATTTTGTAGCCCGCCCAGCATGGGCCCCTTTTTCCCCGGTTTGCCATAATTTTGGTTTTTTTTGATTGATGTATGGCAAGGATTGTTCCAAAAAACAGATATGGGATTTTAGATAGGAGACGAGAGTCCGGCAAAAAAAATGTGAGATCCGAAACCTTGCGGTCTCAGATCTCACATCTAATATCTCCTCCCGATAACTATCGGGACTGACCTTATTACTCTACCGTTACCGATTTTGCAAGGTTTCGGGGTTGGTCAACATTGCAACCGCGCATTACTGCTATATGGTACGATAACAGCTGCAATGGTATTGTTGCCAGTAATGGCACAAAAGTTTCGCCTGTTAGCGGGATCTCAATTATATAATCGGCCATTGCTTTAACATCGGTATCACCTTCTGATACAATGGCGATAACATGGCCCCCACGGGCTTTTACCTCTTGTATGTTGCTGATAACCTTCTCATACGATGAGTTTTTAGTAGCAATAAATACAACCGGCATATCTGCATCAATTAAAGCGATAGGGCCGTGTTTCATTTCGGCAGCAGGGTAACCTTCTGCGTGTATGTATGATATCTCCTTAAGCTTTAATGCACCTTCAAGCGCAACAGGGAATGAACTGCCACGGCCAAGGAACAGGCAGTTGGTTGAATCTTTAAATCGTTCGGCTATGGCCTTAACCACATCGTTACATTTTAAGGTTTCTTCAACCAGGGCTGGTATCTCATCCAGCTCGGTAAGGTATTCAACAAACTTGCTTTGGGTTATGGTGCCCCTTTGTTGGGCAATGTAAAACGCAATAAGGGTTAGTATGGTAACCTGGGCGGTAAACGCCTTGGTTGATGCAACGCCAATTTCCGGCCCGGCGTGGGTATAAACCCCTGCATGTGTAATACGCGGGATAGATGCGCCTACAACGTTACAAATGCCAAAAATGGTTGCGCCTTTTTCTTTAGCCAGTTCAATGGCTGCCATGGTATCGGCGGTTTCGCCTGATTGCGAAATGGCAATAACCAGGTCTTTTGATGATATGATAGGATTACGATACCTAAACTCTGAAGCATATTCAACCTCAACAGGTACACGTGCATACTCTTCAATTAAATACTCGCCAACCAAACCTGCATGCCATGATGTGCCGCATGCAACGATAATGATACGGTCGATGTTTTTTAGTTTCTCGATATACTCTTTAATACCACCCAGGGTAACAATGCCATGCTCAGGGTCAATACGGCCGCGCAGACAGTCGCGGATAGAGCGGGGTTGCTCGTATATCTCTTTAAGCATAAAGTGGTCGTAGCCGCCTTTTTCAAGCATCTCCAGTTTAAGCTCAAGCTCTTGTATATACGGTGTTTGGATGGTGTTATCGATATGTTTGATCAACAGGTCATCGCGCCTTACATATGCAATCTCGTTATCGTTTAAATAGATAACGTTTTTAGTGTACTCAACAATTGGTGTAGCATCAGATGCAATGAAGTATTCGCCTTTGCCAACGCCTATTACCATAGGGCTGCCTTTGCGTGCAGCTATAAGTTCGTCCGGCTCATCCTCGCTCATAATAACAATGGCGTAAGCACCAACAACGCGGTTTAAAGCAAGCCTTACCGCTTCGCGCAGGCCAAGGCCGGTTACGTCTTTAATCTCTTCAATAAGATGTATCAATACCTCAGTATCGGTATCGCTTTTAAACTCATGTCCTTTTGAGGATAGGGCCTCTTTTAAGATAGCATAGTTTTCAATTATACCGTTATGTATAATAGTGAGTTTACCATCGCCGGAGGTATGCGGATGCGAATTCCGGTCGCTTGGGGCGCCGTGGGTAGCCCAGCGTGTATGGCCCATACCTACAGACCCTGAAACGTCCGCGTCTTTTACATGGTTTTCAAGTTCACTAACTTTTCCGGCCTTTTTAAAAAGTTTTAAGCCATCATTTGCCAGTGCAATACCAGCGCTGTCGTACCCTCTGTACTCAAGCCTGTGAAGTCCTTTTATTACTATTGGATAGGCGTCTCTGAAGCCTATATAACCTACTATGCCGCACATAAATAAATAGAATTTTAATGTAATTAATAGAATTAGATGTGCGACAAAAGTAAGGAGATAAATAGCATTATCAATGCTAAAAACAAGATATAAAAAAAAATACCCCTAATGGGGTATTTTTAAATGCTTTTAAAAAGTTTTATTGGTTTATTTTGGTGTATATAATGTTAAGCTTTACCCGGTAAGGCGAGTTTTTACCTACTATAATTGACCTGTCGGCATAAGTAGATGCGGGGGTAAGGTCAATAGTTGTACCTGTAGGGTTTACAGGTGCAAGGAAAGTACCGTAATCTACAGTTTTGCCGCGTAACAGGTCTTGTAAATAAGCGGTTATTATAAAATGATATTCACCGGTGGCTGCATTATACGCTCCGCCAAAGTTTGATGCCCTTGGGTCGGTTGATGATGCATCTTGTAAGGTAGTGCGCTGGTGTGCAATGTCATACTTGTAAAGCGTTAGCCTTTTGCTTGGTGCAAACGGCGTTGTAGAGCCCGGGTCAACCTTAACGATCAGTTCGGCGCGGTTTAATACAACATTGTCGCTGCCGCCCTCGGATGCAAAGATGCTTTTAACATCGGGTAAGGTTAATTTAGCCCTAAGCCCGGCAAGTCCCTGTAAATAAACAAGCCCTTTAGTTGATGTGTTATCTAATGCAGCCTGCACATTAGCGCTATATGTATGTTTAATTTCGGCAACTTTTCTGCCAAGCGACAAAGAAACTGAAGCGGTATCGGTAGTAGAGCCGTTAATGTTTTTATAATAAATTGTTAACGCCGCCGAATCGAGATTGAAATACATATTACCACCCACACCCGGTGTTTGGTTTTTATCCAGTGAAATATATAAACCATTCATTTGGTTTTCGTAAATCACAGGGTTGCTTAATACTGTTTGAGCAACTAAAAAAAAGTGTTGATTAATAAAACCCGGATCAATAGGGATACGTACCTGTGGTTTAACCTTTATCAGTGTATCGGGGCCACCTTTCACTATGCTTAATATTTTCAGCGTATCATGCGCCCTGGCCAAAAAAGTTTTAGACCCTATTATATCGCTGTAAGATTGAAAATGCTTGGTGTTGTAGTAAGATTTTGTAGCTACAATACGCTCGCTAAGCTGGCGCACATCAATTTTGTAGGTTGATAACAGGGAATCGCCATAGAAACCGTCTGTTGCATAAGGCAGGATCAAACTTGCCGAATCAATGGTGATGGTTCCGGATGGCAAAGTGTAAGCAGTTGCGCCCGGGGTTGACAATATAGCCGCAATGTTAGTTTCGGTTGTGCCAAACTCCGGATCCTTAAAGTAGGATAAAGGCACCCTACTTGATAAGCCGCTGGTTATAACACTGTCTTCTTTAACGGTGGTGGCCAATATGCTGGTATCTGCTATAAGTTTACCGGCAATCGGTGTAGCCGGGTCTAAGCCTATACCATCCTGGGTTTTACAGCTATTCAAAATAAAAAGACTTATTAACAGGGTTAATAAGCCTAATTTGTAAAATTTCATATATAATTTTAAAGCTTATGCAACATCCACCAATTGCTCATTGGTGATTTCTTCGTAAAAATTGTAATAATTTTCGAAATCAGAGGTAGAAACGTATTCTAAAACCGATTTATTGCTGTTTTTAACATTATTTAACACATCTGCATCAATATCGGCGCTGCCCAGTACAATGCCGTCGCTGTAGTGTATAGCACCCGTGTACATTGCTGTGTTGGTGCCATCCTTGTAAACTTCGGTATGTGCTTCGGTCATATCGCCCATTACAGCCTTGCTTGCAAAATCGGCATCCAGCTTCTCTTTAAAATCATTTCCATAAATAGAGTAAACTACTTTTGAATTTTTAAAGGTTGGGTCGTCTTTATATGTTGTTTTTAAATAAGCCGGCACTAAAGCGCTCATCCAGCCATGGCAGTGAATAACATCAGGTGCCCAGCCAAGTTTCTTAACGGTTTCTAAAGCGCCTTTGCAGAAAAATATCATGCGCTCATCATTGTCAGCATAAAATTTACCGTCTTTGTCATTAAACACGTGCTTGCGCTGAAAATACTCTTCATTATCTAAAAAGTAAACCTGCATGCGTGCTGCCGGTATAGAAGCCACCTTAATAATCAGTGGATTATCATTATCGTTAATAATAATGTTCATCCCCGATAAACGGATAACTTCATGTAAACGGTTCCTGCGCTCATTAATGTTCCCGAAACGTGGCATCAAAATGCGAATTTCGAAACCCTTCTCCTGCATGGCTTGCGGAAGCTGGCGGGTTATTTCGGCAATTTTTGTGAGTTCAAGGAAAGGAGACATTTCATGAGTTATGAACAGTAGTTTTGATTTACCCATCACTAATCAGTATTAATAAATGTAAAGAAGTTCAAAAAATTTGAGTGTGCAAATATAAGCATTATTATATGAACTGGCAACCACTTATGCAAGAGGGTTTGGTAGTTTTTAAGTAATTGCACACCTTTACCAAATTTTTGCAACCCTTTTTAGTTTGAAAATATTTACCACACGCCGGCAAATCCGGGAATATCTATCCGCACAAAACCCTGCAACTGTTGGGTTTGTACCTACCATGGGCGCGCTGCATAATGGCCATCTGTCGTTAATTGCGCAGGCAAAGCAGGGCAGCAATATTGTTGTTTGCAGCATTTTTGTTAACCCAACACAGTTTAACGACCCCAAAGACCTGGAAAATTATCCACGCCCCATTGAGGCCGATATAGCCAAGCTGGAGCAGGCCGGTTGTGATGTTTTGTTTAACCCCGCCGTTACAGAAATGTATGACGCAAATGAGCAATGGCATTTAAACATTGGCCCGCTTGAACATCTGCTTGAGGGCGAATTCAGGCCCGGGCATTACCAGGGCGTAACGCAGGTGGTTTACAAACTGCTTGATATTGTTAAGCCCGATACCCTTTACATGGGCCAAAAGGATTACCAGCAAATTATGGTTGTTAACCGCATGATTGAACTGATGGATATGCCCGTAAAAATGGTGATGTGCCCTATTGAGCGGGAGGCCGATGGGCTGGCCATGAGCTCGCGTAATATTCATTTATCGCCTGCCGACAGGCAACACGCGCTTGTGTTGTCAAAAACCCTGAACCGGATAAAAAGCAACTTTGATATTGATAATATACCGCAGCTACAACAGCAGGCAATGGAGATGCTTAAAGCCGAAAATGACGTACAGCCCGAGTATTTTGAAATAGTTGACGGGGAGACCTTATTGCCTGCAGGTAAAGATAGTACAACTATTGTAGCCCTTACTGCCGCCCGTGTTGGCAAAACAAGGCTGATAGATAATGTGTTGATAAAGTAAGCAGTAGATCATGGCACCGTCATGTATATATTACAATGAGGCGATGATGCATAAACTTTACAGATAAAAATATTCCTACCTTTGCACCATGATTATTGAGGTATTAAAATCAAAGCTTCATCGCGTTAAGGTTACACAGGCCGAACTGAACTATGTTGGCAGTATAACCATTGATGAAGACCTTATTGAGGCTGCTAATATCATTCCGAATGAGAAAGTGCAGATTGTTAATAACAACAACGGCGCCCGTTTTGAAACCTATGTTATAAAAGGCGAACGCGGCAGCGGCACTGTATGCCTTAACGGCGCAACCGCAAGGTTGGCGCAGGTTGGCGATATTGTTATCATCATGTCATACGCATATATGGAAGCTGATGAAGCCCGTGCTTATGAGCCCATCCTGATTTTTCCTGACGCAAATAATAAATTAATAAAGTAAATTAGGGGCATCTAAGCCCGTTTGCTAATGCGATCATTTCTTATTGCCGCTTTTTTACTTACATCTTCGGTTTGCTTTGCGCAACGCCAAAACGTTTACTTTTTAAAGGAAGATAACTCCCTTGTAAATAGTAAAGATAGCGCCGATTTTATCCGGATTGTTAGCGAACCCGATTCCGGGACTGTGCTTTTTAATGTAGTGGAATATTATCCTAACGGGAAAAGGAAGCTGATAGGCAAATCAAAAACTATTGACCCTATACGTTTAGAGGGCGCATGCCTTACCTTTTATAATAATGGGAAAAGAAAAGCTACTGGAAACTATGAAGATGGATGGCTTGTTGGTGGCTCTGACGAGTACTATCCAAATGGGCGGTTATTTTTGCATAAAGAGAATGCGATAAAAGAAGTTTTAGACCCGAAGTATAATTTTACGTTTAAAACTGCTTCATTCACTATAGTTGAAGCCTACGATTCATTAGGTACAGTAAAAGTAAAAGAAGGCAACGGTACTTATAGCGGCTATAGCGAAGATGGCATAAACCTGCTTAAGGTAACGGAAGAGGGCCTTATCAATAACGGGAAAAGAACAGGCATTTGGAAAGGTACCGATAAGAATTTTAACGTCACTTTTGAAGAGATTTATGAAGATGGGGAGTTGGTTTCGGGTAAGGCCAGGCATAATGGCATCAGTGCAACTTACGGTAAAACACGTATTGTGTCGCCATTATTTCCCGGCGATGGAGCGGGCTTTAACAAATACCTGGCCCGTACAATAAGATATCCTGCAAAAGAGCGGGAGAATAATATTCAGGGCCGGGTAATAGTATCTTTTATAGTAGAAAAAGATGGGGCATTGACGGGTATAAAGGTTATACGCCCTTTTAGCCCGGGGCTGGATAATGAAGCGATGCACGCTTTAAGGGTGTCTCCTAATTGGATCCCCGGTACTGTTTACGGTTCGGTTGAAAGGATTCCCTACAGTGTACCCATTGCATTTGCTTTAGCGAATGAATAAACAGAGTAGCTAATAATTTGTAACTGATTGTTGTATTTGCCAGGATATCGGAACTTGCTACATTAAATTTAAAAATTTACATTCCAAATCCCTGCAAATTACTATCTTTGCACCCCGACGCTGAGGTCGGGATTTTTCGCCTTTCAGCGCATAGGATTTACGTTAAATGGACTACCCATTTTTAACTTTTGAATTTTAACTTTTTGACTAAAAAAGCCCTATGCCCAGAGACACTTCCATCAA
>NZ_JBAZRC010000019.1:0-40308 GCF_041663085.1 Mucilaginibacter sp.
AGATAGATGTAGAGGACGTTAAACTAAAATTCACCGTACCCAAGCTGGGCGAGAAACGTAAACTGCTTGATCTGTCGCAAAAGAACGTGATGTTCTTTAAAAAGGAAAAGATAGATCAGTATGAAAAGCTAAACCCCGAGGTACGTACCGAGCGCCTGCTAAGTCTGATGATGAAAGACCTGCGTCTGAATACCCTTCCGCGGCATATCGAGTGTTTTGATAACTCTAACTTCCAGGGCAAGTACCCGGTATCGGCCATTGTAGTTTTTAGGGATGGTAAACCATCAAAAAAAGACTACCGCCACTTTAACGTAAAAACCGTTGAAGGCCCCAATGATTTTGCCACCATGGAAGAAGCTGTGCACCGCCGTTACAGGCGTATGCTTGATGAGGGCACTGAACTACCACAACTAATCATTATTGATGGTGGAAAGGGGCAGTTATCGTCGGCCATGAAAAGTTTAAAGCTTTTGGGGATTGATAAACAGGTTACCGTTATTGGCATTGCTAAACGCCTGGAAGAACTGTATTACCCCGGCGACCAGTACCCGCTTTACCTGGATAAACGCTCGGAAACACTTAAGGTGATCCAGCAGTTGCGCGATGAGGCACACCGTTTTGGTATCACCTTCCACCGTAAAAAACGCGATAAAGGCACCCTGGCTACCGAACTGGAACTGATTGAAGGCATTGGTAAAACCACTGCCGAAAAGCTACTGAAATACTTCAAATCGGTTAAAAAGATCCGCGAAGCAACTGAAACAGAGTTGCAGGAAGTGGTGAACCTTAAACAGGCCAAAGCCATTACCCAATATTTTAACCCCGCTGTAAGTGATGTGACAGGGCCGGTTGGTAGTAACGAATAACCACCACGCGTCATTGCGAGCGACAGCGTGGCAATCTTCGACATATAAGTCGCCTACTTATTCCCCACGCGTCATTGCGAGCGTAGCGTGGCAATCTCACGATAGACAGGTGAACATGCACCGCGTATATGCATAGTCAGGAGATTGCTTCGTACCTCGCAATGACGCTTGGAGAAAAAAGAGAGGCAAAGGCACAAAAAAAGCCCGTATGCAAATGCAAACGGGCTTTAATATTTTTAAGCGGATAATTATTCGCCGTATTTCCAAAGGTTAAACTCGTAATCCATCAGGGTTTTCTTTATCCTGTCGCTTTCGTACAGTTTATCAATACCCTGCGCGTAATCGCGGATACGCTCGTCTTTATCATTTGATTGTTTTACAATATAGCTGGTGAATAGACGCTTCACAAAGCAATCGTCAAAGCTTAGACCAGTTGCATCGTTATTACGGCTCACCGCCTCATGCACAGCCAGTACCTGCCTTGCTTCCTGAAAATTGATCCAGAATGCGGGTTGATAGTCAAGATCTAAACCACCTGCTTTAGGTTTGTAAAGCGGGGCAATACCCACAATGCGTGGTTCAAAAATAGAACGTTGCTTATCAAAAACCCAATCCTCTTTAATACGGAACTTAATAACACTATCAGGGTTAAACTCACCGGCTTGTACCGATGAACCTATTTTGTTACCGTCCTTATCAAATTTATCAACTACCGAGCTATCGGCCATACGGGCGCGGGCTTGCCCTGCTGCCAAAGGCTGTGTAAATTTATCACCTCCCGGATCGTCCTTTGTTGAAGCCGGATCGTATGCGGTTAACTCGCCTGCATCAATGGCGGCCATCAGCACATCAATTAACCTGCCTTTTGGTGATGCCAGGTATTGGTTCATCTTTTCGCGCAGGTCAATTTCACGCCAAACACGTTTAGCAAACATTACGTCGGCTTCGCGCAGGTTAGCATAAGGGGTTACCTTAGCACTAAGGATGTTGTTCTTTTTATAATAACCATCCAACGGGCGGTCAAAAGCTTTTTTCTTTGTTGTATCAACAGCTTGTAGTCCCGCATTGGCAGCACCGTTTGCACCGGCAACCTGCTTATTGGGGTTAACCCTCAACGTAACCGGGTTTTGGTTAGTTGTGGTTGGCTTGGCTTTTGGTTTAGTTGACTTTTTCCTTTGCGCAAAAGAAGCACTGCAAGCCAGGCAAAGTACAATAATCAAAAATCTTGTTTTCATAACTTTATTAATTAGCCGATAATATGATCGGGTCAAGTCCGCGTTGTGTACCATCCGGGCCAACTGCAATTATATCCTGGAATACAACTGTGGTTCCCGGTGTTACACCGTTCATTGCCGAACGCATAGCACCTGATAGTTCGCCACCTGTTGTGGTTAAGGTAATAGCATCCTGCCGCGGTTTAATAATGATCAGGTTAAACCGGGTAACATTAAATTTGGCATCAAACTCAAAATTATCCAGTTTAGCGAAAAGCCTGTCCTGCGCGCGGATGTTGGCCGCACTGGTTTTACCACCGCTTTTGCCTGCAAACATTGCTTTAGGGTCAGGGATACGTTTTACACGGAATTCTGATGTGCCTAACACCATGCCTTTATCTCCTAATACCGTAACTTTAGCAGTACCCGGGCTGCTTACAGTAGCTGTATAATGGCCATTTGAACCACTTACCGAACCACCGCTCATGCTAACCTTAATGGCTTCTTTAGGAACGCCCGGCGCAGAAACCGAAATAGGGTTTGGTATGCCTATATAAAGTACGTTCATCTTATCCGGAGATACTACTGCTGATGGTTTTGCTACCATGTAGCTGCCGGTTACAGTATAAGCCTTTGGCGGGCCATCAACCTGTTTAACCAATAGCTGGCCTGTCCAGGTACGTAAGCCTTCGCCGCTTGCAGTTGTTGTGTATGTACCAACGCCGTTAGATGTTGGCACTGCCGAGCCACCTACCGTAATAGTAGGGTTTGAGTTTTGATCGTAAGCGGTCAAAAATATTTCGGCTTTATATTGCTGGCCCGATAAAACGTAGCTTGTTGGAGCAACCGCTACCGCTTTAAACTGGTTAAGGGTTACCTGTGCCTGGTCTACCTTGCCTAATATCCTTTTAACAACTTCATTTTCGGCGTTCTTATTATCAGCCTGTATTTTGGCCAATGTAGTTAAGGCAGCACCTAAAGGTATGCCTTCGCCAAAATAGGCTTGTTGCCAGGTTTTTTTCGTATAACCCGGGCGGGATGGAAGATCATTAGCGTTAAGCGAAAAGTTAACACCTTGTGCGTCCTTACCTAAAAGGTTTAACAGTTTGGTTTTGGTCGATTCTATTTTTTCTTTTAAAATGTCGGCTTTTTTGTCATTTATCATCACCTCTGACGATATATCAAGGCTTTCCCTTGCATTCACATCGTCCAACTCGGGGTTTATGCCGCCACCTTTTTTTATCAGCTCTGCTTTTATCTCTTCAACGTATGAGTTTAACTCATTAGCTATCTTACTTGCATCTTTAGCTTTCGCCAGCAACATCGCGGCCTTTTCAGGCTGTTCTTTTAACTTGGTAGCTTCAAACGCACTGTAAGTAGTTGTCAGGCTGGTTGTAACATTAGTTCTTGATGCATCTAAACTTCTTGTAATATTCTTGAACGAGTCCAATAAACTGTCCGGAACGTTTAGCGCAATAAGCCCTAAAAGCACCAGGTACAATATACCGATCATCCGCTGTCTTGGGGTTTCTTTACCTCCGGCCATGCTGTATATTTATTCTTTTTGTGGTTTGATTAAATATTGTTAGTTAACCCGGGGTTGGTTCATTGCTGTTAGCATATTACCATATATCGCATTTAACGATGCAAGGTTTTTAGCTAAACGGCCAACTTCTTCTTTAAACTGTTTAGAATCATCTAATGATTCGTTAAAGTTATTCATCGTTAATGACAGGTTTTTGTAGAAGCTGTTCATCGCCTTTAAGTGAGCGCTTGAGTCCTGAAGCTCCAGCTCATACACCGCGTTTAATGACGACAGATTTTTAGCCAGGTTAGTTACCTGATCATGATATGCCTTTGAATCTACATTGGTGTTAGCCATTTCATTCAAATTAGCTGATGCCTTTTCAAAAGAAACACTCAGATTATCGTAGCTTGCTGTAGCCTGTTTTACCTTATTGGTAAAAGCTAAAGTAGCATCGCCTGCATCAGTAACCCTTGATATGCCGTTAACCTTATCGCCAAAGGTGCGTAAACCTTCACCAAGGCTGCTGATCAGCTCAGGGCCAATTTTAGCATCTTCCAGCATTTTATCCAGCGCAGCTGTGTTAGAAAAATTGCCTTGTGCTACTGCGGGCCTTGCTGATGCCTTTGGCAATTCGCCTGAAAATTCTTCGCTGAGTTCGGGATATACACGTACCCAGTCAATTTCTTTCTCTTCCCTTTGAAAACCAAGTATAAAAAACAGGGCAGCTTCTGCTAATAACCCTATTGAGATAAACGTACCGCCATAAGGCCAGTGTTGTATTTTAAACAGCAAACCTATAATAACGATTGTAGCTCCCCATGATACTATATTACCTATTCCGTAAGGTTTCTTTTTCCCAGCCATAAACTTTAGTAAGTGTGATTATTGTATAATTAGTTTTTTGTTTTGTTTAGCGTTTGTCTTTGATATCCCGGCCCAGGTATTCTGATACGCAACGGAAACCGATGTAAGATTTTGCAGTATCCTGGTATTCAAAGGTACGGGTAGAGTTTTGAAGGAAGTAACCGATATCTTTCCATGAACCGCCGCGTACAACTTTGCGTTTCATTACTTCCGGGTCGCTTGCTTTAGCTTCGTAATTAAATGTTGGTGCAAGGTCATGCACAAATGTAGATGCCGATTCGTCATAAGCAGATGATGTCCACTCGGCTACGTTACCTGCCATGTTGTACAAACCATAATCATTAGGGAAGTACGACCGTACGTTAACGGTATATGCACCACCATCATCGGTATAGTTCCCACGGCCGGGTTTAAAGTTGGCCATTAAACAACCTTTTGCATTTTTAATGTAAGGGCCGCCCCAGGGGTAATCGGTACCTACCCTGCCACCGCGGGCAGCATATTCAAACTCGGCATCATTTGGTAAAGCAAAAGGCGAGTTGTGTGGTAATTTGCGTTTGTCTTTATAACCATCGCTTAAGCGGGTGCGCCATGCGGCAAACGCCCTTGCCTGGCGCCAGGTAACACCCACAACAGGGTAGTTACGATAGGCCGGGTGAGAAAAGTAGCCTTCAACCATTGGCTCATTGGCTGCGTATGAAAAATCGTTAAGCCATACCAGTGTATCCGGGTAAACGGCTACTGTATCGCGTAAAATAAAGTCTGAACGTTTTTTTGTTTTATCGTTACGATAGTTTGATGCATCGCGCAGGGTGAATAACGCGTAGTTATATTTTAGCATGCGTACATCAATTTCATTACGGTCAAATACCCGGTCATCGCCCTGATAGTACATCCCCTGCAGTTTTTGCTGATTGGCAGATGCGTTTTTACCTCGGGTACTAAAAACACCGTTCTTGGCAACATAATCCCAGTTGATGTATTTTCGGCCGTTTGGATCGGCAGCTGCACCTTTTTTGGGTTGCAGGTAATATTTGGGATCGTTTAAGTAATTACTGATGGCTATTGAATCGCGTACCCAAAATACAAACTGCTTGTATTTACTGTTTGATATCTCTGTCTCATCCATAAAGAAAGGGGGAACAGTTACCTGCCTTACCTGTGATGTTTGCGCAAAGGTTACGTCCTGGTCTGTTTGGCCCATTAAAAACGTACCGCCTTTAATATAAACCATGTTTAACGGCGTAGTAGCCCTGAACGAACGCTGCCTTACTCCTGTAACCTCGCCGCCGGCTCCGCCGCCACCGCCTATACCACAACCGGTTAAGATAGTACCGGCCAAAACTATTATTGTAAAGTATATTTGTTTCATTTTGTATCCAAAATCAGTAATATGCTATCAATTTATACAACAGAACGCACCTCCGAATATATCACTTTTACTTTAAACCAAACCGAAAAAATGTTTTTTAAATCCAATAAACGACTTTATCAGTTAAAATAACGCTTTTCTCTACTCGTGTAAAAATCAGCCGGATGGTAAAAATATTTCGTTATTACATAAATACTTTCACCGTTATACGTGAAATAATCAGGAATGTTGCGGCAAGGCAACAGTTATATTGATTTATTTATTAGCCTGTTTAACATACTGATCGATAGCCATCGTCATAGACGGGGCAGCTGGCGTAGGGGCCGGAATATCTAAAATTAAACCGGCATCCAGCACCGCTTTATGGGTAGTTGCCCCAAAAGCCGCGATACGTGTGTTATTTTGCTTAAAATCAGGAAAGTTCTTGTATAATGATTGGATACTTGACGGGCTGAAGAAGGCGATAACATCATAAAAAACCTCGGCCAGATCGCTCAGATCGCTGCACACCGTACGGAACAATACCGCAGGGGTAAAATCATAGCCGTTATCAAGCAAAAACTTTTGGGTTTCTTCGGCAGCTACATCAGAGCAAGGGTAAAGGAATTTTTCGGCAGAATGCTTTTTCAATACCTCGGCCAGGTCGGCAGCGGTTTGTTTGCCAAAAAATATCTTACGCTTGCGGTATTGGATATATTTTTGAAGATAAAGGGCAATAGTTTCTGACAGGCAGAAGTATTTCATTTCTACCGGCACTTCAAAACGCATTTCTTCGCAAATGCGGAAAAAATGGTCGGCAGAGTTACGGCTGGTGAATATCACCGCGGTAAAATCAGCCAGGTTAATCTTTTCCTTACGAAAATCCTTGGCAGGCACCCCTTCAACATGAATAAAAGACCTAAAGTCAATTTTCAAATTAAGCTTTTTGGCCAATTCGGCGTAGGGGTTTTTGTCATTTTCAGGTTTGGGCAGTGTAACTAAAATGCTCTTAACCTTTTTCTTTCTATCTTCCAATGCCATACGTTCGTTCTACCTAAATCCAATATTAAGCGCCTTAATTAGTATTAATATTGGGCAAATTTCGAGGGCACAAAGATAGATAAATAAATAAAACTTATGAAATCGAAAATTAGAAATGATACTTACACTACTTCTGAGGTACTGCCATATAAAAATTACTACCACAAACAGCAGGGTAACAGCCAGCAAAAAGGGAATAAATTTATCGGCTATTAAGCTGAAACACAGCGCCACGGGCAAAAAAACAAAGGTAATATTAAAATAAGTAAGCGATAGCGCCGATATATATTCGCTTACCAGTTTATTAATATCAAACACAAACCCTAAAAACTTTAATACCAGGAACTTACTGGCAAACAGGACAATTATTACAAATGAAAGGGTTATAAAAAGCTGTAACCCGCCAATGGTGTAATAAACTTTATAGTAACCGGTGGTAAGCAGGTATAAAAAAAGACCGCAGGTAAAGCCAAATAAAAGAAACAGGCCGATGAATGTCCAAACGTTAATAGGGCTATCCTCTTTGCCTGCCTGGCTAATGGTTCTGCGGTTATAAAATGATTGGAAAACGTTACTCATATCCTTGCTTGACCAGATATTGAGCACTGCTGTAAACAATAGCAATATGATAACCATGGCAATAACCCACACATCCCTTGATGGGCGGCTGCGCCCGTATCCCTGCTTTATTTTTGACTTTGCCGAAAGACTGAGGTAATGATCGCCTTTGTAAGCATTTGCATTTAAAATACTGTCTACAAACGCATTACGGCGCTGCGGATCGGGTGCCAAAACAAAAACTTTTGCTAACGAATCTGATACGAACCTCTCTCTTGCTGCCGTGGCATGTGCCACCGAATCAAGAAAAGGTACCGGGCCTTTAAAACGCGGCCTTGGGCGGATGCTATCGGTTACCTGCGCCGTGGTATCTGCCTGCGCATGGGCTGCCGTACAGCCCATAATCACCATAAATAAAAAGCAAAATATCCAGCGCATGTATAAAACCCGTATAAGGCCGCAAATTTACCTTATTTATGCCGGCTTATGCAAACTTATGATATTACTTTGAAGCATTCCACTTATACCTAACCGTTAAATTGCTTTAGGTGATGGTCGGTATGTTTATAAACCAAATAACCAATTTGCTCTTTGTTAATTTTCCCGAAAAAGGGATGCGTGATTTCCTGGTTAGAAGAATGGCCGTATTGTTCAATCAAATCTATCCAGTCCTTTTTCGCGGTGGCAATATCGCCGGTAGTTTCTTTTATAATAAAGCCTGGAACCGTTGGCATATTCTTTTTTAAAGGTGATTCATCCTTAATTAAACTCCTTAAAGCCACTTTACCGAATATATAGCCAAGGAATACTCTTTTAAATGGCATTTTGCCAAGCATCATACTCTCGTAAACGGCGCAATGTTTTACCATTTGATATACATTCATTTTACCCCATTCGGGGCTGTTATCCTCGTTAAGCATATTAATGCGATTAATTAACTCGTCCCGGGTAATTTTGTCAAATATGGTTTTCATCGTTCTATTTGTAAGTTAAGCAAACTTATAGCTTCGCACAAAATAAACCGGGTGGTTAGCATGACAACTTACAGGGGCAAATGCGACAAAAGTTACATCTACAGATGGATCATCTTCTCTTCAGGATGAACACTCATCTTTACTTGAATTTTAAAAAAAATCTTAAACGTGCATCCGTTGCCAGGATTGGATTTTACCTCGATTTTACCGCCAGATGCATTAACAATCTTGCGGGTGAGGTAAAGTCCAACGCCTGTACCTTCCGTGGCTGCGCTAAGCCGTTTATACTTTTTAAAGATATGATCGATCTCGTCTTTAGCTATACCGATGCCGTTATCGATAACCGTTAATATAATAAACTGGTCTTTCTTTTCAGTTTTGACGATGATCTCCGGCACGCGATCCGGCGAGCTGAACTTGAGCGCATTAGTAACCAGGTTAAGCATTATGCTTCTAAGATTCTTTTTCGCGAACCAGACTTCCTTTTTCCGAAACTCAATATGAAAAACGGCTTTGGAAGCCTTTATCTTTTCTGACAGCGTTTCTCTAATCTCCTTTAAAAGTGCCGGGAAGCTTTCCAGCGTATACTCGGATTCTTCCGATTCTAAATGACCGACCCTGGCCAGGTCGCTGATGACCGCTTTGAAGTTGGTTACAGCCTTGTTCATCATACCTGACAGTTCCATCACCTCTGGGTCTTTGGTGTCCAGCTTATCATTAAGTATTTCCAGCAGTGATTCAATGTTCAAGATCGGCGCATTCAGGTCATGTGAGGCGCCGTAAACGAAGTTATTCAGGTCAGCATTGATCCTAAGCAGGCTTTTATTGCTATTATTCAGGCTGCGGTTACTTATGTCGAGTTCCCGCAGCACCTTTTTCATTTCAGTGATATCATAGAAGCTGATGATGGCGCCGTCCGCTTTTTTGCTGTTTCTTTTTAGGTAAGGCATCGTCATCACTTGATATACCTTTCCGTCTGTGGCCTCAGCTTCGCGGGTAACAGGCACCTCGTTATGAATGACGTGCTTGATATCATCAATCAGGGTTTCAAATTTCATATTGGTTGTGATGTTACTGAGCGGGCGGCCAATGTCCTCTTCCCGAATGTTGATATGCTTTACTGCACCGGGAGAATATCTTTTCAGCAGCAGGTTCTGATCAACAAACAACTGGCCGTTGGTATTGCTCCGGAAGTAGTTATTCAGATCGTCATTGAGGTCCGTTAGTGCTTCGATGGTCAGCTGGTGATCTTTATTGACGGTTTGCAGTTCCTCGTTTACCGATTGCAATTCTTCATTTGTACTATGCATTTCTTCGTTGGCCGATTGCATTTCCTCGTTGGCTGATTGGAGTTCTTCGTTAAAAGACTGAGTATTCTCGTTAGTAAAAGCGATCCGTTCATGTGCTATCGCTACTGTGTGTTTTAATTGCGCTACCTCCTGCTCCAGACTGCTGATATGGTCCCGGGTCACTTCACTGATATCATCCACGTGGACGACCTTTTCATTATTGATCGCGGTATTGCTTTCTGCAAACAATACCAGCAGCAGTTTTTCTTCCGACCCGGTAAGATAAAACGGACTGAGGACGATATTGATCAATTTGCTTTTTTTGTTTCCGTCGCCGTCCAGATTAAGCTGATCAAGCATGACTCTTTTGTCCAGCTTCAGGGCCTTGTGGGCGGCAGCTTTAAAAACAGTGGAAAGATGCTCCGGTAACAGGTCGTTCAGGTTATACGTAAAATTAATGTTTTTTAAGTAGGCCTCCGTATTGCCGAATGACTGTACGACTGATAGGTTTTCATCCGTACAGACGCCGTTGAATTCGACTTCTCTTAACAAGGCGGAATTGACCTGGTCCAAGAGTTCGTTCTTTGATATCGGCACGATAGGTTTTGTGCTGACTTCTATCGCTGTTGTCTTGATTTCACCGATTCTGTGTGAGGAAAAAGCATCAAAACGAATCGCACGGCCTGTTTTAATACTTTTCAGGATGTTCCATTTGGGGCTGATTTCGTTAAAGCTATCTTTAATGACAGAGGCGCTCTCACTTGGCCCCAAAAAGAGATAGCCGTCTTGTTTTAATCCAAAGTGCAGCATGGCAAATACCTTTTGCTGTAAGGCAACATTAAGGTAGATCAGGAGGTTACGGCAGCTAATCAGGTCAATGTTACAATAAGGCGGGTTCTTGGTCAGGTCATGCTGGGCGAAGATCAGCATTTTGCGGATCTCGTGCTTGACTTTATAGCCGATTCCTTCCCTGGTGAAAAACTGTTGAAGCCGTTCTTTGGATACCGTTTTAATGATACTTTCGGGGTACATACCCTTTGAGGCGGTATCCAGCGCTGCCTTGCTGATATCGGAGGCAAAGATCTTGATCTCGATATTTTGGGGATGCTGGTTTAAATATTCTTTAATCAATATAGCCATGGAGTAAGCTTCCTCCCCGGTTGCGCATCCGGCCACCCATATTTTCAGCACATCTGAATGATTTCTCTTGATGATATCCGGGATCACAGTTTCTTCGATGATCCTGAAGGCTTCCGGGTCGCGAAAAAAGGAGGTCACGCTGATCAGGAAATCATTGGCCAGTAAGGTAACCTCTGCCGCATTTCCCTTAAGAAACTGGTAGTACTTATCCAGCTTACTGAAGTTATGGCTCACCATGCGCCGTTTGATCCGCCGGATGATGGTGGGGCGCTTATAGTCGCTGAAATCCAACGGCAGGTTGCCCTTAATCAGCGCAAATACCTTTTCAAGTTCTTCCTCGCTGATCTGTTCTGAAGGCTGGTCTGTCAGGAGTTCAAGGGTGCCATCCCGAACATATTCGTCGATGACCTGCGGCATAGCTTCGGGTGATAGAATCCGGTCTACGCAACCGGTCGCGATAGCGGCCTCGGGCATGCCTTTAAAGCCAGCTGTAGCTGGACTCTGTACCAATACGATACCTCCGGCGTTCTTAATGGCTTCGATCCCCATGGAGCCATCGTCGCCGGTCCCGGATAAAATAATGCCGATGGCTTTACTGCCGCGTTCCTGCGCAAGGGAATTGAAAAAGTAATCGATCGTCATATGCGGACGCGGCTGGTCCTTTTTGTCTAAGAGGATCAGCTGGCCTTTTTTAACGGACATGAATTTTGAACTGGGGATCAGGTAAACGGTATTGGGTTTGATATCTACATTCTCAACGGCCTCAATTACGTTCAATTTGCTATGCCGGTTAAGAATCTCTACCATCTGGCTTTTAAAATCAGCGGCAAGATGCTGAATCAGGATATAGGATACCGAGTCAAGTGGGGTATAATCGAAAAAGGCGGATATTGCTTCCAGGCCGCCGGAAGACGCACCAATGGCTATTACATATTGTTGATCGGCTATTTTGGTCATGGGATGACGAGGTTTAAGCAAGTATATGAATAGTAAGAAGCAGAAAACTGCACAATTGTTTCATTTAAATTATTTACTTTCAAGTATTTAAACAATTTAAATATTGGCGTAGGTAACCTGAATAAGCCTATTACACTACCTAATACGCCCAAGGTAATAATCAGCGGCAAGGGGTATTACTTCAGCCAAAAAAACCGACCAGGGTAAAAGCAATTTGGCTTTATCTGTAATCAAGTATAGATCCACCTGATAACGTAGAGTCATCCGAAACCTGTATACAGCTTAAATTGCTACCTTTGCACTTCATGGCCGGTATCTACATTCATATCCCTTTTTGCAAGCAAGCCTGCCATTACTGCGACTTCCATTTCAGTACATCTGCTAAGTATAAAGATGAGATGGTGCAGGCGCTTATCCGGGAAATAACCCTGCAAAAAAACTACCTGAACGGCGAAACCATCCAAACCATATACTTTGGCGGTGGCACACCATCCGTACTTTCTGCAGATGAGATCATTAGCATCATCAACACCATTACCGGGATTCATACCGTCACATCCGATGCCGAGATAACGCTGGAAGCCAACCCCGACGACCTTGACCGCCAAAAGATAAACGCCTTCAGGCATACGCCGGTAAACCGCTTCAGCATAGGTATCCAATCGTTTTTTGATGAGGACCTGCAATGGATGAACCGGGTACACCGCGCCGCCGAGGCCGAAGCATCTGTAAAACGCGCGCAGGATGCCGGGTTTGAAAACATCACCGTAGACCTGATATATGGCTACCCCCTGCTAACCGATGCAAAATGGAAACACAACCTAAATAAAGTATTTGAACTGGGCATTCCCCACATATCTGCCTATAGCATGACGGTGGAGCCGCAAACCGCGCTGGCTGCATTCATCAGCAAAAAAAAGCAGCCCCCCATGAACGAGGGGCAAAGCGCCAACCAGTTTAACATGATGTTAGATGCCATACAAACCAACGGTTTTGAACAATACGAAATCTCGAACTTTTGTAAGCCCGGCCAGTACTCGCGCCATAACTCAAATTATTGGCGGGGCGTACAATACCTGGGCATTGGCCCATCGGCACATTCCTTTAACGGCGATACCCGCCAGTGGAACATTGCCAACAACGCCAAATACATCAAAAGCTTAACAGGAAATACCATCCCTGCCGAAATTGAGATACTTACCGAAACCAACAGGCTGAACGAATACATCATGACCTCGCTCCGTACCATCTGGGGGCTTGATCTGGATAAGCTTAACACCATCGCCCCGGGCGCATCAACCGAAGTTTTAAAAACCGCCAGGCAATATTTTGAAGATGGCAGCATTACCCAAAACAACAACATCATTACCCTTACTGCACAAGGGAAGCTTTATGCGGATAATGTTGCGGCTGGGTTATTCTTTTAAAAACAATTATTTCCCTTTACCCTCTTTACGCGCAGCGAAGAGAGGACTAACAATCGTAAGATTAAATCGCCAGGCAACCAACCATGTTATAGCGTTTTGTTGTTGGAATTATGCCCGCCTTTGAAAACCGTGATTAAAATTACGGCGTATCTTCTTTCAAATAACACACCTTAAAAAACATGAAAAAATTAATTATCGCGGCGTTTGCATTAGCAGCTATTGCAATTGCCCCAAATGCAAATGCACAAACAAAAATGGTAGGTGGCGCAGCCATGTACCCAACAAAAAACATTGTTGAAAATGCCGTAAACTCAAAAGACCACACCACACTGGTTGCAGCTGTTAAACAAGCCGGCCTGGTAGAAACTTTAGAGTCGGCCGGCCCGTTCACCGTATTTGCACCCACCAATGCAGCTTTTGATAAACTGCCAAAAGGGACTGTTGAAACCTTATTAAAACCAGAGAACAAAGCAACACTTACCAAAATTTTAACTTACCATGTAGTT
Source organism: Mucilaginibacter sp. (assembly GCF_041663085.1). Classification (GTDB taxonomy): domain Bacteria; phylum Bacteroidota; class Bacteroidia; order Sphingobacteriales; family Sphingobacteriaceae; genus Mucilaginibacter. Next base: position 13,716 of record NZ_JBAZRC010000019.1, read on the forward strand.
AGCGGTAAATGGAGCGCAGCACAATTAATGGCCAAAATTAAAGCCGGTAACGGTACTGCCGAACTAAAAACCGTTAGCGGTGGCATTTTAAAAGCCATGGTAAAAGGTGGTAAAATTTATTTGGTTGACGAAAAAGGCGGCAAAAGCTGGGTAACCATTGCCGATGTTAACCAAAGCAATGGTGTTATACACGTAGTAAATGCAGTGTTAATGCCTAACTAAAGTAGAAATAGCGGTTGCAGCGCACTTTTTGCTGTTGCCACTAAATATTATTCTACCTAATTAAGCAAAGCCCGGTTGCAGAAGCGCCGGGCTTGTTTTTTGTTAAAAAACAGCATAAAATACTTTTTATCATATTTTATTTAAAGAAGCTTAATTTTGTCCTTACAATTGAATAACGCAACGTTAATCTGTAAAAGGTTTTTATTGTGTTATTTTGATAACTTTTAGGTAACAATTACGTCTATTACATATAATAACGACTTGTAAAACATGAGCTTTATACTACACCCCATAGATACAGTAGAAAATATCAGCCCCGAGGATTTTAAGAAAAACTACCTTGACCCGCGCCGCCCCCTGGTTATTAAAGGCATGACCAAAAGCTGGCCCGCCCGCGATAAATGGACGCCCGAGTACCTGAAAGAAGTGGTTGGCAAAAAAGTAGTGCCTTTGTACGATAACTCAAAAGCCGATCCGTCAAAACCTATCAACTCATCAGCAGCCGAAATGCCTTTTGATGAATACATCGACCTGATAAAATCACAGCCTACCGAGCTACGTATATTTTTCTTTAACATATTTAAGCAAGCGCCACAACTGCTGGATGACATCGTATTCCCGAAAGATTTGATGGGCGGTTTCCTGGAGAGCATGCCGTCTATGTTTTTCGGTGGATCGAACTCGGTTACCTTTTTACATTACGATATCGACCTTCCGCATATATTCCACACCCACTTTGGCGGCCGCAAGCATGTAATATTATTCGAGAATAAATGGAAACGCCGTTTATATTGTATCCCTAACGCCACCTACGCTTTAGAAGATTATGATGTATTAAACCCCGATACCAAAAAATTCCCGGCCCTTGATGGTGTGGAAGGCACCGAAGTGTTTTTAGAGCATGGCGATACCTTATTTATGCCTACCGGCTACTGGCATTGGATGAAATATATAGATGGCTCCTACTCGTTAAGCTTACGCGCCTGGGATGCTTCTATCACCCGTAAAGCTGCCAGCGTATATAACCTGGCTGTAAAAGGCGGTATAGACAGTTTGCTTAAAATGGCTTTTAAAGAAAAATATGCCAGGTATCGCGAAGATCTTGCAATTAAATGGGCAAACAGGGAACTGGCAGCAGGCAAACCGTATTAGTACGATAAGAACATCCGTACGCAGAACAGCCTCAATTGGTTTGTTCTGCTTTTTTATTAATACGCTTTACCTGTTCATCAAGTTCATACGCAGAGGTTAACAGGTGGTTTAGTAACTCTATCTTTTCCGGGTCGCTTTCGGGGGCATCTTTAATTAATTCGATCAGTGCCATGATCCTGGTTAGCGGTGAGCGGATCATATGCGATTGCATCCAGGCAATATCAAGCAATTTTCGGTTTTGTTGCTCAATAGCCTGCATCTGGATAACTGTTTCGGTAATATCCAAACAGGCGCCTATCATTTCTACAGGAGCACCCTGCGCATCCGTTTTCAGCTTAGCCCATGATCGCAGGTAGCGTATATCTCCGTTTGGGCGAATAACCTTTTCTTCAAATTCGGTACCTTCCCCACTTTGCAAAACGTTTTCAATGATCTGGCGTACCCGGGCCCGGTCTTCGGGGTGCAGCAGTGCCTGGTAACCGGCAAATGTCGCCTTAAAATCTTGCGGGTTAAGGCCATAGATGATATACAGCGTGGGCGACCAGCTAACAACATCCTGCTGCACATCCCAACGCCAGTTGCCAAAGTGTGCCAGCTCCTGGCTCTGCAGCATCAGCAAATTGGTTTCGCTGATGATCTCTGTCTTCCCGCGGTTCTCCATAATTATCCGCAACAGGGCGGTGGCCTTTTCCATCACCTGCAGTTCTTCTCCCGTGGGGGTTTTGGTTTCCTGGTAATACATGGCCAGCGTAGCCATCACTTCACCATCAGCATCTATCACCGGGTTTGACCAGCAGGCTCTTAATTGATGCTTTAGGGCTAACAACCGGTACTTCGCCCACCTATCATCAGTTTCTATATCACTTACAATAACCTGTTGCCCGCTTGCCGCTGCTGATCCGCATGAACCCTCATGCTCACCTACAGGCACGCCTGTAATACCGTTCATATACTCAACAGGCAGCGAAGGTGACACTCCGTTTACCATACGCCCGTTTTCTATCCTGTGAATAGAGCATTGCATTTGCGGGAACAGCGCTTCCAACCCCTGCAAATAGTTAAACAGCACGTTATTAAGAGGCACGGTAATATCTGAATTGAGCTTAAGTACGTCACGTTCCAGGCGTTCAAGCGCCTTTAACCTTTCGGCAACAGTATTATCCAGCATAATGCCCCCTAACAGGCATACACCATTATCACACCCGAGCAGCGAAACATTATCTTTTATCCATATGACCTGGCCATCGGCCCGTATTATCCGGTACTCCAGCGTACGGCTTTTAACGCCCCCATCTTTTAACTCCAGATAGTCATTTATCACATGCAGGTCTTCCGGATGTATACATGTTTTCCAAAACCCCGGCCGATCCAGCCAATCTTCAGGCGAAAAACCTGTTATATGCTGTACGCGGCCGGTAATAAAGGTAAACTGTTGCATCCCGGTATCTGCCTGCCACACTATCCCTTCAATAGATTGCAAGAGGGTGTATAACTGCTCCGGGTTGTTTTTCATTGCCGTTAGGTTTAACAAGAATGTTTTTACTAAAAATAAGGTTTTTTTTATATAATTAAAAAACGATGAGCCAACCCTGCCAAAATGAAAAACCAACATTTCAAATCGGTATGCTTATATACTCTGTTTAAAAGTTAAAAAATAAATAATTGGCTTTTAAAGTGCCTATAAAGCCCTTTTAAGGGTTTTAGTATAACAGGCATTCTTTTGGCGACCATGCATAATTGAAACCGGGACCATAAAAATCCCCGGCGAATAAATTATATTAAAATGGACGACGGACGAATAATTGTAAGGTTAGCGCAGCCTTCAGACAACGTTTACGCGCAGCAAATATCAGACGAAACAGAACGTTCTGCCATAGCCCGCGGCTCGGGCATCTCAAAAAGATCGGTAACATCTATCATCGAAAAAATAAACGCCGGCAAGGCCATCATGGCTGTATCTGATGGCGGCAAGTGGGTGGGGTTCTCCTACTTTGATGTATGGGACCAGGGCAAATTCATATCAAACAGCGGGTTGATCGTATCGCCCCAATACCGGCAAAACGGCGTGGCTGCCCAAATAAAAGAACAGGTTTTTAACCTTTGCCGCGAGAAATACCCCGAATCGCTTGTGTTCTCTATCACATCGGGCCTGGCCATCATGAAACTCAACACCCGCCTGGGTTTTGAGCCCGTAACCTACTCGGAAATAACCCACGACGAAACCTTTTGGGAAGGCTGCAAAAGCTGTGTAAACTACGATGTACTTAACAGCAAAAACAAATGCAATTGCCTTTGTACCGCTATGCTTTTCGACCCTTCAAAAAACTAACATCTACCCAAACAAAACTAATAACTATGGCATACCAAACAATAAGCCAACACCCTGCTGATGAAAGCCGGCACATTAATGTTTTAGCTACAGATGCGCTCTTCCTGTTAAAGCAGCTCATCGCTACCCCATCGCCAAGCGGGGAAGAAAACACCACGGCAGGCCTCATAGAAAACTTCATTAAAACCCGGGGCATTAAAACCCACCGGCTGCATAACAACATCTGGGCTTATAATAAATATTACAATGCGGGCAACCCCACCATCCTGCTTAACTCCCATCACGATACCGTAAAACCCAACGAGGGCTACACTCGCGACCCGTTCCGTGCAGACATCATAGGCGACAAACTTTATGGACTGGGCAGTAACGACGCAGGTGGTTGCCTGGTATCGTTACTGGCGGTTTTTACCTATTTTTATAATACCCCTAACCTTGCATACAACCTGTGTTTCGCGGCAACTGCCGAAGAAGAGAACTCGGGCCAAAAGGGATTGAAAGCAATACTTCCCGAAATTGGCCCCATTGATTTTGCCATAGTTGGAGAGCCCACCCAAATGCATCTGGCCATTGCCGAAATGGGCAATATGGTGCTTGATTGTACCGCCTACGGAATTGCCGGGCATGCCGCCCGTAACGAAGGTGATAACGCCTTATATAAAGCCCTAACAGATATCCAATGGTTCTCTACCTACTGCTTCCCAAAACAATCGGCATTTATGGGGCCGGTAAAAATGACGGTTACGCAAATAAATGCAGGGCTGCAGCATAACATCATCCCTCATGAATGCCATTTTACGGTTGATGTACGCCTGAGCGATTGTTACTCGCCCCAGGAAGTATTAGCCATCATCAAAGCAAATACCACATGCGCAATTAACCCAAGGGATGGTGTTTTAAAAGCATCAAGTATAGACCAAATACACCCTTTGGTGAGGGCGGGCGTGGCACTGGGCCGGAAAACCTATATATCGCCAACCAGCAGCGACCAGGGCTGGTTAAATGTCCCTTCCCTAAAAATGGGCCCCGGCGATTCGGCACGCTCACACATGGCCGATGAGTTTATTTATGTGGATGAGATAAGCGAGGGTATAAACATTTACATAAACTTATTAAAAAGTATGGTGTACTGCTTATTGCACAACCCCGAAGCCGGTAAAACTTTCATATAAACCCCAATAGCTTTGGAAATAAAAAAACACAGGCCAAACCCAACCAATTTAGCGGTAGACCGCCACAAACTGGTTTTTGATGCTGATGCTAAAAAGGAGTTTCTTAACTGGTTAAAAAAACGGGAGGATAAGATCCAAAACATGCTGTTGTGGTGCAGTATTGCGGTTTTGGTTAGCTACGCCTCAGTGATGTTGGTTATTGTTAAAATTTATGCTTCACTAAATATTGGGCAACCCGTGTACCTTTTAATTTTAGCTGCCGTCATATTTTGCCTGTTTGGCTTGTTTGTAAGGTTGCAATACCATATAAACACCTATACACCCACCGGCACAAAACTGGTTATTAAAGAGTTGCTTTATTTTAAGGCGCATATAGCCCGCAGGCAAATGATATTGCTGGCCGGTTATATTGCAACCTATTCGGTATTTGTGATTGCCGCATGTGCTTTATGCTATGATGCTTTATGGGGTGCGCAAACAATACTGAGGGTTACCGCTCCTGTGAGTATCTTAATATATGCGGCTGGTTTATTCCTGCTGCTTAAGCTTGCCGGTAAAAGGCGCACCTATTTAAATTATATAACTACCATTGATGATAGCATAGTAAAAGGCTTTAGTAACCAATAAGCCAAATTGAAAACAAAAGCCCCCCGGCTGCTTATCCAACCGGGGGCTTTTTGTTAATACTATTCTCAGCTGATTACATTACCAATTTGCCAAGGGCTTCTTTGGTAAAACCTTCAAGTTCATCAGTGCGCCCTTCGCGGATCTTTTGTGTCCAGAATGGGTCTGCCAGTAATGGCCTGCCCACACCTACCAGGTCAAAATCCCCCCGGTCAAATCTTCTTAATAATTCGTCAAGCGAACTTGGCTGTGAGCTTTCACCGGCAAACGCGCCAAAAAAATCTCCTGTTAAACCTACCGAACCAACAGTTATAGTGGTTTTACCGGTTACATTTTTGGCCCAGCCTGCAAAGTTAAGGTCGCTGGCTTCAAACTCAGGCTCCCAAAAACGGCGTTGCGAGCAATGAAATATATCTGCACCGGCATCAGCCAAAGGGTTTAACCAGGCTTCCATTTCTTGCGGGGTTTTAGCTAATTTATTATCATAAGCCGATGGTTTAAACTGCGATAAACGGATGATGACAGCAAAATCCTCACCTACACGTTTGCGTACTTCTTTAATTACTTCTATAGCAAACCGGCTTCTCTCCGCCAGGGTTTTACCACCATAAATATCAGTACGCTGGTTGGTTGCATCCCAAAAAAACTGGTCTATCAAATAATCATGCGCACCGTGTATCTCTACGGTATCAAACCCCAAAGCTTTAGCATCTGCCGCTGCCTGGCCATAAGCTGCAATGGTATCGGCAATGTCCGTTTCGGTCATGGTTTTACCATTGCTGTTGCCCGGCCTGTTTAAACCCGATGGGCCTTCGAACGGTTGGGACGGTACCCAACCCGAAGCGTGGTTATCCATAATACCCATGTGCCATATTTGCGGGCCCATAGCGCCCCCTTCAGCGTGTACGCCATCAATAACATTCTTCCATCCTGCTAAAGCATCGGCACCATAAAAATGCGGTACATTGGCATCGTTTGATGATGCTACGCGGTTGATGACCGTACCTTCAGACAAGATCAACCCGGCCTCGCCTTCGGCACGTTTGCTGTAATAAGCTGCAACATCTGCCGTTGGCACACCGTTGGGCGAAAAAGAACGCGTCATCGGTGCCATTACAATGCGGTTTTTAATATTTAATGATTTCAGGTTGAACGGCCTGAATAAACTATCTGTGTTCATATATATTCTGATTGATTAAATTTCTGATTGAATAAGCTGACTTAAAGCGGCAAAGGTTTCTTCATTACGCTTGTAGTAAGTCCACTGCCCTGCACGGGTTGATGTTACCAAACCTGCGCGCTGCAGGCTGGTTAAATATTCGGACACGGTAGATTGGGTAAGCCCCGCTTTTTGGTGAATCTGGCCAACGCAAACCCCATTTTCGAAGCCATTTTCCTTTTGCTCGGGAAAATGCAGTTCGGGGTCTTTAAGCCAGTTGAGTATCTGTAGCCTTGTTTTGTTTGAGAGTGCTTTGAAAATTTCTACCTGATCCATACCACAAAGATATATCGACTTTTCCCGATATGCCTATTAATATTACGGATATGACGGTGATTTGATAAAGTGCGGATGCTTAAAGTGGTTGCATTTGAATTCGATGGAATCGTTATAAAATCTCAGGATGTATGGTCGCAAATTATCTTCCACTCCCCTTTAATCTTTCTAAACCATAAAGTAAAGTAACCACCGGGTGCATCTTTTTCGCGGGCTAGGCTCCAGGCGCCCATTACAAAAGCATCGTGTTTGCCTAACAGCTCTACCTTATCTATCCTGAAGGTTAGCTTCCCCATGGCGGCTTTATCGGGGTACCCTTTTTTGTAGTTATCAAACGTTTGCTGCCACCCGTAGGTTGGCCCCCGCTTACCGATGAACATCAGCGAGTCTGATTTCCAGTACCCTTGCATAAAACCATCTATATCACCGTTGCTCCAGGCAATTTGCTGGTTGTGCATAAGTTTTACAATGGCTTCCCTATCCTGAGAGAAGCATAAACAAGATATAAGAAGCAACAGGCAAGAGAGGATAAGCTTTTTCATAGGATAAATATATCAATCTAATCACAATTAAAGATATTTCGCTCCAAAACGCAATGTTTATTTTATCCCCTTACATGCTTTGCGCCTCTGCGTCTTTGCGTGAAATTAAAACTCAACTCATTGTTAAACAAATGTTAACAAATCGTACAGTCAATTATTATAAATTTAACATTGTTTACCATAAATCCTTTATAGCTTTACAGCCTTTAAGCGTTCCACTATATATGAAAAACAGGGTACTGTGTTTTGGAGAAGTTTTATGGGATGCCTTCGGCGATGAAAAAAAAGCCGGCGGCGCGCCAATGAATGTTGCAAGGCACCTGGTGCAGCAACACGTAGATGTAGTTTTTGCCAGCCGTGTTGGTAACGACGCATCGGGTAATGAGCTGCTTGATTTTCTGAAAAACAACGGCTTATACTCTGACCTCATACAACGTGATAATACCCTGCCTACCTGCGAGGTTACTGTTGAGCTTGACGACAAAAACCAGGCTACCTATATTATCCCCCAGCCGGTTTCATGGGATAAGATCCACCTTGACAAAAACCTGATAGAAGCAGCAAAACGCTCGTCGATCATTGTTTTTGGCAGCCTTGCCTGTCGCGAAAAAGCAACGCACGATACTTTGTTAAACCTGCTGGATGAGATAGACGCCATCAAAATATTTGATGTAAACCTGCGCCACCCGCATTACACGCTGGCAACTATCGAAACCCTTGCTGCCCGCGCCAGCGTTATTAAAATGAACGAGGAAGAAGCCGACCTGCTTATTGGCGGCGGCAGTAACGATCTTAAAAGCAAGATCACCGAGTTTCAGAAAAAGTATCATACCAAAACCATCTGTGTAACCCGTGGCGATCAGGGTGCTATCATCTGGCACGATTATGAGTTTTTTGAGCATCCGGGTTTCTGCGTAGATGTTGCTGATACCGTTGGTGCAGGCGATGCATTCCTGGCTACCTTTGTGGCAGGCCTGATAGCAAATAACCCCATCCCTAAAATATTGCTTAACGCGTGCGCTATTGGTGCTTATGTAACCAGCCAGCGTGGCGCCAACCCGGTTTACAACCGTGATGAAATTGGCCGTATCAAGAAAAGTTTGGTATAAACCCGGCTCTATTGTCATGCTTAGTTAACAATTGCGTTTAAATGGCGCGGTTTAAAACTTTTGAACTGAATAATGCGTTACTTTATACTCAAGAAAGGGTAAAATATGCGTGGTTTTGGATTTTCACAGTTTAAACCAAACCAGATCCCGAAGGGCGGATTTGAAGAATTACTAAAGTTATTCCTGGAATTGTTGAACTATACCGCCGGTGATGCCGGGGAGGCTTTGGCATGGCTTAACGAATTAGATAAGCAATACAACATCACCAATGACGATTACGGCATGGGCGATTTTATTGATGAGCTAAAGCAAAAAGGTTACCTGAACGAGGATAACCAAAGCGGCGAGTTCAATATTACAGCCAAAGCCGAGCAAAGCATTCGCCAGGCGGCGTTAGAAGAAATTTTCGGAAAGTTAAAAAAATCGGGCAAGGGCAACCACCGTTCGCCGCAAAGCGGGCAGGGCGATGAAAAAAACGCCGAACGCCGCGAATTTGAGTTTGGCGACAGCCTGGACCAGATAGACATGACGCAATCCATCCAGAATGCGCAGGTTAACCATGGCATAGGCGGCGATTTTATGATGACCGAGCGCGACCTGGAAGTAGAGGAAATGGATTACAAAACCCTTACTTCTACAGTGTTGATGATCGATATATCGCACTCCATGATCTTATACGGCGAGGACAGGATAACCCCGGCAAAAAAAGTGGCTATGGCCCTGGCCGAACTAATCCGCACCAAGTACCCTAAAGATACTTTGGATATTGTGGTTTTTGGTAACGATGCCTGGCCTATTACCCTACAGGATTTGCCTTATCTGCAGGTTGGCCCCTACCATACCAACACTTATGCAGGGCTTGAACTGGCTACCGATTTGCTGCGCCGCCGTAAAACGCACAACAAGCAAATTTTTATGATAACCGATGGTAAACCTACTTGCTTAAAGGAGGGCACCAAGTATTATAAAAACAGCATCGGGCTGGATAGGAAAGTGGTGAACAAAACGCTTAACATGGCCGCGCAGTGCAAAAGGTTAAAAATACCTATCACCACGTTTATGATAGCAAAAGACCCTTACCTGCAGCAGTTTGTACGCCAGTTTACCGAAACAAACGGCGGCAAGGCGTTCTACAGTTCGCTAAATAACCTGGGCGAATACATTTTTGAAGATTACGCCAAAAACAGAAGGAAAAACGTTAGATAGATTCAAGAAACAAGAGTAAAGAATCAAGACAAAAATCATTAATTAATCATCGGTAAATCACAAAAATCGGTGAAATCAAGAATAAGAAATGAGCAAATACTTAGATATAAAAACACTCGGCGAGCTTAAAAAAACAGGCTACAAAAGCCGTTCGGTTAAGGATGAGCTGAGGGCTAACCTGATTACACAGCTGCAAAAAAAAGAAGGCGGTTTTGAAGGCATCATCGGGTTTGAAGATACCGTTATCCCCGACCTGCAAACTGCTATCCTGTCGCGCCACAACATTTTGCTGCTGGGCTTACGTGGCCAGGCAAAAACACGTATTGCCCGCTTGCTGGTAAACCTGCTTGACGAATATGTGCCGTATATAGAAGGGTCTGAACTTTTTGACGACCCTTTGGCACCCATCAGTTGGTATGGCCACAGCACGGTTGAAAGCAAGGGCGATGATACGCCTATCGGCTGGATCCATCGCAGCGAACGTTATACCGAAAAACTGGCTACACCCGATGTTACCGTTGCCGATTTAATAGGTGATGTTGACCCGATAAAGGCCGCCACCATGAAACTCACCTACTCTGACGAGCGTGTTATCCACTTTGGTTTAATTCCACGTGCACACAGGGGCATTTTTGTGATAAACGAACTGCCCGATCTGCAGGCACGTATCCAGGTATCGTTATTCAACATTTTACAAGAGCGCGATATCCAGATCCGTGGTTTTAAACTGCGCTTACCATTGGATATTCAGTTTGTGTTTACAGCCAACCCCGAGGATTATACCAACCGTGGTTCTATAGTGACGCCGTTAAAAGACCGTATAGAAAGCCAGATATTGACGCACTACCCGCGCACGGTAGAGATCTCCCGCAAAATTACCCAGCAGGAAGCCCTGTTAAGTGATGAACAACGCGCCAATATTGAAGCCGATGGCCTGGTGAAAGACATAGTTGAGCAAATTGCTTTTGAAGCGCGTAACTCCGAATACATCGATAAAAAATCAGGGGTTTCGGCGCGTTTAACCATCTCATCATACGAAAACCTGATCAGCAATGCCGAGCGCCGCATGATCATCAACGGCGAGGCGACTACCTTCGTCCGCATTTCCGATTTTCTGGGTGTTATCCCTGCCATCACCGGTAAAATAGAGCTGGTTTACGAGGGCGAACTGGAAGGCCCGGGCAAAGTGGCCAATATCCTTATCGGCAAAGCCATAAAAACACTGTTGCTGCAGTTTTTCCCTGACCCGGAAAAGGCTAAGAAAGCAAAGGCGCCAAACCCTTATGCCGATATTGTTAACTGGTTTAGCGATGGCAACACACTGTCGCTGGTAGATGACCTTTCGTTAGTAGATTATAAAAAATCGCTGAACGCCGTGCCGGGATTAAAAGATGTAGTTAAAAAATTCCATCCACGATTAAGCGAAAACCAAACGCTACTGTTAATGGAGTTTATTTTGCACGGGTTGGCCGAGTTTTCGCAGTTGAATAAAGGTTTTCTTGATAATGGCTTTGCTTTTTCGGATATGTTTAACAGCTTGTTTAACTTAGAGCCCGATGAAGACGACCTTGACATTGACGACCGTTACTAACGCAATTATTCACCAGCTTAACACCTCATGCAGGGAAACGCCCTATACTTTATCCTGATACCACTTGTACTTTTAGCGCTTGATTATTACCTGTTAAGGGGTATAAACACCGCGTTTAAGTTTATGCGTAAAAAGTGGTTTTGGGGTTTGTATTGGTTTGGGGCGGTATTTTTAATAGCCGTTTTATTGCTGGGCATATATAGCAAAATGTCGGTAGGTGCGCGCGGTGCGTTCCTGTTCCTGTTTTTCATCACATTTATATTTAAGCTGTTTTACGCGCTGTTTATAGCTGTGGATGACGTACGCCGGTTTATTGTTTACCTATCCCGCAAAAATAAAAAACCTGCAACTGACACGGCTCATGCTACTTTTAAAGCCATGCCACGGTCGGAGTTTTTGATGAAGGCCGGGATACTGGCCGGCGCTGTGCCGCTTTACCTTATTAAGCACAACATGTCTAAAGGCTTGTATGACTATCAGGTAAAAAATGTAACCCTTTACCTGCCAAACCTGCCAAAGGCATTTGATGGAATGCGCATAGGGCAGATCTCTGATATTCACTCAGGCAGTTTCCATAGCGTGCATGATATGCATGGCGGCGTTGATATGCTGATGAACCAAAAGGCTGATGTGATATTTTTTACCGGCGATTTGGTGAACGGGCAAACATCAGAGGTGAACCGTGTGGTTGATGTATTTAAAAAAGTGCGCGCACCGCTGGGGGTATATTCTATACTGGGCAATCACGATTACGGCGACTACGGCCAATGGCCTACTCCTGCAGACAAAGACAGGAATTTTGCCGATATGATACAGGCCCACAAAACCCTTGGCTGGGACCTGCTGATTGATGAACACCGCCGTATAAAAGTTGGCAACGAAGAATTGGGTATCCTGGGTATAGGTAACTGGGGCGAAATGAGCCGTTTCCCCAAATATGGCAAAATGGAAAAAGCCGTTGTAAATACAGACGACCTGCCCGTGAAGTTGCTATTATCGCACGACCCATCGCACTGGCGGGCCGAGGTGATCCCAAAATATCCGCAGATAGATGTGATGTTTAGCGGGCATACCCATGGCATGCAGTTTGGCGTACGTACCGATGATTTTCAATGGAGCCCGATAGAATATGTTTACCAGGAATGGGCAGGTTTGTACCGCGAAAAACACCAGCAGATCTACGTAAATGTTGGCTATGGCTTTTTAGCATACCCCGGCCGGATTGGAATATTACCGGAGATTACGATGTTTACTTTAAAAACAGGGGAAGACCCGACGTTAAAAGCTTAATATTTATGCAGTCGCTATTTATACAGTCGCTCGGCTCCAGCCGGGTGACGACTATTAGGCGGCGTCCCGCCGTATTGATAAGTAGTTAGGCGGCCAGAGGCCTTATAATAACGGTCACCCGGCTGGAGCCAGGCGACTGCAGCAAACGATAAAAAATAATTGTTTATTTTTTATTCCTATTGCCGTATTTTAGCAAAACCGATGAAAAAAGCCTTCCAAAGCACGCTTGATTTTTTGCTTTTCAGTAACATCTTCATGTCGTTATGTGCGGTGGCACAGGCCTTGGTTACTTTTCACATTATCGGTTCAAAACCAGTTTATAGTGTTACCGGGTTGCTGTTCACCTCAACACTGGGCATCTATAATTTCAGCATACTACTTAGCAAACCCAGGCATCCCGAGAAATCGCCCTATAAACGTGTACGCTGGTTTTTTGCGCACTACAGGTTAATGGTAACCTTTACCATGATCTCGCTATTATCGCTTATCCCATTGTTCTTTCTACTGTCGATGGAATCGCGCATATTGCTCATATTTCTTTCTGTCCTTTCATTTTGTTATAGCCTGCCCATATTTAGTATAGGCGAGCAAAAGTTTGGGCTTCGCAATATACCCGGCTTAAAAACCTTCCTCATCGCTTTAGTGTGGACCATGAGCTGCGTACTGCTGCCCGTATTGGAGGCACAGGATCTGCACCTTGCAGATATCTCCATGCGGGATATTACCATCATGATAGCCAAGCGTTTCCTGTTTATATTCGCCCTTGCCATTCCCTTTGATATCCGCGACCTGTTTAGCGACCGCCAGGCCGGCCTTAAAACCATCCCGGTTGCCTGGGGCGAAAAGAATGCATATCTGTTTTGCCAGATGCTGCTCGCGGGTTATATTGTGCTGCTATTCCTTTTCAGGAACAATGGTTTTAGTCTGGATTTTTTTGGCCTTACTACCACCGCCATACTCATGGGCTGGCTGATATTTAAATCGAAATGGGAGAAGGACGAATACTACTATTTCCTTTATATGGATGGTGTATTGATACTGCAATACGTAATACTGGTAGGTTTCGGCCTTGTTTTCGGCAACAGCTATGCCGGCTAATTACGATAACTCGGCCTCCTTTTATGACAAGCTTTCGCGGCTGGTATTTGGCAAAGCCCTGGTTAACGCGCAAACCTGGCTTTTACCACTCATCCCTGAAAATGCCAAAGTATTAATAGTTGGCGGCGGTACTGGCTGGATACTGGAGGAGATAACCAAACTGCATCCAGGTGGTTTAAGCATTACCTACATAGAGATCTCGGCCAAAATGATGGCGCTTTCCCGCAAGCGAAACACCGGCGCAAACCAGGTTGAATTTATAAACAAAGCCGTTGAAGATGCTGGTTTAACCGCAGATTTTGATGTGGTAATAACCCCCTTTTTGTTTGATAATTTTACCGAAGATACCTTGCCCGGTGTATTTCAACACATCCACCAAACCTTAAAACCCGGCGGCCTGTGGTTAAATACCGATTTTCAACTTACCGGCAAATGGTGGCAATACCTGATGCTGAAAAGCATGCTACTGTTTTTTAAAGTGCTTTGCGGCGTACCCGCATGGCGATTGCCTGATGTAGGGAAACAGTTCAGTAAATTTGGATATGATGTTACTGAGGAGAAGAGATTCTTTGGGGATTTTGTGGTGACAAGACTATATAAAATCACACATTAAAATCCGTCATTGCGGGCGATAGCGCGGCAATCTCTGCCGTCGCTCGGCTCTTGCCGAGTGACTATTATTATAAGGCCTCCGGCCGCTTAACTATTACTCACTGCGGCGGGACGCCGCCTAATAGTCGTCACCCGGCAAGAGCCGGGCGACTGCAATTTTGTGTCTTTGCTAATAAACAAACTTATACCCAATACCCCTAACTGTTTGCAGGTAGGTTGGCGAATCGGGGTTGTTCTCTATCTTTTTACGCAGGCGAACAATGTGCATATCTAACGTGCGGGTGTTTACGTCAGCATTGTAGCCCCAAACCTCCATCATCAGTTCTTCGCGGTTTATAACCTTGTTTTTGTTTTTAAGGAAGTATAGCAGTATGCGGTTCTCTAAAATAGTAAGCTCGGTTTTACGGCCATCGCGTATCAGCAGGTGGGTGTTGGGCAGGTGCTCCATATTCCCAAACTTGTGCGATTCGGCCCGCTCGTTATTCAGCGAGAATTTGATCTTGCTGTCTATCATCGCTACCAGCACATCCATATTAAAGGGCTTGGTTATATAATCGCTCACACCAAAGTTGTAGGCGCCTATTTTATCAATATCCTGGGCTTTGGCGGTCATCATAATAACCAGCTTATCAAACCCTTTTTCGCGCAGGCTGCTGCATACTTCGCTGCCTTGTTTGCCGGGCAGCATCCAGTCAAGCAGTACAATATCTGGCTGCTCGGCCAGTATCATGCTTTCGGCTTCTTCGCCGTTGTTGCTTTCTAAAACTTTGTAGCCTTCACTTTGCAGGCGTTCGGCCACTAAAAACCTTAGGTTCTCATCGTCCTCAACCAGTGCTATTTTAATTTCTTTGTTCATCTAAAAAATTCTAAATCCTAAACTCTAAATCCTAAATCTGCACATCTGAGATCTGCATACCCGCACATCTATCTAATGCCCTAAAGGCAAGGTAACAATAAACGTCGACCCTACATTAAGCTTGCTGGTAACGTCTATTTCTCCGTCCATAAAGTTAACCAGTTCTTTACAAAAAGCAAGGCCCAGGCCTACGCTTCCATTTTGATTGTACTGGTTCTCTATGCGGTAAAACTTTTTAAACACATCACCCTGCTCATACCGGGCCATGCCTATGCCCTTATCGGCAAATGAAAATACAATATTGCGTTTTTCGGGCTTAATATTTATAAATAATTCTTTTTTACCCGGGTGCGAATATTTGTAGGCATTCTCCATCAAATTCTGGAACACACTCCCCAACAGTACCGGGTCGCTGTAAAACTTATTTACATTCTCAATATTAAAGTCAAGTTTAAAATCTGGATATTTTATCTTAAAGGTATCAATATACCCTTTCACAAATTGCTGCAGATTTATTTCCTCGCGCTTTACGGTAATAGAGCGGTTTTCCAACTGGGTAAAACTGAGTAGCTTGTTCATCAGGTCGTTCAGCTTGTCGGCCTCCTCATCCAGTATTTTACCGTAATGGCGGCGCTGTCGTTCGCTTAGTTCGGCATCCCCTTTAAGGTTCGAGCCCGCAATTTTTATAACACTCACCGGGGTTTTAAACTCGTGGGTAAAGTTGTTTATAAAATCGTACTGCAGCTTAAACACCTTTAGGTTAATGTTTAGGTTGCGGTATATAAGCCAGCTTATCAGCACCAAAAAAAAGTAAATAAGCAATACAATAGCGCATATAGGCAAAAACCGCCTGTCAATCTCTTTGGTAAGATGCTGGTTTGTTGAAATAAAATACAGCTTAAAGTTTGAGAAAGCGCCGGTTAACGCGGCCTCGGTTACTTTACGGCCATCTTCTATATCAAGCGGATCGTAAACTACGGGCTGTATGGTAACCTGCTGGTACAACTCGGGATGGGTGTTTTTAACTTTAAGCTGATGTGCATCCAGCAAAAAGGTAAGCATGTTTTGTTTATAAAAAGCTTTGGTATCCCCTTTTTTTAACAGCAACTGATAGATCCTGATATCCTCGCGGCGGGGGATGTTGAGGTAGCTTATTTTATCGGGCGTAACATTGTAAAAAGTACGGAATATCTCGTCCTGAGTGGGCAGGCGCGAGGTATCGGCTATGCTGATAAAGTTACTCAGCTTCAGCGCCATGTCTTTAAAATCACCATCATTTGCCCAAACAGAATCTTTATACCCCTTTACACTGCCATGCTTAGGCTTGTACTGGTAAACTGTTTTTACAGAGATGCCTTGTTTATTGGCAGGCTTTTTAGACGAGGGGTTACCAATCTGAATATCATAAAACAACACCTTGCGCACAAAGGGGTAGCTTTTAAAAACCGTAGCCGAATAGTTTGCCGCCGATGCCGAATCTAAGAAACCCTGGTAGGAGGTAATCTCGGGGATCTTTAACTGGAAGAAATCGTAATAAGGCTTAACCGTTTGATCAAGCACCTCTATCTTTTTAGAGGCAAATTCGTTTTCCACATACTTGGTGGTAAGGTTATACGATATAACGATCGCGATAACAAGGCTCACCGTTATCAGCACCAGGAATGCGGTTATCAGCGAAAAATTTTTGCGGTATAGATTTTTCTGCGCTTTCATAACAGGTTAGGGTTTAACCTGCATATTGTTGCTCAGGAAGGTTTCTATCTCGGCGTACATTTCCATACGGTTATGTTCGCTTTTAAAATAAGCGCGTTCGTTTTCTTTAAGGCGGTATATTACCGGCACGTTGCGTTTATTCAACTCGCGCACAAACTGGTTAAGCTCGCTGATATTGGCCCGCGGGTCTTTCGCGCCCTGGAATATCAGCAGCGGGCTTTTTATTTTATCGGTATGAAAAACCGGCGATATGGCCCGTAGGTGGTCGGCGTCTGTTTCGGGGTTGCCCACCATCTCGTAGGTCATTTTTAAATAGGGTTTAAAAAATGGCGGCGCATCTTTTAAGTAGGTGAAAAAGTTGATGAGCCCGTATTTAACAATCGCGCAATTATACATTTCGGGGTGGAATGACACACCGTACAAAGCCGAGAACCCGCCAAAACCACCGCCAAAAATGGCTATTTTTTTGGGGTTGGCTATTTTATTGGCTATAAGCCATTTTACGCCATCGGTAATATCCTGCTGTATTTTGCCACCTACCTGCTTAAAACCGGCCATACGAAATGCTTTACCATACCCGGCAGATCCACGGAAATTTACCTGGAACACGGCATAACCCCTGTTGGCCAAAAACTGTACCTCGGCATCATAATCCCATGAGTTACGCCCCCAGATCCCGTCGTGTGGCATCACTACAACCGGCAGGTTCCTTCTTTCCTTCCCTTGCGGGATGGTCAGATAGCCGTTTATCGTCATCCCGTCGCTGGCTTTAAACGATATGGGTTGCATATCGCAAAGCTCTTCGGGTTTTATTTCGGGGTTAATATCGGCAAGTTTAGTAAGCTTATCCCCGCCACGCTCATAGAGGTAGTACGAACCGGGGTTCTTATCGGTCGAGCTAACTATAATAAACTTATTCTCGGCGCTGTCTCGGTCAACAATATCTACGGCGTTGCCTTTTATCTTACCCGACAGGTTTTTGTAAAGTTTTGCTATATCATTATCCAAAAAATGTTTCTGTGGTTTGGCTTCTTCCCATCCCACAAGCTCTAAGCGGTGTTTGCCTTTTGAATAATCAACACCCAGTATATCGGCCTTATCACTGGCATAAACAACCTTTGCTTCTTTGCCGGTTTCGGCATTTATCTCTATAAGTGCGGTTTTATCGCGGTTAACGTTTGATAAGGCGTAAAAATCGTTCTTAACACCAGTAAAAGCAATCGGTTCTACCCTGTCGTTAAAATTATTTTTGATGATAGACTTAAACGGCGCCTTATCGTTTGCGCGGTACAGGATACTCTCGTTAACTCCGTCAGATACCTTAACCAGGCGGATGTTACCATTAGCATCAGGGTACCATTTGGTGATATTGCCGGGGTTTAGCAAATAAGGCTTCAGTTCGCCGGTTTTAACATTTAAGCGGTACACATCAAAGTTAACCGGGTCGCGCTTGTTCATGGCCACGGTTATTACATCGGGCTGCATACGGTTACGGTTCAGTATACGGATGCGCGCCTTCTCCAGGTTAACCAGGCTTTTCACCTTTAGTGTAGCCACATCAAGCGTATATATCCTGAATTCATCCACAGCGATAATATCCTGCGTAAAAACTATCTGATTATTAAACGTCCAGGAGTAATCGCGTACCGAGTAATCGGTAAAATTGGTTGCCATTTGCTCGGCGCCGGTAGCTAACGACCGTATGTATATATTTTGTTTATCTTTATAAGGCCTTAAATAAGAGATATATTTACCATCGGGCGAGATTTTGAAAAAGCTTTTCTCGGGTGTCTTAAAAAAGTCACTTACAGGTATTTGCCTTACTTGGTTTTGTTTGCAGGCGCAAAAAACAAGTATAAAAGCTATGAACAAAAATGATCTTAAACGACCCTGCATTTGGTTTATCCTAATTGTTAAGAGAGGTCAAATTAGTTAATTTAGTTAATGTTTATACAAATGTCACTACAATTTTACCCGCTTGCAACGTTACATATAATATATCCCCGCAAGGCTAAAATATAAAAAAAGAATGAAGCGATTATACGTGTTGGTACTGGTATTATTTATTTGCAGCACAAGGCTTTTAGCCCAAAATAACGATCTTTTACTTGCCCGCCAATACGCCGCAAACGGCGAACAGCAAAAGGCCCTTGATATATACCAAAAGTTGTTTAAGCAGGATAATGAAGCTTATTATCAACAATATCTCACCAGCCTGTTAACATTTAAGAAATTTGATGAGGCCGAAACCATCACTAAAAAAATGCTGCGCAAATACCCCGGCAATAATGAATACACCATTGCGCTTGGGTCTGTATACACCCAGCAGGGCAACACCGCCAAGGCCGATGCCTTGTATAACGACCTGATCAGGAACCTCCCTGCCGACCAGGGGGCTATTGCCAACATAGCCTCGCAGTTTTACCAGAGCGCCAACGCCGATTACGCCATTAAAATATTTTTACAGGGCCGTAAGCTGATCCATAATGATAATGCCTTTGCTTTTGAGCTGATAACCCTGTACCGTTACAAACGCGATAAAGCCGCCCTTACCGAAGAATACCTTACCTTTTTGCCCGCAAACCCTGTATTTTTAAGCCAGGCCGAAAGCACGCTGGCTACCGTTTACGAAGGCCCTGCGGATTATGATATGCTTAAAGTATCGTTACTTAAACGCATCCAGAAGGACCCGCAGCAAGTTGTTTACACCAACCTGCTTACCTGGCAGTTTTTGCAGCAAAAGGAGTTTGATATGGCGCTGAACCAGGCGCTGGCCTTAAGCCGCCGCCAAAATGATGACGGCAGTAACGTGTTTGAACTTTGCCGCACACTCGTAGCTAACGAGGCTTACGATGCCGCCATACGTGGGTACGAATACATTGTGAGCAAAGGCGATAAGGATAATCAGAATTACATATCTGCCAAAATTGAGCTCATCAACACCAAAAACCTGAAGGTAACAAACGGCCAGTATACCCAGGCCGACCTGCTGGGACTGGAAAAAGATTATACCGACCTGCTGAACGAACTTGGCCGCGGCCGGGGCACCGTGTTTGCAATGCAAAAGCTGGCCAATCTGCAAGCTTTTAAGCTGCATAAGCTAAAAGATGCACAGGCTTTGCTGGAGGCCGCCATTGCCATACAAGGTGTAAGGCCCGCCCTGCTGGCCGCTTGCAAGCTTGATCTGGGTGATATTTACCTGCTTAACAACCAACCCTGGGATGCCTCCCTGCTATACAGCCAGGTAGAAAAAGACAACACGGCCACCCCCATGGCGCAGGATGCCGCATTGCGCAATGCCAAGCTGGCCTACTATACAGGCGATTTTGACTGGGCCCGCCGGCAACTGAATATCCTGAAAGCGGCTACCACGCAGCTTATTGCTAACGATGCACTGAACCTGTCGTTGCTGATATCTGATAACCTGAATGCCGATAGCGCGGGTAAAGCGCTTAAAATTTACTCACGCGCCGATCTGCTGATATTTGCCGAACAACCCGCCAAAGCCATGCTTACGCTGGATAGCATCGACAAAAAATACCCGGGCAACGCACTCGAAGCAGATATACTAATGGCCAAAGCACGCATTATGATACAGCAAAAGAATTTTACCAATGCCGTAACCATATTAAAAGAGATTGTTGAAAAACACTCATTTGACCTGTGGGCCGATGATGCTGTTTACATGCTGGGCGATATTTACGAAACCAAACTAAACGATGCCAACCAGGCCAAAACTTACTACCAGAAGATCATTACCGATTACCCCGGCAGCCTCTGGATAAACGATGCCCGTAAACGCTTCAGGCTGTTACGGGGCGATAAGAATGATGCGAGTTAGATTATTGGCTCTCCCGATAGCTATCGGGATGTCCATTAGCTCATTGGTAACATAGGTTCTCTAATCGGTGAAATCAGACTTCAATCTGTGTAATCAAAATAGTACTTTTGCGGCATGATTGTATATAACGACACCGTAATTTTAGATGATACTGTTGAGCAGGAATGGTTAGCCTGGATAAAAGAGGTACACATCCCTGCAATTATGGCTACCGGCTGCTTCAGCTCGTACCGTTTGCTTACCATTATCGATTCGCCAAACGATGGTATCACCTACTGCCTGCAGTTTAACGCCGATACCATTGAACAATTCCAGGATTATTACCGTACCCACCTGTTTAAATTCCAGGAGATACACCAGCTACAATTTAACGAACGCTTTGTATTATTTAATACATTAATGAAAACGGTTGACGAATAATGACGATTACCGAAACCCTTATACCCGGCGTACTGATATTTGACCCCAAAGTTTTTAACGACGACCGCGGCTACTTTTTTGAAAGCTACAGTAAAAAGGTTTTTAACGATGCCGGCATCGATGCCGATTTTGTGCAGGACAACCAATCCCTGTCGCAAAAAAATACAATCAGGGGCCTGCATGCGCAGGCACCACCATATGCCCAGGGCAAACTGGTAAGGGTTTTACAAGGCGCTGTATTAGATGTTGCGGTTGATGTACGCAAAGGTTCGCCTACTTATGGCAGGCATGTATCGGTAGAACTTACCGCCAAAAACCACAGGCAACTTTGGATACCGCCGGGTTGTGTACACGGCTTTTTAACTTTAGTTGACGATACCATTTTTGCCTACAAAGTAAGCGGCGGGCTTTATAATAAGGCATCAGAAATTGGCCTGGCCTGGAACGACCCCGAACTGGCTATTGGCTGGGGCATAGCCGAAAAAGATGCTATACTTTCTGCTAAAGATCAGGAACTTCCGGGTCTTTCCTCTTTCAACAGCCCCTTCATTTATACACGCTGATCATATATAAAGCCTTTTTTAACGGGTTAGTGTGGCCCGGCGTGTTTTAAATTTTATTGTTGTTAATAAGTAACAATAGTGTGACTATGCCACTCTAAAGGCATATTTAACACTTTTTAACATGCCCCGCCTTTTTATTACTAAACTTTTAGTTATATCTTGGCTCCACAATAAACCCTAAGTATGAAATTCACAATTACAGCACTGGTATTACTATGCCTGTGCTCTTTTTCTACCTTTGCACAAAATTCTTATTCGGTTAAAGGGGCGTCGGTTGATAGCGTTGCCAACATTAAGCTGGTAAACACCTCTATCAGCGTACTAAACGCAAAAGATTCTACCCTGCGCAAATTTACCAGGGCCGCTGCAAATGGCTCATTCACTATAAATGGCCTGGGTAAAGGCAAGTTTATATTACTGGTAACCTACCCCGGTTATGCCGATTACGTAGAAAACTTTACTTTAGATTCTGCTAAAACCACCCACAATGTTGGCAATATCAACATGAACCTAAAATCGAGGTTATTGAACGAGGTGCTTATAAAAGGCACCGTTGCTGCCATAAAAATAAAAGGCGATACTACCGAGTTTAACGCCAAAGCATACACCATACAACCAAACTCCAAGGTTGAGGATTTGCTGAAACAATTGCCCGGTATACAGGTGGATAAGGATGGTAAAATAACCGCGCAGGGCCAAACCGTACAAAAGGTACTGGTTGATGGCGAAGAGTTTTTTGGCGATGACCCTACGCTGGTTACCAAAAACATTCGCGGCGATATGGTTGATAAGGTGCAGCTTTACGACAAAAAAAGCGACCAGGCCGCCTTTACCGGTATTGACGATGGGCAGAAAACCAAAACCATTAACATTAAGCTAAAAGAGGATAAAAAGAACGGCTACTTTGGTAAGCTGGATGCCGGCATTGGTACAGATGGCTACTACCAGGGGCAGGGGCTTTATAACAAGTTTAAGGGTAAAAAGAAATTCAGTGTTTACGGCACCGTTGGCAACACAGGTAAAACAGGCCTTGGCTGGCAGGATAATAATAAATTGGGCACCGGCGGGGGGATACAGTTTGGTGATGATGGCAACGCTTTTTTTGACGGTGGCAGCAACGATGGCGGCCTCGACTCTTTTAACGGCATGTATGACAAGCAAGGTATCCCTAAGGCTTACACCGGCGGTGTGCACTACGATAATAAATGGAATAACGATAAAAACAGCCTTAATACCAATTACAAAGCAGGCTCATTAGAGGTTGATGGCACCCGCAATAACAAACAGCAGCAAAACCTGCCCGGCGACTCAACCAATATCATCAAAAGCAATACCGACCAAACCTTTAATAACTACATGTTCAGGCAAAAACTGGATGCAACGTATACCGTTAAGCTTGATACCACATCAACCTTAAAAGTATCTGTTGATGGTACTATAAAAAACAGCGATACCCACACTACCAGCAATGCCGAAAGCCGCCGGATAGACAGCACACTGATCAACACCAACAGCCGTACACTGAGCAATAAGGTAGATCAGCAATTGTTCAATGCATCGGCATTGTACACAAAAAAACTGAAGAAAACCGGCCGTACCCTATCGCTTAATGTAATTGCCGGTGTTACCGAAAGCAAAGCGCGCGGTTTCCTGAAATCAGACCTGGAAATATTTAACACCGACGGTACGCCAAAAAGCAGCGAAATTGTTGACCAGTTAAAAACCGACAACACCAAAACATCGCGGTTTAGTTCCAATTTAACCTATACCGAGCCTCTCTCTAAGGCATTATCGGTTATCTTTAACTACGGGTTCAGCACAAATAATAGCAACGCGGATAGGAAATCGTTCGACCAATCGGCACCCGGTAACTATAACCTGCTGAACGACTCGTTAAGTAACCATTACGTTTTCGATCAAACATCAAACCAGGGCGGTATCAACTTTAACTATAAAAAAGGCAAAAGCACCCTGCGCTTTGGTACACGCGTAGCCAATATAGATTATAAACAGGTTGACGAGATAACCGGTCTATCGGGCCACCGTAACTTTACCAACTGGAGCCCGCAGGCAAATTTTCAGTATAAAATATCTAACTACAGCGGCTTAAACTTTGGCTACTACGGTAACCAAACCCAACCAACTATTGATCAGTTACAACCCATCCGCGTAAATACCGACCCGGTGAACCAAACTATTGGTAACCCTAACCTAAAACCATCCTTCACCAACGGGTTTTATGGTTACTATAACATGTATAAAGTTATCAGCGATCAATCCATCTGGTTAAACGGTAGTTATAACTTTACCACCAACCCTATTGTAAGCAATGTGGTTACCGATAAAGAAGGCAGGAGCATTATACAGTCGGTAAACCTTAACGATAAGCAGCAATCCAACTATAACTTTGGTTTGGATATGAGCCGAAAACTAAGCGTTATAGGCCTTAACATTAATGCAAGGCTAAATACCGGAGGTAACATTTATTACAGCATGGTAAATAACGAGCTTAACAAAACCAAATCAAACACTTATGGTGGTACCATTGGCCTGTCAAAATACAAAGAGAAAAAATACACCATATACATAAGCGGCGGGCCTAATTATACCGTTGGCCAGGCTTCGTTACAGCCCGATAGAAACAACAACGGCCGTGGTTTTAACGCCGACTACTACCTGAGTATTTTCCTGCCGGGTAAAATTGAAATAGGCAGTGATGGCCAATACCAGTACACCGCCGCTACACAATCATTTGATAACGCTTTCCGCCAAACCATTATCAACGCCCGTATAAGCAGAGCGTTTTTTAAAGGCGACAATTTAAAGGCATCAATAAGCGGCAACGATTTACTAAACCAAAACCAGGGCTTTACCCGCAGCGCATCAAGCAACCTGATCACCGAGAACCGTTACACTACCATCCGCAGGTATTTTATGCTATCGGTAACATGGGATTTTAACGGCATGGGCGGCGGCGCTCCAAAAAAATAAGTTAAGGATATATAAATAAAGACATATCAAGCAATGAAGAAGCACCTGTTAACATTATTTACCTGCATGTTTGCAAGCAGCCTGCTGTTTGCCCAAAACACGCATTTCACCACATCGGGTACCATCGAGTTCGAGAAAAAAGTGAACATGTACGGCGTTATTAAAAAGGTAATAAACAAGGATAACGAAAGCTGGTACGCCCCCGCTTTTGAATCGTACAAGAAAAACAACCCGCAGTTTAAAATCCTTAAAAGCACGTTAACCTTTGGCGGCAACAAAACCCTGTATTCCCCGGTTGTGGAAGATGCGCCGCCATCAAACAGCTGGTTTAGCGATATGCCACTGGCCCAGCAAATAAACACGGTTTATACCGACCTGAACACCAACTACAGCATCACCGGTAAAAAGGTGTTCGACGAGGGTTTTTTGATGAAGGATAGCACCCGTAAGATCACCTGGAAAATTACCGACGAAACCCGCGAAATTGCCGGTTACATGTGCCGCCGCGCCAACGCCGTGGTAATGGATTCTATATACGTAGTGGCCTTTTACAGCGAAGAGATCCCGGTATCGGGCGGCCCCGAATCATTCACCGGGTTGCCGGGTATGATACTTGGCCTTGCCCTGCCGCACGAGAACGTTACCTGGTTTGCCACCAAGGTTACCGACCTGCCCGTAGCCGAAGCATCGTTAAAAGTACCGGCAAAAGGCAAGGTTGTTACCTACCAGGGCCTTAAAACCACCCTCGGCAAAGCCATGGAAGGTTGGGGCGAATACGGCAAGAAGTTTTTTAAGATATACCTTTTGTAGAGTCAGGACGAGAAGAGTCAAGAATCAAGACAAAAAGAAAAGCCTGTATAGTTTGTTACCGTACAGGCTTTTTTGTGTGGTGTCCGTCCGTCCGCAGGAACGGGTATGGCGGGCGGGGCGCGGACGCCTATTTAAAGCTCCCTCCCTGGGGAGGCGCGCGATGGATTGTGTAGTGGCAGGGAGGGGTTTAGCCAACTATGCAACATGTTTAACCCCTCCCTAACCCTCCCAAGGGAGGGAACTATAATTTATTACACAAGCTTCAACCCTTTCAGATACGCCGCGTTCTTCTGCGCGCTTTGCAGCGGGGTTTCGTGGTAAAAACGGCTTTGCTCTACAAAAAAGTAACGCATACCGTTATCCTGCCCAACACTGATAAACTTTTTGAAATCGATGATGCCCTCGCCCATATCGCAGGCGGACTCTTCCTTGCTGCCTGCGGGGAGGCGTTTCTTAAGTACATCGCGCATGTGGGCCAGTTTAAAGCGGCCTTTGTGTTTGGTGATGTAGGCGTATGGGTCGGCGCCCTCGGTTACGGTGTAGTATACATCCATCTGGAAGTCTACCAGCTCCTTATCCGTACCGGCAAGCAGCACGTCGATAGGTAGTTGTCCGTTTACGGGTTTGTACGGGTAATCGTGCGGGTGGTAGCCAAACCTGAGGCCGTGCTTTTTGCAGATGGCACCACGCTTGTTAAAATCATCCGCAAAGGTTTTAAAGGTTTCGATAGATTTTTGCGGGCCGAGCCATGGGCATACCAGGTACTTCATACCTACCTCTGCCGCCTGCGCTGCCAGTTTATCAAACTCGGGCAGGGTGCATGGGTTGTAGTGGGTGCTTACCAGGTTAAGGCCAAAGCCGGTGGCAATCTTTTTAAACTCGGTATTGGTTTTGCCCCAAAAGATGCCCTTATCGCTGCCGTAGCTTTCTATCTGGGTGTAGCCCATTGCGCCAAGC
>NZ_JBAZRC010000019.1:40318-42199 GCF_041663085.1 Mucilaginibacter sp.
GGACGATGCTGCTGCCAGCATACCGCCGGTGTATAGGAATGTTCTTCTGTTCATGTTGGTTTATTGGTTCATTAATTCATTGGTGCTTGTCCTAAACAATATGTCATTGCGAGTATAGCGTGGCAATCTCTTTAGGACAATTGTAAAACTATGTTGTTTTAACAGCATTAGTATTTAAACGAAATTGGCCCGCTCAATTGCCGCGGGAGGGCTGTTACTTTGTCTCTTAAGTAACTAGAATAGGCTTAAGTTGTAAGCCGAGCTTTTTAGCTTGTTTTTCAAGCCTTTTAAGTTGGGTCTGTTGGAACGCATGTTGGTATATATCAAGTGCGATAGGTTTGAATATTTCTTTTTGTTTTAACATTTTGTAGAAGATAGTAGCGATCTTCCTGGCAGTAGCGGTAATTGCTTTAGCAGGGCCTGATCTGGCTTTAATACGATGATAGAAGGCCGCTAACCAGTTCTTACTGCGTTGAACAGCATAGGCGGCCATTTTAAAGACTTGGCCTGCTTTGTTTTTCTTTTTAGGGATTTTACTGCTTAGTAATTTACCTCCGGATATCTTATTGTTAGGCGCCAGGTTTAGCCACGAAGTAAAGTGTTTGGCTGTTGGCCATTTACTCATGTCAAAGCCTGTTTCACTCAGAAGCTCAGCTGCCGTGTTGCTATTGATGCCGAATAATGCAGTAAGATCTGTTCCGGTGATCTGCTGTAAGATATTGGTGACGTTGAAGTTCAAGTCGTTCTTATTACTTTTAATATGAGCTTTTAGCGATATCTCCACATCGCATCTCTCATATAGTTGTTTTTCAATACACCTGTCACAGTCTATTATCTTTTGTTGATAGATATGATAAAGTTCAAAGGACTGTTTTAATTCGAACAGATGCTCCGGCTTCCAAATGCCGTTAAGGGAGCGCTTTACTTCTTGAGGAGTTGCCTTTATTCTACGATCGAGCAAGCTAACCAATACTTCAGCATCAGTACAGCCATCAATGATAGCACGAATAATAGCCTGCCCCGACTTTCCGGTTATATCTGCGATCACATGTTGCAATTTAATGTTCATTTGTTCCAGTGCTTTATGCATCATACGGATATGGGTAGCACTCATATCCAGCAGGTTTTTACGATGCCGCATATAAGTTCTGAGCGTACGCGTAAATGAATCTGGTTGAAAACTGGCAGATAATAATCCGCAACTATGTAACTGTCGGATCCATTCAGCATCACTCATGTCTGTCTTTTTGCCGCTAACGTTCTTTACATGTCGGGCATTGACCAACACCACTTCAAAGCCAGCCTCTTCCAGCAACAGAAATAAGCTAACCCAATAAATGCCTGTGGCTTCCATGGCAACGGTATCTACTTTGCATGATTTTAACCATTCAACCATTGCCTGAAGTTCATCGGTGAAAGCACCGAAACTTCTGATCGGCTGCTCGCACAGAGATGGGTTTACAGCTACATAATGTTCTTTACTGGAAATGTCAATACCGGCTGCATTGGGGTTGATAACTGGAAATGCGTTCTTTTTTTGTCTCATCATCATTAACTTTACGTGGATAAAAAAGAAGCGTTGCCGGGTATTCTTGGACAATAGATAAACTCTTAAACGGGGTTGGCTATGCCACCACCATGCGGGTTGTCATTAATAAGAATACGACCAAACTTGATAACGGGCTTCCGAGGGCACCATGACAAAAGACGGTTTTATGGTAACGCTTCTTTTAAAGTTACTTTCTCGGGTTGGAATTACAAATGCTGAGTACTTGATACAAAGTAACCAAAAATCAAGTCAGCAAAAAGGCTTCTTTGCCCACAAGGCCTTTGCCTCGCAAACCGGGCAGAACCACGGGCTGGAATCTTTTTGCCCCGCTC
>NZ_JBAZRC010000020.1:0-40328 GCF_041663085.1 Mucilaginibacter sp.
TACCTTTTTTTTGACTTAATATAGCTGTGTCAAAACCGCAGCCATCGTCTTCAAAGGTGATAAAAAAAACATGGTCATTCTGACTGCATTGCAGCATGATACTTGTTGCCCGGGCATGTTTAATGGCATTGGAAATAAGCTCCTGGACAATACGGTAGATGTTTAGTTGTATGTTTAAAGTAATATTTTTTCCGATGCTTAGGGGCTGAAAGTCTATATGCAAACCATCCCGCATGTAAAATTCACACAGGTCTTTCAATGCTGTTTCCAGACCGAACTTCAACAATGTTTCAGGCAACAGGTTACGGGCAATGCGCCTTAGCTCGCTAACAGAGCTATCCAGTTGGCCAATAATCCGGTGAAGGTCTTTATCGGCTGCTGCGCCTGCATTGGTATTTGACCAGCCTGATAATCCAATTTTAACACCGGCCAGCATGCCGCCCAGGCCGTCATGCAGATCGCGGGCAACGCGCTCGCGTTCGTGCTCTTCACCATCCAGCATTGCCTTGGTTACTTTTAATTGCTGTTTTTGCTCAAGGTCACGGAGTTGCTGCTGGTAGTTGATCTCTTTTTGAATCGAAAGCTTCCGGTTATTTTTTGCATTCAGGATCACCAGGGCAAGGGTGATCAACAGTGATAAACAGACTATAACCAGTAACCAATTGTACAAGTGTTCATTCCTGGCCCTTAATGCAGCCTGTTTGTTCTGTGCCTGTAAAGCAGAAATCTTTTGCTGGTTTTGTGCGGTTCGGTATTTGGTCTCCAGTTCGTTGATCTTAACCTGGGTTTGGTCTTTGTTGATACTATCTGTAAGTACCTGATACTTATTTATCCAGGAGTATGCCCCTTTGTAATCATTCAGGTTTTTGCTGGTTTTAGCCAATTCTGCGTAAATTGTCGCTTTGTCGTTAGCGCTTGCAGTAAGCGTGCCGTCCTTAACAATTTCCAGTAAAATTTGCCTTGCCCTGGCATAAGCTTTCTGCTGTACGTATACTTCGTATTTTCTAAAAAAAAACTGCTGATACAATTGTTTCTGATTGTATTTTTTTGCCAAAACAGCTCCCTTGTCAGCGCTTATCAGCGATTTATCGAACGATTTAACGGTAAAGTAGTATAAAGCTTCATTATAGTAATATAGGGTATAATTGACCGATTCGGGGTAGGGGGTTATGATCTCTTTAGCTTTTTCTAACAAGGGCTTCGCCTTTTCCGGTTCATTATCGTAACAATATATACTTACACCGCTTAAGTAAGCAAACAAAAGATTGGTTGAACGCGGGCTTTCGTTTTGCAGCAGCTCGATTGCCCTCTGATTATAGGTCCCCGCCTTATCGAACTGGTAATTGTTCATGAGTACGGTAGAGAGCTGCGTGTAGAAATGTGCAAGCATTACTTTTTCGCCGGCTTTTTCAGCTTCCGGCAAAACTTTTTCAAGTATAATGCGGGTGACAAACTCGTAACCTTTGCTATCCTTATTCATTAAGGCGTAGTTAAACCAGGCTGCTGCGCGCCTTCCATGTGCTTTAGGGGTATGCAGTACCGAAAAAGCTTCTTCGGCCTTTTTAAAAGCTGTAGCCGCTTTAGCCGTGTTCCAGCTGAAATAATATTGCCCTTCGTAAAAAAAAGCTAAAGCGTTGAGGTATGGATCTTTGCCTGCCAGCTGTTGGCCACGGATCAAATACATTTTGCTTTTCACCGTGTCTTTAAAGTTCCAGTATTCAACCAACTGGAAATTGGCATTAGCCTTTGCACTATCAGGGCTGTTTGACCGCAGAACATTTTCCAAACTATCCAGGTGTCGTTTTTCATTTAGCGGCACCTGCTGCTGTGCAAAAGCGCACAGTGCAATAAGCAGGCAAATTGGAATCAGATATATTTTCTTCATTGACTATGTTGCTGGAGAGCCTCAAGCGGCAACTCAACCGCCGATATATCAAATATCTGTCTAAAAAGTTAAAAGTATCATCATATTACCGCCGATGTCTTTAAAATACCTAAAAATCAGTAGAAAAAAACACACAAAAAAAGGGATTTCAAGTGCGGAAGTCAACAAATAGCTTTGCGGTATATCTATAACATTAATCAAATAACTATGAAAAAATCCATTTTTAAAAATTTAATTGCCGTTACTATTTGTGCCGTTTTGTTTGCAGGTTTCTCATCATGCAGCAAAAAAAGCAGCAGCGATCCCACACCCTCAAACGGGCGCAATGCCAAATTTACAGTTACGGTTACCGGCGCCCCAGCATCCGCTTACCTATCCTTTGTAATGGTAGGGTTAACCAACGACCCGAAAGACGCTACTGTTTGGAAGGTAAATGGTGTTGTACAAAACAACGAAAGTTCTGTAAGCCTGAGCAAAAATAACTTTAGCGGAAACACTAAAACCTATGTCATAGAATCCGTTAAGCCATTAACTACGGTTAGCGTGGGTATACAATGTTTAAATGTAGAAGATTCGCCTTATAAAGTTAGCTATAAGGCAGAAATAAACGGTGAAGTTAAAAATGATGAAAAAGACTTTACCGTTACCAAAACGGCAGATTTTACACACGATTATACTTATTAAAATGATGGTTACGGAATTATTGAGTTGAAAACACACATCTACATAAAATCAATAAACTATGAAAAAGATCATGATCATTTGTGCAAGCCTGATATTATTCGGCTTCACGGCTACCAGGGCACAGGCTGTTTTGGATAAAATTGACAGGGCAACCGATAAAGCTGACCGGGCTGGTCATACAGCTGACCGTACAAAAAGTACCGGCGATAAGATCCTGGGCTTTTTTGGCAAAAAGAAGAATAGCTCTTCATCATCAGAAACAAAAACTACCGTTAAATTTAGCGGTGTTGACTTTGCTACCCTGAAAAACATAAACGAAAAGCTACAGGCGGCAAAGGGCATAGAAAGCACCAAGATGAAATTCAGCGGTTCAGGATCCTCGATCACACTATATCATGCGGGCTCTACTTCAGATATCCTCAAAACGCTCCAAAAAGCTTCACCGGAAGTGTTTGCTGAAAAGAATATTGACGGCATGGATGACGGCGAGATATCAATATTATTTAAATAATTAAACAATACCATGGGTGATGCCACCCGAACAATTTATACTGTCTGCTGAAGTGATACCAAGTGCATCAGCAGGCAGTTCTTTTATTCAAATTAACAATATCATGAAAAACATAACATCAAAATTGAAGCTTGCATGCGTTGTTATGATGGCGTTGGCTATGATGAGTTTGTATGGCTGCAAAAGAAACGGAGGAACAGCAACTGGAGACGGAGAGAAATTCTTCACCTGTAAGATCAACGGCAAGTTGCGTGAGTTTAATTACCATGTGAACGCCAATGACAAACCCGCTACAGATACCGTACATTTTGTAGTGGTAGGCGGATGGGAAAAGGAAGATATGATTACCGGATTTGGTATAGATATGCAACTTAAGGAAGGTGCAAAAGAAACAACCTATACCTCCAATGGTACGGGCAACCTGTTGCTTTCCGGGAAATACTATATCCAGGATATGAAGGATGGTAAGATTGTCGGTACAACTGTATATAATGGCGGAGATCTTGATGGCAGTAGCTTTATCTTGACTATTACCAGTTTAACCAAATGGGGCGTTAAGGGGACCTTTTCGGGAAAGCTAAAGCTTCTTGGCGGTGATGATTACGTTACCGTTACTGAAGGGAAATTTTCAGCACCCTACAATTGATCTTTTAGTTTAATCTCTATCATTATGAAAAAATATCTTTTGATCGCCGGGCTGCTTATGCTGTTTAGCGGTCTTTCTATATTACAGGCGGCAGCGCAAAATCTTGATTTTAACGAAGATTTCGCTAAGTGCGAGATCGGCGCAAGCCCGCGCAGCATTAAAACAAGCGGCGCGGCGACGATTGCCCGGCCCCAGGGCCAACAGGGTAAATGGCTGTTACTTCAAGATAACATTACCTGTAAACTTAACAGGCTTGCTTCCCTTCCTAAAAGCTTTACTTTTGAGTTTGACATACTCGCCCAGGCAGAACAAATCAAAGACATGTCGCCAATATCATTCGGTTTTGTGAAAGACAATGCTGCCCGGGAATATATCAGCAACGGCGGCGCTTTTGTTCAGCTGCATTATTATGATGCGGATGCTGTTAACATAGGCAACTATGATTTAAAAAAGGAGGCAAATATCAAGTTTGATCTTTCGGCAACAGCTAATCGTCCACTGCATGTTAAGCTCGTGGTAAGCGGTGATCAAATGGCTGTGTACCTGGATGGCACCAAATTGGCAGACACAATGCTGTTTCAGCCCCAGGCTGCCAGGTATTTTTATATCAGCGGCCCTAATAAATCTGAAAACGGTGCCAGGTTATTTATCAGCAATTTTAAAATTGCAGGTCCGTGATCAATTTCGATACGGCATGAATGTAATGGCTTAAGCTTTGAATCAGAAGATGTACTAAGCTGGGAAATCAATTCTTTTAACATAATTCCATCTATCTACTATCTGAAATGAAAAAGCAATTATTGGGAAAATGAATGTGGATACGACCCTGAAAGCAGGCACCGTTTTTAAGGAGCTGACGTATGGCAGGACCGAAGTAAATGGTTATTACAGCGAGCTGGCTTTAACACAAAAAGAAGTTAAGGGCAGTACGAATCCTGCGGAAATTGAAATCCCAAAAATGTTTACTAGAGTAACTTATTATGATGCTGCTATTTCAAATGGTATTGTAATATTGAAAGGACCAAAGGTTATGTTTTTGAAAATTGTTTATTATAAAAATAAACAGCTTAAGCATTTGAAGGATATAGTCAACGGCAATATTTATCTATCTATTCCTTCAGATGAACACCCGGTAGTTGCCCCTTCATCTCAATAAGCAAAACTGGCAGCATTAACGGGAAGCCCTATTAGCAACCTTATCTGAGCTGGGAAATTTTTTAAATGTCAAAAGAAACCTGGTATAAAGAGCTACGGCAATGTAACAATGCCCTGTTTGGCCAGATGGATAAAAGTTTCTATAACGATACCTACCGCAATAATTTTAATCGTGCGCTGGACGAGTGTTTTTGGATTTTTGACAGAAAGGTTACATGTTATATGGGAGCTCTATATTTCACTTTCTCTGGTGGAACTCCAAACTTCTTGCTGAATGCATTGCTGAAATGCTCCACAGAGGAATAACCCAATTGAAATGCAACAGGCTTTATTGGTGTACCTTAAAAAGTCACCCACAGTTTTAGAGTGAAGAACAAGATTGGTCGCCGGAACTCGTTTGTTCTCGTGATTGATATGGGCTAAACCAGTTATTTCGTCGGTGTCAAAAATCACGAATGTATCTATCTGGCTGCCTTTATGGTCGGTAAAGATCACAGAGGCGTTGGCTTTAAAATGTGTCATTGATATTCCCTTTCCCAAAGTGTGCCACCACAAATATATGCCCCAACAAGGCCTTTAACCCCGATAACATTATCACTGAACGGGCAGCTTAAATTATGATTATTTGGTTAAATTTAATGATGAATATGATGAGAAACTTGGGTTTAATGTTTTTGTTAACTGTAATATTAACCAACAGAAATGCTTACGCGCAAACAAAAGCCGATATAAGGTATGCTAAAAGACTTTTTGAAGGTAATTGGATAAATAAGAAGGCAAAACGGCATTTGAGTATTTCTTTTGATTACAACGATTATGTGCTGATCAACGATTGGCATGGCAAATTCAGCAGCGATAACAATACAATAGATGCCTATAAAGCCTTTATAGAAAAAGAGAAGCTGGTAATGCCCGAAGAGAAGGAGGATTTACATGCACCTTATTGTGAAATATTACGAAAGGGTAATGCCTTGTTGTATCGCTGCAAAGGAATGGGGCCAACAGCTAAAGTATTTATTGATGAGATATGGTTTGTAAGAGAAAAAGAATGACCTGATATTAAAGTCAATATTCATAAATGGCGGCTGGTCTGTTTTTTTGTTGACGAGATGATCTTTTTGTCGAGCCCTCTACTTCAAAGTTGAAATTCATGTAAAAAAGCGACCTTTTGGCTGCTTTGATGTAAGGTTCGTCCTAATCTGGAGAGAGCCGATTATTCCTCAGCTTCAGACACCAAATGATGTCGGTGTTCGGCTCATGAATGTTTTTTCACTTTGCCCCTCTGATTGCTATAGCATATTTATAGGAATATTATAGCTGGCTATAAACCCAAGCAGGTGATTATTTAAAACGTCTATAAACGGATATAAATAGGGTGTTTTCACCCTGTGGAGGTTATTGGTGATTTTGTACAATTGTTTGTAAATAAGACTTTTATACATATCGTTAATTCTTTAA
This sequence comes from Mucilaginibacter sp., assembly GCF_041663085.1. Classification (GTDB taxonomy): domain Bacteria; phylum Bacteroidota; class Bacteroidia; order Sphingobacteriales; family Sphingobacteriaceae; genus Mucilaginibacter. The sequence goes on from NZ_JBAZRC010000020.1 coordinate 6,340, forward strand.
GTTTAAGAAGTTAAAACCTTACCTTCATGATCACGATCCAGCGAATTTTGTTCCTGTGCCTGCTCAGCCTGACCAGCAGCGCACAGACCTATCACTATTACTTCGGTAATATCCACGCACACAGCGCCTATTCGGACGGCAATAAGGACAAAGCGGCCTCGCATGTCGCTACGCCCGCGGATGATTTTCGTTTTGCCAAAAATTCCCAACACTTAGATTTCCTCGGCATTTCCGAACACAACCATAGTCAAGCCGGTATGCAGCTGGCCAATTTCGCTAAAGGGCTCGCTGACGCTGACGCCCAAAACGAGAATGGACGCTTTGTGGCTTTATATGGGATGGAATATGGGGTGATCAGTAACGGCGGGCATGTGGTGATCTACGGCATGAACAAACTGATTGGCTGGGAGCCGGATAACTATGATATTTTGTCCCCGAAATCCGATTATACTTCGCTTTTCCAAATACTGGCGGATCATCCCGGGTCGTTCGCTACGCTGGCCCATCCGGCACCCACTGACTATAACAAGCTGATCACCAGCGAATATAACCCGGTAACGGACAAGGCCGTATGCGGTGTGGCGATCAGCAGCGGGCCTGCTTTCTCCGCAAAAACGGATTACTCCGACCGGCCGCCGATGAGTTACCTTAGCTACTACAAACGCCTGCTGTCGCTGGGTTATATGGTCAGCCCTACCATGGACCACGACAACCACAATACCACTTTCGGCCGGATCTCCCATAACAGGACGGTGGTATTGGCGCAATCGCTTAACCGGGACAGTATCATGGCGGCTTACCGGGCAGGACGTTTTTACGCCTCGGAGGATTGGAATACCGAGGTTGACTTCACGATCAACAGCGTAACCATGGGCGGCTATGTAAAAGGGCAGCAGGTTTTGAATGTCAGGCTGAAGGTGCATGACCCGGATGGAGATGACCGGACCAAATCGATCAGATTACTTTATGGCAAACCCGGCAGCGGCTTGATCCCCAAAGTGATCAAATCGGTGAATAATGCGGAAACCCTGCAGTGGCAGCAAACGCTCAATTCGGGTGATGCCTACTATTATTACGCAGAGATCGTGCAAGCAGACGGCGACCGCATTTATACCGCCCCGATATGGGCCAAATACAACTGAACAAAACCTAAACATCAAATCTGATATGAACCCTCAAATCATTTTCTGGATCGCATTTGCCGTTATCGGGATCTGCGTAGTTTACTTCAGTGTGAAGTACGACATGCTCAAAGAGACCAGCATCCCGGGCCGGCACCCCTACAGCTGGTCACGTGTGCAGCTGGCCTGGTGGACCGTGATCATTTTATCCTCGTTTACCGCCATCCTGTTCTTCCATCAGCAGGCGCCCGCCCTGGGCACATCAACGGTCATTCTGCTGGGCATCAGCGCCGCGACAACAGCCGCCGCCCGGATCATCAGTGTATCGGACAGTAATGACCCCACCGTGCACATCAACATACAGGCGCAGCAGGGCGAAGGTTTTATCCTGGACATCCTATCTGACCAGAACGGGGTCAACATTTCCCGTTTTCAGACGGTCGTTTTCAATTTTGTATTCGGCTGCTGGTTTATTTATGCGGTGCTCAATAACCTGCTGCTACCGCCGGAAGGCAATATCGACGCAATCATGCCCGATATTTCCAACAGTAACCTGGTCCTGCTGGGGTTAAGTTCGGCTACTTATGCCGCGATCAAGGTTTCTGAAAATAAAACGACAGCTGCGCCACCACCGCCGCCGGCAGAAGTTAATGAAGCAAACAACCAAATATGAAAAAGATAAGTTTATATTGCATTTTCCTGCTCCTGACAGGCGGCCTCATCTCCGGCTGTGTTTCCTTTAAGGAAGTCGGGACATTTACCGCCAGCAGCACCAAATCGCTGCAGGATGCCAGGATCACTTACGGGAATTACCAGTACTGCCTGGACACCTGTCTGCTTTCAAAAACGAACTACCGGTACCTGAAAGAACTGGACTGCGACTGCAGCCGCGATTCCTTACGCGACACGGTCATACTGAATGAATTTGCCATTCTTAGCGGCTATTATGCCGCCCTCACCCAATTATCCGGTACCTCCGAGATCGCCTTCGGGCCGCTCGGGAAAAGCCTGGCAAAAGGGGATTACGGCATCTTTAAGATCAGCGAAGACCAGTCCAATTTATTTAACGGACTTTCTACCGCGCTGACCAAACTGGTGACAACGAACTATAAAGACCGGAAGCTGAAACAGTTTATCACTGCCCACAATGATACGGTCAAACTGTGCCTGGAAACCCTGGAAGACCAGTTGACCTTATTGCGTTCGAATATCAATGCTACAGAAACCAAGTTTGACCGGCTGGTCCGCGGCGTGCTCAACAACATGGACACAACCGCTCAACAAACGGGGCAAAAAGTCGCCATCGCTTATATCGTGAACCAGCAGCGGGCAAAATGGCAGCAGGAAAAACTGCACTGCGATAAACTGCTGGCCAGTGTTAAGACCATAGGAAAGGGGCAAACCCTGTTGATCAAAAATGTCCAGGACCTGAAAACGCAATCTTTCAAGCAATCTATCTTAAAGCTTGCCGGAAACATTATTTACTTAGGAAATAAAGAATAAGACCATGCCTGATCAAACACAAAAAGAAAAATTCGCCATGGAAATGGCCGCTATTTTCAACGACGCGCAAGTCAAACTGAATGACTATTTAACCGAAAATGAACCTCAACTCCGGCAGCAAGGTCTATATGATGACCTCGACAAGTTGCTCGGAAAACTGCTTGATCTTTATGATCAATTCTCAGCAGAGGCGGCCAACATCCTGTATGACGGGAGTGAGGCCATATTTAATGGCCTAAAGGACGCTACCAAAGAAGTCAAAGCGGCGGTGAAGCAGATCGATGATATTAACAAAACGATCTCCATCGTGGCAGGTGCCGTATCCCTGGGCCTGGCGGTGCTGTCTGCTGATACCGGCGGAATCAAAGACAGTATCAAGGGGATAATTGAAGCAGCGACAAAAAAATCAGACGATTGACTTGCAGGAAGCGCGGTGATTTTTTTATTCGTTGGTAACGTTTCTTCGTGAGAAGCTACCTCCCTGATAAAGATCGAGACGAGCAACAACCCGGTTTACCGTGAAAGAACACTTTATTCTCCGGAGCCAAACCACTCCAAACAACAAGTTCAAGCAAGCCCGGTTATACTCAAGCGGGCCGGTTTTGAAAATTTTAAATAAGATTCCGGGTCTCATCCCGGGCGCTTGAACGAACAACTCAACTAATCTGCTTGCTCTGACTGGTTTCCGCTATGGTATCGACAAAGGTTTATCCAAATTTATTTGGAACCATCTTTTATCATCAATGGCATGCTCACTTACCTTAACGTTTTTGTCCTTGTATAAAATCTCAAACGGAGATTTCTATTTTGCGCGGATTCAAAAAAATAGTTTTTTTTTGTTTTGAACAATGAAATCTTAAACCAACAAAGTTGAGCTCCCTCGTCCTATACATTTAGCAACGGGATGAGAACGAAGTTCATATTGCGTTAAGACCCGAATCCTTTTAAGAGTTCGGCTTTTACGATTATCATATCATTGAGCATCTTCCCATAAACATCTTCATAGTGCGACGACATCTCATATATTCTTTCATTATGCAGCTTGTAAAGATCGCTTTGCTCTTCAGGGATGGTGTGCTTGATTTGTTCTGTCAGATCTAATACTGCTAAATAAAGCTCTTTAGACTTTGAGTTAGAAGCGATAACCTGTTCATTATTAAATGATATCCCGAAATATAAACCAGCAAGATTATATTTCCAGTTCTCCGCATCCAACTTGTCCATGTAAGCATTTAACTTCGTTATTTCTTGGTTAAGGAAGTCTAAACTTTTTTCGCTTCTGGAATTGTTGTAGTTTTTCCAGTAGCCAATGTTCTTTTTAACAATAGCCATCTTCTCACCGGTAACAAAATAAAAGTTCTCAGCTATATCAACTTGCTTGTTCCTAAATGTGCTTTTTACCTCTGCTTTCCATTTCCTTCTATCACCTACATAGGAGAACAGGCCATTTAATCCTTGGGTCAACAATGCCCCTAACAACCCTGAAAAGGCACTTACCTGTAATAACATGTTATTGCTTTCCATACTTTCTGATTATAGAATTATTTTTTGTAACCAATCATTACTTCAAAAATATGAAAAACTATTTTTGATTGCTATTTATTTTAGCATTGATTAAGGCGGAATTGAAAATTATCTCCGGGTAATAGCTGAAGCATATCGTTTATATCATCCTGAATTAGCGTCTTTTATATTTGATACGATGGCTAAGGGTTATCGCTAAGATAGGACCTGAATCGTTTGGGAATCTTGAATTTGGTGAAACACCTTCTGCATTACTGTGTTAAATCAATGATGAAATAAAGGAATTTAGTAAGCTCTTACTATAAAAGTTATGTTCCGACACAATATTCCCAAAGTCACCGTCAACCAACTGCGACGGCTATTCATAGCAAATGCGAAATTTAACAAAGTAGCGGCGGCACGTGATTTGGGCATAGCCAGGTTCACGGTAAAGCGATACGTGAGTGAATTTGAAGCTATCAAAGAGCAATTCCCTGAAAAGTTACGTGATTTTAATTTTTTCATGCCGGTAGTAATACCTGGCAGACCGCGTAAAGAGCTGTATAAGGAATTACTAGAAATGCTGCCTGATTTAATTATGAAGCAACAAGGGCCAAAGTTAAAGGCCGCTCAAATTTGGCAGGAATATAAAAAGAAGTGTCCGGACGGCTATTCCTACAGCCCCTTTAAAGATTATTTTTTCAGGTGGTGTAATGACCATGATATATCTCTTATATCCGTAAAAAGAATTGAAAACTTTCCTGAGGAGGACTTGGATACCTTGAAAAAATGGAGGGCATCCAATGATCATCAACATTGGCAGATTGCTGTGGTGCTGGACGCAGCGAACACCCGAAAGTCGTTACTAAAAACGGGGCAAAAAGTAGATTGCTGCTTTAGAACAATATTAAGATGGTTAGATATTTATAAGCGCCATGGTCTTAAAGGTTTCGAGCGTTCTTATAACGTAAATGAAGTGATTGTAAAAAGTGTAAAAGAAAAAATGGATAATTTAATCCATCTGATAGCGCAAAGCCCTAAAAACTTCGGGCTTCAACGCGTTTCCTGGACGACCGTTGATCTGGCAGCGGTATACACACAGGAATATGGTTGCAAAATGTCCCAGGCTTCCGTATCTAAGTACCTGATCAAACAGGGTATACGATTCAGGAGGGCCAGGGAGGTGCTCACAAGCCCGGACCCGCTGTTCAAAGAAAAGTTCCTGGCGATACAAACAATCCTCGAAAATCTAACAGCAAAAGAAAAGTTTTTTTCTATCGACGAATACGGGCCGGCTGCTGTCAAACCAAAAGGAGGGAGAGCGATTTCTTTAAAGGGAACCAGACCATGGTTCCCAACAGTTAAGAAAAGCAGGGGATGTTTTGTGATGACTGCGGCACTTGAATTATCCGAAAACCAAGTCACGCACTTTTATTCGCCAAAAAAAGATACAGGTGAAATGATCAAACTGATCGATCTGCTTATCGAACGTTATAGGGACCAAGATAAGTTGTATTTATCTTGGGATGCCGCCAGCTGGCACGCTTCGAAAGCCTTACTCGCTTATGTCAATCAGATAAATACAGATGTATATCGCCTCGAGCACAGAACCCCGCTTATCGGCATCGCCCCCCTTCCTTCCTGTGCACAATTTTTGAATGTTATAGAATCGGTTTTTAGTGGCATGTCCAAATCTGTTATCCACAACAGCGATTACGATTCTTTAGACGATTGTAAAAAAGCTATCGATCAATATTTTGATAAGCGTAATCAATTTTATAAAAAGTACCCAAAAAAAGCAGGGAACATCATATGGGGAAAGGAGAGGGTGAAGCCTGTATTCGATAAGGGCAATATTTGCAAATATCCCAGTGGTAGATAATATTCAAACAAATAATGCCAGCCGACACAAATGGCATTGGAAATGATCGATGACATAAATAATAATCTGGCCTTCGCTTATTGTAAGTAGTTTGACGGAAATGTATGGCTTGTTGCCAGGAAATAAGGCAGAAGCAGGCATTCAATTATACGGGTCATTAGCCCTAGGCTCTTTGTGCCAAACTTCTGCCGGTATTTTATCTTGACGTTTGAATCAATAAACAGCAGCGGCCATTCAAAAAAATAGGTCGTTAGCCTGGGAACTCGGAGGGCCTGCTGCTGTTTTATTCAAATCAAAGGGTCATAGCCTTTAGCACAGGGGTTTTCCTGGTGTTCTAGAGGCAAATTTAGTTTGATTTCTTAGCGGTACACGCGCCTCAGTTAAATGGGGCGGGTTGCCAGGATCGTCTTGCAGGAATGCCTGGAAGGCTGCTGCACTAGAATATAACCTGTCATGTTTTATACAGGAAAAAATGCGCCGGATGATTTTATTTCTGATTGCGTTTATGATGGTAAGTGGTTGTTTGCCTTCTGCACAGCGCCTTTGATAGTAGTCATAAAATTCCCCTTGACGCCTAATGGCCCCTACCGCGCAAATGTGTATTAATCTTTTGATCTTTCTGTTTCCTATTTTTGAGATACGCCCCTGCGCTTTGCCCGTCATTACACCGGATTCTTGTTTAAAAGGGGCAATGCCCGCGTAGCAAGCGAACTTTCGGGGGTTATTGATGTCTATAAATTCATTTGTGGATATAATGATTTGAACTGCGGTAACAGGACCAACGTACGGAACAGAACAAATGATTTTGAAATACCGGCTTAATACGGGGTCTGAATGAACAATATTTAAAATGGACCTTTCAAGTAAATTTAAGTCATTTACTATACTACTCAAACTATTTTCACAGCACCCGACAACCTGATTGTGCAAAGTGCGGTCAATATATCCTCGTTGGTCTTTAAGCGGCACCTTAATCATGCCGAGTATATTCATCATCCGTGCGCGGACGGTAGATAATGCCGCCAAATGACTGACTATTTTCCGTCTTGGTTCCCAGAATTGAAGCTCATCATGGTACCGGAATGCATAATTGGCAATCCGGATCGCATCCAGGCGATCGCTTTTATCCCGTATCAATCCCAATGAATTTTTGATATGCGCGGGATTACCTAAGTGAATGTTCGTTTTCAATTTACGAAGCACGTTTAGCACGTGATTGACGTAATAACCTGAGTCTTCCATGCAGAATACTGCTTTAATCATGCGGAATTTTTCCAGCTTTTTGATTTCTGTGACAAATTCTAAAATTGCGGCGTTATCGTTGACGATTGCTCTGTGAAAAAGTATATGGTCTCTATTCCGAACAGCAAAGTCTAGTTTATTCCGTGACACATCAATGCCGATGAAATAAGTTAGTTTTCTTTTACGGGTTTTGTCTGCGGTCATGATTAAATAACAGCGACAAATATAAAAATACATACATATATATAGGTATGTATGTAGTGAAAAAATATTTTATTGCTGGCTTATGTCCGGAACAAAGTCTCCTATTGATATTTATGTAGTCGCTAAGGTAAGGGAGATGCGGCTAAAAGCCGGCTATTCCCAAGTTGCCCTTGCCGTTCAATTGGAGCTATCGCCGGGTTTTATTGGACACGTCGAAAGTTTTAAGAGTAATGCGAGTTACAATTTAAGACATTTGAATAAGCTCGCAGCTATCTTTAAATGTTCGCCAAAAGACTTTTTTCCGGATGAATATCTTGATGGCAAGTAAACGACATTCAACTTTATCATACCCATCAACTGCCTGCTTAAATAGTTTTGCTGGTAATCCATAAGCGACCACCTGTAGTTCCGCGTTTATTTCGGTATCGACCTCCTCTTTTTCAACGGTATCATAAATACCTGGTCATTCTCAACTTAGAAACTTAAAACGGGCAATGGCTACTGGAGTCACCACACCTATCTGTGGATTATTGTATGATATATGGAAATCAGTAACGAATCAGATGGAAGTATTCTTCAGAATGTCTTGTTGGTTTTATATGCTACTTTTATATAAACAACCAATAAGGTGAATTATATAAAAACAACGTATCATAAAATTTTATACGGTACCATCAGGATGCCCGAAACGCTGCAAGGAAATTATTATCCTGTTATGGACGGTATGCGCGGCATGGCGATATTAATGGTATTACTGGCTCATTTAGGGTTAAACCGGTACTTATGGAAGTTTAAATTTTACCTGGTCAGCAATACAGGTGTCAGCATGTTTTTTGTGATTAGTGGCTTTTTGATCACTACACTGCTTTTTAAAGAACTGCTTCGAACGGGTGAAATCTCATTGAAACGATTTTACATCAGGCGTGCGCTGCGGATCTTACCGGTGGCCTATTTATTTCTGCTGGTCCTTATTGTACTTAACCATGTATATAGTTTGCATATAAAAGGTGCCGATTTTATGGCCTCTTTTTTATTTTACAAAAACTTGCCCATGCCAAACGAGCCATACACGGCTCACTTTTGGTCGCTTGCGGTTGAAGGACAGTTTTATTTAACTTTTCCCTTTTTGATGGCGGTCAATCCCAACCGCTACATTGCTGCGGCAATAGGTATAGCTGTTATCGTGCCGGCGATAGTAATATTTAACCATCTTGGACTGGGCGTGCTGCATAATAATACAGTGGGTATAGTTTTATCGAAGTTTTGTAAGTATGCGTTTTGGAAGGGGCCTGTGATGATATTAACAGGGTCTGTATTCGCCATACTGATGTTCAAGGGGGTCTTGAAACCTGAAAAACTTAGGGTCAATTTTTTTACGAGTTTTATACTATGGTTATTAGGTATAGAGATCACCGCTGTAAACTTTCCTTTTTATACGAAATATGTATCGGAATATATATCCGTATTACTTATATCCGCATCGGTGACGTTAAGTATTGGCCGTGAAAGTTTTTTATCTTGCCTGTTAAATAATGCCATATTAAGGCGGATAGGGGTCCTTTCGTATAGCATTTATATCTGGCAGGAATTATTTATTGGTACATGGCAGCCATGGCTTCACCCGCTTGCCGGTAACCCTGAATGGTTAATAATGATCATCAAGCTGCTGGCGATTGCAGCTAGTGTAACAATGTCTTATTTACTTGAATCTGTATTTTTGAATATCAAAGACAGGTATAAATACAACAACCGGACTATCAGTTAAAAAAGCATTTTCGATTGAAATGTCATTGATTAAGGTTTTACCCTGATGCCTGAAGGCATTAAGGCGTCGTTTCGTTCTCCGCCGGTGGCCTGCACAACTGTGATTTTATATCAGGCGATATGCTGTTTTCTGCTCGCTTAGGAGATTGCCAGGTTGATAGAAATCCACCAGAAATCTCAGCAAAAGGTTCGAACATCATTACCATTAAAGAGAACTTGACCGAACGGCCTGGCCCCGCCCTAGCACGCCTGTATTTGCCAAAATGTACTTCGTTAACATAAAGTCAGCTAGGTGTCGAAGTCAACTGTCTAGTGGTTCTGCACGCAATTGTTGTGCTCAAAAGTTCTCTAAAACATCTTTACATTGTTAGAAAATTACTTTTATCTTAGGCGAACAGGAGAATTTTTCGGTTTATCAGTGCCGTCAATTTACTTTTTTTGTATTAATCAAGGAATCAATAAGTTGCTTTTGTAAAATGTGACTTACGGGGCGAAGCTGTGCCATGAAAAATGTATGAGTAAGGCAATAAAAGTTGAAAATCTTTCTAAAGTGTATCACTTAGGAAATTATGGTACGGGTACGATTTCCCGTGACCTCGAACGTTTTTGGGCGCGGCTGCGTGGTAAAGATGATCCCTTTCTCAAAATAGGAGAAGTAAATGATCGCAGCATTAAAGGGAAAAGCGATGTCGTTTTGAGTTTAAGGGATGTCAATTTCGAAATTGAACAGGGAGATGCGGTGGGTATAATAGGCCGTAACGGCGCTGGAAAAAGCACCTTGTTAAAAATATTGAGCCGGGTAACCTCACCAACCGCCGGAACTGTAAAGCTTAAGGGCAGGATAGCCAGCTTACTTGAAGTTGGTACAGGTTTTCATCCGGAGCTGAGCGGCCGTGAAAATATTTATTTGAATGGTGCGATGCTCGGTATGCGCAAATCCGAGATCAAGCTTAAATTTGATGAAATTGTAAGTTTCTCGGGTGTAGAAAGATATATTGATACGCCTGTGAAGCGTTATTCATCTGGTATGTATGTACGGCTCGCATTCGCGGTCGCCGCCCACCTTGAAAGTGAGGTACTGATCATAGACGAAGTATTGGCCGTAGGCGACGCTGAATTCCAAAAAAAGTGTCTCGGTAAAATGGGCGATGTCAGCAGTAGCGAAGGCAGGACTGTACTTTTCGTCAGTCACAACATGGCAGCAGTGCAAAAGTTGTGCAGCAGCGCCATTTTACTTCATAACGGCACTGTAAACGCCATTGGTAATTCTAATTCAATTATCAGTTCTTATTTAACCAACTCATCATTGAATGAGTCGGTTTATGAGTTAGCCGGCCCGGAAGAAGTTTTCGGTTTGCCGGGTTTCGTATATAAACTGCAAATAGAAGATACCGGTTCGAAGATCATCAACGAGGTAACAGTTGGGCAGGCCTGGCAGGTAAGGGTCTTCCTCGAAATAAAGGAACCCATCCGGCACTTCATCATTGGCTTAGGGCTGACAAATTCCGCGGAGATCAATTTGCGGACAACGTGGACCGAGGAGACAGATATTAGCAGGGGCTATTATGAGGTTTTATTCATTGAAGATCAATTGACATTCTCCGCCGGGACTTATAACCTAATCCTCGGGTTGTCTTCATATGAGAAAACATTCCAGTACATTGATAATGCTGTATCATTTACCATCTCTCAGATTGCCCACGAGAGTCTTGATAAGAGGATAATCCGGATAAATGATGCCGGAGTGATCGTCAACCAAATGTCAGTCAAATTTTTAAAAAGTGAATAAGCGCGTATGTATGATCGCCGTAAAATAATAAATGCGGATCTGCCGATCAAAAAAGAGCTGCTTGATTTTTTTAAAAAAAATGAAAATCTGGCAATCTTTGATATCGGTAGTTGTGAAGGTGAGGACGCCATCAGGTATTCCATGCTTTTTCCCAATGCGTCCATTTTCGCATTTGAACCTTTACCGGGCAATCAGCAGCTCATCCTTGATAATATCAGCCGGTACCAGGCGACCAATATCCGCCTGTTTAAAATGGCCCTTTCCAAAACAAATGGATCCCGGGAGCTATTTGTATCATCCGGCCACCCTGATGATATAGATCCCTCTGAAAACTGGGATTTCGGGAATAAATCCAGTTCCCTGCTACCACCAAAAGCGGTTCTTAATGCAGTCAAATGGCTCAAATTCGACACGAAGATAACAGTTGAAACGACCACCTTGCAAAACGTATTTATCGAACAGCGGCTGGAAATAATTGATTTTATTCATATGGATGTTCAGGGGGCGGAACTTGATGTGCTGATTGGCGCCGAAATCTACATCCAAAAAATAAAGATGATCTGGCTGGAAATTTCTGAAACAGCGCTTTACAAAGATCAGCCACTTAGGCAAGACATTGAAAAATTCATGGAAACACATTCTTTTAAATTATTAAAAAGTCAGGTAGAAAACGGTGTGGGGGATCAGCTTTATATGAACAACCGTTATTTCAAGGAATATTCTTTTCTTGGAATAAAGAAATATAAACGAATAGAAAAAATAACATTTAAATAAGATGATGTTTTCAAAAGCAAAACATTGGATGAAAACCTCATTTTCACAATCTGGAGAAGACCTGATCGTGAAGTTTTTATTTGATGAACTACAGATCAAAAATCCTTCCTATATTGATATTGGCGCACATCATCCATATTATTTGAGCAATACAGCACTTTTTTATCAAGCGGGCAGCCGGGGAATTAATATTGAACCAGATCCTCAGCTGTTCAAACGCTTTACTAAATACCGGAAGAAAGACATTAATTTAAACATTGGTGTTGGCGAAACGGAAGGAGAAGCTGATTTTTACCTGATATCTTCGCCGACATTAAATACTTTTTCCAGGCAGGAAGCTGAAAATTACAGACACGAAGGTGATTATCAAATTACAGCGGTTGTTAAAACGCAACTAAATTCACTCCATCATATCATCGAAACCATCAACCATGGCGTGTTTCCGCATTTCTTGAATTTAGATGCTGAAGGCATAGATGAGTTGATCATTAAATCGATAGATTATTCAGTAAAATACCCGATTGTGATGTGTGTTGAGACGATCTCCTTTTCTACGTCGCGTAAAGGAATCAAAAATAAGCCATTAATAGATTTTATTTTGGATCGCGGCTACCTTGTTTACGCGGATACGTACATCAATACAATTTTTGTAAAGAAGGATATCTGGGAGAAGTTACCTCGTGGTCATTAGCAAGTTACAGGGTGGCTTAGGAAACCAAATGTTCCAGTACGCTTTCGCCCGCGCTCTGTCGCCGGACAGAATGGTTTTGTTAGACCTTTCTTTTTTGGAAGGTAATAATATCTCGACAGCAAGTTTCACGAGCCGGACGTACAGACTCGGAATTTTTAATAATATAAATGCCCAGCGTTTTACCGGTTTTCAAAACAGGGTGGTTAACAGGGGGGGGCTTTACTATCGCCTGTTAAAAAAAATGATTTATCCCGGCATCAAAAACATTAATGATCAAAATGCCGCTCTGCATCAGATAAGTGAGTTCAAAAATGATCAGGTACTCTATGCGGACGGATATTTTCAAAATGAAAAGTATTTTGGACATATCCGCGCCTTGTTGTTGCATGAATTCAGGTTGCCTGACGTGAACGGTAAAAGCGCCCGGCTCATGGACGATATCAAAGCTTGCAATAATGCGGTAGCTGTACATGTGAGACGTGGCGATTATTTAAAGCCTGGGGTTTCAGCATATCATGGCGTTTTACCGCTGGCCTATTATAAGAATGCGGTCGCGCTTATCGAAAGATCGGTGGCAGGAGCTCACTACTTCATTTTTTCTGACGATATGGATTGGTGCGTGAAAAATATGACCTTTCTAACAAAAGCCACTTTTACCAACACTGACGGGATCGATTGGGCCGATCTTGCCCTGATGAGCAGTTGCCGCCACCAGGTCATCGCGAACAGCTCATATAGCTGGTGGGCCGCCTGGTTGAACCAGCGTACTGATAAGATGGTAATAGCCCCGGAAAAATGGTTCGCAGATAAACAATCAATGGAACTTGCGGGTGATATTGTGCCGGATCAATGGATAAGGATCTGACAATGGGATCTGAATTGATCAGTATAATCATGCCGGCTTATAACGCCTCGGCATTTATCAAGGCTGCTATTTCATCCGTACAGCGCCAAGGATACAAAAACTGGGAACTCATCGTCGTTGATGACGGATCAACAGACCATACCGCGTCAATCGTAAAGGAGTTACAACAAGATGATAGCAGGATCATTTACTATAGACAAAGTAATCAACGGCTCGGGGCAGCTAGGAATAGTGGCTTCAGGCTTGCCAGAGGGGCATGGATAGCATTTCTGGATGCTGATGACCTTTGGATGGAGGACAAGCTGGAGGCGCAGATACAATCAATACGTGCTCAAAATGGCAATATTGATGTGATTTTTACGGCTGGTTATTACCTGCGGCAGGATAAGTGCGAACTGGCGCCTTATAATTCTTTACGCGGTCTTTACACGGGAAAGGAGCTGTATAAAGTTCTGTTAAAACATAATCACATCCCGGTTCTTTCGGTATTGATAAAGCGTACCTTTTGCAAAATGGTAGGTTGGCAGGATACTTTGCCGGTGGTATTTGGCAACGAAGATTGGGATTATTGGCTAAGGGCCTGCAAAGCAAATGGCACATTCTTAGGCATGGAAGACAGGTTTTTTAAGTACCGCGTTCATGATAACGGCATGTCCGCGAAAGCAGCAGCGATGAGTACCGGGGCCTGTTATGTGGTTTGTAAAAACTATGATAAGGCAATGCTGTGCCCTGAAGATCAAACCTATCATCAAACAAAAATCCTGAAGCTTTTTCCTTTTATCGCAAAAAGGGCTTTCAAAACAACAGCACAGACCGGTAGGATGGCCCTGCTGCTGATCAGGATGATTATGGTCACTTTACCACTTCTATTAAAACCAAGAACCATTTTCCGGGCATTCCGCACGGAAAATGGCTAGTTTTTATTAAGTAATGAATCCCGTAAAAAAGAACTATATCGCGTACAGTCTTTGGGGAAGCAATGAACTTTATACCATCGGCATGTTAAAGAACATAGAACAGGCGAGAGGTCTTTATCCCGGTTGGCAGGTGATTGTTTATTACGATGACACGGTACCTGTGAAATTGTTAAATGAAATTAACGCTGCTGGTGCAGTTACTATTAACATGACGGGGGGGATTTATGGCATGTTCTGGCGTTTTTTGGCTGCTGACCTGGCCGACTGCGGCAGGGTTATCTTTCGTGACAGCGATTCGAGGTTGTCGGAAAGGGAGTGCCTTGCAGTCAATGAATGGATAGCCGGTGACCGCGCGATTCATATTATGCGCGATCACCCGTATCATCTTGACCCGGTAGGAAATATCCCCCATCATATCCTGGGAGGGATGTGGGGCATAAAAGGCGGAATTGTCAGCATGAGAGAGATGATCGATAATTACGACGCGAAACAAGCTCTTGTCTATGGCAGCGACCAGGTGTTTTTGAATCAGATCTATCGTCGTTTTCAAAATTCGGCAACCATACATGACGAATTTTTTTCCGGATCGCCTTTTCCGGTAAAGAGAAAAGGTTATCGGTTCATTGGAGAAAGGGTTGATGTCAATGAACAGCCAATTGGAAACGACTGGCGGGTGATAAAAGCATTTGATGAAAAAAATAAGTTGTCAGCTATCCTGATCAGGAAGGTTAAACATTTCCTGAGAAGTTTTTTAAGTAAATTTTAAAAGCGAAATGTACTTTCCAAAAATATCAGTGATCACCCCTTCGTTTAACCAGGGGGCATTCATTGAACAAACCATACTATCTGTGATCGGGCAGCAATATACTGACCTTGAATACATCATTGTTGATGGGGGCAGCACCGACAACACATTGGATATTATCAGGAAATATGATCAACATATCAGTTTTTGGGTAAGTGAGGCGGATTCCGGCCAAAGCCATGCGATAAATAAAGGGTTTGCCCGTGCCAGCGGAGATATTTTGTGTTGGCTCAATTCAGACGATTATTATTTGCCGGGTACGTTGTTGGACATCAGCAACAGGATATCCGTAACCGATGCAGCGTTGTTGTATGGGAATTGTATCCATTTGAATGAGAAGGACAATCAAATGTTCGGAAGTTTTTTTGATCCTTTAAAAAACTGGGATATCGAACATGGGGATTTTATCATACAGCCCAGTAGCTTTTGGACAAAAAAAGCGTTTGCACTGGCCGGGCCTCTTCGTGAAGACCTGCATTTCGGCTTTGACTGGGAATGGTACGCGCGCGCGAGATCAAAAGGGGTTAATTTTGTTCCTTCCGAAAAATATTATTCCGTATACCGGATCCACGGCGGACAAAAATCAAATGATAATAACATACAGCGCTTCGTCGAACTGAACGGCATAGAACGAGCTTTGAACCCGGACAAGTTTTTATGGATCGATGAATATCTAAAAAAGCATCTTGGCAGCATCCGTTTTTTATATTACATTACCGGTAACGCTTTTTTAACCCCGTTAAGATATAGGCTTTTATCAATGGTACACCCCGAATTACTTCGGCGGATGGATCATATAACGCTAAAAAAATACATTCATTCTTTCATAACTAAGATACCTGGATGAACCTTCCCGATCTAAAGGAATACCGTAACCATTTTATAGCGAAGGGCGTCCAGTTACCGTTGCCGGTCGTAGCACCTGGCGGGCAGGGGATGCTTGAACGATTGCCCCGGCCGCCGGACGGTAAGACCGGCTGGCCGTGGGACCAACAGGCCGATCCGGAAATTTACGATGATCAAATAGCCTGGCCCCGTTTAACTATTGTTACGCCCTCGTATAATCAGGGAGACTTTTTAGAACAAACCATCAGGTCCGTCTTGCTCCAGAATTACCCCAACCTGGAATATATTTTGATGGACGGTGGTAGTACGGACCATTCCAGTGGGATCATCGAAAAGTACGCCCCGCATCTTAGTTACTACCAAAGTGAGAAAGATACGGGTCAAAGCAATGCGATCAACAGGGGCTTCAGTCTTTCATCGGGTGACTACCACGCCTGGATCAACAGCGATGATTTCTATCTGAAAGGCGTTTTTAACAAAGTCATACGCAGGTTTACCAATAGCGGGGTTGATTTTATATACGGGTACGGCAACGGGTATGATGTGGCTTCGGGCGACACGACGACGGTACGGGTAATGCCGTTTATTGACTATTTTATTAAGATACCCACCCTTGTTCAGCCTTCTACATTTTGGAGCTCCGGGATCCATGAGCCGGTTTGGGAGGACCTGCATTGCGCCCTGGATTTTGAACTTTGGCTCCGGCTGGTAAAAGGGCACAGGAGGGCGCTGATCAAAGAGCCGCTTTCTGTAGCGAACATACATGATCAGGCTAAGACCCATTCTGCAAACATGAAAGTGAAATGGGAAGAAGACCACCACAAAATATGGTCGCACGATGCACACGGTCCGGTACCTGAATGGAAAAGGATCGTATTCCTGAACAGGATCAGGATCAAATTGTATAAAATATTTAAGCTCTTGTAAGCGCCATATGCTTTTTAACTCGCTGTTATTCCTGGTGTTTTTTGTAATCGTAACCATTACCTATTACTTGCTGCCTCATAAATTCAGGTGGATGTGGTTGTTAGCAGCGAGCTGCTATTTTTACATGTATTTCAAACCGGTATACATTCTGATTATACTTTTTACCATTGTCGTGGATTATTTTGCGGCTATCCTGATAGCGTCAAAGAAGGGGAAAATTCGTACTTTTTACCTTGTTTTAAGTCTTGTTGCTAATATCGGCGTTTTGGCTTTTTTCAAATATTTTCACTTTTTAACCGATAACCTCAACCTTGTTTCCCAGGCGTTGAATGGTCCGCATTTTCCATTCCTATCCTTTATACTACCCATCGGCTTATCATTTCACACGTTCCAGGCCATGAGTTATACGATTGAAGTGTACCGGGGCAATCAGCAGGCGGAAAAGCATTTCGGGTTTTACGCTCTTTACGTAATGTTTTATCCGCAGATGGTGGCCGGCCCGATAGAACGCCCGCAGCATATCCTGCCGCAGCTTCGCAGGGTGAACCGTTTTCAAAACAAAAACCTGATAACCGGCCTCTTTTTTATCACGATAGGGCTTTTTAAAAAAGTCGTTATCGCAGACAGGCTTGGTCTTTATACAGATCCTGTTTTCAACGACCCGCACAGCTATTCAGCACTGGAATTGTTGTTAGCTACCTATTTCTTCGCATTCCAGATCTATTGCGATTTTAGCGGTTATTCAGATATCGCTATCGGCACCGCCCTGGTCCTGGGTATTGAGTTAATGCAGAATTTTAACTTCCCCTACCTCGCCCTTAATGTCGGTGATTTTTGGAAGCGCTGGCATATTTCTCTTTCAACCTGGTTCCGTGATTATCTTTATATCCCATTAGGGGGCAGCAGGATAAGCTTCCCGGTAACCTGCATCAACCTCCTGGTCGTATTCATGGTGAGTGGCCTTTGGCACGGTGCCAACTGGAAATATCTTGCCTGGGGTGCAATTCATGGCTTTTTACTGATTATTTACCAGTTATTGCGAAAGTTTAATCTTCGTTTCAGCGGACTCGTTTTTTTTCGATGGCTGATCACTTTTAATTTGGTCTGCCTTGCCTGGGTGTTTTTCAGGGCTCGGACAATAAGCGAAGCCTGGTACATTTTACATAAAATATTTCGTGGTGGGCATTTCACCTATTCTGCGGGTAGGTTGATGTCGGTGCAGGAACTGCAGTATTGTGGATGGATTATTGTTGCCCTGTTGCTGGGTGAAAAATATGTTCGGAATGTCAAAGACAGTACAAATCGTAAAAAAGTATTCGTGATAGGCGGTTTAATGCTGGCCTGTTACTTTTTAGGAGTATTTAATGAAGCCCAGTTTATTTATTTTCAATTTTGATGCGTAAAGGGTTTGGTTTACTGATCTTGTTGCTCACTGTTGTGTTACTCCTTAGCGCGATGAACCAGTCGTTCATCAACAAATTAAAGTTTGAAAAATATTTTGACGCCCTGGACCCGCAAGTGATTCATGAAAATGCCTTGTTCAAGGCCGTATTTGTTCACTCGGACAAATGGCGCTATGGAGACCTTTACGGTCTTAGTTACCTGCATCAATACAAATTTAAGCTTGAACCATTCAAAAGTTATCTCCGCAAACCCGGCAGTCGTAAAACCGGTAAGATATTATATATCGTAGGAGACAGCTTTTTAGCGGACAAAACCCTTTCCGGAGCCTTTGATCAATTTGATAATGTCATTTTTTTTGATCGCCGTTTTGATTTCGGGCCGGTCAAACCTGATCCTGCCAAACAAAATTACCTGGTAATGGAGTTTGCTGAACGTAACCTGGTCGACTACGATATAGACAGTACTTTCGAAGTGCTCGCGACAAATCACCAGGTTAAAAATGGGCGCAACAGCGGTAATACCCCAAAAAAGGCTGGCACCGAACTCTTGCAGCAATCTGTTTGGAAACGGCTGAACAATATCATTTTCAATCCGGAACTAAGCCGTAACCTTGAACTTATGCTTTTTGATAACACCTTCGTGTCACGATTCAAAGAGTTTAAGGCGTCAATCAATTACCACCTTTTTGACCGGGTGGCAAACGAAGTGTCGGTTAGTACGGACAAAAAAAGACTTTTTTTTAACATTACGGTTGACACCGCGAGACGACAGTCATCGTTTAAACCGCAAAGTGAGCAGGCTATAGATTCCATTTGCCATAATTTGCAAACGGCTAAACTTTACTACCAGTCTATAGGTTTTAAAAAAGTTTTCCTTTCGGTGATCCCAAACCCTGTTTCCATTTATGATGCTGAACAGATGCCTTATAATCATTTACTGGAGAGGGTAGAGAAAAAAACAGATCTGTCGGTTATATCTATATATCATAATTTTAAAACCGAGAAACGGAACTTGTTTTACCGCAGCGATTCGCACTGGAACCCACTCGGACTGGATATTTGGGTTCATGAAATGAACAGAATGTTTACCGAAAAGCTGAAATGACTTTTTTTCGCCAAAATCAACGAAACATGCCCTCCGCATTTTATAAAAAAAGTTTTAAATCATGACCGTTGGCCTGGTAACCCCGTATTTTCCTGATAAGCAAACCCTGGATAGCGGTATCGCCAACCACTATTTCCTTCTTGCGCAAAGTTTGGCTGCCGAGGGACATAAGGTTGTTATATTACATGTAAGGCCGTGTTATGAAACAGACACCGATGCCGTGAGTGAGCAATTACTTCAGGACAATATTCATTTACTCACTTATAGGGTCACAGCTCCCGCTATCGTCAACAAGTTTTTTCAACGTCAGTGGGCTATTATTGATTTTACCTTAAAGATAAAAAGCATGCGCGTCACAACGCATGTATTAAATAACATCATACGCCGTTACAGGATTGATATCATTGAAACGACAAGCTATTTTTCATTGTGTTTTTTTTTGTTTTACAAAAAAATCGATGCCCCGGTAGCCGTCAGGGTCAGCACTACCTTTTCGCAGATATTAAATGATCATTATCCTTTTAGGTCAAGGGCACTCGATATAATTGGCAAAATGGAGATCGCTTTTATTAAACGATGTAAATATCTATTTACTCATGCCCATAGCCATGCCCTTGAACTGGAACGCCTCTATAAAATCGCCCATGAAAGGTTTGAGATCGTCCCGCATGGCATCGCAATACCGGATATTGACAGTGATACCAGGATGACAACCTCCGGGCCGGTCGTGAAAGTTTTGTATGCCGGAAGATACGAATACCGAAAAGGCACCGATGTGCTGCTGAAGGCAATCCCGCTCGTATTACAGCAATTTCAGGAGGTTTTATTTGAACTTATTGGCAACGACGACGGTAATGCCTACCGGGAAAAATATATGGCGAATAATGCTGAGCTCACTTTGGGAAAAATCATTTTTAGTGGACGGGTCGATGAGAGCAGCCTTGCGCAAGCATATTTTTCCTGCGATATCTTTGTCGCGCCGTCCAGGTATGAGTCTTTCGGTTTGATTTTTATTGAAGCTATGAGCTATGGAAAACCTGTCATTGGATGCAATGTCGGCGGCGTATCAGAAATAATTTCAGCCGGTTATAACGGCCTTTTTGCGGAGACCGGCAATGCAAAAAGTCTTGCAGATCAAATTGTCCGGTTGATCAAAGACAAATCTTTGCGTGAACAGTTAGGTCGGAACGCCCGCAGAACCGTTGAGGAAAGATTCACCGGCCGCCATTTGGCAGCCAATTCTCTAGCCTATTATCATAAGGTCATAAACGATTTTAAGTGTTGAAACTTTCGGTCATTATTCCCACTTACAACCCTTGCATCAGCAGGCTCAGGCAAACAGTCCAGGGCTTGCAGCTCCAGTCATTACCACCTGATGAGTGGGAACTGATCATTGTTGACAATAATTCGTCTAACGATTTTATGCGACAACTCGAATTAGACTGGCATCCTTCGGCTAAAATTGTTTGTGAACCTAAGCAGGGGCTGACCTACGCCCGGCTCAAAGGTTTCCGGGAAGCAGCAGCGGGTATCATTGTCATGGTTGATGATGATAATGTTTTGAACAGTAATTACCTTGAAACTGTTTTGTCCATCTTACATGCACACCCTAAGATTGCGGCTATTGGCGGAAAAACGGTCCCGGTGTTTGAAACGCCTCCTCCGGCCTGGTTGTACGAATTTTATGGAAGCCTCGCCTTGCGTGACCTGGGCGGCGTCCCCGTTATATCGAGGTGGCAAAATATATATCCGTATGGTGCACCTATCGGTGCAGGAATGGGCCTTAGGCGCAAGGCGATGGCATCTTATATGCAAAAAATAGCGAGCGGGCGCGGAAGTGTTAGCGACCGCCGTGGGGACTCGTTAAGTTCAGGCGGGGATAACGATATGGTCATAGAAATCCTTAAAAGTGGCTGGCAGGTTGGTTACTTTCCGGAACTTGAATTACAGCATATCATCCCGCCCCAGCGCATGACTGTAAAATACCTTGCGCGACTGCTTCATAATACCAACAGATCGTGGGTCGGGTTACTGGAAGCCCATCGTATAAATCCATGGTCACGGATAACCAAAACCGGGGCGTTAATTCGAAAAGCGAAAGCCTGGGTTACTTACAGCGCATGGAAAAGCGCCCCCGGCTATATTAGGTGGCGTGGAGCATGCGGGACATTTGACGGCTTGTCATCGATGCCCCGAAAATGAAAAATATACAACTGGTCATCAATTTTCTTTATCGTAACCCACGATCGCAATTGCGGATGTACAAGCGCTTTGGGGGGTATTTTAATTACCGGAGAATGATGAACGGGCGAAGAAAAATGGAAGAGCGTTCGACTGAACTCTTACCGGTGGCCTCACATCCGAAGGGGTTACCGGTTTATTTTTTGACAGGGAAAAAGTACTTGTACCAAACGCTGTACTGCATCCAGTCACTGGCAAGATCATCCTCAACCCAATTCAGATTTACATTAGTGGATGATGGCAGTTTTGATGAACTATTGATCAGCAGAATAAAAAGGCAGCTTCCCGGCGCCCGGGTGATTACTGCGGAAATGATTGCCACAAACTTGAAAAACGCTTTTTTCGAGTCGGAGTTCCCGTGCCTGTTTAATAAGAGGTCGGTTTATCCGCATATCAAGAAATTAACCGACGTCCATACGATCCCGGGGGATGACTGGAAACTTGTCCTGGATTCAGATATGCTTTTCTGGCAGGAGCCGGGCCAAATAATCAGTTGGCTGAAACATCCGCAGGCCCCGCTGCACATGATTGATTGTGCGGAAGCCTATGGTTATTCCAGGGAATCAATGGAGCAATTAGCAGGCTCGCCTGTAAAACCTCTTTTGAATGTCGGCGCCATCGGTTTGAAAAGTGAATCTGTCGACTGGAAAAAACTGGAAAGCTGGATCGCGTTATTGGAAGAATCGGAAGGCACTTCTTACTACTTGGAACAGGCTTTATCAGCCATGCTGATCGGCGATGCCGATAGTGTTAGTTTAAAAGCTTTCGATTATATTGTTAATCCCGGAAAGGAGCAGATCAAACTCAGGACAGGTATACTCCACCATTACGTCGACCTGTCGAAAGAGGGTTATTTTAAATACGCCTGGAAAAATTTTTATCATCGTGACGATCGGACAAATAGCTTATAGTATTTTATATAAACCAACTTTATCGTTCCGTTACCATGTGAACCATTTCGGACTTTTCGGATGGCTGGCTATGAGGACGGGCGAAAATCAAATGAAAAAAGCGGTCCGGCAGCTGCCGCCAATTGAGTTCTCGAAAGATAAGGTGTTAGAAGTTTGTTACTTAACGGGTGAAAAATACTGGCATCAAACAATCTTTTGCGCCTATACACTTGCCCGTTCTTTAAATGGCCGGGTAGGTATTAAACTTTATTCGGATGGAACGCTGACTGACGATCATATTCGAATGATCAGGAAAGTTCTGCCCGGAGTGGAATCAATCCCAGAAATGCAGGTCATAAGCTACCTGGATGCTATTTTGCCGGAGAAGAAATATCCGACATTAAGATATTTACGGAACTGGCACCCATTTTTTCGCAGATTGACAGATATCCACACCTCTCCGTCATGGACGATGCATTTGGATAGCGACATGATTTTTTTTGATAAACCCGGCCAGGTACTCGCGGCCTATGAAAAAAAAAGCAGCATTTATATGAAAGAGCGGTTGGCAAACTCTTACTTTGTCGATACGGTAGACCATCTCAGGGATAAACATCATATTAACTGTATCAGGAATGTCAACGGTGGTATGATCGCTTACGATAATGATAAAATAGACTATATCGATCTGGAAGAGAAAGCTAACTATTTGTTGCTGAAATATCCAGGGGCAGGTCCGGCACAGATCGAACAGACGCTGATGAGTTATGTCTTATACACGCAAACGGCTGTACCGCTTGACGAGCATAAATACGCGGTTTTTTACGATAAGCTGCCAGCATTAAACGATCTGCAAATTGTAAGGCATTATATTTTTAAAGCAAAGTTTCCTTACCTCACAAACGAATGGAAGAAAGTTATCCGCTAGTTTCTATTTGCATGCCTGCTTTTAATGCCGGTAAGTATATTCAGGAAGCGGTACGCTCAATACTCGAACAAACCTATTCCAGTTGGGAACTGATCATCGTAAATGACGGGTCAACGGATGATACCGCTCTCGTCCTTGAAAAATTCGATGATCCGCGCATCCGTATCCATCACCAGAAAAATACCGGGCAATGTGCAGCCGCGAACAGCGCATATGGCCTGTCCAGGGGCAGGTTTATCAAATTTATGGATGCTGACGATATGATCTCCCCGGATTGCTTGTCTGATCAGATGAGGCGTATTGGCAACAGCAATGATATCATTGCCTCCGCGGCCTGGGGCCGTTTTTATCAAAATGATATCAACACTTTTAAATTGAACGAAGACTTGGTCCGAATTGATTGCAGACCAATCGATTGGCTCGTGTCTGCGATGGATGGCAAGCAGGTGATGTTACAGTGCGCGATATGGCTCATCCCGCGCACTGTACTTGAAAAATCGGGGCTGTGGGATGAACGTCTGAGCCTCATCAATGATTTTGAGTTTTTCATCCGCGTGCTGCTTCATGCCGGCGAAATACGGTTCGCAGAAAATGCAATACTCTATTACCGAAGCGGGCTCCAAAATTCTTTATCGTCGTTGAAATCACAAAAAGGCGCCAAATCAGCTTTCGAGTCTATTCAGCTGGGTACTTCTCATATGTTGTCATTCGAATCCAGCGAACGGGTAAGAAAAGTATGTGCAGATTGCTTTCAAAATTTTGTCTACTCTTTTTACCCTTTTCATCAATCGCTGGTACGGTGCGCAGAATCTAAGGTGCGGGAACTCGGCGGCGCCGAAATACCATTTGAATCCGGCGGTTACACAAAATTGCTGACGCGGGTCATGGGCTGGAAAAGTGTTAAGAAATTGAAAATACTGTTATCGGGGGGGGCTAAATAATGGCCCGGTGCCGTGTTTATTTGTTTACTTACAAAAGGAACCAGATGTTTACGCGCGCGGTGCGGAGTTTACTTGGGCAGCACTTTACCGACTGGGTTTGTGAAGTGCACAATGATTGCCCGGGCGACCCGTTCCCGGCCGCGTTTATTGCCTCTTTAGCAGATGACAGGTTCATCATGAATGACCATCGGGAAAACCTGGGCGGTGTGGAAAGTTTTAACCTTGCTTTCGCCGGCTGCAGTGAAGCGTATGCCAGCATGCTGGAAGACGATAACTGGTGGGAGCCGCAATTTTTGAGTGAAATGATTGCAATCATGGACAGCAAGCCTTTGGTAAAAGTCGCTTGGAGCAATATGAGGCTGTGGAAGGAGGGGGAGGACGGCAACTGGACAGACACGAAAACATTTGTCTGGGCGGAGGGCAGATCGCGGCTTTTTCACTGGCCTCAGGCCAGGCAGGCTATGAGCGCGCTGCATTCAACTGGCGCGATGTTGTTCCGCGGACCGCACGCGTCCAATTATCTTGTCCCGCCCATTGTCCTGATCAACGCTGTCGAGTTGATCAGGGAGCGGTCATTTGAGCATCCCATTTACCTGGAAGCCAAACCGCTCGCTAACTTTGCCATTACACTGGCTACGACCCGCAGTCCGGATGCCTATTCCTGGATCGCTAACCAAGTCATGATGCTGGCAAGTTTCATCGCCGCATCACCGGATAAAGATAAAACGACAAAGGAGACACTGGCTTACTACCGGGAACAGCGCCCCATTCCGACGCCGAACTTTTTTCTTGCTAACATTTTCATCCTGAAAGACCGCCGACTTTATAAGCACTTCAACGTAAGCGATTGGCTGCAATCTGGTAAATGGCTGCTTCGGCATGGCCATAAGTTGAATTATATCGGGCGATACCTCGCCTTACAGACTGATACTTACCGCTTTCTTTTAACGCAAACCCGACAGCGTTATCAACAAGCTGAAAAAAATACATGATTTGAAAATAGCCATTATTGTAAATCCCCAGATCCCCGTTCCTCCCGAACAATACGGCGGAATTGAACGCATTGTTTTTATGCTGATCCGGCATTTAAAAAAAAACGGGCATCATGTAGCACTCTTCGCAAACAAAAGTTCGCAACCGGGCTGTACCCTGGTAGGTTATCACGAATCACCGCATTACGGGCTTATGGATATGGCAAGGATCAATCTGCTTACCTGCAAGATACCGCTCCGCGGGTTTGATATTGTTCATACGTTTGGGCGTATGAGCAACATTGCTCTGCTGATGTTCAGCAACATTCCCAAAATCGTTTCCTATCAGTTGCCGCCTACGATTTCACAAGTTAAAAAAGCGGTGAGCATCGCTTATAAAAAATCATTGAGATTTACGGCATGCAGCGATTATATAGCGGGACAGATCAAGACTCTTTCGAATGTAACCACTATTTATAACGGGGTAGACCTTGCTGACTATGAACTAAATAAAGAGGTCGCTTGGGATGCACCCCTTGTTTTTCTGGGACGCATCCAATATGAAAAAGGTACTGCTGTCGCCATACGCGCGGCAATCGAAACCAAACAAAAATTGGTAATAGCGGGCAATATTCCTGATGAGCCGATACATCAGCGGTATTTTAATGAGGAAGTCAAACCTTTTATAGACGGCCGGCAGATAACCTATCTGGGCCCCGTTAATGACGGGGAGAAAAACCAATTGCTTCGTCATTCAAAAGCGTTGCTGATGCCGGTTCAATGGGATGAGCCTTTTGGTATTGTGATGACAGAAGCGCTGGCCTGTGGCACGCCGGTCATAGGATTGAGGCGCGGCGCTGTTCCTGAAATCGTGACCAACGGTATAAATGGTTTCGTTTGTGACACGGATAATGAAATTTATGAGGCCATTCGCAATGTTGGCAGCGTGAACAGGGCAACCTGCAGGCACGTTGTTGAACAACGGTTCAGTGCAGCTGTGCTGGGCGCGCAATACGAAGCATTATACGAACTGGCCATACAGGACAAATGAAGAACATAACCTTTTTAACGACCGGTCAGCCTACCACCAATCCCAGGCTTGTCAAAGAAGCTGAAACATTGCACCAACTTGGCTATCATGTTAAAGTGATCTGCTGCTTTTACCAACAATGGGCACAAAAAAGCGACGAAACTTTAGCAGCCAGGTATCCGGGAATGTATATTTATTGCGGGGGAAGCCCTTTTGTAAAAAGGGCGGCTTATATCAAAACGCGTATCCGCCAAAAGGTCAGCACGTTATTATTCAAGTGCACCAAACGGTTCGGAGTACCTGAAAACGCCATCAGCCGGACCCATACCGAAGCACTGAACATCGCCAAAAGGATCAAGACCGACCTTTATATCGCACATAACCTTGGCGCCTTGCCCGCGGCGGTGATCGCCGCTAAACATACCGGCAGCAAAGTTGGTTATGATGCGGAAGATATGCATTCCGGCCAGTTTACATCTGCCGATGGCGACGCTTACCGGCTCAATAAATACATTGAGACGCATTATTTTGACAAGGTCGATTATTTCACTGCTGCCAGCCCGCTCATTGCAGCCTGCTACCAGCGGGAATATAGTTACCTGCAACCTATAGTGGTCAATAATGTATTTCCCAGAACAGCGCTGGATACGTCACGAAACGATAAACCCGGGGAGGCATTAAAACTATTTTGGTTTTCCCAAACTGTCGGCCCCTACAGAGGACTGGAAGAAGTCATCAAATCGATGTCAGCGGCGAAAGGCCATGTCCAGCTGCACCTGCTGGGCTATTGTGATGATAGCTATAAAAAAGAACTTACGAAGCTGGCCGACGAGCTTGCGCCAGGGAAAGAGCAATTATGGTTCCATCAACCCGTCGCTGCAACTGAGATATTTGAATTCACCAGCCGGTTTGATATTGGTATGGCTACTGAAACCGGTCTAACGCTCAACAGGGATATTTGTCTTACCAATAAGGTTTTCACCTATATACAATGCGGCCTGGCGATGATAGCAAGCGATACACAGGCGCAAACGTTATTTTTGCAAGAATTTCCGTTTGCCGGCCGGCTGTATCACAGAGATGACCCGCAGTCTTTAACCGACTGCATCGATTTCTTCGTGGAGAATGCCGGTGCTTTGCGCCAGGCGCGTTGGCAAAATTACCAGCTGGGCCAAAGGGAATTGAACTGGGAATCTGAGAGCGCTAAATTTATCAATCTTGTTAAAAGGACTGTCGGTGAATAAAAAATTACTGATCATTTCCCCGTACTTTCCTCCGGTAAATGCTGCCGATATGCAGCGCGTGCGGATGAGTTTACCTTATTTTGCCGGATGGGGCTGGGACGCTGAGGTCGTCGTCATCAATCCGAAATTCGCGGATCTCGCAAAAGACGAGCTTTTGATGCAAAGTGTCCCGCCATATATTAAAGTACATCAGGTGAACGCGATGCGGAAAAAACTGACATCAAAGGTTGGTTTAGGCAGTATAGCCATTCGTTCTTTATGGCATTACCGTTCGCAGGTCAACCGCATACTTCACGACCGCCATTTTGACCTGATCTATTTTTCAACCACGCAATTCCCTGTTTGCATACTGGGTGCTTACTGGAAAAAGCGTTTTCGGATCCCTTATGTCATCGACATACAGGACCCCTGGCACTCCGATTATTATATCAATAAACCAAAGAGCGACCGGCCGCCAAAATATCTGTTCGCCTATCACTTAAACAAATTTCTGGAACCGATAGCAGTAAAAAATGCTGCCGGACTGATCAGCGTATCAGCAGGTTATATTGATGAACTCAAGTTCCGCTATAAAGAGATCCAGCATGTTCCTGCAGCGACCATCACCTTCGGTGCTTTTGAACCGGACATGAAAATTGCCCGAGATAATCAGCAACTTTTTACAGGTTTGCTCGATGGTCAATTTAAAAATGTCGTATATATTGGCCGCGGGGGTAAGGATATGCACAGGGCGGTCAGCCCGGTATTCAGCGCTTTCCAAAAAGGTCTAAAAAAAAATAAAGAAGAATTTCAACGAATAAGGTTTCATTTCATCGGGACCAGCTATGCACCCGCAGGTCGTGGTATTAAAACCATTCTTCCACTGGCGCGACAATTCGGGATAGAGGATTACGTTTCAGAAATTACCGACCGCATCAGTTATTATCATACATTGCTTACTTTACAGCAGGCCGATGCACTTTTCATCCCGGGCTCGGATGATCCGCTGTATACTGCCTCAAAGATATTTCCGTACTTAATGACAAAGAAGAATATTTTAGCCATATTTAACCCTGCCAGTTCCGCCATACCTATCCTTCAGGAATACGGTGTCGAACATGTTTACAATTACGATGACATCAGCCTGTCAAACCTGTCTGTGTTTTTTCGCCAATTGATACAAGGTGATTTCCAAGCGGTGACTTTTAATAGTGAGGCCATAAAAAAATTTTCGGCACAGGAAATGGCCCGTGCGCAATGTCAATTGTTTAATACCGTTATTTATGAGCGCTCTTAAAAGAACTATCGGTTTTATATTTGATCATCCTTTGGGAAAAAAACACCCGGTAAGAGCATTATGGCGCTTAGCGTGGTGGCAGCTTCAGGCAAGGTTATATCCAAACAGGTTGCTCATAAAACGTTTTGTTGGTCACGTGAACTTTTATGCTACTAGAGGGCTCACGGGTATTACAGGCAATATTTATACTGGATTACACGAATTTTTTGATATGCTGTTCATGCTTCACTTTTTGAGGGAAGAGGAAACCTTTTTCGACGTTGGTGCAAATGTCGGGTCATACACACTTCTGGCATCCGGTATAACCGGCGCAAAAAGCGTAAGCCTGGAACCAGTAAGGCAAACCTTTGATATTTTAGCCCGCAACATTGAACTTAATGCATTGCACAGTAAGGTTGAACTGCTCAATACCGGTGCCGGAGCGGGACCTGCAACAATCAGGTTTTCTGCAGATGAGGGTTCCGGCAACCACGTGATGACAGATCAGGAAAAGGGTGGCCATTATGTTACCGTACCGGTGATCACGATCGATTCACTTCTTGACAAACATAGACCAGCACTGATCAAAATAGACGTCGAAGGCTTCGAGACCGAAGTATTAAAGGGCATGGCCAGGACACTGGACCTGCCGGAGCTCAAAGTGATCATAATTGAGCTTAACGGCAGCGGAAGCCGGTATGGATTTAAAGATATAGATATTCATAACCTGATGTTGGAAAAGAACTTTGAGGCATACTATTACGACCCTTTTCAAAGGAAACTGGAAAAAGCCCCGTCATATGGTACCCACAATACCATTTATTGCCGCGATCTTGCTTTCATCAGGAAACGGGTCGAACAGGCAGCTGCCATCAAAATTATGGGTGAGCGGATCTAATGGAAAAATTAGCCATCATTGTAAGCCATCCTATACAATATTATGCCCCGTTATTTAAACTTTTACATGAAAGGAATAAAATACATATCAAGGTCTTTTATACCTGGGGGCCAACCGCAATAAAAAAATATGATCCCGGTTTTAACCGACAGGTCGACTGGGACATCCCTCTATTGGAGGGATATCCGTTCGAATGGGTTGAAAACATTGCCGGGGATCCGGGCTCTCATCATTTTAAAGGGATTGTGACCCCCTCGCTCATTTCCCGGGTCGATAAGTGGCGGCCGACATCATTGCTTGTATTTGGCTGGGCCTATGAAAGCCATTTGAAGTGCCTGCGTTATTACAAAGGGAAGTTGCCGGTATATTTTAGAGGCGATTCGACGCTGATCGATCAAAAAAACAATTTTCGAAGATTGTTTAGAGCGGTGTTTTTAACCTGGTTATACCGATATGTAGACCATGTCTTTTTTGTGGGTGCTAACAACCGGGCATATTTTAAAAAATATGGTTTGAAAGAAGATCAGTTAAGTTTTGCGCCACACGCGGTCGAAAATGAACGATTTGGCCGGGATCATTCTGAAGAAGTGCTGATCTTGAAAAATCAGCTGGGAATATTGCCCGCTGATCTGGTAATTTTATTTGCAGCCAAGTTGGAAGAAAAAAAAGACCCTTTGTTACTTATGAATGCCTTCCTGCAACTGAACCAGTCGGGCATACACCTCATATTCGCGGGCAGCGGTCCTCTAGAATCAATATTGAAAAAAATGGCCAGCGGAAATAAGTCCGTACATTTTATAGGTTTTCAAAATCAGAAAATGATGCCGGTGCTTTACCAGGCTTGTGATTTATTTTGCCTTCCGTCCAGGGGGCCGGGAGAGACCTGGGGGCTGGCTGTTAATGAAGCAATGGCTTCAGGGAGGGCGGTTTTAGCGTCCGATAAAGTTGGATCCGCAGACGATCTCGTAACCGATAAAAACGGTAAGATATTCAAAAACGGAAATTTGGAAGAGTTAAAAGACGCTTTAAAAGATCTGCTTGGCAGCAAAGCCAGGCTTCAACAGCTTGGACAAGGTTCTGCACAAATCATCGCCAATTACAGCCTGAGGGCAGTCGCAGTTGCTATAGAAAGTCAGCTTATGAAAGACGCGGTCCACCCCAATAACGATTCATTGTCATGAGTACAAAAGTTAATGTTAAGCGTTTTTTGGCGCTATACTTACCCTGGGGACTGGCAACGCTCCTGCAGTCCGATCCTGTTTTATCGTATTTTATTGCCTGGGCGGGTTCTTTTTTTATATTTTTTATCACCCTGTCCGGCTGGATAGTTCCCCTCCCTACAGATCTTTCTCTTGGTGGACAATTGATGCGGCCGATCTTTCTTGTGCACATTATATTTGCAGGTTACACCTGTTGCACTTCCATATTTTATTTTTTTGACTTATTAGGTTATCAGCAATTCTCCAGAATCAATGACTATTATTTGCCTAACGCCGAAAATCTGCGGATCACTTCGGAATGCCAGCGTTATTATTGCCTCGGACATGCAGCTTTGGCTAGTGGCATACTCTGTTTTATGAAGTACCCGGTTAAACATAAATATATTTTAAGATCAGAGGATATTAGTAACCTGCTTTTTTACTTTGCGATCATCGCGTTGCCTGTTTCTGTTTTGTTTTTGAAAATACCCGGCCTGGCACAATTTGCAAACCAGTTCAGTTCTCTCAGTTTTATCGCCGGTACCCTTGCACTTGCTTTTGCGATACCGAAAAGAAAGGTAATCAATACCATTATCTGCCTGATTTTGTTTTTTTCGAATTTTTATTCTGCTTTGACATCAGGTTTCAAGGAACCGATCATTCTCAGCGTATTAATACTGGGTGTCTTTCTCTACCCTAACTATAAAAAAATAGTTTTAGCAACATTTATTCCGGCCTTGTTAGCTTTATTTATCCTTTTACCAACATTTGCAAACGTCATCAGGGCTAACTCATGGACAGGAGATACATCAGCGGATGAGGCTACCCAACTCGCACTTGACGCAGCGATAAAAGGCGATGAGCAGACCAATGATACCAACTGGTCATTTTTTGCCTACCGCTTGAGTGAGATGGACATGTTTACAAAATTTGTCGCAACGACGCCCTCAAAAAACGATTACTATCATGAAGTCCTCTTAAAGCAATCCTTATGGGCGGTGATACCACGTCTATTCTGGTCCGGCAAACCGAATACTGAAGATCTGGTCATGCAACGTGTTTACGACGCGGAAGTCGTGTCACCTTACGCCAAAGTATCCGCTAAACCGGCGTTTATCGTAGATGCCTACCTGTCCTTTGGCGGGGCAGGGGTATGGCTCTTTATGTTTATCTATGGTGCTGCAGCGCAGTTGATCTCTTTGAAAGCCGAGCAACTTTTCGGCGGTTATTTATTAGGTACCGCCCTTATTTTTACCGGGCTTTTCCAATCATTCTGGCGCGGGCTGAGCCTGGAATTCTTCATCAATACTATTTTCTGGAGTTACGTCAGTATGTTGATCATTCACAGGATATTTATTTCAAAAAAGATACTTGAGGCTGATTAAAACTTCCCGGTCACATTCCCCGCCCGGCTCAATCAACCCGCGAACGCTTCCCTGATAGAAGTTTGCAAGCCAAGGTGTTTGCTGGATAAATATTTGCTTAACTCGGTATGCCTGGACAACACGATCAGCTGGACGCCGAAGGCGCAGGTCTTCTTGGCCTTGTTCCGCAACCACCATCCGTTTCCCTGGCTTCCTGAGTCAGTCCATTTCTTCCAGGTTTTTCAAGCGGAAGATCTCCCGGGCGATGAGTTTGCTGTTCAACCCAAGTTCTTCCAGCGAACAGCAAATGGTTCTGATCTTTACGGGGAGTCCGTTCACGGTTTCCATGAGATCGATATGCAGCAATGCGCTGTCTTTTAAAGTTATATCGCCCTTCAATTGCGCGAATAAGCCATAGGCGGCCTCACGGTCATTGCCGAAGAAATATTGGCCGTAATCAGCAAACCCCTTTGATGTTTTCAAGCTCAGTAAAATATAAAACTGCGTTTCCATGCTTCTCTAAATAACAAGCGCCCCTGCAAGCAGGGGCGCTTTAAATAAAAAAATATATAGCCTTATTTAATTTCGATCTGGCGGCGTATCATTTTCGCTTCCTCGCGTTTAGCGATATCGATACGTAAAATGCCGTCAGTATAAGTAGCGTCAATCTTGGTGTCATCGGCGCTTTCAGGCAAAGTGAACGAACGTACAAAAGAATTGTAGCTGTATTCACGTTTACTGTAATTTTTTTGGTTGTCCTGGTGGTCCGAGGATTGTTCTACGGAAATGGTCAGCTGGTTACGTTCCAGGTTCAGCTTGAAATCTTCTTTTTTCAGGCCCGGTGCGGCCAGCTCCACATGGTAGTTGTTTTCGCTTTCACTGATGTTCACCGCAGGTACACGGGTGACCATGCGGTCGCTGAAGAATGTGTCGTTAAAAATAGAATCAAAAACATCATTAAAGCCTGGCATTAATGTGTTGTTACGTTGGTTGTTGAATTTAACTAAGGTCATGGCCTTTTACTTTTTTAATAAATGAACAATTGATTAATTAAACTATCAAATACTTAACAAGCGCTGTGCCAGCCGTTTTTCGCTGAAAAAATTGCAGATTTCAACTGAAAATTTTTCAGCGGCCTTGTCAATTTTTCAGCCGCCGCAAGGGGGTGTAGTTCTCACTGCTGATATATGGCAATAAAAATGAGGTGCCTTTCCCTACTACGGTTTCCAGCCAGATGCGTAGATGGTTGGATTCACCTCTTTCCCGACGAAGTACAACATCCGCAAATCATGTAATAAGCATATTATCCACGAAAAGCGGATTGAAGAGGCTAAGGAAAAGTTATCGACCACTGGGCTGTCTGTTAGGGAGATCGCTTATAGTTAGGGTTTGAGCATTCCCAGTCTTTCAGTAAGTTATTCAAGCGCAAAACGAAACGTTCGCCGCTGGAATTCAGGGCTTCATTTAATTGACCGACAAAGTGTAATTAGTGCAAACTCTTCAACTACCTGAACTTTTTTCAGGCCGGGGTCTCCGACCTTTGTGTTATGGAAAATATGAAGAACATCGAAGAAACCATTCTCACTTACACGAGTGCGTGGAATGAGACCGAACGGGAGGTCGTGCTGGAGAAGATCAGCAAATGCTGGGCACCGGATGGCACTTACACTGACCGCTTAACCGATAC
>NZ_JBAZRC010000021.1:0-40212 GCF_041663085.1 Mucilaginibacter sp.
ATATTTTTTGAAGGCCACCCTGATCTGCGCAGGATTTTATTACCTGACGACTGGGAAGGGTTTCCGTTGCGTAAGGATTATAAGGCAGCGGAGTATTATAAAGGGATTAAAGTTGATTAATTTCGAGATAAAAAAAATGTCATTTCGAACGAGGTACGAGGAGAAATCTTATTCAAATGACAGGCGGTGAAATTGCATAATGAACAAGATTTCTCACTATCGTTCGAAATGACATGGTGGGTTAGACAAGGATAAAAGAATTTGGAAACACTTTCAAAATATAACGAAGCACTTGACCGCTATAATAAAAAGATAGCAGACGCTTCTGTGGTGGATATGGTGCTCAATATGGGGCCGCAGCATCCGTCAACCCACGGGGTTTTGCGGCTTGAGCTGATAACCGATGGCGAGATCGTAAAAGAGGTTATCCCGCATATTGGTTACCTGCACCGCTGTTTTGAAAAACACGCCGAATCGCTTACCTACCAGCAAACCATCCCGTTTACCGACAGGCTGGATTACCTCGCATCCATGAACAACAGCCATGCCTGGGTAATGGGTGTTGAAAAAATGCTGGGTATAGATAAAGATATCCCCAAACGTATTGAATACATCCGTGTGCTGGTTTGTGAGCTTAACCGCATTGCATCACACCTGATAGCTATTGGCACTTATGGCATCGATATAGGAGCATTTACGCCTTTCCTGTGGTGTTTCCGCGACCGTGAGCATATCATGGGCATGCTGGAGTGGGCTTCGGGCTCGCGCATGTTGTATAACTATATTTGGGTAGGTGGTTTATTCTATGACCTGCCTGTTGGTTTTGAAGAACGCTGCCGCGAATTTGTTGATTACTTTAAGCCAAAAATGGTGGAGCTTAACCAGCTGCTGACCGACAATCAGATCTTTATTAGCCGCACCGCCAACGTGGGCGTTTTGCCTATGGATGTGGCCATTAACTGCGGTTGCAGTGGCCCGGTATTGCGTGGCTCGGGTTTAAAATACGATCTGCGCCGTATAGACAATTACTCCGCTTACCCTGAATTGGAGTTTGACATCCCGGTAGGGAAAGGCCTGATGGGTACCGTTGGCGATTGCTGGGACCGTTACAAAGTACGTGTTGATGAGATCCAGGAATCGATAAAGATTGTAGAGCAATGCCTGGACAGGTTACAGAAAGAATTAAAACGTACCCCGGAGTTTGACCCGCGTGCCAAACTACCGCGTAAGCTAACCCCCAAAGTGCAGGATTACTACGCCCGCTGCGAAGGCGCAAAAGGCGAACTGGGATTTTACTTTATCCATAATAACGAACGCTCCGAGATCCCCTTCCGCTCAAAGGTGCGTGGCCCAAGCTTCAACAATTTATCTGTACTGCCCGAGCTTGGCAAAGGCGTTATGATAGCCGACCTGATAGCCATCATAGGCTCGCTTGATTTTGTATTGGGCGAGGTGGATAGGTAATAGAGAGTCAGGATATTTAGAGTCAAGACCTTTGTCATGGTGAGCCTGTCGAACCATTAGGAAGGCGCACAAGTCTTCGACAAGCGCAGACTGACAAACCCACTACTTCTCTTTCATCCATTTCAAAGCTGCAATTATCTTTTGGTCTTTGCTAAAATCACCAAAATTATCCCCGGCAATCACTTCCTTATCGGGCGGTACATTTTTATAATAGACCTTCCCGTTCCTGTCCGCTTCAGCAACCTGCGCAATAATAAACTTAACGCCATACATGCAGGCATTTTTTAAAACAGTTCCTTATATAATTTCCTATCCACCTTTATACGGGTGGTGTCCCATTTATATGTTTTACCATTATATAAAGCCATTCCATGAAAATCGCCTAACATCTGGTACATCAATAATACTGGTGGTTACTTATCAACCAAAAAAAAGGGAGGCAATTTCTTGCATCCCTCTTAGTTATATTAATTGTTGATTTTTTACTGATTATAAACCTTTACCATAAACACGTAATTACGCATTTTTTTGATCTGCTGTGTGCGGCTCAGGCTGGTTAAACTATTTTTGGTGTTAAGGATAAGCGATTTATTCAATGAATCGGCCGGGATGTTTTGAATAGCCTTTAGCAGGTAGTGTGATTTTACCGCGAATGCTGCACCCGATGTTTGGGTTTGCTTGCCGTTTATAACACCAATAACGTTTCCTTTATCATCCATTAAAGGGCCACCGCTGTTACCGGGGTTAACCGGGATAAACAATTCGTATTCGGTAGTATCGCCTTTAAAACCTGTTGCTGCGGTTAAAGAACCGGGGCCAAACTTAATATCATCGCCGGGGTAACCCAAAGTGTAAACTGTTTCACCCAAATCGCTTTTTGCTTTTTTAAAGCTGTATGGCACAGCACCAAGGTTTTTAAAAGCTGGGTCATTTATTTGTAGTATAGCAACATCATACTGTGGCTCGGTATAAACTACCCTGGTGTGGAATGATTCGCCGGCGGCGTTTTGTACGTAAACAGAATCGGCACCATTTACTACATGATAGTTGGTTACAATATAACCGTTACCTGTAAGCGCGAAGCCTGTACCTTTAAACTTAGCGTTAATGGCCGGGCCGGTGGTTTTACCGTCTTTAATTATTTTTTCAGTTTTATCATTAAGCTGGTCGGTTTTACCCTTTATCTGATCAACTTCGCGTTTTAACTGTAAGTATCTTGGATCTTTATTACTTAGCGACCCCGAGATAAACAAAGTAAGTAAAATAGCGATGATAGCTATAGAGGCGGCCACAGATATTTTTGAGTGATGGTGGCGCCACAGCTGCACTATCCATGACGGGTGCGCCATCAGGTCTTCTTTCAGCGTGTGTACATCAATTTCGTCGTGTATCTCATCAAGGCGGCTTTGCAGGCTTAAACGCTCGTTGTATTGCTTTAATAAAGCTGTAAACTCTTTATGCTCGGCAATTTTAGTATCTATTGTTGCATCCTTTTTACGTAATACATCAAACTGGGCGCGTTCCTCAACGGTCATTTCGCCGTTCAGGTAGCTCTCAATCATTTCTAAAAGTTGGTTCTCTCTCATGGTCTTACCCCTTTCGTTATTGCTGAAAAAATAATTTCTTCAGCCTTTGCAGGCATTTGTATTTCTGCGTTTTCGCGTTGTCAGCATTTGTGTAGCCAAACCGCTCGCATATATCCTGCATACTGCGGTTGTTCATATAAAAATCTTCCATAATGGTTTTACAGGGTTCGCCCAAAAGCTTCAATGCATCGCCCATTTTATTAAGCTGCATATCGCGTTCTTCGTGCTTTTCCACCTCATCCTCAACCGGAAGGTACTCCTGGAAATCTTTTATATCGCCACCATACCTGTTTAGTTGTTTAAGCCTTTTTAGCCATAAGCGCCTGCATATAGAATATATGTAGGTTTTTAATTTGCTGCTCAGCTCAAAATCGCCCCGTTTAACCTTATTATAAAGAACTATTATAGCTTCCTGGTAAATATCCTTGGCCTCGTCCTCGTCGCCGTTATTATTAACAACAAGTTGTAAGATCATGGGGAAATAACCCAGGTATAGCTTTTTTAAAACACTATCAGAATTATTGAGTATGCCAATGATGACTTCACTATCTGATGGTATTTCCACATTTAACTGATTATTCACTACTTAATACTTTTTATATGGAATTGTAACCCAACAATTTGATTTATTTTTTCACAGGCCAAATAACACTTAGCCAAAGCCGCAATATCGGGAAATATTTGGTAGGATATACGGCGTTACTTTCAACGCTTGCTATTGTATAACCTAAACGCTTTACTATCAAGCCACGATATGTTTTTATTTTTTTGCCGGGTTACCTTTTGTTGTTTGTGATCATTAATGATCACAAACAACAACAATTAAAAACATGAAAACTTCAATCAAAATTACATTCGTAGCTTTCGCTATCGCAATTACCGCAGCAGCCTGCGACCCTGCAAAAAAAACTACAACAGATCCTGCTGATAGCACCAAAACTGATTCGGCAACAGTAGCGGCTGACTCTACCAAAAAGGATACGGCCGTTGTTTCCCCTGTTGATAGCACTAAAAAAGACTCCGTAAAAAAATAATTTATTTTTTTGGGTTACCTTTTTGGATTCGCTGTATTAAGTACCAAATAAGAATAAAACAACTTACAAATAATTAAACAACACAAAATGAAAAATTCATTCAAAATCGCATTTTTAGCTCTAGCTATCGCTGTTTCTGCTGCTGCTTGTAAAGGTTCTGGTTCTGCATCTTCTGCTGATTCAGCTAAAGACACAACTGTTAAAGTTGATTCAACCGTTAAAGTTGATTCTACTGTTAAAGTTGACTCTACAGTTAAAACTGACACAACTAAAAAAGACACAACTAAAAAATAATTTAACCTAACCGGTTAAATATTAAAGAATTACATCGTTAATTTTTTAAGTTTTTTAATTTTTTTAAAAGGTAACCCACTTTTTTTTATAAAAAGTGGGTTACCTTTTTCTGTTTGTGGTATTAACACTTGAAAAACTATTAAATCACTTAAAAAAACAAAAAATGAAAAATTCTTTCAAAATCGCTTTCTTAGCTTTAGCTATCGCTGTTTCTGCTGCTGCTTGTAAAGGTTCTGGTTCATCTTCTGCTGCTGATTCAGCTAAAATGGATTCTGCTAAAATGGATTCTGCTGCTACCGACACAGCTGCTAAAATGGATACTACAGCTAAAATGGACACTACTAAAAAAGATACTGCTAAAAAAATGTAATATCTTTTTTGTTATAAAAAACGCCCCCGGTTTATACCAGGGGCGTTTTTTTGTGCCTTTTACCCCCGTTTAAAAACATTAGCGTAAAATTTTGTTTATTGCTGAAAGCATATCTACATGAAATACTCCGAATGGAACAACCTGAGCGACGAGGATAAAAAGAACACGCATTGGAAACATCACCCACGCATCCGCATAGCTACAATATTCAGTATCCTGTTCGCAGTTTTCTTTTTGGTGGTGATGCTGCGTGTATTACAAAACCGCCGCGTGCATGTTAACCGTAAACCAAATGCAAAAGAAGCCTTTACCATAGCTAAGGTTTTTGTTAACGACCGGCTAAAACAGCCCGGTACCGCAAACTTCCCGAAAAGCAAATTTGAATCGGATATTGATACGGCGCATAACAGCTACCGTATATCATCCTATGTTGACGCACAGGATAGCAGCGGAAAAACGATAAAATCGGCATGGCAAGTAAAACTCTCCTACACCGGCGGCGACTGGGCCGACAGAAAAAGCTGGAAATTGATAGAAGTAATGATCAGCAAATAAAAAAGCGCCTTCAGGGCGCTTTTTTATTTGATACGATATCGCCAAAAGCGGTTATGATCTGCCCCTGAAGGCAGAGATGATCCAAATGATGATAAGTATTACTACAATAACAGAAATGATGCCCACAGCCGCACCGGCTTTAAAAATTCCGCCGATAACTGAGCAACCGCTTAGCGCAACAACGGCCAAAGCGAACAATAATAAATTAATTTTTTTCATGGTAGATCATTGTAAGATTTATGATGTAAATCTTCTTACAACAATCAGACCTTTACCTTACATCAACAGATTTGAATCAGATTCTTCCGTTTCTGTGTTGTCATTTGGTAAAAATTGTACTGCAATCAATACAATAGAAATAGCCAACAGGCTCATCGGTACAAGGGCTTCAATAGCTACTAATAATAGTTCCATAGCAAATTATTTGGGGGGTAATAATTAATACTAAAAATTTAATTCGTCACCAGCTCAAATTCGCCATTTTTCATAGAGGTTCCCTAATCTAAAAATAGTTTTTTAATAATTCCAAGAAATGTTGATAAGTTAATAAAATTGTTACTTTGTGGATAAATCCCGACATTCCCGCCCTGAAAGCACAGCATACCTTAAAAATATCGTAGTGCTTCATAAAATTCACCCTTCTATGAATACGCCTTTAATAACACTTAATAATATCTCTGTAAGGTTTACAAACTCCACGTTATTTACCCAACTCTATTTTGAGATACGGCAGGGGCAAAATTGGGCCATTACCGGCAAAAGCGGCTCTGGCAAAAGTGTAATGCTGCAAGCCATTGCCGGTAATATTGGTATCAATGGTGGCAGCATAACCTATCATTTTATGGATGATGTTCATAAACAACATCCCCATGCTGACGAACTGCTCACTTTTCATCGCTTTATAGCATTCGCCGGTGCAAAGCATCATTTTAAAACCCTATCAAACACGGCCGATTTTTATTATCAGCAACGTTACAATTCGTCCGACTCGGAAGATACCCTTACCGTGCGCCAATATCTGCAATCGGTAAAGGTTAATACCCATACACCCGCTTACTGGACATTTGATAAAACTGTTGAAGCATTAAACCTAACAGCACTTTGCGATAAACAAACCATCAAGCTATCAAACGGCGAAACCAAACGCCTGATGATAGCCGCCGCGCTTTTAAAGAACCCCGCCATGCTGTTATTGGATAACCCCATGACCGGGCTTGATGTAGAAACCCGCAAAAGCTTTAATATACTTTTAAATGAGATCTCCGCATCGGGTATAAGTATTATAATGGCAACATCAGCGCATGAACTGCCCG
This sequence comes from Mucilaginibacter sp., assembly GCF_041663085.1. Taxonomy (GTDB): domain Bacteria; phylum Bacteroidota; class Bacteroidia; order Sphingobacteriales; family Sphingobacteriaceae; genus Mucilaginibacter. Next base: position 6,617 of record NZ_JBAZRC010000021.1, read on the forward strand.
ATGTAGTAACGCATGTGGCAGTTTTAGATAAGGGCGCTATAAGCCAAAGCCTAACCAAAAAGGAGTTTGAACTAAGCGATCACTATATAATTGATAAAACCACCGTAGATGCCGATGCATTGAAGGCTTTGTTAAACACATCGGCCACACAGCATCATTACAACCAGATTGTGAGCATGACGGATGTACTGATCAAATACAGCGACAAGGTGATATTGAATAAAGTAAACTGGCAAATAAACCCCGGCGAACGCTGGGCCTTGCTTGGGCATAATGGCGCAGGCAAATCAACCTTGTTAAGTTTAATAAACGGCGATAACCCGCAGGCTTACGCCAACAACATTATACTGTTTGATAAAAAGCGCGGAACAGGCGAAAGCATATGGGATATAAAAAGCAAAATAGGCTTTGTATCGCCCGAACTTTACCAGTACTTCCCTACCGACAACTCCTGCCTGCAGGTAATAGAGAGCGGTTTTTATGATACCCTGGGCCTGTTTCGCCCAAGCAACAAAGCCAAAGCCGACCTGGCCCTTAGCTGGATGAAAGCTTTGGAGATTGACCAATATGCACGGCAGTTATTAAAAAACATCCCCGCCAGCGCACAGCGCCTTTGCCTGCTGGCACGGGCATTAATAAAGAACCCTGCCCTGCTCATATTTGACGAACCCTGCCAGGGCCTTGATGACCACCAGCAACAGCATTTTAAAAGCGTGGTAGATGCCATTTGCAGCATCAGCAATGTAACCCTGATATATGTTACCCACTACCAGCACGAAATACCGGATAGCGTGGACAGGGTTTTGAGATTAGATAAAGGGGAAGTGGTTTGTTAAAAACTAATTTGAAATAATGTAATAGATCTTTTTATTTTTTAATAACCTTACAATGTAAGCTCTTTGTATCTGTATTGCTACTAACTCATCACTAACTAATTCTGGAGGCTTAATAAACCAATCTGGCGCTCTATTTATATGTTTTTTTAATTGGCTTTCAAATAGAGAAATATTAATTCTTTTTGAGGCAGGGGAATTAAAAATTGAATCATAAAACTTATTATTTGTATAAGAATGTGTACCGAAAACCAAAAACGAGTCGAGATAAGAGTCGTTCTTTAAATCAAAAGCATCAATAGAAACAAGGTTACTAAACCAACCTTTATTTCGAAGATTTCTTCTGTTAAATTCATTAAAATTATCATAGCGCTGTTCGTAAACTTCGCGATTATGGTTATTGCTTGTACAAGAAAAAAATATCAAAATAGCTAACAGTGATAAGTAACTAATTTTCTTCATCTTATTAACAAGTTATATTACAAATATAGCATCTTAAACATTTGTCAACCAATTAACACCTTTCACCTTTAACCTTTCGCCTTTAAGCCGCCACTGCGTATATTTGTACATGAATACAGCCGAACTGTTACAGCGTGCTTTAGCTTTTGATTTTTTGAGCATTGATGAAGGGGTTTACCTTTATAACAATGCTTCTACGGCCGACCTGATGTACGTAGCCAACGAGTTGCGTAAAATTCAGGTTCCGCATGGCAAAGTTACCTGGCAGATAGACAGGAACGTGAACACCACCAACGTTTGTATAGCCAACTGTAAGTTCTGTAACTTCTTTCGTCGCCCGGGGCATGAGGATGCTTACATTACTGATATTGAGACCTACAAAAAGAAAATTGAAGAAACCTTTAAGTATGGCGGCGACCAGCTTTTATTACAAGGCGGCCACCACCCCGACTTAGGCCTTCAGTTCTATACCGACCTGTTCCGCGAGCTTAAACAACTGTACCCGAAGCTAAAACTACACTCATTAGGCCCGCCGGAAATAGCACACGTAGCTAAACTGGAAAGCATGAGCCATTACGATGTGTTGAAAGCGATGAAGGAATCTGGCCTTGATTCATTACCCGGTGCAGGTGCCGAGATATTGAACGACCGTGTACGCCGCCTGATATCAAAAGGCAAATGCGGTGGTAAAGAATGGCTGGATGTAATGCGCGCGGCGCACCAGTTAAACTTGCCTACATCGGCTACCATGATGTTTGGCCATATCGAAACCATTGAGGAACGCTTTGAACATCTGGTTTGGATCCGCGAGGTACAATCAGAAAAACCAGAAGGGCACCACGGCTTTGTAGCGTTTATTCCATGGCCTTTCCAGGACGATAGTACATTATTACGTAAATTACGCGGTATCACCAACAATGTTACCGGCGACGAGTATATCCGCATGATAGCCCTGAGCCGTATTATGCTGCCGAATATTAAAAACATCCAGGCATCGTGGTTAACGGTTGGCAAACAGGTGGCACAGCTTTGCCTGCACGCCGGTGCTAATGATTTTGGCTCTATCATGATTGAAGAGAACGTGGTATCTGCCGCTGGCGCCCCACACCGCTTTACAGCAAAAGGCATCCAGGATTCTATTAAAGAAGCTGGTTTTGAACCACAATTACGTACTCAAAAATACGATTGGCGCGATATACCTGCCGAAATTGAAGAGCAGGTAATTGATTATTAACCCCTTTTATATCCACGCGTCATTGTGGGGGTACGAAGCAATCTCACGACTTACATAGCCCCTTTGCATATCAGGAGATTGCTTCGTACCTCGCAATGACGGGCGTAGAAAAATTATATATTTGCACCTCATGGAAAACATTGAGCAATACATAGAGGCGCTTATTTTTGCATCTGAGCAGGGCATCCGTACCGAGGAGATCATTTATTGCCTGCAAGCCTCTTTTGAGCATGACTATACCACAGACGAAGTAACCAAACAGATAGATAACATTACCCGAAAATACCTGGACGATGCCTTTGCCATTGAGGTGGTGAAGATCAATAACGGGTACCAGTTCCTTACTAAAAAGAAATATCACACGGCCATTAGTTTGCTGCAATTGCAACGCTCTAAAAAGAAACTAAGCCAGGCAGCACTGGAAACCCTGGCTATTATTGCCTACAAACAACCCGTTACCAAAACAGATGTAGAGCAGATCCGCGGTGTAAACTGCGATTACTCGATACAAAAACTACTGGAAAAAGAGCTGATAGCCATTACCGGGAAGTCGGAAAGTGTTGGCAAACCCATATTATACGGCACAAGCGGCCTTTTTATGGACTATTTTGGCATAAATGACATTGCAGAACTACCACAGCTTAAAGAAATTACGGATAACAGTTCGGCAATTGGCGAACAATCTGAATAAATTGAAAAATGATTTTAATTAAAAATGATTTTAATTATTTTTACTGGTAAATAATGCTGATTATAGCGCAGCGAAACTAACGGCAAAAATATTAGGTTAACCGATATCAGTTTTAACGAATAAACATTTATTAAAATGGCAACTCCAAAAAAACCTTTGAACACCTCTACGAAAAAGACCAGCGATGAAGAGGATGACGACTTTGATGACGATCCGAAACCAGGTAAAAAGGTTGAAGATGACGATGACGATTTTGATGAGGACATTCCCCTGGATGATGACCTGGGTGGTTTTGACTCGTACGACCCTTATGATGACGAAGACGACGATTAATCAACTTAATTGTACCATATAACTTTAAAAGCATCCGGCAAACGCAGGGTGCTTTTTTCATATCAGCCCCTACCCGCCTGTGATGAATATTACCGAAGTAAAAAGCAAAACCGATAAAAAAGCTTTTTTAGATGTTGCCCGTACTATCTATAAGGATGACAACAACTGGGTATGCCCTTTGGATAATGACATTGAGGCTGTTTTTAATCCTGCTAAGAACAATTTCCACGCACATGGCAAGGTTAATCGCTGGATCTTAAAAAACGATACCGGGCGCTTAATTGGGCGTATAGCCGCTTTTGTGAATAATGAAAAGGCCTACAACTATGAACAACCTACCGGTGGCTGTGGCTTTTTTGAATGTATTGATGATAAACAAGCGGCTTACCTGCTGTTTAATACGGCAAAAAACTGGCTGCAGGCAAACGGTATGCAGGCAATGGATGGGCCTATAAACTTTGGCGAGAATGATAACTTTTGGGGATTACTGGTAGAGGGTTTTACGCCCCCATCCTACGGGATGAACTATAACCCGCCCTATTACAAAGCTTTTTTTGATGGATACGGTTTTGAGACCCAATACGAGCAGATCACCAATCACCTGGATGTGCACAAGCCTTTTTCGGAAAGGTTTACCAAAATAGCCAACTGGGTAATACAAAAGCCGGGATATACCTTTAAACACTTTAAATCATCACAGATAGAGCAATTTGCAGTCGATTTTATAGCGATATATAACGATGCCTGGCAAAATTTTGAAAATTTTGTGCCGATAAACCATGCCACCATACTGGAAAGCTTTGAGAAGATGAAGGCCATTATGGACGAAAACCTGATCTGGTTTGCCTATATAAATAATGAGCCGGCATCGTTCATCGTGATACTGCCAGATGCTAACCAGATGATAAAGCCGCTCAACGGCAAACTAAACCTGTTGGGCAAATTGATATTCCTTTACCGCAGGTGGAAAGGCGTAACACGGATGCGGGCGATAGTTATGGGCACCAAACAAAAGTTCCAGAAACATGGGCTGGAATCGTGCCTTTTCATTAAGCTAAAAGAATACGTATTGCCCCTAAAGCAATACGATGAGCTTGAGCTATCGTGGGTAGGCGATTTTAATGAGCAAATGCTTGCCATACACGCTGCTGTGGGTGCAACATTTGGCAAAAAACATCTAACAATGCGTTATATATTTAAAAAGCCCGGATAATTTATCCTGGCTTTTGAATATTATGCTGTTGCAGATTTTTTATGGCGTAATTCCTCAAAAAGCTCAATAACCTTTTTCTGCAGGTCAATAACCTCAGTTTCGCGGTCCATCAACTTCTTGTTAACATTCTCCAGCTCGCTGGCTATCTTTTGATCCTGCTCCACTTCGTTATAAGTAAGCAACTGAACAACAGACATTTCAAACAAAACAGCGATCTGCTCAAGGCGCGAAAGGTTTATATCTGTAATACCTGTTTCAATTTTAGAAAATGCAGGAATGGATATGTCTAAACGTTTAGCAACTTCTTCCTGGCTCCACCCCTTTTGGTGGCGTAATAACCGGATCTTTTTTCCAAGTGTTTTCATAAATAAAGTTAATTAGGTAAGGTTTCTCAATAGTTAATAAAGTTACAACTTTTTTGAATAACAAACTAATAATCAATAATTTTTATAGTAAATTATTTTTAAGTCCTATTAAATTAATTCCACCGAAATTACCCGAGCTCATCATCAGTAAATTACTATTGCTGATATTAATTGCTTCCAGGTATTTCAGCAGTTCTGCCGGTTCGTTAAAAAACAGCAAATTCTTATTCGCAAAGGCGTTTTTTACAGCCTCGGCGGGGTATGGTTCAATCTTTTTCTGCTCAAACGTTTTGCGGTCAATAAATACAATAGCTTCATCAGCCTTGTTCATTGTGCCTGCATATTCGTTTAAAAAATCTTTGTTCAGGCTACTAAAAGTATGTAACTCGATGCACGCAATCAGCTTCCTGTCAGGGAATTGCGCCTTAACTGCATCAATTGTAGCAGTTAGTTTTGATGGCGAATGCGCAAAATCTTTAAATATAGTAGCGTTGTCGTTTTTACCCACCACTTCCAATCTGCGGGCTGCACCTTTAAAAGTGGTTATGTACCGGTAAAAATCGTCGATGCCAATATCCAAACCTTCACATACCAAACGCGCTGCCTGCATATTTAGCAAGTTATGCTGGCCAAATACTTCCAGTTGGTACTTTTTACCATTGGCAATTATGCTGGTTACGCCATTATCAATAGTATATTCAGGTAAACTGTAAGGCAATTTTTCAATAGCAATATCAAGCCCCTCAACCATTTTGTTTAGCACCCCGTCGGTTTGGCTGTAAATAAGCTTGCCTTTTGGCTGTATGGTTTTGGCGAAGATCCTAAACTGATCTATATAATTATCAAACGTTGGGAACACGTTGATATGATCCCAGGCTATACCGCTTATTACACCAATATCTGCTTTGTAAATATGGAATTTGGGCCGCCTGTCAATAGGCGAAGCCAGGTACTCGTCGCCTTCAATGATCATAACAGGTGCATCATGTGTAAGGCCAACCATCGTCTCAAAACCGTCAAGCTGCGCACCTACCAGGTAATCAAACTTTTTACCTGCCTCCTGCAATACATGCAGTATCATGCTGGTAATAGTAGTTTTACCGTGGCTGCCACCTATAACCACCCGCAGCTTATCTTTTGATTGCTCGTAAATATAATCTGGGTAAGAGTAAATTTTGATGCCCAGTTCTTGTGCCTTTAACAATTCAGGGTTATCTATACGGGCATGCATCCCTAATATCACCGCGTCAAGTTCGGGTGTAATTTTTTCCGGGTACCATCCCTCATGCGCGGGTAAAATACCATACTTAGCCAGCCGCGAGGCCGATGGCTCAAACAGTACATCATCTGAACCGGTAACCTCAAATCCTTTTTTATGAAGAGCGATAGCCAGGTTGTGCATGGCGCTACCACCTATCGCTATAAAATGTACTTTCATTAATAAATATTAGTGCGGATATTATTTCGGCAAATTAACGTAAAAACGGCTGCTACAACAACTATTACTTCAATTATTTGTCGTATAAAGCATTATTTTAACAATAAAACAGGTACTGTTGAGTTTTTTGCCAATTGCTGCGATATGCTGTTATGCAATAACGCCTGCAGGAAACTATAAGTATGCGGCAATGCAATTACCATTTGTGCTTTATGCCCGGCTGCAAAATCAAGTATCCCTGTAATAATATCGGGGTTATTTATATAATAGTATTTGGGGTGAAATCCCTTCAGCATACCATGCAAGGCTCCTTCTTCGGCCAGTTGTTCCGCATCGGCAACGGCGTGTTTACCTGTTGCATCAACATTCACTACCTGTAATTTAATGGCTTGTTTACCCAGTAGCTTGTGCAGCACACCCAATGGTATGCTTTCTTTTACTTTTTTAAAATCGCAGGCTAAAACGGCATTATCAATTAAGCTATACCGGTAATCAGGCGGCACAACCATTACCGGAACAACGCTTGCTTTTGATACTTTTATCACGTGGTCGCCTATACCAACGGTACCTTCGCGCACTGTACTGTTGCCAATACTCCCCAAAAACACCATATCCACTTTTTCATCAGCAATAACATCAACCACGGCACGCAGCAGGTGCGACAGGTTTAAACGTACTTTTATCTCAACCCCCTCTCTTACCTTCTTAGCTAATTTGCGTTTTAATTTTTCCAGTTGGGCAATACGGTCGGCAGCGTTTTCTTCTATATCCTGCGGTCGCAACATTACCATATCCGGGTTGGGGAGCATGGTTTCATAAGGGGAAATGTAATAAGCGTTCATCAGGATAATAGTTTCTACATCACTTTGATGGCTGAGTTGAGCGGCGAAATCGGCGGCGTTGAAAGCGGCGTCAGAAAAATCGACAGGTACGAGATAGGTTTTCATATTGACGAGATTAGATATCTTTTGACCAAAATGGTCTAAAAGTTAGTATGCGCAAATTTAAAGATGAATAATTATTGGTTTGTCAGGGTGGCTTCATATTTATAAACACACAAAAATATGTTTTGACTTAATACAAAACATATCTACATTTGTACTGTAATAAAAAACATTACAATTAAATAAATGAACGGAAGGTTCCCCATAGAGATGCATATCATGACCCTGCTTTGTACAGCCGACGACTACTTATCGTCAGACTATATGGCGGGCAGCATTAACGTGAACCCCGTTTTGGTACGTAAGGAATTGAGCAACCTTATTAAACACCAGCTGATAACAAGCCGCGAGGGCAAAAACGGAGGTTATACATTAAGCAAGCCAGCTACCAGTATAAGCCTGGCAAGTATTTATCAGTCGATTAAACAAGGTAATGTTTTGGGGCAGGCTAAAAACCAGCCCAACCCTGCCTGCCCAATTGGCAAACAGATAAATAATCACTTAAAAGATCTGGATAACGAAATTGAACAAGCCATGCTGAATAAATTAGGTACAACAAATCTGGCCGAGTTCTGTAATAAGTTTGATTAAAAAAATTTAGAACAAACTGTAACAAATTAAATTACATTATAAAACAAACAACATTATGAAAATAGCAATAATAGGCGCAACAGGCTTTGTAGGCCCCGCGCTTGTAGCAGAAGGCTTATCGCGCGGATACGAGATAACCGCCATTGCCCGTAATACTGATAAAGTAGAAAAAGCCGCCGGTGTAACAGCCGTAGCTGTAGATGTTAATGATGTAGATGCACTGGCCTCGGCATTATCAGGCCATGATGCCGTGATCAGCTCGTTTAACGCAGGCTGGACTAACCCTAACCTGTACGATGATTTCCTTAACGGATCAAAGAACATACAGCAAGCTACCAAAAAGGCCGGTGTAAAGCGTTACATCACTATTGGCGGTGCAGGCAGTTTGTTTATTGATGGCAAACAACTGGTAGATGGGCCACATTTCCCGAAAGAATATTACCCGGGTGCATCATCAGCGCGCGATTATTTAACAGAGTTACGTAAAGAGAATGAATTAGACTGGACTTTTGTAAGCCCGGCCATTAACCTGCACCCCGGCGAACGCACAAACAAGTTCCGCTTGGGTACCGAAAGCCCGGTGTTTAATGTTGAAGGTAAGAGCGACATTAGCACCGCCGACCTTGCTGTAGCTATATTTAATGAATTGGAGAATAACCAGTTTGTAAAGGCCAGGTTTACGTTAGGCTACTAAATGTAGAGACGCGACACTTCGCGTCTTAATGATTATGCTTAAACAAAAAGAGACGCGAAGTATCGCGTCTCTACATTATTTTTTACAGGACGAATTTTGCTACCACCCATTCTTTATCTTTTTTGTGGGTGATGTATTTGAGGTTGTGTTTCGCGGCTTCTTCGGTGATGATATCCAGATCGGGCGATTCATAGAAACCGCTGAAATAGATCTCGCCGCCGGGTTTTAAAACTTCGGCGTAACGCGCCATCTGGTCGAGCAGGATATTGCGGTTGATATTGGCCAGTATAATATCGTACTGCTCATCAGGGATAACCTCTTTAGATCCGCAAAGGGCTTTGATGTTATTGATATTGTTTAATGCTGAGTTTTCGATAGTGCTTTCATAGCATACCACATCGTAATCAATAGCGGTAATATCCGTAGCGCCAAGCTTGGCAGCCAGTATAGCCAGGATGCCTGTCCCGCAGCCCATATCAAGCACTTTTTTGCCGGCAAAATCATTCTCCAGCATCAGGCCCATCATCATGGCAGTGGTTTGGTGGTGACCTGTACCAAAGGCCATTTTAGGGTCGATAACAATCTCGTACGGAAACTCCGGCTTTGGCGCATGGAATGTTGCCCGTACAAAAACCTGGTCGCTTATCTGTATGGGCTCAAAGTTGCTTTCCCATACCTCATTCCAGTTTTTCTGTGGGATAAGGGTAACTTCATAGCTAAAGCTGAACATTTCGCGGTAAGCGGCCAATGTTTCATCCAGCAGTTCCCGGTTAAAATCATCCACCGGGATATAGGCCTTAAAGCCAAGGTCAACCTCTTCAAAAGTATCAAAACCAACCTCGCCTAAAGCACCTATCAGCAGGTCCTGCTGGTAATCTTCGGTAGTAATAGTGGTGAAGAGTAATTCGTAGTAATTCATGGAATAGTATCAAGTATTGAGTATCAAGTAGCAAGACTAAACCGGCATCTTGATACCTGATACTTGCTACTTGATACTAAAAGACTAATTGAACGCCTTTACGATATCTGTAAAGTCGCGTGATTTTAGGGAAGCACCACCGATAAGGCCACCATCAATGTCTGCACATGCAAAAAGCTCGGCAGCATTTTTAGGGTTACAGCTACCGCCGTAAAGTATGGTGGTATCGTCAGCAACCTGCTGGCTGTATTTTGCAGCTAATTCCTTGCGGATAAAAGCGTGAATTTCCTGCGCCTGGTCTGATGTTGCAGTAACACCTGTACCAATAGCCCAAACCGGCTCGTAAGCCAATACTATCTGGCTAAATTTATCAGCATCTAAATGGAAAACACCTTCAACTAATTGGCTTTTAATGATATCAAAATGCTCGTTAGCTTCGCGCTGCTGTAAGGTTTCGCCAATACAGAAAATCGGTTTTAAACCGTTAGCCAAAGCTGTATCGGTTTTTTTAGCTAAAAGCTCGTTGCTCTCGCCAAAATACTGGCGGCGTTCCGAGTGGCCTAAAATAACGTACTCGGCACCGGTAGATTTTACCTGTTTTGCAGAAACCTCGCCTGTATAAGCACCGCTTTCGGCCTGGTGAGCGTTTTGCGCACCTACCGATACGTTAGTATAACCTTTAGCCAAAGCTGCCAGGCTGTGTAAATGAATAAACGGGCTGCAAACCACTACCTGCTGGTTACCGGTTGCTTCGTCTTTTACCATGTTTATCACTTCCGAGAATAAACCAAGTCCCTCGTTATAATCAAGGTTCATTTTCCAGTTTCCGGCTACAATTTTTTTTCTCATTTCTTTATTATGTTGATTGTGTTAGATTCTTTATCTTCTAAATGGCTTCGTCAGTTCATAAACTTCGGTAAGGATAGCCTTTTCCGCATCATCAAACTTGCGGTGCGGGCGGCGTGCAATCGCTTTTTCGGTGGTTTCCATCATTTTGTTAAAACCATACTCCACAAAGCCATCTGCCCCTCCCCACGAAAAATCGGGAATATAATTTGGCGGGTATCCACCACCAAAAACGTTGGCGCTAACCCCTACCACACTGCCGGTGTTAAACATAGTGTTAATGCCGCATTTGGCATGGTCGGCCATAATAAGGCCGCAAAACTGCAGGCCGGTATTGCGCATGGTTTGGCTTGGGTAATCCCAAAGCTTTACCTCGCCGTAGTTATTTTTCAGGTTTGAGTTATTGGTATCGGCACCCAGGTTACACCACTCGCCTACCACGGCATTACCCAGGTAACCTTCGTGGCCTTTTGATGAGTAGCCCCAAACAACGGCGTTGTTTACCTCGCCACCTATACGGCAGTAAGGGCCTATGGTAGTAGCCCCATAAATTTTGGTGCCCATTTTTATCTGCGAGTACTCGCACAAGGCAAAGGGGCCGCGTACGTTGGTACCTTCCCAAACTTCGGTATTGGCTGCTAAATAGATAGGGCCGTTGATGCTGCTAAAGCTGCAGCACTCGGCCTGTGCGCCTTCTTCCGCAAAAAAGTCGGTGCCTATAATGGTATTGGTGCTGCTTATTTTGGCGCTTTTACGGCCTTTGGTAAGCAGTTTAAAATCCTTACGAAGTTCTGTGTCATTCTTCCTGAAAATATCCTCAGGGTGGGTTAAAATAACCAGTTCGTTATTATAAGCTGTTTCGTTAGAGTATTTTGCAAACGGATCAAAGTTTGCTGCATACACATCATTTAGCTTTACAGCTATTAAGGTGTTGTTATACCGTAATGCCTCGCCGCTTTTCAAGTTATTTACCGCTTCAACCACAGCTTCATCCGGGCAAACAGAACCATTGATGAAAATATTATCATCATGGATAGTTAGCGGGAACTTGGCTTGCAGGTAAGCTTCGGTTAAAAAAGAAAAATCGCTGTTTAAATATTTAGCCCATTTTTCGGCGATGGTAAGGATACCTATTCGCAGATCGGCAACCGGGCGGGTATATGTTAAAGGCAGAAGGGTATTACGAGCGTTATCGTCAAAAAGGATGATTGCCATGGGCCAAAAATAAAAAAAGTCCCCCGGTTTGCGGGGAACTTGTAAATATTTATTGAAAAAACACTTAGCTTCTGTTGTAACGGGTACGGAACTTGTCTATACGTCCGGCTGTATCAACTAACTTCATTTTACCTGTGTAGAACGGGTGTGAAGTGTGTGAAATTTCTAATTTGATCAATGGATATTCGTTGCCATCTTCCCATTTTACGGTTTCGCGGCTTTCGATACATGATTTAGTTATGAAAGAGTAGTCGTTTGACATGTCTTTGAAAACAACTAACCTATAATTTGATGGATGCAGATCTTTTTTCATTGCTATTGTATACTTTTCTTCCTTATAAAAGAGGTGCAAATATACAAATACTTTTTAAAAGTAGAAATGGGTAGATAAAAAGTTTTTAACAGTGTGTGGAGAGGTTTTATTTGGCAATTTATATCCTATAAGATAAGGAGATGCAAAGTATCGCGTATATACGGATTGTGTTAATGTAGAGACACGGTACTTCACGCCTTTCCCCCATTAATACTCCGTTGCACCAATATCAAAAGCAATACCCGAGGGGCGTGTTTTACCGTAATAATCAATCCCCACGCCGTACAATAGAACATTAGCCCCTGCATTAATAAGCGGCGATGATGACAACAAATGAAAATCATCGGCAGTATAATTGGCGAATTTTAAGGCAGTGATATCGTTACCCGTATAATTGTTTGAAGCAGTAAGCTTAACACCATTGCTTATTTTGTGTATAGCCACACCCGAGCCCGACTTTACAATCACATTATTAATAACCGTATTCATCGGGATGGTTTCGGAGTTCATTTTGATGCCATCGGCAGCAGAAGCGATGATGGTGTTATTGATAAACTGGAAGTTTGGCCCCGGGGTGTACCTCGAATCGGCAAAAATACCGTTAGCGCCCGAATTGAGGATAAAGTTATTAAACACCTGGTTATCGCCAAGGCCAAGTACAATAATGCCGTTACCCGGTGCATTTTTAATGAGGTTATTATAACATTTACCACCTGCACCTTCCCCTATCTGGATGCCGTTGTTTTGCCCGTTTGCAAAAGGCGACAAGCCCGGCGAGGTAACCGTGTTATTATAAACCTCGCAGCCTGCAATGGCGCTACCCACCTGGATGCCCTCACAACCGGCCGAATCGATGCGGTTGTTATATATCTTAACATTAATTACATCATGAGGTAAAACCCTACCGCATGATAGCGAACTACCACTCGCGTAAAAAGAGTTCCCAACATAAAACCCTTCGCCACCTGTTTTGTGGACGTAGTTATTATGCAAACTTACGTTCCGCATAGTAAAATGACCGCGCTGGGTTGCCACATCGCAGGTTGGGTCTGTTTTTGCCATAATTCCCGCGAAGCCGCTATTACGCACCTCCACGTTCGAGATCTCGAAATCCGAGCTCAGGTCGTCCATCGTCATCCCGATGTTACCCCCGTTTACATTAAACCCGTAGGTAATGCCCGGCACCCCATTGCCCAATATTTTAAAATACTGGCAGTTTTGCGTTTTAAACGCGTATGATGCGGTTGTGGCTGTAGTAAAAGTTACTTTACCGCCTTTATTAATTATGATAATGGGTTTTGCTGCCGTACCTTTTAAATTTTTAAGCAGCAAAGCGCCCCGTGTACCTGCGGGGATGCATATTACAGAACCGGCCGGGATGGTAGCTCCGTCAACAAACCAATCGGTAGTTTTAACGGTATAGGTGCAGCCGGTGGTTGCTTCGGTATTGTTACCCGGAAGTTCAGCACTATTATCCGGATTGGGGCTTACCGGTTTTTCAACAGGCGTTACCGTTTTGGTACACATCACAAACGATGATATAACCAGTATACCTGCCAGGTAGCGCATTAAGTAATTTTTAATTTTCATTTATAATTTCAAAGCGGGCTTTAAATGCTACAAAACTAATTATTATACGGTACTTATTGTGTTATTGTTGCCTCGGCTACCGCAAGCGTGAAAAAAAGGATGTCATGGTGAGCTTGTCGAACCATTTGGCAGCTTTGAAGGCGTCTAAGTCTTCGACTGGCTCAGACTGACAAACCTGCTACCGCAAGCGTGTGAAATTAAACTTCTGCTACCGCAAGCGTCCCGCTTGTGGATTTAGGACAGCTCAAACCTTGCATCGTATACTGCAACGGTTTACCAGGCATGCGGCCACAAGCGGGACGCTTGCGGTAGCGTGAGTGGGCCTTAACCACAGGCCGGTATCTGCTGCAATCCCTACGTTGAGCTACTTTTTTTCATAGACCATCCCCTGGCAACTGTCCGGATCGCCTATACCAAGCAAAATAAAGATTTTAGCATTTTTCTTAAACAATAACTCTCCCGTTTGCAATCCCTCCAATTCTAAAATACATCCCTGTTTATTGCAATCAAAGCTCCAACGCCCGGTTTTATCAAAATAAGCCATATTTGAATTGCCGAGATCATTCAATAGCCAATCGGGTGCATCAATTAATCTATAAGTTTTATCACCTTTTAATTCCAAAATACTATTGGTTATATTTTGATATTTACCTTCATACTGCATCATTTTTTTTGAGTGCGGGGTCAAAACATATTTTCCAATCACATCGGCCGAATTGAGTTTTTCAACTTTATTGTACCCCATTTCCCACACACAAAACAGCGGATGGCAACTTGCCAAAAACAAGGCCAATAGTATTAATAGGTATATATTTCTTTTCATTTCTGCTCCCCGCAGTCGCTCAGCTCCAGCCGGGTGACGTCTATTCGGCGGCCTCTTACCGCCGTAAATTTAACTTATGCGGCCAGAGGCCTTATAATAATGGTCACTCCGCTGGAGCCGAGCGACTGCAAAAATAATTTCCAATCCTTTGCGAGAAGCAAACTCTTTAACCAATTCGTTTATGCAAAGTGTACAACTATCCTAAAGGGTTGCAAAAAGAAGCTTCCTGGCTCTTGATTCTTTCCTCTTGACTCTATTTATTAACACTCTGGCACAACTCAATCAACACACCGTTCGTCCCCTTCGGGTGCACAAAACAAACCAGTTTGTTATCTGCGCCTTGCTTGGGCTCTTCATTCAGCAAAATAAATCCTTCAGCTTTTAAGCGGGCCATTTCGGCTTTAATATCGGTAACTTCAAAGGCAATATGGTGCATTCCTTCGCCGTGTTTTTCAATAAACTTAGCTATAGGGCTATCAGCGCTGGTAGCCTCCAGCAGTTCAATTTTATTGGGGCCACTTTGCAAAAAGGCTGTTTTAACCCCTTCAGAGGCTACTTCCTCTATCTTATAAACAGATGTGCCGAGCAATTTTTCATAAACAGTGCCCGCTTGCTTAACACTGTTAACCGCTATACCTATATGCTCTATCTTATTCATGTCCAAATATTGTAAATTAATAGCATCCAAATGCAATTTATAGCGGGTTACTGATGTAAAAGTAAAACTTTGCGTATATTTGTATTGTTAATTTTTAATCATGAATATCCCAATTTATTTAGATAATAACGCTACAACACCCATGGACCCAAGGGTATTGGAGGCTATGCTGCCTTACTTTAACGAAAAGTTTGGTAATGCTGCAAGCCGTAACCATCCGTTTGGATGGGTAGCTGAAGAAGGCGTTGACTACGCACGTGAGCAGGTTGCAAAACTGATCGGTGCTACCGAAAAAGAGATCATCTTTACATCGGGCGCTACCGAGTCTGACAACCTGGCTATCAAAGGCGTGTTTGAAATGTATAAAGAAAAAGGCAATCATATTATCACAGCCGTTACCGAACATAAAGCTGTTTTAGATGCCTGCAAGCACGTTGAAAAATTGGGCGGCCGCGTTACCTACCTTCCCGTTAAAGAAGACGGCTTGGTTGACCTTGAAGTACTTGAAGCTGCTATGACACCCGAAACCATCCTGGTATCTATCATGTATGGTAATAACGAGATTGGTGTTATACAACCTATAAAAGAAATTGCTGCTATAGCACATAAATACGGCGCCTTATTCATGACTGATGCTACACAGGCTGTTGGTAAAATACCTGTTAATGTAATTGCAGACGGTATTGACCTTTTAGCTTTATCGGCACATAAAATGTACGGCCCTAAAGGTGTTGGTGCTTTATACGTACGCCGTAAAGGCCCGCGTGTTAAGGTTACCGCGCAAATGGACGGTGGCGGCCACGAACGCGGTATGCGCTCTGGCACGTTGAACGTACCGGGTATTGTTGGCCTGGGTAAAGCTTGCGAAATTGCAGGTTTAGAAATGGAAAGCGAAGCTATCCGTTTATCAGCCCTGCGCGATAAACTGGAGAAAGCATTAACCGTATTAGAAGAAAGCTACGTGAATGGTAATGTAGAACACCGCTTACCACATGTTGCCAATATATCATTCAAATATGTTGAGGGCGAAGGTTTGATGATGGCCATGAAAGATCTGGCTGTATCATCAGGTTCAGCTTGTACATCGGCATCATTAGAGCCATCTTACGTTTTAAAAAGCTTAGGATTATCTGATGACCTGGCACACTCATCAATACGTTTTGGCCTTGGCCGCTTTACTACCGAAGAGGAAGTTGATTACGCTGTTGAAGTAACCAAAACAGCGGTTACCAACCTACGCAACATGTCGCCACTTTGGGAAATGTTTAAAGAAGGCATCGACCTTGACTCGATTGAGTGGGCAGAACACTAATATAGATGTGCAAATATGCAGATGTGCGAATGTGCAGATGCTTAATTATAAACAAAACATAAAAGTACGAAGGCTTTTGACTTTTTACTTTTGACTTAATACTTAAAAACATGGCTTATTCAGATAAAGTAATTGACCATTATACTAACCCCCGCAATGTGGGTACGTTAGATAAGAGCAGCCACAAGGTTGGTACCGGCCTTGTTGGTGCGCCGGAGTGCGGCGACGTTATGCGCCTGCAGATACAGGTTGATGATAACAACATCATCACCGATGCTAAATTTAAAACCTTTGGTTGCGGTTCGGCAATCGCTTCTTCATCTTTAGCTACCGAGTGGTTAAAAGGTAAAAGCGTTGACGATGCAATGAAGATAGACAACATGGATATCGTAGAAGAGCTTGCCCTTCCACCGGTAAAAATCCACTGCTCGGTTTTAGCAGAAGATGCTATCAAAGCAGCCATCAATGATTTCCGCGTAAAAAACGGTATGGAGCCTATCGCTCTTGAAAAATCACATCACTAATAACAGATATTAGAATCAAGAGCCAAGAATCAAGACTTAAGCAATTTCGTCCTTGTCTTGACTCATGACTCTAAAAATCTTGAATCTACTACCATGGTAACTGTAACTGATAAAGCGAAAGCTAAAATAGATAACCTGATGCAGGATAGCGGGCTTGATGCCTCTTACTTCCTGCGTGTATCTGTACAGGGCGGCGGCTGTTCTGGTTTATCTTACAACCTCGATTTTGATAACGAGGAGAAAAAAGGCGACCAGTTTTTTGAAGATCGCGGTGTACGCTTTGCCCTTGATATGAAATCGTTTTTATACCTGGCCGGCACCGAGCTTGATTTTAGCGACGGGCTTAACGGTAAAGGTTTTAACTTTCATAACCCAAATGCTACCCGCACCTGCGGATGCGGCGAAAGTTTCTCGGTTTAATAATTTATTATTAACATAAAATATTAAAAAG
The DNA here is from genome assembly GCF_041663085.1 of Mucilaginibacter sp. GTDB lineage: Bacteria > Bacteroidota > Bacteroidia > Sphingobacteriales > Sphingobacteriaceae > Mucilaginibacter. The sequence goes on from NZ_JBAZRC010000021.1 coordinate 24,066, forward strand.
GTTGATTACATTTAGGTGATCAACCTTTTTTGTTTTAGGCATGGGAAACAAAACGCTTGTAATACTGGGCAGCAACCGTAAAAATAGCCTTACCGAGTCGATAACCCGTAAGGCATTGCTGCAAACCGAGTTTGATATGATAGACCTGCTCGATCATAAAATAGCCCACTACAATTACGACGGCCACTACCCTGCCGACGATGAATTTGAGGCCATCATCAGCAAAGCGCTTCCTTACGATAATATTATCTTTGCCACCCCGGTTTACTGGTACAGCATGAGCGGCGTAATGAAGGTGTTTTTCGATCGGCTTACCGACCTTATCACCATTAAAAAAGACCTTGGCCGCGGCCTCAGGGGCAAATCGGCCTCCATGATAGCCGTAGGCGCCGACCCGGCCATCCCCGATGGTTTCGAGGTTCCCTTTAAACATACCGCCGCATATTTGGGGATACAATATAAAGGATGTACCTATTATGCTACTGAGCCGAAAAAGGTTTAGTGGCTTTCCTCCCTGTCCCGTTTGCTCCGCTTTAAAAATGGAACAAACTGAACAAAGCATTAAAAGATCTCTACAACCTGCCCTGTACCGGCACCAAAAACGCTGCGCAGGTAACCGGCAACTACCCTATCCATGGTAACCGGTATATGCCCTGGGAAAGCATCAAAATACTCCGGCGAATCTTCTACTACGCCCGGGCTGATGGCGTTTATCCGTACATCATTTTCTAAACCAATGGCCGCGGCTATTACAAACGAGTTTAATGCACCGTTAACCGTGCTCAGGTTTGCACCGTATAGTACAGGGTCGTTAGATAAAATACCCGAGGTAAGCGTAAAAGAGCCTTTAGGATTGATGTAATGCTGGCCTATCAGCACCAGGTTCACCTGCCCCATCAGTTTACTGTCTATGCCTTTTTTAAAATCTTCGGGCGTCATGGTGTTTAGCGGGCCAAAGTGGCCGCTGCCGGTTACACTAACCAGCGCGTCAAATTTGCCCGTTTTTTTATAAAATGCTTCAATCGACTCTGTTGAGGTGATATCCACCTGCAAATCGCCGCTTTTTGAGCCTGCGGTAATTATTTGGTGCTGGCCTTGCAGCGCGGCAGTTACTTTTTTTCCTAAGGTACCGGTGGCACCAACGATAATGATTTTCATAAGATTTAAATTTAGATACTCAAAGTAAGCGATTTAAAGGCAATACCTTAAAACGGGATAGTCAAAACCCGGTCATGATTAATGTTGATAGTTAATGATTACGGCGTTTTTAATTAAATGTAAAATAATTAGCTTTGTTATTGTATAAACCTGATAGATAAACTTAATGAACATTGTTGCTGAGCAATCGACCATACCGGAGCTTATCCGTAATATTGTTGCGAACATACACCCCGAAGACCATACGTTTCTGATCCATAAGGTAAAAGATACCTGGGTAGAAATTTCCTATAAACAAGCACTCGAAAAGATTGACGCCATATCGGCCTGGTTCCTGGAAATTGGCATCAAAAAAGGTGACCGGTTAGCTCTTATTATAGAGAATGGGCCCGACTATATTTATTATGACCAGGCTTTACAGCAAATTGGAGCAGTAAACACCTCTATCTACCCCACTTTGTCCGAAACCGAGATAGAGTACATCCTGAACGATTCTGAAGCGCGTACCATTCTTATTGGCAACCCGTTCCTGTTTCGTAAGGTTTTAAAGATAGCCAATAACTGCCCGGCATTGATCAGGCTGATACCCGCTTGCGATGAGTTTGAGAAATACAGCGATAAGCTCAGCTTAAACGCCGGTGTAGTTAGTTTTGAGAATGTGATAAAAGAAGGCCTTGCCCTTGTTGACAGTTACCGCCTGGCCATAAACGCCGCGCGCGAAGCTATCCTCCCTTCAGATCTTTCCTGTTTGATCTATACATCGGGTACTACCGGCACCCCCAAGGGCGTAATGCTTACGCACCATAACCTTACCGAAAATTGCAAGGTAAGCCTCTACCAGATCCCGATCATTGAAAAAACAGATATGTTCCTGTCGTTCCTGCCGTTATCGCACGTGTTTGAGCGTACCGCTACGTATTACATCTGCATGAACAAGGGTTGTACTATTGCCTTCGCGCAAAGCCTTGATCTGCTGGCCCGCAACATGGCTGAGGTAAAACCCACCGTAATGTGCTGCGTACCGCGGTTACTGGAGCGCATCCACGACAGGGCTATGAAGAACGGCCTTGCCGCCGGAGGTATGAAAACCACGATATTTACCTGGGCTTTAAAAATAGGCCGCCAATACCGTTTAGTGCATGAAGCGGGTAAAAAACCCGGCATCATCCTTAGTGCCGAACAAAAACTGGCCAATAAACTGGTATTCAGCAAAATAAAAGAAAAAACAGGCGGGCGCTTAAAAGTACTACTATCCGGCGGTGGCGCATTACCTAAAAACGTTGGTGAATTTTTTGGTGATATCGATATCAAATTACTGGAAGGTTTCGGCCTTACAGAAACATCGCCGGTAATGTCTGTTACCGAAAACGACCGCATCATTTATGGCACCGTTGGCCGTATCATCCCGGGTATTGAGGTGGGTATCCAGAATGTTGACACCAAAAAGATATTGACAGTGCAAACCCACGATAACTTTAACCCGAATTTCGAATCGGAAGAAGGTGAGATCATTGTACGCGGGCATTGTGTAATGAAAGGCTACTGGAAAAAGCCCGAGGAAACCGCGGCTGTTATTGACCCGGAAGGGTGGTTGCATACCGGCGATATAGGCCGTTTTTACCGGGGCAACCTGCAAATTACCGACAGGCTTAAAAACATGCTGGTAAACGCATATGGTAAAAATATTTACCCTACCCCGGTAGAGAATACCTATTTAAAAAGCCCTAAAATTGAACAGGTATTTTTAATTGGCGATAAGCGTGACTTTATTACCGCTATACTGGTTCCGGGCCGTGAGTTGTTGCAGGAAACTTTTAAACTGAGCGACGATTTTTTTGAGAACCCTGAGACTTTTATAGATAACAAAGAAATAACCGACTGGATAAACCAGGATGTTAAAAAACTATCTAATGAACTGGCAAAATTCGAGCGCATCAAAAACTTCAAGATCAAACGCGTACCATTTAGCATGGAAGCCGGCGAAATAACACCCACCCTGAAAGCCAAACGTAAGGTAATTGAGAAAAAGTACGCAGACGCTATCGATGACTTGTATACATGGGAAGATGATGCGGAATAATCAACCAGCTTGCTAATGCTCGAGGAAATTTACGCCATTGGCAAGTACCCCTTGCTAAAAAACGATAGTACGTTTCAAAGCAAACTTATTTTGCTGTTAAAAATCTATGGAATAGTTTTCCTGCTTAACTTTTTCAGCGCACCATTATACCTGTTGTGGGAGTTTATTGTAAATCATTTGCATTACAAAAGCCTGGCGGCACAATATAAAACATCTATGCACAGCTTTTTGGCTAAGTATGGGTATTGGAAAGCTGTATTATATGTAAGCCTTATAGGCCCGGTGATTGAAGAGATCATCTTCCGGCTGCCGCTTTCATTTAAACGGAAGCATATTGCTGTTGCATTTGGTTGTGCCTTAGTATTGCTGGCAAAAGCTTTACCAACGCTTAACCAACAAAATTTATCCATAAACATATTGGCCCGGGTGATACTTTTTGTGTTGGGTTACTTTGCCTTATTAAAAAGTTTGCCGCAAAATATCACACCCAATAAAAGGGCACAAAAGGGGTTTATACTTTCGTCAATCATAATTTTTGGATTGCTGCATACGTTAAACTACGCACCTTTTCAATGGGGTATTATATTTATATACCCGCTGTATGTAATACCACAACTATTTATGGGTTGGTTTTTAACCTATGTAAGGTTTAAAAATGGCTTTTTTTGGGGCGTAGCCTTACATGTTTTAATCAACAGCATCACTATGCTGATACAATCGGCCTATAAAATTTATTAATTGGTTTTACGGGGAGTGTATTTCCAAAAATCCCTTAAAAGGCCCGGGTTACCTGTACCTATATAGCCTATGCCATTTATAGCAAAGCTAACCATGTCATAACGGGAGGCAGCTTGTAAATTAGTGATCTTAGTCCATTTATCAGTCAGAGTATCGTATTTATACCAATCATCAGCAGTAGCGGTTGTGGTCGACCCCATACCGGTATAACCATCTGTGCCAATTACAAAATATCCGCTAAACGCCCTGGCTTTACCTGTAAAATCAGCTTTCTTAGTCCATTTATTTGCAGCAGCGTCATACTCCCACATATCCTTAGCAGCAATATCGGGTGCGGCGCCCCCAAGGCCTGCATAACCTTTACCATTTACGGCGAAGCCAATAGCGCCAAAACTGCCAGTTCCGGGATAATCTGCAACGCGTTCCCACTTATCGGCAGTTACATCATACTTCCAAAAATCCTTGTAATTAACATCATAAGTATTATTGGTGCCCAGCCCCATATACCCCACTCCATTTATTGCAAAAGCAATAACGTTCTCGCGCTTTCCTCCCGCAAAATCAGCTTTTTGTGTCCACTTATCTGTGGCGGGGTTATACTCCCAAAAATCATCATTCTGCGGCAAATCATCGCCGGGTATCAATACGCGTTTACCATACCCGGTACCTATATAACCTTTATTATTGATACTAAAGCCCCTTATATATTCACCAGCCATGCCCGGATAGTCGGCCTTACGTGTCCATTGATCGGTTGCCGGGTCATATTCCCAAAAATCGTTTAGCAGCTGTGAATTAAAACCACTTGCAGCATTACCTCCAAGTATGTATCCTTTATTGCCAATTGTAAAGCCAAAGGCACGTACACGCCCTACGCCTGCAAAATCGCCCAACTGAGCCCACAAACCCGGCAGGCCATTCTCATAGTTAGGCACAAAGGCTTTATCTTTTTTACACGAAAAAAGAGTTAGGGCAATCAATGCCAGGAAACAGGCTTTTTTAAACAGCATACAGGTTAATGGGAGATAAGTAAATATATCATTTACATTTTAAAATGCAGATGGCTTTACTTACTTATTATATACGCTATTTATTGCTATTGAGTTGCTTAGGCGTTTAGTAATTGCTGAAACAGATCTATATATTCACCAACCTGCCGGCCATCTATAAAGCCATGATGCACGGTAACAGAAACCGGCATCATCAGTTTTCCACCTATTTCGGTCATCTTACCTAACGATACTTTGGGCATACTATCTTCAAACTTAAAATTGCGGGCATGTGTTAAGCCGGTAAAGTTTACCCAGGGAATAGCAGAGACATGCAAAACATTAACAAAAGGCTTTAACTCCAGTCCGGTTGTGTTTTGCACACGTTTTATCTCCTGCTGTGCACCGGTTACAAATTCGGCAAAATCAGGTTTGTAATCGATATACGAAAAGCCAAAAGTAGTATCAGGGCGACTGACAGTTGCTGATACATGCACCTCATCGTATAAAAAAACATCACCATTTTCAACGCGGTACCTGAAACATTCAATACTATTGGCTGCTTTTAAAATACAGTGCAAATAATATAAAAAGAAAGATACGCCCTGTTGTTTTGCCTTTTGGTAAGCAATAGTTACATCAACATTTGCAGTTACGCCAAAAAAGGGCTCTTCAAAACTATTAAAAAACTCAAAATGGCTTTTGCGGTACCAGGTATCCAGGTCTATTTTCGTTTTCATGCTTACAGATACGCTAAAATATCTTTAATAGTAACAGCGCTTTTAAAACGTTCGTTATCAATACTGTCTTCAATTTGCTCGTGCGCCCAGGTAATGTGGTAAGGTACATGTACGGCGTGCCCGCCAATATTAAGCACCGGCATAATATCACTTTTAAGGGAGTTGCCTACCATCAAAAGTTCTTCGGGTTTTATATCCAGGTGTTTAATAAGCTTAAGGTAATTAGCATCATCCTTCTCGCTCATGATCTCGATATGGTGAAAATAAGGGTTAAGTCCCGATTTTTTCAGCTTGCGCTCCTGGTCGAGCAGATCGCCTTTGGTGGCAACAACAAGGCGATATTTGCCTTTTAGTGTTTCAAGCACTTCTTCCACTCCATCCAGCAGTTCTATGGGCTGGTTCAGCATTTGTTTGCCCAGTTCCATAATCTCGGCCACAACCTCAATACTCAATGTATTTTGGGTGATCTTCATGGCAGCCTCTATCATCGACAGAATGAAGCCTTTTATACCGTATCCGTAAAGCGCAAGGTTGGCTATCTCTATTTTGAGCAACTCGCGTTCCAGTTCGTGCTGTGATGCGTACGATGCCAGCAAGGTGCAAAATTGCTCTTCTGTTTGCCTGAAATAGGGTTCGTTGACCCAAAGGGTGTCATCAGCATCAAAAGCGATCACTTTAATATCCATGGGCGCAAAGATATCAAAAGAGATTTTAGATATTTTCTGCCTTTTAATTTTCTGATATCTTCTTAAAGGCTAAAGAACCCTCATCGCGTTCTATTATCAATTCGAGGTTAGATATTTTTTTGATTTTATCAAACTTACGGTTGGGCAGAGGCATAAAAGGTGTCAGAAGCATCGAACATTCAATTTTGTCTTTACGAACATCAAAAAATGTAAAATGAAAGTCTGTTACTATCAAAGGCTTCATATATCCGCTTGTCTCTGATTTTGATTTGTAAATAAACTTGAATGGCTTTGTTAGGGTGTCTTTAGTAGACATATCAATTCCTACCCAATCTCCTTGCAAGTATTTTTTAAACTGCTTTAACGAATAGTTTTTGTAGATAACCTCCTTTTGCACCGCCGGTTGATGTTTGCAGGACCATACATTTAACAGCAATAAAATGACTAATAAATATCGGGTATAGGTTAACATTAAGTAATACTACTAATAACAACTCAATTTACAAGCAAAAATCCTATTTTTGCAGCCTTAATAAAATACCCTTTACAATATGAGTATTGCACTATCTGAACAGGAGATCTTTCGTCGCGAATCGTTACAAAAACTTCGCGAACTGGGCATAAACCCCTATCCTGCCGAAGCATTTGATGTGACCGCGTGGGCACAGGATATTAATGACAATTTTGAAGCTACACCAGATAAGTATAAACAGGTTGTAATTGCAGGCCGTATCATGACGCGCCGCATCATGGGCAGTGCATCATTTGCCGAGATCCAGGATAGTACCGGCCGTGTGCAGATCTACATTAAACGCGATGACATTTGCCCGGGTGAAGATAAAACACTTTACAATACCGTATTTAAAAAGCTTTTAGATATTGGCGATTACGTTGGTATAAAAGGTTACGTGTTTTTAACGCAAACCGGCGAGATCTCGGTGCATACCGAAGAATTGATCGTATTAGCCAAATCGTTAAAACCACTGCCGGTGGTAAAACGCGAGGACGATGGTACCATACATGATGGTTTCACCGACCCAGAAATGCGTTACCGCCAGCGTTATGTGGACTTAACTGTTAACCCCGAGTATAAAAACATCTTCATCAACCGCTCTAAAGTGATTAGCGCTATGCGTAATTACTTTAACCTGCAGGGATGGATGGAGGTTGAAACCCCTATACTGCAGCCTGTGCATGGCGGTGCAGCGGCCCGCCCGTTTGCTACGCATCATAATACGCTTGATATGCCGCTGTTTTTACGTATCGCCAACGAGCTTTACCTGAAACGCCTTATCGTGGCCGGTTTTGATGGTGTTTATGAGTTTGGTAAAATGTTCCGCAACGAGGGTATGGACCGTACCCACAACCCGGAATTTACCGCCATGGAGATCTATGTAGCTTACAAAGACTATATATGGATGATGGCCATGGTTGAAGAATGCCTGGAAACTGTTGCTAAAGCAGTGCATGGCATCCCTGTTGTATATGTTGGCCAGCACGAAATAAACTTTGCAGGACCGTACGAAAAGTTATCGATGTACGATTCTATCCTTAAATACACAGGTATAGATGTATCTGCTATGGACGAAGAAGGATTACGTAAAGTATGCGCCGACTTAGCCATTGAGGTAGACGCCAGCATGGGTAAAGGCAAACTGATAGACGAGATATTTAGTGCTAAGGTGGAGCATAACCTGATCCAACCTACATACATTACCGACTACCCAATCGAAATGACGCCGCTTGCTAAAAAGCATCGTACAAAAGACGGCCTGGTAGAGCGTTTTGAACTTTTTGTAAACGGTAAAGAAATAGCCAACGCATATTCTGAGCTGAACGACCCTATCGATCAGCGTGAACGTTTAGAAGAACAATTGGTACTGGCCGGTCGTGGCGATGATGAAGCTATGGCGATGGATGACGACTTTTTACGTGCCCTTGAATATGGTATGCCGCCAACATCAGGCCTTGGTATAGGTATAGACCGTTTGGTGATGCTGATGACCAATCAAAGCACCATCCAGGAAGTATTATTCTTCCCGCAGATGCGCCCCGAGAAAAAAGCCAAAGTGGCTACCGCCGATGATTTCATCAATATTGGTGTAACTGCCGAGTGGGTACCAGTATTAAATAAAATGGGCTTTAATACCGTTGAAGAGTTAAAGGCAGGCAACCCAAACAAGGTATTTAATGACCTTGGCGGGATGCGCAAAAAAATGAAACTGGACATCCCCATGCCTACTAAAGAAGAGGTTATGAGGTGGTTTGAATAAATAGAATTAATATTTATAATTTTAGAGACGCGATACATCGCGTCTCTTTTTGTTTATTAAACTTTCTCGCATTATGTATTTCGAAAATAAACCCAACGGCGTAACTGGTTACGGGCGAATTGGTCGTGTTACGTTTTCTAAAACCTTACGGTCAATGTATTATGATGGCAAAGAGTTTCTAAAAGTTAAAAATGGCTTTAAGCACAATTGCATTGATATTGAAACCGGCGAGGAATACTGGATATCCGGATGTAAAAAAGATGGTGACGATACGCTATATGGCGGCAATAAACCAATAGAAATTGACGAAGATGCCCGTGAAGAGTATTGGACAGTTGTAAGGAACAGGCCGGATCTTATGGCAAAAGCAACCTCTAATTAATTAACCACTCCGCCTATTGCAAAACTTACAAATGATAAGCTATTTTGCAAAACAATAAAAAAATCAAAAACGTGATTATCAAATAGATACGAAATTTCGTAAGCGTTCACGGCAGTGAACGTGAACACTAAGCAAGCATCAAGGTCGTTTCAGGACGTTTAAAGGACGGTTTAGGGCGTTTGAGGCCTGTGCAAATTGGTCTGAAAAAAGCAGAAAAGCAGGGTTATTCTACTGCTTACATCCCATTCCTTAACAAAAAGATAAAGAGAATAAAACTTTCAATTAATAGTAGATGTTGAATTTTATATCAGACACACTATAATTGAATACCATGACAAATTCTATCCTTGAAATAACCGAAAATGAATACCTGATAAAATTAAACAGGAGCAATTTCGATCTATCTTTTATCCGTAGCCTGTTAAAAATTGTTGAGGTATCAAAACCCACAAAAAGCAAACAGGAAGAAGAAAGCTACGATTATTCTACCATGCACATCACCGACAGGCACATCGCGCCAAATCAAAATCACTCGTCAGAGCCTGATTATTTCAGCAACCTCGACGAGAAATAAAAACCTGTTCTGTTCTTAGAATTTTTGACGGAAACCGCCGCGCACTACCTGCTGCTTATCCATCTGGGCCATCTGGCCTTTCATCATTTTTATCTGATCGGCAAGCAGTTTGTTCTTGTCATCCTTGGCGGCATCTTTTAAATACATCTCGGCTTCGCGTTTATTACGTTTTGCCATTGATATACCAGCAAGGCTAAGTTTAGCCAGGGCTGTGTTATGAGACATACCCATGCCTAACTGGAGTGCCTTCTTAAAATATTTTTCTGATTTTAAAGGCGCTTTGCGCGATTCTATCAAACCTACAAGCAGGTTGTAATAACCATGTTGGCCTTTATATAATTGTTTTTCGTAATCGGTTATTTTTACAAGTACGGCTTCTGCTTTATCAGAATTTTCCTTACGCAGGTAAAACTGTGCAAGCAGCATATTTTCGTTAAAAAAGAAGGTAAGCAGCGTAATACCACCTAATATAAATACCAGTATACCCCATCCCCAAAAACCGAATGCGCAAAGCGTAACTCCGGCACCCATTATAACACAAGCAATAATTAACCTAACTATATTTGACATAATTTGTATTAGTATAAAAACAGAGTGCAAATATCGTTATTTGTAAGCTAAATAAAACATCAGTATTTAATATTTATGGCAGGAGAATTAGAACCATCGTGGAAAAATCATTTAAGCGCAGAATTTGAAAAACCCTACATGCAGGAACTTAAAACTTTCCTGAAAACCGAGAAGGAAGCCGGCCATACCATTTATCCAAAAAATGCTGATATATTCAATGCTTTTAACATCACCCCGTTTGATGAGGTAAAGGTGGTGATATTAGGACAAGACCCTTACCATGGCCCTCACCAGGCGCATGGCTTATCGTTCTCAGTACAAAAGGGCGTTGCTGTGCCGCCATCCTTGCGAAACATATACAAGGAGCTATCAACCGATATCCCCGGCTTTACTATCCCCCAAACCGGCGACCTGACCAAATGGGCAGAACAAGGCGTACTATTATTAAATGCCACCCTAACGGTAAGGGCAGCAACAGCAGGCTCGCACCAAAAAAAGGGTTGGGAAAAATTCACAGATGCCGCCATCAAAACATTGTCAGATGAGAAAAAGGGATTAGTATTCATCCTGTGGGGTGCTTACGCGCAATCGAAAGCAGTGCTCATCAACCCTAACAATAACCACCTTGTTATCAAATCAACCCACCCTTCGCCCCTGGCGGTAAGCCACGGCGGGTTCTTCGGGTCGAGACCTTTCTCAAAAACAAACGAGTTTTTAGTAAAGCAGGGTAAAGAGACGATTGATTGGCAGATAGTTTAGGTGTGCGGATTTCAAATGTGCAGATATGCAGATGAAAAATCAGGTGCAACCAGATGCAGATAAAGCATTTTACTTGCTTTAAATCTGTTGAGGTATTAGTACCGTTTCTTTCCTGTTGTTTATAATGATAATTGCGATAATAAGATTAGGCACCCAGCAAAACCAGGAAACCACACGATAGGCCGGGATAAAATCATGAAACACAAAGGCCGATAATAAAGGCAGCCATATACGCAGCGTAACGGCCGCAAAGGTGAGCGCGTAATTGCAGATCATCCAGTTTTGGTGCTGGCTTACATGGCCCTGCCTGATGGTACTGTAAGCCTTTATATTACTGATAAGCCAGAGAATAGCCAACGAGCCAAAGCCCAATACACAAACCAGACCGCCTGTAGCAAAAAAAGCAATGTATAAACCTGCTACACTGCTCAGCGTTACCGCTATAACATATATTTTACCTATAAACCGGTGTATGTTTAAATAACGCATGCGCAAACGGGCGCTAAACTGCGTCCACCCGATTAGAAGCGCTATCCCGCCAAAAATAATGTGGATATAAAAGGCTGTGTTCCAGATGCTACTATCCAGAATAGCTTTTGGTTTTGACTGCAATAAACCGTTCGACCGCATATCAATCAAAAAATATAGCAACGGATAAAGGCCTATAGCAATAGCAAAAAACGCGAAAGGGATCCAGGGCAGGTTTTTAAGTTTCATGACCATTTAGACGACATAAAACTCAAATGGTTACATGTAAAAGAGCTAAAAATCAAGACATAAAAAAAGCCAGGGATCAAAAGAAAATGCTCTCTTGATTCCTGGCTCTAAAGGTCTTAAATCTCTTCTTAGTATTCCAAAGGAACTATCGGCTCTTTTTTGCTTGTGCTCATGATCATCATGGTTTGGAAGGTTTTAACCACCGTAATGCGGCTTATCTTCTCCATAATCAGTTGCTCGTACGATTTAATATCGCGCACGTAAACTTTCAATAAAAAATCGCACTGGCCGGTTACGTGGTGGCATTCTGTTACTTCTTTAATGTTTTGTATCTCATCTAAAAAAGTCTGGATGGTGTTCTTCTGATGAAAATCGAGCGAGATCTGTATAAATGTTTTGATACCCAGGCCAAGTTTTTCTTCATCAACAAGGGCGTGGTAGCTTTTTATATATTCTGCATTCTCCAGTTTGCGCACACGCTCTAAAGTAGGTGCCGGCGAAAGGCCGATCTCGTTCGAAAGCTGCAAATTGGTGATGCGGCCGTTTTCCTGTAATATCTTAAGTATCTGTAGGTCTATTTTATCTAATTCTGCTCCCATGGTACGTGCAAATATATAGTATTCTATATCTCACAAAATAATATTTTTTTAAAAACTAATTCAACAAAACATATTACTTTTTTATTTGTATTTTTAGACGAGTCTAAAAAAAATATTAGATTTGTTTAAATGTACACTTTAGCCGAAGAGAACTATTTAAAGGCCATTTTTAAGTTATCGCAGATAACAGAGAATGTGAGCACCAACCAAATTGCAGCCGAGTTGGCCACCAAAGCCTCGTCGGTGACCGACATGTTGCGGAAGCTTGCCGAGAAGCTTTTGATCAATTACACCCGTTACCAGGGCGTTAGTTTAACGCAAACCGGCGAGAAGGTTGCTATCAACATCATCCGCAGGCACCGCCTTTGGGAATACTTTTTGGTAGAGAAGCTGCATTTTAAATGGGACGAGGTGCATGATATGGCCGAAGAGATGGAACATATTTCATCAAACGAACTGATAGACCGGCTGGATGAATTTATGGGTTTCCCCAGCCGCGACCCGCACGGCGACCCCATACCCGACAGTAAAGGCAATTTCAAAAAGAACGATCTTAAACCAATTTCGGCCGTTGGTGTTAACACATGCGGTATTATCTCAGGGGTTAAGGACCACTCTACGGCATTTTTACAATACCTAGAGAAACATGAACTTACCATCGGAAAAAAGATAACCATTAAAGAAATAATTACTTACGATAACGCAGTAATACTGCAAATGGAAAACAAAGACATACAAATAAGCCGCGATGTTGCCATTAACCTATTGATAGCTTTATGACATCAAACACTACCCAACATGATAGCCACTCGTTAGGCAATGTACACAATACCGTATCTACCGAAAACAAAACCGGCTGGCGCAAACTGTTATCCTTCCTTGGCCCAGCTTATTTGGTAAGCGTTGGTTATATGGACCCGGGTAACTGGGCGACAGATTTGGCCGCGGGTAGTCAGTTTGGTTATAAACTGATCTGGGTGCTACTATTATCAAACCTAATAGCTTTACTGTTACAGAACCTTGCTGTACGCTTAGGTATTGTGCGCGGACTGGATCTGGCACAGGCATCAAAGCATACTTATCCACGCTTTGTAAATTTTTGCCTGTACATACTGGCCCAGATAGCCATCATAGCCTGCGACCTGGCCGAGATTATCGGTATGGCCATTGGCTTGAACCTGCTTTTTGGCTTACCGCTGATATGGGGCGTATCTATTACTTTGCTTGATACCTTATTGCTTCTTTTTCTGCTCAACAAAGGCATGCGTAAACTGGAGGGCTTTATCATCTCCCTGATATTTATAGTAGGCGTAGCCTTTTTGGCGCAGATGTTTATTGTACAGCCCAATGTAATTGATATTGCAAAAGGCTTTATCCCCACCAAACTAAACAGTACATCGCTTTATCTGGCCATTGGTATTATTGGTGCTACGGTGATGCCGCATAACCTGTACCTGCATTCATCATTAGTACAAACCCGTAAGATAGACCGCAGCGACGCGGGTATAAAAAATGCCATTCGCTATAACTTTTGGGATACCACCATTGCTCTTAACCTGGCCTTTTTGGTAAATGCCGCTATATTAATATTAGCCGCCAGTGCCTTTTACGGCCGCGGCTTTCATCAGGTAGCCGAGATACAGGATGCGCATAAACTACTTACCAACATCTTCGGCAAACTGGCTCCTGCCCTGTTTGCCATAGCGCTTATAGCCGCCGGGCAAAGCTCTACCGTTACCGGCACCCTGGCCGGGCAGATCATCATGGAAGGCCACTTAAACCTGCGTATTGCCCCATGGCTGCGCCGTTTGCTAACGCGATTACTGGCTATTATCCCCGCATTCTTTACCATCCTGCACTTTGGGGAAGAAGGTTTGGGCAAGCTGCTGATATTAAGCCAGGTGGTACTGAGCTTACAGCTGGGCTTTGCCATTATCCCGCTCATCCACTTTACATCAGATAAAAAACGTATGGGCAATTTTGCCACAAGTGTGCCTTTAAAAATCCTTGCATGGGTATTTGCTACATTAATAGTAGGCCTTAACGTAAGGTTGGTGATACAGGAAATAGAAACATGGGCCGCCGCAAGCCCGGGTTCTGCAAACCTGGTGCATTTTGTGATATCGCCTATTGCTGTTGGGATAGGGTTATTATTATTATATGTGTTTCTTCGCCCGCTGCTTTATAAACATATTAGTCAGCCTATATATGTACCGCACGGTATAGCGGCCAAGTTAGACAACCTGGAAGCCGTGACCTATAATAACATAGCCATCACTATTGATTTTTCAAGGAATGATGAGGATTGCATCCGCCATGCCTTAATGCAGGGTGGCAAAAAAGCACATTATACATTAATACATGTGGTTGAAACGGCAGGTGCACGCTATTATGGCGGGCAGGTTATGGATAACGAAACCCAGAGCGACGTAGATAACCTGGATAAATATGTGAACACCCTAACTGCCTTACATTATAAAGCCGAAGCAAAAATTGGTTACGGCGGTGCAGCTACGGCTATTGCCGAGATCATCAATCAATCAAAAATAGATTTTGTGGTGATGGGGTCGCACGGGCATAAAGTTTTAAAAGACCTGATATTTGGCACTACTGTTGATTCTGTACGCCATAAGGTGAACGTACCGGTACTGGTTGTGAAACCTCAAAAAAAATAATCGCATATTTGCAGGGTAATGGAGCAGAATTTATATATCAAGAATAAGAAGGCATACTTTGAGTACCATATACTGGATAAATATACCGCCGGTATACAGCTATTAGGTACCGAAATAAAATCGATACGCGAAGGTAAGGCCAACATAAACGATGCCTTCTGCACTTTTATAGGCAACCAGCTTTATGTACGTAACCTGCATATTTCTGAATACTCAATGGGTTCGTTCTATAACCACGAAGCTAAACGCGACCGCATACTCCTGCTCAACAAAAAAGAACTAAAAAAACTCCTTACCCGCGGCGAAGAAAAGGGCCTGACCATTGTACCCCTTGCCTTATTCATCAGCGACCGTGGCTTTGCCAAACTGGAAATAGGCCTGGCCCAGGGTAAAAAAACCTTCGACAAACGCGAAACCCTGAAAGAACGCGATACAAAAGTTGAAATGGACAGGGCGATGAAACGCTAAGTTTGCAGTAGGCAGCTTACACATTTAACGCTGCTAATCACTGCCTAAATAAACAAGTGTTCACGTTCACACCACAGGCAGACCGTGAACACACGTGAACACCTGATAATCAGGACTATCAAAATAATGGTGACATAACACTGCCACCATTTGCAAAACAAAATTGCAACCGCCTTCAAACGCCCTCAAACGAAACCTACCACGCCCTATCGCCTACCAGCGGCACAAACCTGAAGGTATCCAGCACGTGGCGTTCATAATCATGCTCGGCGGTTTTTAATACAGTTACCATTTTTTGAGATTTTTCATCCCCCACCGGGATAACCAGTATGCCGCCAATTTTGAGTTGCTTTAATAATATTTCGGGCACGGTTGGTGCACCTGCGGTTACAATGATCTTGTCGTATGGCGCGTCTTCGGCAATGCCTATCGAGCCATCGCCTAAAAAGAATTTAGGTTTGTAGCCCATGTAAGGCAACACCTGTATGGTGCGCTCGTAAAGTTTTTCCTGTCGCTCTATGGTGAACACCTTGGCGCCCAGTTCCATTAATATACAGGTTTGGTAACCACAACCGGTACCTATCTCCAGCACCTTATCATTTTTTTGAATATGCAGCAGCTCGGTTTGGTAAGCTACCGTGTAAGGCTGCGAAATGGTTTGCCCGGCCCCTATCGGGAAAGCAATATCCTTGTAAGCCTGGTTCCAGAAGGTTTCATCGAAAAAATAATGACGAGGGAC
>NZ_JBAZRC010000022.1:0-40094 GCF_041663085.1 Mucilaginibacter sp.
CCTGCATAAAACGGTGCGCAATACGCCCGCAGCCAATGATGCCCCATTTTGTCATAATATAAAGTCTTAAGTCCAGAGCCTTTAGTCAGAAGTTAAAAATGCGATTTAGTTTCCAATAAAAAAGCCTTAAGCTGATATTTCAACTTAAGGCTTCCTGACTAAAGACTTTCGACTTCGGATTTATTATTGGTACTGGATATAAATTGGATACGGGCTGTATCTTGATAATACCTCTTGTGGTGTAAGCATGTGGTGAGGTGCTTTCTTGATATCGTTTTTGTAGAACAATTTAAAGCCTGTAAACTGTACCGGCTCCTGGTTAATAAAGTAACGGTAGGTGCCGGTTTTCAGGTCGGGTTCGCCCCAGCCGTCCATATCCATAACCACTTGCACTTCAGGGCGTAATTTGATGTTTTTGTAGTTGGTAACCATCTTTTTAGTAAAACGGTGTACTATTAAAATTTTTGGAGGTAAGCCGTTCTTTTTTACAATATTGGCTAAATAGCCAGATACGTAGTTGATGTCTGCAGCATCATAAGTACCTATTTTTTTACCCGGTTTGCTGCCATCCTTCATAGAAAACTCAGGGTCCATACCAAAATGTACCTGTGGCATTTTCAGGTATTTTTCAAACAGAGGCAATTCTGCCTGTATGTTGCTTAAGGCTACCTGTACATCTAAAAACACAATGGCATGCGCTTTTTTGGCCAGTACTAATACGCTGTCAATTTGTTTAAATGGCATACGGTAACGGTATTTGCCATCTTTACCACCATCGCCCTGTGCAACTACAGCAATGTAGTGTAAGGCTGGTTGTACCGGCGTTTTTGGGTCGGCTTTTTCCCATGCTTTTACTTCGCCTTTTAGTTTGGCAAGCATTTCGTTTGGCGGCAATTCGCCAAGGATCCCCATCTTTTTAGAGTATAGGTTACCGTAAAAAGAAACCACACGCTTAAATGGTAAAATAGCGCCACCCACCGGGTAAGGCTGGTTTTTCACCGGCCATCTGCCGCTGGTATCGTTATGCGCGTTAAACTTTAAAAGTTCGTCGTATTTGGCTTTATCTGTTGGCGGATAGGTTGATTTTACAATACTTAAAGTATCGGGTTCTTCACCTTTAGCTTTCGCGGTGGTGTCGCCGGCTTTTTTAGCGGCTGTTTTATCGCTGCCGCTTTGGCTGCACGAAGAGATTAATGCTAATGAACATACCGCGAATAGTGCGGGGAAAATAACGCTTTTTAACTTCATAGGATCGATGGGGTATGAGTGTGTGCCCGGTGTACCGGCTTTAATGTGTGGTTAAATATAATGCTTGTTAATATAAATATAGTACTTGGTTAGCTTTTATTTTTATAAAACTTACCAAATACGCCCAGCGGCAATTTAGAGCCCGCTGTAGCCTGCAGGTATAATTCGCCAATCTCTAAATTTTCAACTTTAGGGTACGCGTTTTTGATCAGGTTTTCGATAATTACCGATGAAAAACCAAGCGAGTAGGTATTGAGTATCAGGAAGTGTTCTTCAGGATCAAGCAGTTGCATTACATCGCTCATCATCTCGTTAATGTTATCTTCCAGTTTCCACTTTTCGCCATTGGGCCCGTTGCCGTATGCGGGTGGGTCAAGGATGATGCCGTTGTAGGTTTTGCCGCGTTTTACTTCGCGCTTTACAAACTTCAGGGCATCTTCTACCATCCAGCGGATATCTTTTAGGCCCGATAATTCCTGGTTCTCATTTGCCCAGGTAACCACTTGTTTTATCGAATCAACATGTGTGGTATCGGCACCTGCCGCACGGGCTATTAACGATGCACCGCCGGTATAGGCGAACAGGTTAAGCACCTTTGGTGTTGGCGTTTTAAACTTTTTAATGTTGTCTGATATATAATCCCAGTTAACGGCCTGCTCCGGGAAAATACCCAGGTGCTTAAACGACGTTAACCCCAAACGGAATTTTATAGCTACATCATTGTTCTTGTATTCAATGTGCCAGCGGTCGGGTGTTTTAGGATCTTTCTTTACCCAATCGCCCGCGGTTGCGCTGCGGCCTTTAAATTTTATATGGTGCAGGCGCTGCCATTCGGCAGGGCTAAGGGCTTTGCTCCACACAGCTTGCGGCTCGGGGCGTATTAATATAGTATTACCAAACCTCTCCAGTTTTTCAAAATCGCCGCAATCAATCAGCTCGTAATCTTTCCAGTGGGTTGGGGTAAGCAGTTGGATCATTTTAAAGTATCAAGTAGTTAGTATCAAGTATCAAGATTTTACAAATATCAGAATTTTAGGCGTCAATGCCGTGCCTAATTACTTGATACTTGCTACTCGATACTAACAGACCTATAATTTCTCTTTAGCTGCCTGCATAAACTTGCTGGCGAATACAAAGTCGTTTAGTTCTTTATTGTCCGTTTTGGCAATTTCCTTATTTGAGCCCTCCCACCATTTTTGGCCCTGGTGTAAAAAGATGATATGATCACCAATACCCATTACCGAATTCATATCATGCGTTACCACTACGGTGGTCATGTTATATTCAATGGTAAGATCATTGATCAGGTCATCTATCAGGATGGAAGTTTTTGGATCGAGGCCGGAGTTTGGCTCATCCACAAACAAAAACTTTGGCTGCATGGATATGGCGCGGGCTATACCTACACGTTTTTTCATCCCGCCCGATAGTTCTGCCGGGTAAAGCTTGTTTTTATCTTTAAGGTTAACCCTTTCCAGGCAAAAGTTGGCTCGGTCGCGTTTTTCGGCTATTGATTGATTGGTGAACAGGTTAAGCGGGAACATAATGTTCTCTTCAACCGTCATGCTATCAAACAGGGCCGAGTTCTGGAAAAGCATCCCTATTTGCGTACGGATGGGCACACGTGCGGTAAAATCCATATCGGTAAAGTTCTCATTCTCAAAAAATACCTTGCCTTTTGTAGGCTCGTGCAGGCCCACAATACATTTTAGCAACGTTGTTTTACCCGAGCCCGAGCCCCCAATAATAAGGTTGTTTTTACCGGTTTGGAAAGTAGCACTGATGCCCTTAAGCACATCATTATCGCCAAAGGTTTTATAAATATCTTTGATCTCGATCATAACATTAAACTGGTGATCATAAGGTCGGCAAATAAGATCCACACACAACTAAAAACCACACCCCGGGTTGCCGACTGGCCAACCTCAAGCGCGCCGCCTGTTGTATAAAAACCCTGGTAAGAACATATAGAAGCGATGATGAAGCCAAATACAAACGCTTTAACTAAAGCAACCCTTACGGTTAGGCCATCAAAACCATCGTTAACACCCATCAAATAATCTGCGGGGGTAATGCTGCCGGTTACAATACATGCAATGTAACCACCTGTAATACCCAATGCTATTGATATGATAACCAGCAAAGGTATCATGGTAATGGAGGCCAATATTTTAGGGGCTATTAAATAGCCCGGCGCGTTAACCCCCATAATTTCCAAAGCATCTATCTGCTCGGTAACACGCATGGTGCCAATGTTTGATGCAAAGTTTGAGCCCACGCGCCCTGCCAGTACCAATGATGATATGGTTGGGCTAAACTCCAGGATGTTGGAGTCGCGAGAGATGCTGCCGGCAATACTGCGGGGCACCAGCGGGCTTGATAGCTGGAAAGCTACCTGTATGGTTGTAGCCGCGCCAATAAATACCGATATGATACTGATGATACCTAATGAGCCAATACCTACTGATACCATCTCGCGCATTACTTCGGCCCAGTAAACCTTAAACTTTTCGGGTTTTTTAAAACTTAAACTTAGTAATAGTATATATTTTCCTAAACTTTGAAACATCTGCTAACTGTGAAATTGGGTTAAAAATACATTTTTTAATATTAAGGCTATATTGCCTGTTCTAATTCACTTAATTTAATTAGATATTTATTACATGATACAAACTAAAAACGCCATTATAACCGGAGCAACCAAAGGCATTGGCCGGGCTGTTTCAATTGCTTTTGCTAAACAAGGAATAAACCTGTCAATTTGTTCTCGCAACGAACAAGAATTATCTGCTTTTAAGCAAGAGCTGCATAAAATTAACCCTAAAATTACGGTTGTTACCCTGCTTGCCGATTGCAGTAAGCGCGATGAGGTAATAAATTTTGCCGCATTCACCGAGAAAAAGCTGGGTTTCGTCGACATTATTGTGAATAATGTGGGTATGTACAAGCATGTTTCTATACTTAATGATAGCGAAGATTCTTTCCAAAAACAGATAGATACCAACCTGATGCCATCCTATGAACTGTACCGTTTCTTCGGTAAAAGTATGGTTTCTGTCGGTAAAGGGCATATTTTCAACATATGCTCTGTAGCAGCCCTAAACCCCATAGCAGAGGCGGGTGTGTATAGTGTAACTAAGTATGCGTTATTAGGTCTTAATAAGGTAATGAGGCTCGAAATGCAGGGACATGGTGTTAAAGTAACAGCAATAATCCCGGGGTCGACATTAACAGATTCCTGGAAAGGCGTTGAGGTTGACAAAAACACAATGGTGCTCCCGGAGGATGTAGCATCGGCAATAACAAACATATTAAATATGAGCGCCGGTGCCAATGTTGACGAACTGATAATAAAACCTGCACCGGGCCAGATATAGTAACCAAACACTTAAACTAAGATAATGGAAAAGAAACTTTATAGAGACGAACAACGCAAAACAGTTGGCGGTGTTTGTGCAGGCTTAGCCGATTACTTCGGCGTTGATGTATCAGTAGTACGGGTAATATTTGTACTGGCTGTGTTTTTAAAAGGTATAGGTATACTGCCATACATTGTATTGTGGATAGTATTGCCAAAAAAACCGTTCAATTATACCGACCCAACCTACCAGCCGGGCGTTACACCCGGGTTTAACCCTAAATACGGCCAGCCTTTTGGCGATGTAAAGGTGGATTATACCGTGCCGCCGCCACATACAGTGGGCCAGCCGTTTAGCCCGTACCCTCCGGTTAAAAAAACATCAAACGCGGGTGTAATATTCGGTGTGATATTGATAGCGCTTGGATCTATATTTTTGCTTGACCAGTTCGACTTTATTCCCGATTGGGACTTTGAAAAACTATGGCCTGTAGTATTGGTAGCAGTTGGTTTAACTTTATTATTTAGCACAAAAAAACAGCCATGGGAAAAAGAAGGCTGGCATGCCGATAAAGATAAAAAGGAGGCCGACTTTAGCGCCGAAACCAAAACCGATACAACAGAAGACCAACCAAACGATAACACTCCAACTATATAATCATGAAATACGAAAAAATTATACCAGGCCTGATCCTGGTTCTGTTAGGAACCGTGTTCCTGTTAGATAATTATCATGTAATAGATTTTCACTGGGGCAATTTATGGCACCTATGGCCCATATTTTTGATAATGGGTGGTGTAAACCTGGTGTTTGCCAACAATAGGGCCCCCTGGGCTACAGCCCTTAAAGTAGGGGTAGTTATACTGGGTTTTGGCTTACTGGTATTTGGCCATTTCGAAAACCGCTGGTTTTCTCCTTTCGGCGGCAATTGGCATTTTAATGACAATGGCTGGTACAAAAATGATGGAGGCGACTACGATGACAATGACGATGATGACAATGACAGCGATAGCACCGGCATTGTAAAAGTTGAAGGCAGCAGCACCTACACCGAGCCATATTCGGCAACCGCAACAGTAGCCAAACTTAACATCAGCGGAGGCGGTACTTTATATACTTTAAAGGATACTACCAACCAGCTTTTTACAGCAACTACCCGCGAGCGGTACAACAGGTATGAGTATACACATACTATGGAAGGCACCGTACCAGTGCTTGATCTGCACATGAAAGATAAAAAAGGCCACATCCAGTGGGATACTGATAAGGGCAACTCTGCAACTATTAAACTGAATACAAACCCGCAATGGGATATTAATGTAAAAGCAGGCGCAACCGAACTTGATTTTGATCTGGCGCCATTTAAGATCAGGAATTTGATCATCAATGGTGGTGCAGCATCATTCCACGTTAAACTTGGCCAGCCTGTTGCCGAAACCAATGTTGAAGTATCAACCGGCGTATCAGAAGTAGAGATAAAAGTGCCTGCAAACGCAGCATGCCGTATCACATCAGACTCGGGCCTGTCATCAACAGAGTTTAACGGGTTTGATAAAAAAGCGGATAACACTTACGAAACCCAGGGCTTTGGCGCTGCTACAAACAAAATAGTTATACATTTAAAAGGCGGTATATCTGATTTTAAAGTAATTAAATATTAATTGTTTTATTGCCGGATGGGATGCACAATGTTTAAATTTGAAGATCATGCAACCATCCGGCAATTTAATTTCTGAGCCTACTGCTACCGACCAATATATCCTGGTCATCAAAGGCAAGCCTGAGGGGCCGTTCAGTATTGAACAATTGCGGGAGCATAAAATTAAACCCGGCGACTTTGTAAAAACCCCGGCGATGGACGATTACAAGGAAGCGCATGAAATAGCTGCTTTAAGGCAGCTATTTGGCTTTAGCAGGCGGCCTTTACCCATGCAATACTTTGGCAGCTTTGACCAGCGCGCAACCGCCGCCGTTATAGATTGGCTTATTATACTGGCAGCACTTGTTTTGTTAGCCTTTGTAGTAATGCTGATACTGTTAGTTGCCCTCCCCGGCGATGATAATAAGATGATCCGCATTGGCATTACCATTGGCATTATAGCGTTTACCCCCATCGCCAAAATAGTTTACAATACAAAAATGGAAAGCGGCCCTAAACGGGGTACAATTGGGAAGCAGCTCATGAAGATCCGCGTATGCGATATTTATGGCGAACAAATAACCTCCTCGCAGGCATTAGGCCGTAACCTGGGCAAATACCTGTCTACAGCTACTCTTTTTATTGGATACCTGATGTGTTTTTTCACCAAAAAACAGCAATGCCTGCATGATATGCTTGCCGAAACCCTGGTGATTAAAGACCGGCTCGACGGATAACTCTCTTCCTTTTATCCGCGAAATAATTGTTAAAAAATGTTAATTCTACGAATTATTCGTAGAATGACTAATTTATTAGTTATGTTTGTGATGTATTTATTAATCAACCTTAAGTTTAAAGATATATCACAGTTATGAAAAAACTAATTACCTTATTTTTAGGCGTGTGTGCTGTAGCTACAATTGCAAAAGCGCAAAAGCCCGATAGCACCAGAGCGGTAGCCCATTATAAGTTTTCGCACCTGCGCGATACCACCAAGCCCGATGATATTTATACCGAGAACATGGTTTTGTTTTTAGGCAGGAGCGCTAGCGTTTACAAAAGTTTTGACCGTAAAACGCAGGATGCCCTGATGCGTAAACAAGTGGCGGAGCAGGTTGCTACAAGTGGCGGTGGCACTATCAATATAAGGATTAAAGGCGGCCGGGCCAGCAATACCGAGTATTTTACGTTTGCCGATCAGAAAAAATTTATCAGGAAAGAGAAACTGGTAAACAACTACCTGATAGAGGAACCCATGCCGGTTATTAAATGGAAGATAACCAATGATACCGCAAGCTTTTCGGGCCTGAAATGCCAGAAGGCAACCGCGCATTTTGCCGGCAGGGATTACACAGCATGGTTTTGCCCGGATGTTCCTTTTCACAGCGGCCCGTGGAAACTGATAGGCTTACCGGGGTTAATTGTAGAAGCCTACGATAACAAAAAACAAGTAGTATTTAAATTTGACGGACTGGATAATGCCGACAAACTGGAGAAACCGGCGCCGGGTGATGAAGCGGGTACCATAAAAACCGGTGGCACGGTTGTAAAATTAGTTGGCATGGCCGATGATGTAGACGACCCATCTGTTATCGCCCTGCCATCAACAGGAATAAGAGCCAGCGAAAAAGAATTTACTAACCTAAAGGAAGCCATGAAAAAAGACCCGCAGGCGTTTATGCAAGCGGCAATGGGTGGCTCGGGTGCTAGTGCCAGGATGAACGCTAACCCAAATTCCACGAGTAAGTTCCAGGTTTCGTCAGGCCCGGTTATCAATAACCCGTTAGAACTGCCAGAGAAAAAATGAGCCGGATATACAAACTGGGCGCGGCATTCATTTTTTGTATGCTGTGCTCTGCCGCGGGCTTTGCCCAAAGCCTTAAAGGTACGGTTACCGATAGCCTGGGCAAAGCCATATCATACGCCAGCATTAACCTAAAAAATAGCAGCAACTTAATTATTGCCTACACCAGCAGCGATAACAAGGGGAATTATACACTACAGATCCCCGCTGATGCCGATAAAAGCGGACTGGCACTTGAAGTAAGCTGTGTTGGGTTTAGCAAACAAAGTAAACAGGTTGCATCTGTAGCCGCCGCTTATGATTTTAAGCTTGCCAAAGCTATTAACCAGCTGCAAACGGTAACTATTAAGGATAACCGGCCCCGCCTGCGCGTGCATGGCGATACAACTGATTACAAGGTGTCAGACTTTAGCAGCCCCCAGGATAGGGTTATTGGCGATGTGATCAAAAAACTGCCGGGTATTGATGTTGCTAAAGATGGTAAGATCAGTTACAATGGTAAAGCCATATCTAACCTGTACATAGGCGGCGATAATTTACTGGATGACAAGTATAATATCGCCACAAGCAGCATCCCTAATGGCGTGGTTGATAAGGTACAGGTGATGGAAAACCATCAGCCTATAAAAATGCTGAAGGATAAAGTGGTAAGCGAGGATGTTGCCCTTAACCTCACCATGAAAAAAGATGCCAAAATGCAATGGGTTGGGCAGGAAACTGTTGGCGGTGGGTTGCCCGATAAGTACTACGCCGACCTTAACGCCATGATGTTTAAGGATAAGTATAAAGGCATCAACTACTTTAAAGCCAATAATACCAGTAATGATGTGGCAAATGATCTCATCTCGCACAATTTATCGAGTTACCTGTCAAGGTTGGATAACGATAAACCCGGTACGGTACTGTCATTAGGTACCGCCGGCGACCCTGATCTGCCGCGCAACCGTTACCTGTTCAACCAGTCGAGTCTGTTGAATTTAAACAACCTGGTTAACCTTAAAAAGGATGTACAGTTGCGTGCCAATGTATCGTACCTGCGCGATAACCAGAAACAGAGCTACACCAAGTTAAGCGAGTATTATTTGCCTAATGATACCATCAGGTACGCCGAGGTACAAAACAACCGGCGCAGGCCTGATATTTTGCACAGCCAGCTTGCATTAAATGTAAACAAGGATAAGTACTACCTGAACAATAATTTTATTGCCGATTACAGCCGCAACACCGGCTACTCGGCGCTTAACACAAACGGTACGCCCGTTAACCAGGTTTTTAAGGATAATTTGATGGATATATCCAACGAGTTTAACCTGATGAACACGTTTAAAAGCAATAAGATAATAGAGTTTTACAGTTATCTTAACCGCAGCACCGAGCCCGAGAACCGCGTGATTGACCCGGGATTGAACCCTGATATTTTTAACAATAACGTTGCCTACAGGCAGCTAACCCAAACGGTTGATATACCATCGTGGTTTACCAATAATTATGTGAGCTATAAGATCCCCGGGAATTTAATGACGCAAAGCTACAAGGCCGGGTTTAGTATCCAGTCGCAAAAGTTGCAATC
This sequence comes from Mucilaginibacter sp., assembly GCF_041663085.1. Classification (GTDB taxonomy): domain Bacteria; phylum Bacteroidota; class Bacteroidia; order Sphingobacteriales; family Sphingobacteriaceae; genus Mucilaginibacter. Next base: position 9,621 of record NZ_JBAZRC010000022.1, read on the forward strand.
AGCATTGAATGTAACTCAGCTGGATAATTCTGTTAATTTGGTATCAGACAGCGCGGTGAACAACCTCGACTGGCAGCGCCGTAAGGTTTATGCCGAGGCCGGTTTTGATATCCCGGGGGATAAATTGAAGGTGGGTGTTTCGTTGCCGTTGAATTTGCAGCAGATAAGCTATAAGGATAGTTATTATGGCCTGAATAAAGACCTTACCCGGTTATATTTTAACCCGCGTGCATCGTTAAAATACCAAACCAGTGTAGAAAACTATGTTTCGTTAGGCTATAATTTCCGTAACGATATCGGTAACATCCAGGATGTTTACAATGGTTATATCCTGCAAAATTACCGCTCGTTATATGCCAACAATGCCGACCTTACCGAGCGTAAAACGCAATCGGCCAACCTGGGCTTTAATTACCGCAAGGCTATTACGCTGTTCTTTTTTAGTGTGAATGCAGGCTATACGCACATGAATGCCAACAACATAGCATCGAGCATATTAACCAATAACATACAGCAGCGTATTGTGCTGCCGTTTGATAATAATATGGATTCGTGGATGGGGAGCGGCTACATCAGCAAGTATGCCTTTAGCTTACGTACCACCCTGAGTGCGGGTGTATCGGTACAAACCACTAAGCTCAACCAAATTCAAAATAACATCATCCTGCCTTATAATACCATTTCAACCGTTTATAGTGTAGGTGCTGACACCAAGGTGAGCGATAAAGTAAACTTTACCTACAAGGCCAATTACAGCCAAACAACCAGCAGTTCATCCGCGGTAGCGCAAAAAAGTAAAGTTGAGCGTTTGATACAGCAGGGGGCGGTAAACTATAACCCGTTGGGTAACCTGTTCCTGAGTGCCTCTGCCGATCATTACTACACCCACCAGCAGCAGTCTAACGATTTGAAATATGTTTTTGCAGATGCATCTATGCGCTACAAATTCAACAAAATAAAAGCAGATATAGAGATAAGCGCGCAAAACCTGTTCAATACCAAAACGTACAGCGCGCTGTATCTGTCGGCAAATACATTTACCAGCAGCTCGTACACCATACCGGGGCGGTTTTTGCTGGCGAAGGTTACGTTTAATTTATAGAGAGTGGAAATAGAATGTTTTGTAATGATACAAGTGAAATTATAACTTTCAGCTATCTGGAAGCGTGCCGAATTCCCGATAAAAACCATTAAGCTATTCTTTGTTTAATTTCTTGTGGTATAAGTAATCAGCTATCTTAAATATGGCGTAACTCTTTTTGGTTACTTCAGCATTATCAAAAAAACGACCGCTGATCATCTTTTCAACCTGTTGCCCAAATTTAATAGAGCTGCTTTTGAATTTAAGGCCGTTGTACGTAATCACCCAAGGGGTAAATAAATAGTTGGGTTTATAGTCAAAATTTTCGGCTATCAACTTTTCGCCGTTCTTTAATACAAATATTACCCGTCTCCAAACAGTGGTAGTACTAAAAATACTTTCTGATTGTAAAAACACATCGTTTATATCTTGTTCGGGTATAAATGATAATGAGTCTGCTACATTTTTATAAAATTCAAAATCTATGTTGTCGCCTGGGAATGTATAAAAATTGTCGAAATCAAAACTGGGGATATTTGATTTTTTCATTTTCTTCTTTTCGCCATCTATCATTTGCTTGTAGGCTAAAATATCGGCACCTGAAATATTTAGGTCGGTTAAAGAAGCATTTAATAAGCGGGAGTTATCTATGATGCCAGCCAGTTTAAAAACTTCCTCTTGCTTAAATGTCGATTTTATATTCGCAAGGTAGGAGGGGGTGCTTGTTTTTTGCCTCAAAACAAAACTGCCGCCCTTTTTGATATATGACCGTATTGAATTACCTGAAGCGAAACAACCCTGGTAACCGCGTTCGAAATGCATTTCAACTATTTGCGCAGGGTCATATAAAGTTTTAGGAAGGTTGAATTCCTTAATTATTTTGTTTTCGATATTAACACGATAGTATTTTTTTAGATTATCATCAGCTATGATTAGGTTGCCGTTCAAACTACAGGCGTTTGCTATCTTAAAATTTACCGTCATGAACCTATACCACTGCTTTTTATCTTTGTCTAACCGCAGGATATCGCCACCTGAAAAACCATAATCTTCGCCGGTTAATGTAACTTTTAGGTCTGGTTCGGGGATAGGCAATTGGTTTGTCAACAGATCTGAAGCAACAAAGTCCTTAGGGCTGATATTATAAATTTTATCAGAATCATAAGCGAACAGTTTTCCGTTTTTTACCGCAATTGCAACAGGTTGTTTATCTAAACGCTTAGCAGAATCCCAGATTTTATTAAATTGAGGATCAAAGAGACTTACTGAAAGATCTTTATTTATGATGTATAACCCATCTTGTTCAGTTACTTCAAAGTTTGCTGCTTCGGGGAGATATTTCCAGTCGATAACGTTTGATTTGGTAATAAAAACTCTGCCCTGTTGGTTAACAATATAATGGTCTCCAAAAATTCTTACTTTATAAATTTCGGGCCTTTCATTGTTATTAATGCGTCGATACTTTTTTTGAGTAAGTGGAGTAGGGATCTTTTGCCAGGTTTTACAATTATCGGTTGTTTTGTATATTACATTCCATGTAGAACCAAACAGACCAGTGATTTCATCTTTAGCAAAATGTACGGTTACAAACCTGAGGTTACCTGTTGGTTCAACCTTGCCGAATGATTGCCAGGTTTTGCCTTTATCTTTTGTATGATAAATTAGTTGCGAACTACCGCTCATCCAGGCTTTACCGTTATTGTTTATGTAAGCGGCATCAATCCAGCTACCCACTCCAAACACTATTTTTTCCCAGGTTTTACCGTGATTACCCGACCAGTACACAAAATTCGGATTGCCCCCGGTTTGTATAAAACCTGAGATCATCAAGGTGTCTTCAGAAAAAAAATTAATTCTTTCGAACGTCTCGCTAATACCTCCTAATCCATCTAACGAGCCATAAGGCCCAATGCCCCAGGTATTGCCAATGTGATTTGTGAAATAAACATTGCCGGCTTTTGTTGCAATCCATATCTCTTCAGATGGCGAGATGCCAAGCTCTGTAACCCAACCCCTAACCGGCAGCCTTGCTGAGTATTTATCCTGGCAGAAAACTGAAACCCAAGGCAATAAGAAGAATAATAAGGTTAGGGTCTTTCTCATGTAACTTCAAAAAAAAGCACAGGTGTAAATATTATTACACCTGTGCTAAAGATTCTAAACAGCGTCAGACAGTGAGCTAAACGTAAAGTCCCTTATGCGCATTGGCGGTATCAGGGCGCTTTGGCTGCTTTCGCCGCTCACGGTACGCTCTGCTTTACCAAGTGCATCCAGGTTGTTCAGCATAATAACCGGGCTTTCGTTAAACCTCAGGTTTTTAATAGGGAACTTGATCTGCCCGTTCTCTATATAAAAAGTACCGTCGCGGGTTAAGCCGGTGTATAGTAATGTTTGCGGGTCAACCGGGCGTATGTACCACAGGCGGGTTACCAGTATGCCTTTTTCGGTGCCTTTTATCAGGTCCTCTAAACTTTGGGTGCCGCCTTCCATAATAATGTTAGCAGGGCCGGGAACAGGTTTTACGCCTTTTTTTTGCGCCCAGTAACGCGAGTAGCTGAAATTTTTAACAACGCCTTTTTCTATCCAGCTCATTTTGCCCAGCGGCTGGCCATCGCCGGCCCAGTTGCTGGCGGGCAGTTCTGCATTCAATGGGTCCGAGTAAATGTTCACCCGTTCATCCACCAGTTTTTCGCCAAGGCGGGTTTTGCCGCCCGGTTTGCTTAAAAAGCTGCGGCCTTCATCGGCGCTGCGGGCATCAAGGCTGCCGTATAATTGCTCAAGCAGTACAATGCCGGCGGCAGGTTCAAGTATCACGGTATATTTACCCGGCTCAATAGCTTTGGCACCGGTTGATCCTGCTGCTTTTTGTGCTGCCCGTTTGGTAAAGGTAACAGCATCCATTTTAGCAACATCGTTATAATCTTTAGTGGCATAGCCCGATCCCTGCCCATCGGCAGTACGCAGGGTTACCGAAAAGTTAATATCGGTTGATTTATTGTACGCGAACAAACCCTTAGAGTTCATCATGGCGCTGAAACCTGCGCTGCTTTCTAAAAAGCCGGCAGCGGTAAGCTTATTGTCTTTTGATATCTGCAGGCTATTGCCTACCAGGGTGGTGCGCTGCGCGGGTGTCATAGCCGCGGTTGCAGGTACAAAGGTTTGTGCTGCAGGGCCATAAGTTTGCGGGCCAAGCATCGGCATGTATTCGGGGTTCTCTGGCGCCAGTTGTGCCAGCTCTTCCGATTTTTTTACGGCTGCTGCAATAGCGGCATCGCTATAATCATTCAGGGTTATAACACCCAGCTTTTTACCAAATGCCGATGATATGGCCATGCTGGTACTGCTTATAGCACCGCTTGTTGATACCGTGTTGCGTGCGTACCTTATATTGGCCGAGTCAGATCCGTTCAGGTTTATTTCACATTCGTCGGCTTTTGAATAGCTGAGCGCTTTTTTCATGATAGCGCGGCATTCATCTTCAGTTAAAATAGCCATATGTTTATATTTTTCTTGCTGTATTAATTACGTTAACCCCGTTAAAACGGGCTGTTGATGAACCGTGCGATACCGCGCTGGCCTGCATAGGCTGGCCCTTACCGTCAAAGAAAGATCCGCCTAAACGGTAGTCGTCTTTATCGCAAACTGCCGAGCAGGCGTTCCAGAACTCCTGGGTGTTGGCCTGGTAAGCTACATCGTTTAGCATGCCTACTATCTTACCATTCTTTATCTCGTAATAAAGCTGCCCGCTAAACTGGAAGTTGTAACGTTGCTGATCGATAGAGAATGAGCTGTCGCCGATGATGTAGATACCTTTCTCCACATTTTTGATCATATCTGCCGGAGAAAGTTTTTCCTTGCCCGGTTGCAGCGATATGTTCGGCATGCGCTGGAATTGTACATCGCGCCAGCTTTGCGAGTAGCAGCAGCCTTGTGATTCTTTCAAGCCGATGATATGCGCCTGGTCGCGGATGGCCTGGTAATTTACCAGTATGCCGTCTTTAATAATATCCCATTGTTTGGTGCCAACGCCTTCATCATCATAACCCACAGCACCAAGCGAACCCGGCTGCAATTTATCGGCTACAATGTTTACGTTTTTGCTGCCAAAGTTAAATTTGCCTGTTTTCCACTTATCTAAAGTAAGGAAACTGGTACCGGCAAAATTGGCCTCGTAACCCAGCACGCGGTCAAGCTCTGACGGGTGACCAACAGACTCGTGAATGGTTAACCACAGGTGGCTTGGGTCAAGCACCAGGTCGTATTTACCGGGCTCAACCGATTTTGCTTTCAGCTTTTCGGCGGCCTGCAAAGCTGCAGCCCCGGCATCTTCCAGCATATCGTAGCGGTCGCGGTATAAAGTGGTTTGGCTTTTTATCTTTTCGCTTTCTTTAGGCATCAGGTACTCGTAACCCATTCCGCGCGGTGCGCTTAACGAGCTGCGGGTTTCAAACTTGCCCGATGTTTTGTCGATTTTAGTGACCTGGAATACCGGCCAGATGCGGTGGATATCCTGGTCTATATAAGAACCATCGGTTGATGCAAAGTATTTTTGCTCGTTCACCATAAACAATACCGAGTTAACATAGTTGGCGCCATTTTTAAAAGCGGCGTCGTTAACAGACAGTAAGAGGTCGGTTTTTTCTTTCATCGGCACCTCAAAGGCATTACGCTCTATAGGTGTTTTCCAGGTTACTTCGCCGTACCCTTTTTGCGGTGCAAGCTGCACCGGGTCGGTTTGTATACGCGAGTTTTCTTTGGCAATGGCTACAGCCAGTTCGGCAGCGCGTGCTATGCTATCGTTATCCAGCTTATCTGTTGCGGCAAAGCCCCAGCAGCCGTTGGCAATAACGCGGATACCCATGCCGTAGCTTTCGGTATCCACAATATTTTCGATGTTTTTGTCGCGGGTAACCACAAATTCGTTAAGGTAGCGGCCAAGGCGCACATCGGTATAAGTGGCGCCTTTTGCGCGTGCGGCGTTAAGGGCTACATCGCTCATGCGTTTTTTTATGGCTACGTCAACGTCCCGCATACGGGTGCCCGGTACAACCGGCGAACCAAGCGCGGTAAACTGGCTGAGCATGGAGGCACTGATGCCCATGCCCGTAAGGTAAAGGAAATCTTTTCTTTTCAAAGTGGGTCAGTATTTATTGCCTAAATATAGTAATTTGATTTGCGGATGTGCAAATGTGCGGATGTGCAGATGAGAAAATATGCCGATCATTTAAATTCCCCTCTTTGAGAGGGGTAAGGGGTGTGTTATAAAAGCGATTAGAAAAGCAAGTGTTGTGGTGCTTTGGTTACGGTAGTACCGCTATCCGCTATACATGGTATATGCTGCTATCGGGTTTAGGGTGTGTGCTGATGAGCAGATATTAGGCACACGCGGTACGCGTGCCGCCAGCAGGGATTTAATCCAGGTTCAGGGCAATAACCCGTATACATAAAATTTCACCAAACGATGGTGGCACTATATTGTCAGTAGTGAAAATATCAACTATTTGATTATCAGGATTTAGCAAGTGTTCACAGGTGTTCACTGCAGTGAACGTGAACACCTGGAGGTTAATGGTTCCACAGCCTCACCGTGACAACCGCTCTCAATTCACTCAATCAACCACTCACCAACACCTACCTGTTACGCGTCAGCACGTAGGTTTTGGCAAACTTATCGTGCCAGGCCTGGCGGTGGTCATCCCATAAAATAGCGAGGTAACCAATGCCCAATACCGTGCCCGAAACAAATTTGCCCAGGTTGCGGAAAAAGGCTTTCATAAAGCTAAGCCTGCGGCCGTCGGCATCAACCACTACAATACCGCACACCCTTTTGCCTATGCTGCCCTGCATTTTGCTTGCCTCGCAAACGGTGTTGTAAAAAACAACTATAATAAATGTTAGTAACAGGAATAGCGAATAGGTATTCACATCACCCATGGTGTAGGTGTTGTTCAGCAGCCTTTTGTATATGGCTAAAATAGTTGGCGGGACAAAAAACGAAAATACGATGCTGGTGAGAATATAGTCAATAAAATAAGCCAGCAGCCTTATCCAAAAGCTGGCAAGGTTATCTTCGGTAGGGAAGCAAATGCCCTGCGCTTCAAAATAATGAAAAAACTCGGGCAGGTCTGCCGCGCGTTCCCAATCTTCGGCCTGCGGCGATAATACCATGGTATCAAGCCCGGGGGCCATCTCAAGCACTTCTTCTAATGTAAAAGGGCCTTTTTCTTCGTCGTTTATTGATATGTAGTAACCGTCTGTCATGTGAATTATAAATCCCGATAAATATAGCGCTAATTGTATTATTGCGCACTTATGAATTCATAGCGTAAACAATAATGTTCACCCCGAATTTTGTGTTGTCCTCGGCCAGGAAACGCTTATTGCGGAAATCGTAGTCCCACTCGCAGCCGTAATCCTTACTGCTGTATAAAACGCCAATGCGGCCGTTTATTTCTATAGCTTTCAGATAATCGTGCACCAGGTCATCGCCCCATCCGTTCAGCTCGAATGATGTGGTGGGCGGGCCTTTGTCGAACTTAAAAAAAGAGCTGTACAGCTTGTGGTTATTCGGGATCTTCTTCATGGCCGCGGGCCCAAACAAGGCTGCCATCTGCGCCTCGAATGATTTGGCAAAAAGCCCGTCGATATCGTGGTTGCAATCATCAACAAATACAAAACCGCCGTTTTGCACATAGCTTTTAAAGTTGGCCTTCTCTTTGGCATCAAACTGTACCAGCTTATGCCCGCTTAAGTAGCAAAAAGGGTAATTAAAAATATCATCGCTGCTTAATGGGATAACCTTTTCATGCTCGTTGATAGGGATGGTGGTGTACTCCAGCAGGGAGTTGAGGATATTTGATGGCATGCGCTGGTCGGTATCCCAATCGCCGCTGTTGTAGCTTAATCTTGTAAAAGTGAATTTTTGCCCGTATGCCATCTGTTTACTAAACCCTAAAATTAAAACAAAATTATTGCCTGCCTCCATTAATAAACTTAACAGGTTGTAAAGTTTTAGATACTTTGTTGTGTTTTTGACAAAAATGCATGGTATTTACTGAAAAGCGTAATATCTTGTGAGGGGATTGGGTGAATGTATGCTCACCGGTCAATTGACTCACCCCGACATCGCTATGCTTGTCGACCCTCTCTGCTTTCGCAAAGAGGGTGAAGATGGGAAAAATGGCAAAACCCTCTTACCGCGCAGCGAAGAGCGGGTGGTTGGGCGCAGCAACGACCGGGTGAGTAAACTACGGGAATAAATTTTAATACCAAACACATTGGAACTGACCGAAAAAAATATAAAAGCCCTGCTTGAAAAATTACCGCAGCTAAAAGCCGAAATACAAAAGGTAATTGTAGGGCAGGATGCCATATTGGACGAATTGCTGGTGGCCTTTTTAGCCGGCGGCCATTGCCTGCTGGAGGGTGTACCGGGACTGGCAAAAACGCTGATCGTTAAAACCATGTCGCAGGCGCTGCACCTGGCGTTCAGGCGTATTCAGTTTACGCCCGACCTGATGCCGACGGATATCATCGGCACCGAGATACTGGAAGAAGACCACGCCACAGGCAAGCGTTTTTTTAAATTTAACAAGGGTCCGCTGTTTGCCAATATTATTTTGGCTGATGAGATAAACCGTACGCCACCCAAAACGCAATCGGCACTTTTAGAGGCCATGCAGGAATTTGAGGTAACTTATGGCGGGCAAACTTACCCGCTTGATAAGCCTTTCTTTATCCTGGCTACACAAAACCCTATTGAGCAGGCAGGTACCTATCCCTTGCCTGAGGCGCAGCTCGACAGGTTTTTATTGCTGATAAAAATTGGCTATCCAACACCCGAGGAAGAATTTGCGATACTAAATCGTACTACCGGCACCAAAAAGGCGGATGTACAGGCGGTTATCACCGCCGAAGAAATTATACAGGCGCAGGCGCTGGTAAGGCAGGTAACCATTAATGAAGATTTGACCCGTTACGTTAGCGAGATGATTCGCGCTACCCGCCCGGATACCACCGCTGTTAATTATGTGAAAGAATGGGTGCGCTGGGGAGCAGGGCCGCGCGCAGGGCAGGCCTTAATATTAACCGCAAAAGCACGCGCCTTACTTAAAGGAAGGTACGCTGTTTTAATGGAAGATATCCACGCTATGGCACCGGCTGTTTTAAGGCACCGTATACTCATGAACTTTAAAGCCGAAGCCGAAGGCATCAACTCTGACCGGGTTACCGAAGAATTGATAAAGGTAATTGTTAGGTCGGCAACTTTATAGTGTGTAATAACACGGAACTAATCTCTAATTAACTGATCTCTGATCACTAACCATGCTCGACCCTAAAGTATTAATGACTATTAAGGATTTGCCATTACTGGCGAAAACGGTTATTGATGGCTTTATGAATGGGTTTAACAAAAGCACCGTAAAAGGCCCCGGACTTGAATTTAGCCAGTACCGCAGCTACCAGCCGGGCGACGACCTGCGCTGGCTGGACTGGCGCATGTTTGCCCGCAGCGACAGGTATTATATAAGAGAGTCAGAAATTGAGACGAGTATCTCCGTCAGGTTTTTGGTGGATGCCAGCTCATCTATGAACCATGATGATAATGGGATCAAAAAAATAGAGTATGCTAAAGCGCTAACCGCCTCATTGGCTTACCTGGCTAATTTGCAGGGCGACTCGGTAGCGCTGAATGTTTTTAAAGATGGAGAGTTGTTCTCTATCCCGTCCAAACCCGACCCGCAACACCTGCAGCGGTTGTTTTACCACCTGCAACAGGTTGACCCTGCCGGCACATTTACAAAACCTATCCATTATAAAGAGCTTTTTGCTGGTGCAGGCCGTAAAGAGCTGCTGGTTTTTATAACCGATATGTACCAGGCCGATGGCGAAATTAATGCCCTGCTTAATTCTTTATCGGCGCTGAAGCATGAGATCATTGTGTTCCACCTGATGGGGCAAAATGAACTGGATTTTGATTTTAAGGGATTTTCCACACTGGAAGATCTGGAAACGGGAGAAACCATACAGGTGAATACTCAGCGTGCAAAGGATGCTTATCAGGAAAAGCTACACGACCACCTGGCCACCATCCGGAGCGAACTTTTGGGTAAACGCATTGCATACCGTATGATAAGCACTTCGCAGCCGCTTGATGCAGCCCTGCGCGATTTTTTGGTACAGCGTAAAAAGGGGGCAAAGTAGGCTATGCAGTTTTTAAACCCTATATGGTTCTTCGCGCTGGCCGCTATAACTATCCCGGTTATTATCCACCTGTGGAATATAAGGCCGGGCAAAACGCTGAAGGTGGGCAGCATCTCACTTATTACCGAGGCCTCAAAAAGTACAAAGCGCAGCTTTAAGCTGCTGGATATTTTGTTATTGCTACTTCGATGCCTTTTATTGATATTAATCGCCCTGTTACTGGCTGCGCCTGTTTGGCAAAAGTATGTAACTGCCCAAAAGAAGGGCTGGGTACTTATCCCGCGGGAGAGTTTAAAAGAAACTTACCAAAAATTTAAACCAACAATAGATTCGCTGGATAAGGCCGGATATGAGTTCCATTACTTTAATAGGGGTTTTGCAAAGCAGGATCTGAAAACCATACTGGCAGATTCATCATTAAAAGATACAACCATCAACGCCAATTATTGGAGCCTGGTAAAACAGTTGGCAAATCAGGTTGGCGACGCCCCTGTTTATTTATTCAGCCAAAACGGCATCGATCATTTTAAGGGCGATAAACCAAGGGTAAAACTGAATAGCCTGCATTGGCAAACGTATACTGCAAAAGATTCTGTTACTAAATGGATAGATAGGGCATTTATAACCAACAACGGCGCTATTAAAATAACCATTGGTAACAGTACGACTTCATCAACATATTTTACCACGCAAACCATACAAGGCCGTGGGGATAACGATGTAACTGTTAGTGTGCAAAACGGGCAGCCCTTTGTAAGCCTTAAAAATACTGCGCAATCTGTACCGGTTGATACATCTACCCTGCGTATCGCAATCTACACCGATAAACACCAGCTTGATGCGGGTTACCTTAAAGCTGCGCTGAGCGCTGCCACAACCTTTAACGGGGCCAAAACAACAATCAAACAATATAACAATGCAACCATACCTCACGGCCTAACATGGCTTTTCTGGTTATCAGAGCAGCAGGTAAAACCGGATCTGTTAAAAAACAGCAAAAATATTTTTCAACATGAAGCAGGCAAAATAGCAGATGTAAACTCATGGATAGATCCGGGCCATATTGCTTTGGCCAAAAGGATTAATTCAACAAACAGTTATGAGCCTGTATGGAAAGATGGTTTTGGCAAGCCTGTGTTAGGGTTGGATGGGAACACCTGGCATTTTTACAGCCGTTTTAACCCCTTATGGAGCGACCTGGTTTGGAGCGATGATTTCCCTAAGCTGATGTTAAAACTGTTATTGGGTAGCGGGCAAAGCCAACCAAAAGGGCACGAGCGCCGTATCTTTAATAACCGCCAGGTACAGCCGGAAATAATTTCACAATCCATGCCGCAGTCATCGTTTAAAACAACCCAACAAGCCGATCTATCCAAACATTTCTGGCTGCTGGTGGTCCTTTTATTGATCGCCGAACGCATCTTGTCGCACAAAAAATTAACGGGTAATGGCTGAGCAGGGCGGTTTACATAAAATACAAGGCCTGCGTCAACGCTGGATAGTTTACCACGTACTGGAGGATGTGCTGCTATCAGTTTACGCCGCGCTGTACATTGGCGCCATCGTGTACTATTTGCTTTCGCCATCAATATTATGGGGAATAATTGTCTTCCCCGTGGCGCTTATTATTTTATTGGTCATCAATCGCCCATGGCAAATGAGCGGGCAAAAAATAACCGCTTTTTTGAATAAGGAATACCCCGAGTTGCAGGAAAGCAGTCACCTGTTATTGCTGCCCGCTGCCGAGCTGAACCCCTTGCAAATTATAGCTGCCTCAAAAACCGAAGTTGTTTTAGCAGATCTTAAAATATCGCATAAGCCGTTCGCCAAGCGTTTGGTAGTTGCTTTTATATCGCTTATTGTAGCCACCGCATTTATATGGGCACTGGGTAAGATCTTCCATATCGAACGTATTTTTTACGGGAACAACCGCCCGGTTGCAGAATGCGCGCCGATGCCCAAAGTGGCCGAAAAAGTTTTACCACAGATAAGCAGCGTGAATATAAGCATTGTCCCGCCGGCATATACGGGTAAAGGCAAGCGCGAACAGGATAAATTTAACCTGTCGGCAGAAGAAGGCGCTGTGGTAGAATGGCAAATCAAAACCAATGTAGCCATTAAAAAAGCTTACCTGCTTTTTAACGATAAAGAACACGTTGCTTTAAAAAGCAACGGCGGCGGTACCAACTGGCATGCCACCAAAGCCATTACAAGCCCTGGTTTTTACCAGGTGAGTATTGATGGGAAACTATCTGACTTGTATTACATGCAGGTTGTTAAGGATAGCCCGCCAGTTATCCATATAAAAACGCCAAAGCAATACACTTATATTGATGCAGGCGAAGCACCAAGGGTTACCATAAATGCCGCGCTTAATGATGATTATGGCGTTGCTGATGCGGTGATTATAGCCACAGTTGCCAAGGGCAAGGGCGAGGGCGTAAAGTTTAAGGAATACAAACTGAATTTTGCGCAGGGTTTTGGTGCGCATAACGCGCAGTATGATGTACAGAAGCTGATCCAGTTGCCGGCTTTGAATGTGGAACCCGGGGATGAGCTTTACTTTTACGTACAGGCACAGGATACATACAAGCAGTTGAGCCGTACGGATGTGTACACCGTAAGCGTGCAGGATACCGCCGAATTGCTGAGTATGAATGGAATCATCAACGGCGTAAACCTTAAACCGGAGTTTTTTAGGAGCGAACGGCAGATCATCATTGATGCCGAGCAACTGCTCAAAGAAAAGGATAGCATCAGCGTTGAGAAATTTAATAACCGCAGCAATAACCTGGGTATCGATCAAAAATTATTGCGCCTGCGTTACGGTAAATTTTTAGGCGAGGAAGGCGAAGATGCCATCGGCGCGCCGGGCAACGACCCGGCAGACCCTGCTGATTTTAGCAACGCTGCCAAAATATTAAAAGAGTACACCGACGACCACGATAACGCCGAGGATGCGGGTTTTTTTGAACCTGCCATAAAAGCCCAGCTAAAAGCCACCCTTACCGAAATGTGGAAGGCCGAATTACAGCTGCGCCTTTACAAACCACAGGCGGCATTGCCATTTGCCTATAAGGCTTTACGCTTACTGAAAGACCTGCAACAAAAATCGCGGGCGTTTGTGGCAAAAACGGCTTACAATCCGCCACCATTGAAGCAGGAAAAACGCTTAAGCGGCGAGTTGGATAAGATCATCCAACCTATCAATAAACAAGATATTAAACCTGTTGCCGACCAGATGGATGCTTTGAAAAAAGCGGTTAACGTATTAGAAAGTTTAAAAACGAACCCGATTTTAAGCGCAGCAGATAACCGCGTTTTGCAATTAGCTAACCAGCAACTGGGCTTAAAAGCATCTGCAAAGCCGGGCGTTTATTTGCCTGCGTTGAACGCCATGCGCCGCATCTTATCAGCTACCCCGGCAAAAAGTAAAGATGTAGACCTGGCAGAGCGGGCATTACAAAGAACGTTAACCACGCTTAAAAAGATGCCTTCATCAAACGCTAACACTACGGATATGGGCCTGTCTAAGCAGTATTATAAAAACTTAAAGCAGGCAAACAGATGATGCAGGGCAGTTGGATTTATATAGTTTGGGCGCTTTGCATCTTCATGGCGGTGTTATTCGGATGGTTAGAATATCGCCATGCCAATAAACGCTTTTTGCTGCTGCGGATTATGGCGGTAATTATTGCGATAGTGGCTTTAGCCTGTATTACCCTGCCAATAAAATATAATGGTGCAATTACCAAAACTAACCAGCATAAAGCCATATTACTTACCGCAGGTTTTGATGCGGATAGCCTGCCAAATGGTATCGATACCAGCGTAATAACGTTGGATGAATCCATCAAAAAAGCTTATCCAAAAGTAAAACTCATTAGCGGGCTGGATGAACTGAGTAAAACAGCACCTTTGCAGATATATGGTAATGGTTTAAGTAAGGATGAACTAACACAGCTGGACAGGCTGCCAATTACCTTTCATGCTGCAAAGATGCCTGTAGGGATAAGTAACATCAGTTGGAACAATAGGCTAAAAGCAGGCGAGGCATTACACGTACAAGGCGTATATAATAATACATCGGGACAAAAAATAAAACTGGTTTTAAGAGGCTTGAATACCGGGTTGGATTCCATCAGCCTGCCGCCAAACGCGCAAACGCCATTCGAGCTAAGCGCCATCCCGAAAGCAACGGGTAAAATGGTGTTTACGTTGAATGCTGATACCGCTTTGCAAGGCAGCCTGCCTGTACAAATAGATCCCGTAAAACCATTAAAAGTATTGATGCTATCGGCTTCGCCAGATTTTGAAAGCAAATTTTTAAAGAACTGGCTGAGCGAAAACGGTTACGCTGTAGCCCTGCGCTCGGCCATCAGCAAAGGGAAATATAACAGCGAGTATATCAATATAGCCCAGTTTAATCTGGATAAACTTTCCACCCAAACACTCGCTCAATTTGATGTGGTTATTGGCGACCTGTCCGTTTTAAGTACCTTAAGCAGTGCCGAAAGCGATGTGTTGAAACAAGCCGTTGCCGATAAAGGCCTCGGCCTTATTGTACGGGCCGATAGTGCAGGCAAAATATCATGGCTGCAAAGGCAGTTCCCGGTACATAGGCCTTCGGGCAAGGAACCTGAACCCGCATCGCTCATTATCAATGTTAATAGAAGCGGCTCGGGTAAGCTTGCCTATGGTTCAGCGCATATTGTTTACCAGAACGGTACACAGCCGCTGGTGAAAGCTAAAGAGCGGGTGCTGGCGGGCAGCGCTTTATATGGGTCCGGTAAGATCATCTTCACAACACTCAACAATACTTTTAGCTGGATGCTGGCTGGCAATAAGCAGGATTATACGGAATTATGGTCGGTGCTATTGAGCAAAGCCGCAAGGAAGAACGATGAGATGAAAGACTACATCCAATTTTCATCATTGCCGGTAAGTAATGAACCTGTAATACTACAGGTATCACAGAGCATTGCATCACCCATAAGTATGAACGGGGAATTGATAGCGCCGGCTCAAAATCCAGATGTGCCTTTTGAGTGGAGTGCAACCTATCGTCCACAATCTGCCGGATGGCAAAATGTAAAACTGGGCGACAAGCTCAGTACCTGGTTTGCCTATCCTCAAAACGACTGGAAAACCCTGCGATCCGCAGAAAAAATAGCGGCAACAAATAAATATGCAACCCTGCATCCAAACAGGCAGATTGTAACAAAACAGATACAGCAAAAAGTTCGGATTGATGTGCCAAAAATATATTTTTATATCCTGTTGCTGGCAGCATGTACTTTCTTGTGGATAGAAACTAAGATATCATAAAATATATTTTTATGCACTCGCCCGGCTCCGGCCGGGTGAGGACTATTACGCGGCCTCCTGGCCGCAGTATACAGATTGTGGCGGCCGGAGGCCTTATAATATTGGTCACTCGCGAGGAAGCGAGCGACTGCGATGAATAAATTTAAAACATTGCCTGCGGGCAGAATTAAATAAAAGGAGGACAAACTTTGAGAAGAAGAGACTTTATTTTTTTAACCGGTGTTGGTGCGGGGGCTATGGTGCTCCCGTCGCTCAACAGTTTCGGTAAAAACATTGATGTGCAGCAGGCGCTTGAAGGCGTGGACGTGCGCATTAAAAAACAACTGGCTGATGCAGGGCTTAATGCCGCAAAATCTGCCGGGGCCAGCTATGCCGATGTACGTATTGGCCGCTACCTTAACCAGTTTGTTATTACCCGCGAAAACCGGGTACAAAACGTGGCTAACACCGAATCATACGGTGTGGGCATCCGGGTAATTGCCGATGGCTGCTGGGGCTTTGCCGCCACTAATGATGTAACAAAAGAAGGTATTGCCAAAATTGCCAGGCGTGCGGTTGCCGTTGCAAAGGCAAATGCCAAACTGGGCAGTGCGCCGGTACAGCTTGCACCACAAAAAGGCTATGGCGAAGTAAGCTGGAAAACCCCGATAGAAAAGAACGCTTTTGAAGTACCTATCAAGGAAAAAGTTGATCTTTTGCTTGGCGCCAACGCAGCGGCCATTAGCGGTGGTGCTAACTTTGTAAACTCAACCGTTTTTGCGGTGAATGAGCAAAAATATTTTGCCTCTACCGATGGTTCATACATCGATCAGGATATCCACCGCATCTTCCCGTCGTTTACGGTTACAAAAATCGATTCGGCTTCAAATTCTTTCCAAACCAGGCGCTCGTTAAGCTCGCCGGTAGGTATGGGCTATGAGTACCTTAACCCTACCGAAAGTGAAAAAGTTACCGGTATTACCACCCGCTATAAAAAGCGTTATGATATGCTGGAGGATATAAAATTTGCCACTAAACAGGCCGCAGAAAAGATCACGGCAAAAACGGTTGATCCCGGTAAATACGACCTGGTGCTTGATCCAAGTCACCTGTGGTTAACCATTCACGAATCTGTTGGTCACCCAACCGAGCTTGACCGTGTGCTGGGCTACGAAGCAAACTTTGCCGGTACCAGTTTCTTAACTTTAGATAAATGGAAATCGGGTAAGTTCAATTTCGGCAGCAAGCAGGTAAATGTAACCGGCGATAAAACCGAAGTAGGCTCATTAGGTGCTGTGGGTTATGATGATGAAGGTGTAGGCACCAAAAAATGGGATATCATTAAAGAGGGTACGCTGGTAAACTACCAGGCCATCCGCGATCAGGCGCATATCATCGGTCTGAAAGAATCACAGGGCTGCTGCTACGCGCAAAGCTGGCAGGATGTACAATTCCAGCGGATGCCGAACGTATCATTACAGCCGGGTAAAACCCCGCTAAGTGTAGATAACATGATCAAAAACGTTGAGAAGGGGATCTATATAATTGGCGACGGCTCTTTTTCTATTGATCAGCAACGCTATAACTTCCAGTTTGGCGGGCAGCTTTTTTACGAGATAAAAGATGGCAAAATTGCCGGTATGCTGAATGATGTGGCTTATCAGGCCAACACACAGGAGTTCTGGAACTCGTGCGCGCAGGTTTGCGATGCAAGCGATTACCGCTTAGGTGGCTCGTTTAACGATGGTAAGGGGCAACCGAGCCAGAGCAGCGCGGTATCGCATGGATCATCAACAGCAAGGTTTAATGGTGTTAATGTAATCAACACAAAAAGAAAGATCGGATAACATATGGCTATATATACAAAAGAACAGGCACAGGCTTTATTAAAGAAGGTGCTTAGCTATTCAAAAGCCGATGAGTGCGAAGTAAGCCTTTTCGGAAGCGACGGCGGCAATATCAGGTACGCGCTTAACGCGGTATCTACTGCGGGCGATGTAAGTACTACAGGTTTGGCGGTAACATCTGTTTATGGCAAAAAAGCAGGTTCGGCCAGTATTGATGAGTTTGACGATGCCGCTTTAGAGCGTGTTGTGCGCCGCTCGGAAGAGCTGGCACAACTGGCACCCGAGAACCCTGAATACATGCCGATGCTTGGCCAGAGTGAATTTAAAGACTCGATAACCTACAACGCCAACACAGCCGCCATGACGCCCGAAAGCCGCGCCGAAATGGTTGGTAAAAGCTTGCAGGTTACCAAAGATGCCAAACTGTTTGCGGCAGGGTTTTTAGAGAACTCTACAGGCTTTAACGCGGTGATGAACTCTAAGGGTCTGTTCGCTTATAACAGAAGCAGCGATGTTACCTTCTCGGTAACTACACGCGATGAGGCCGGCAGTATATCAGGATATGCAGCACGTGGTTTTACCGATGTTTCAAAACTGGATACAGCCTCGGCAACAAGGGTTGCTACCATGAAAGCTAATGCATCCAAAGGTGCAAAAGCCATTGAACCGGGTAAATATACCGTGATACTGGAGCCTGTTGCGGCTACTTACATGCTCGAGAATATGTTCCGTTTTGATGCACGCAGCGCGGAAGAAGGGCGTAGCTTTTTGAGTAAAAAAGGCGGCGGCACACGTTTAGGTGAGCAACTGGTAGATCCGAAAGTAAATATCTACTCAGATCCGTTTAATACCGACCTGCCGGGTTCTACCTGGGGTGGTGACGGTTTGCCACGCGAAAAAACCAGCTGGATAGAAAACGGCGTGGTGAAGAACCTGTCATACTCGCGCTATTGGGCGCAAAAGAAAGGTGTAAAACCTGTTCCCGGCCCAAGCAATATTATTATGGATGGCGGTACTCAAACCCTCGAAGAACTGATAAAAAGCACCGAGAAAGGTATCCTGGTTTCCAGATTGTGGTACATCCGTATGGTCGATCCGCAATCGTTACTGTTAACCGGTCTTACCCGAGATGGTACGTTTTATATTGAGAACGGAAAGATCATGTTCCCGGTAAAAAACTTCAGGTTTAACGAAAGCCCGGTGATTATGCTGAACAACCTGGAAGCCCTTGGCAAACAGGAACGCAGCATCAGCGTAGAAAGTTACCGCAGCTACCTGATACCACCGATGAAGATCAGGGACTTTACATTTAGCTCGCTGTCGGACGCGGTATAGCATACTAAATCAGATCAAAAATAAGAAAATGGAAAAGGAGCCACATATAGTGCCGGCAGCAGCCGTAAAGGGAAATGCAACAGGCCTTTTTATGATGGCTCTTTTTACTATGATATGGGCAGGGATCGCCTATGGTGGTTTACATGGAACGGCCTATGCTTTATTGTTGTTTATATTCCCTTTATTGAGTGTTTATTTTATTGTAAAAGGGATAGCCTTATTTAAGATAGCTAAGAATTTTCCAAAACCTACTTCTGAGGCAGATATAGCTGAGGAAAAAAGAATAGGGAAATGGTTCGGGATAGTTTTCGCTGCAGAAGGGTTGGGTATATTTATCGGTATTAATATAGTTGTTAACCTTGGTTATCCGGAACTTACTATACCTGTATTAGCATTAGTAGTAGGGCTGCATTTTTACCCTATGGGCAAAATATTTAAACGTACTATAGATTATTACCTGGCTACATGGAGTACCTTAATTGCTGTATGTGGTATAGTTTTCACTTTAAAAAAGCTGATGCCTGCTAACTACATACTTGCTTTTTTAGGTGTAGGGCTTGCCATCGCTACATCATGTTATGGACTATATATGGCAAATAAAGCAACAAAGTGGTTAACTGATTAAATGGCTTTGTTATCCATTAAAAAAATAATCGATAGAAGGTTGCAGGTTAGTACCATCTGCAACTTTTCTGTTTTAAGAATAAACTTAAATATCCAAAAAAGCGTAAATTTGAATATGGCAACATTAATTGTACATCCTGAAAATAAAGAGCAGTTAAATGCTTTGAAAGCTTTTATGAAAGCGCTAAAAATATCTTTCGAGGAAGAAAAGGATAAATATGATCCAGCATTTGTAGATATGATACTTAAAGGCGAAGAAGAAATAAAAGCTGGAAAAGGTATAAAAGTGGATACTGATAATTTATGGAAGTAATATTTACTTCTACTGCTTTATCCCATCTTGAAGAATGGAAGAAAAGCGGAAATGTTGGTGTCCAAAAGAAAATCAGTGAATTACTTTCTTCAATGAAAGAAACTCCTTTTGAAGGAGTGGGAAAGCCGGAACCATTAAAGCATAAGCTAACAGGAAAATGGTCAAGGCGTATTAATCATGAACATCGTATAATCTACAGTTTCGATAATGATATTCTCTGTATATATTCTTTAAAAGGACATTCTAAATAAATATATTCGTCGCCATTGCCAAAAGCAGTGGCGTTTTTGTTTCTTTGCAGCCCCAAAAACTTTATCATGCAAAACTTTCCTGTTATCAGTTCAATCCTTTCTGCAACGCATGTTGGTTTATTTTTGCAGGATAGGTACCATTTTAGTGCCAATGCAACCTGTAAGTTGTTAAAAACCGGCATCAACCATAGTTATTTAATAACTGATGGTGATAGTAAATTTGTGTTCAGGCTTTACAGCTTAAACTGGCGCAGCCAAACAGAAATAAGGGAAGAGATAAAGCTGTTGAATTTGCTGCGCGATAACAACATCCCGGTATCATACCCGGTAAAAGATGCTGCCGGTGATTATTTACAGGAACTGAATGCGCCGGAGGGAAACCGTTATGGCGTACTATTCTCATTTGCCGAAGGCGAAAAGCAACTAAACTTTTCTACAGATCTGCATTACAAAATTGGCGAAACCATGGCACGCATTCACCAGGTTACGCACAATCTGCAATTGCAACGGGTTAGCTATACGCCGCAGGTTTTATTACAGGATTCATTCGAACGATTAAAACAATTTCTGCCGGCCGATACTGATGAAATAGGGTGGATGGCATCAACACAAAAATATTTGCTGGATGAACTGGCCAAAACTGACACCGGTAAATTAAGGCAGGGTGTAGTACATATGGATATCTGGTTCGATAATCTGAACATCACTAAAGAGGGTAACGTTACCATATTCGATTTTGATTTTTGCGGCAATGGCTGGCTGTGCCTTGATCTGGCTTATTATATATTGCAATTACACAGCACCGAAAAAGTTGAAGCCGAGCGCGATGAAAAGTTGAAAAACTTTTTGACCGGGTACGAATCCATCACCCCAATAAGCGACGAAGAAAAACGATTGTTACCCATACTTGGCGTAAGTATGTATTTCTTTTACCTGGGGATACAATGCCAAAGGTTTGATAATTGGTCGAACGTGTTTTTGAACGAGACCTATTTGAAGCGGTTTATTAATCTGCTGGTAAAAAAATACTTTGACGAAAACGTTGTTAAGGATATAAGCGTTAACCAGAGCATGACAAACACAACAAAAATTGGCTGGATAGGCCTTGGCTTAATGGGAAACCCCATGTCGCAGCAATTGCTAAAGGCAGGTTACCCGGTAACCGTGTATAATCGCCATAAGGATAAAGAAGCTGAGCTGAAAGAACAGGGTGCCACTACAGCATCAACCCCCAAAGAGTTGATACAGCAAACAGATGTGGTCATTATCATGGTTACCGATGATAAGGCCATCCGCGAGATATTTGAGGGTGAGAACGGTTTACTGAAGGCAGATGTACGTGATAAGGTTATCATCAATATGAGTACGGTATCGCCTGCTATCAGTAAGGAGATGGCGACGCTTTGTACATCAAAAAGCTTGCAATATCTGGATGCCCCGGTATCGGGCAGTGTTAAACAAGCCGAAACCGCCCAACTGGTTATTATGGCCGGCGGCGATGCGGATGTGTTTGAACAGGTAAAACCCATACTGGAAAAAATAGGCAAACTGGCAGTAAACGTGGGCGCCGTTGGTGCGGGTAATGCTGCAAAACTCGCTATAAATACGCTATTAAGTTTTTACACCCAAGGATTAGCAGAAGCGCTTATCCTGGCAAAAAATAACGGTATTGAGCCGGAAGTTTTATTGAACCTTTTGGGTAACGCTGCCATTGCCAACCCTTATACCAAACTAAAGGGTGATGCTATTGTGAATGATAATTTTAAAGCGGCGTTCAGCCTTAAAAACATTGTAAAGGATCTTAAGCTCTCGCGGGATATTGGGTTAACAACACCATTAGGCGAAGCCGCATTAAAAACGTTTGAAGCTGCGATCCCGGAATTTGGTGATGAAGACCTGATTGCTATCTATAAATATCTGGATAAGGGAGAGTAACTACTCCCTTTTACGTTTTAATGAGTATGATGGCTTGTTAGATTTTACCTGTTCGGCGCTATCATATAAGCTCAGTGTTTTTTTATTGATGATAAATGAGTAGGCTTTTTGGCCATTGCCATTAAGGTTAAATATGATCTCGTCATGGCTGTGGTCGGGGTCGGCTATCATGTCGTTTTGTACGTAGTAGGTAGTTAAGCCGGGTAAGCCGCTTACTTTGCCGTCGTCGGTAAATACAGCATAGATCTTTTTACCTGCGGCATCTGTCCCTTCGTACTTGCCCGATAGGATGGCCTTGTTGATAGCCATATTCATGCCTGCCGCCAGGCCGCCAGCCGGTTTATTGGGCATGGCTTTAATATATTGGGCGGTAGCGGTCTCTTTTGTTTGCGGGTTATAATGATAGATGATGAGCGTGGTGTCGCCGTTTTTAAGTTTATAACTCAGTTCATCATCACCAAATTCAATAGTAGTGGTGTTTTTACCCGGCTGAAAATTTAAAGATACATTGGCGCCTTCGTGGTTATTTAAAACAACAGGCACCATAATGCTGTCGCCTTTAAGCTGGGCGGTATCAATATACATAATGGTAACGCCGGTGCCATTATCAACCGCCTCTAATGGCGATTTGCTCTTCTTTACCTTTTTGATATAGTCTTTTTTTACCCACACACCGTTTATCAGCGGTTTAAACTGATGCAGTAAAGCCTGGCTTTGATCGAGCGGCTTGCCGGTTCCGGTTGTGTCCTGGTCGGTATCGGCGGTTTTGCTTTTGCACGATAGAAATATACTGAGTATAAGCAGGGGGCAGATAATCCTTTTCATGTAGCTGTATTGATAACCCCAAGGTAGTGAATTATGGCGTTAAAAGGGTATTAAACATGTTTAATAAAGCTATTTGAAGTATCTTTTTGTATGCAATACTCTAAATATTATCACTTCATTTTCTTTTTCGAGATAATGAATACCATATGGAAAACGGTATAATGGTGCGATTCTTATGCCACGGTATCTAATTTGGAATAATTTAGGGTCTTGTTCAATAAATGAAAGTGTCTCAAAAAATTCAATAAAGAAATTATCAGTAATTTGAGGAGAGATCTTGTTGTAGTAATCTTGAATATCATCAAGGTCGGCTTCTGCTTCCCTCCTGTAAATAAGTGGTTTGCTCATTTATTCATGAACTTTTTTTTGATGTTTTCTGCAGATACATACTCTACATTGCCATCTTCTTCTGCAAGCATCTTGTCAATCATGATTTTATACTCATCAGTCAATTCAAGGTTTAAATGATGTTGGTGCACCATATCCTCATATTCATTAATGGGAATAATTACAGAAGTTCGCTCTCCTTTATCGTTGGTAATAAATTGAGTTGCCATATTCAAATTTAACAATTTCAATATTACATTACAAACATGTAACTTATTAAGTTTACCATGCATCAACATCATTAATATTTCCTTTCCAACAAAAACTGTATTTTTGCATCTTATTAATTCCATCCCTGCAAATGAATGCTGATGCTGTGAAAATGCTGCAAGGCCGTTACTGTAACTCATTAACCGATTATTCGCGTTTTGTGACCCGCGAGGTTGCCATCGGCGATGTGCCAATGGGCGGCAATAACCCTATCCGTATCCAAAGCATGACCACAACCGACACCATGGATACCCTTGGTACGGTTGAGCAAACCATCCGGATGGTTGATGCCGGCTGCGAGTATGTACGCATCACCGCACCCAGCATCAAAGAAGCAAACAACCTTGCCGAGATCAAAAAGCAACTGCGTATGCGTGGCTACAACGTACCGCTGGTTGCCGATATACACTTTACCCCCAATGCGGCCGAGGTAGCCGCCCGTATTGTTGAAAAGGTACGCGTAAACCCCGGCAACTACGCCGATAAAAAGAAATTTGACCAAATAGAATATACCGACCTTGAATATAAAGGCGAACTGGATCGCATCTTTCAAAAGTTTACCCCATTGGTAAACATCTGTAAAGAATATGGTACTGCCATGCGCATCGGTACCAACCATGGCTCGCTGAGCGACCGTATTATGAGCCGATACGGCGATACCCCGCAGGGCATGGTAGAGAGCGCTATGGAATTTATCCGCATGTGCGAAACATTGGGTTATTATAGCCTGGTGGTAAGTATGAAAAGCAGTAATCCGCAGGTAATGGTACAGGCCTATCGGCTGCTGGTGCAAACCATGGTGGCCGAAGGGATGAACTACCCGCTGCACCTGGGCGTAACCGAAGCCGGCGACGGCGAAGACGGGCGCATCAAATCTGCCGTGGGTATCGGTACTTTACTGGAAGATGGACTGGGCGATACCGTACGGGTTTCCCTTACCGAAGAACCCGAAGCCGAAGCGCCGGTGGCTATTGCGCTGGTGAAACGATACAGTGAGCGAAAAGCACAAAGCGAAAAGCAAAAAGCTGAGGGAAAAGAGCTTTCAGCTTTCGGCTTTCAGCCTTCAGCTCATTCCCCTTACGAATACAAAAAACGCGAGACCTACGAGGCTAACGCCTTTATAGGCGGGCACATGGTGCCAAGGGTGGTGGTTGATCTGTCGCAGGCTAATCTCAAAGACCCGGCCGTGATGAACGATGCCGGTTACCTGTATTCGGCATTGCTGGATAAATATAACATGGCCGAGCAGTCCGTGGATTTTGTTTACCTGGGCGATAGTTTGCCATCGTTTACACTACCGGGTAACCTAAAGCAACTATACCATTACCCAACCTGGCAAAAACTCGCCAATAAAACCCTTTGCCACCCGGTGTTTACCCTGGATGAATATATACAGGCCGGTACCAACCGTACATCAGCGTTGAACCTGGTCCGCATCAAAAATGCCGATCTGGATTCGGAAGCATTCGGATTGATCCCGCTTGATAAATCATTGGTTTTTGTGCTGGAGACTGATGAACTGCATGGTATGGCAGACCAGCGCGCCTTTTTCCTGAATCTACAGGAAATGGAGCTGGATGTGCC
Organism: Mucilaginibacter sp.; assembly: GCF_041663085.1. Classification (GTDB taxonomy): domain Bacteria; phylum Bacteroidota; class Bacteroidia; order Sphingobacteriales; family Sphingobacteriaceae; genus Mucilaginibacter. The sequence goes on from NZ_JBAZRC010000022.1 coordinate 34,524, forward strand.
GGTGATTGTTAAACGCGGATACTCTTTTGATACTGAGGACTTAGAGCTTAAGACTCAAGACTTACAACTATTTGCAGGTACAGACCTCGGCGCTTTGTTAGTTGATGGTTTTGGCGACGGCATCTGGATAGATGCACCGCAGGTGGCAACAAGTGTTATTACGTCAACCGCTTTTGGCATACTGCAGGCAACCCGCTCGCGTATCTCAAAAACAGAATATATATCCTGCCCAAGCTGTGGGCGTACGCTGTTCGATCTGATGATCACTACGCAGATGATCCGCAGCCGTACAAGTCACCTTAAAGGGCTTAAGATTGGCATTATGGGCTGCATTGTAAATGGGCCCGGCGAAATGGCCGATGCTGATTATGGTTACGTTGGTTCTGGTACCGATAAGGTAACACTGTACCGCGGCCAGCAGGCTGTAAAGAAGAATATCAGCTCAGCAAATGCATTAGATGAACTCATCGGTATCATCAAAGGTGATGGTAACTGGATAGAACCGGCTGAATAAAAATAAGAGGGCCTGCCTCGCGCCGGCTCTCTCTTCACTTAACTGTTTTTCAAAAAAAACTTCTTTATTGTTTTATGCTTAATGCCAGGCCTAACAAGTTGGCATTTTTTATATCTCTGCGCTGTGCATACAGTTTTTCGCAGGCCTGGTTAAGCGCCTCACGTACGTATTTCTTTTTTACATCCAGTTTGCCGTAAATGGTTTCCTGGTAAATAAGCTGCGACTTGTCGTCGTAAAATTTCACCGTGTTGATTTTTGGTTGGTAAACGGTACTCTCTACCACCCACGAAACAGGTTGTGCCGACGGTAGATTTTGGGCATAAGTGTTAGTGGCATATATCGCAATAGCGATTAATGTTATAATGAGTTTTTTCATACTGGTTGTATTAAATTAATGAAACTAAAATATCAGTGTATCAAACCATTAAAAAGGTAAAGCGATATAAGCCGGCTAATTGCATACAAACGGTAACTTATGGGGTATTATAAGCGTCTGTATCGTAAATAGTAACACAAGGGTTAATAATGATACAGTCTGTCTTTAAAAGAATGTCGTTTGTCGATTTAAGGGCATTAGCCTGTTATGATTTGGCTACAATAGCTGTAATTTAGTGAGGATGAACGCGGTTAAATTTAAGATTGATGATCTGCACATACCCCGTGTGCTGCAGCATATCATTTTCTGGGCGGTTGTGATGCTTGCATTAACGGTTATCTATTCGGTGCAGGTTAGTTTGGCAGTTTCTTTCAGGAACAATCTTTTTTATGCGCCCGTACAAATTGCCTATTACTATGTAATTGCCTATTGGGTAGTGCCCGCGTATTTGTTTAAAGGGAAGTATATTAAGTTTGTGCTATTATCGTTGCTTGTTGCTGTAGTATCAATGTTGCTCAGCCGTTCAAGCGGGTTAATATTTGTTATCCCCTACCTGATAGAAACGCAACATATCACCGATCCTGATTACCTGAGCATCAACAATGGGCCGTTTTTTCAATCTTTATTTAATACGGTAGGGCTTGTAAATGCATTTAAGGGTACCAACCTCATTATGGGCTTTGTGCTGGCCGTTAAGCTTTTTAAAATGTGGTACGAGCGTAAACAGGCCGCTTTAGAGGCCGAACTTGGCGCGTTAAAGGCACAAATTCATCCTCATTTTTTGTTTAATACCCTTAATAATCTTTACGCGTTAAGTTTAAACAATTCACCAAAATCGCCGGAGTTAATCCTGGGGTTGTCGGGTATATTGCGTTATATGCTTTATGAGTGCAGCGCGGATGAAGTGCCATTGGAGAAAGAGATATTTATGATGCAGCAATATGTTAATCTTGAAAAATTACGGTACGAAGACAGGATAGACATCAACTTTAATATCAGCGGAAGCTTAAAGAATAAGCAGATCGCTCCTTTAATTATTTTACCTTTTATTGAAAATGCCTTTAAGCATGGCGCAAGCGAAACCACAGGCCAGGTATGGGTTAATATTGATATTGCCGTGAGGGATAACTGGGTTAAACTCAAGGTATCAAATAATAACCCGACGAAAGAAGCTTCCGGTGAGGGGGGGGCGGGGATTGGCTTAAGTAATGTTATTAAACGCCTAAATCTGCTTTATCCGGGTACGCATTATTTAAAAATAATGGATGAGGAAGACACCTTCCTGATTGTGCTGGATGTGGAACTATCGCCGGTAATGCAACCCGCCAAACAAGCCCAATTATCAAAACAATTAGTACCTGCATGAAAACACGTGTACTGATTGTTGATGACGAGCCTTATGCTATCGAGATCATAGAAGGATATCTTGCTAAATTCAGCGAGATGGAACTGGTGGGCAAATGTGGCGACGCGATACAAGCTTTTCAGCTATTGCAGCAAAAACAGGTAGACCTGATGTTTTTAGATATCCAGATGCCGGGTATAAAAGGTACCGACCTGTTGAGGAGCCTTAAAAACCCGCCCAAGGTTATATTTACCACCGCTTATAGCGAATATGCTTTAGAGGGCTTTGAACTGAACGCCATAGATTACCTGTTGAAGCCTATCTCTTTTGAGCGTTTTATGCGCGCGATAGATAAGGTTTACCAGATGCATGATCATCAAAACAAAGCGATGGTTACTCATGAAGTACCCGTTGGCGACCATGAAGCATTTATTTACCTGAAGGTAGAGCGTAAAACCGTTAAAATAAACATTAACGATATTTTATGGATAGAAAGCCTGCGCGATTATGTTAAGGTAATCACCAAAGAGCAAACTTACGTTAGCAAACAAAAGATAAGCCTGCTGGAAGAAATGCTGCCCGATAATAAATTCATTCGGATCCATCGTTCGTTTTTGATAGCCCTGGGCAAGATCGATTCTTTTTATTCCTACCGGCTGGATATTAACGGGCATGAGTTACCCATAGGCAGAAACTACAAACAGGAAGTACAGAAGAGATTAAAGGCTGAGCAGTTTAGTTGAGATAATTACAGTTTTGAGGAAAATGTCATTTCGAACGAGCGACAGCGAGGAGAAATCTTGTTCAAATGGCAGGCGGCGAACTTTTGATGATGAAACAGGATTTCACACTATCGTTTCGAAATGACAGGTCTAATTTTATCATTTCTCCCAGTCAAAATCCTGCCAACATGTCACCGCAAAGTAACTGCGGCTGACTGTTTGGATATTAACTGACATATGCGATATATTTTTTCTGCCAAATGCATATTGGCACAGGCATTGATAAATAGGTGTATAATCAGTAATCAATAAAAAAAATCAAATCATAATATGTCTAAAATAATTGGAATTGACTTAGGAACAACAAACTCCTGCGTAGCGGTAATGGAAGGTAACGAACCTGTAGTTATTGCTAACAGCGAGGGAAAACGTACTACGCCTTCTGTTGTGGCTTTTGTTAACGATGGTGAGCGTAAGGTTGGTGACCCGGCAAAACGCCAGGCCATTACAAACCCAACAAAAACTATTTATTCTATAAAACGCTTTATGGGTAACAACTTTAATGAAGTTACCCAGGAAGTTGGCCGTGTACCATACAAAGTAGTTAAAGGCGACAACAACACCCCGCGTGTTGAAATTGGCGACCGTAAATATACCCCGCAAGAGATTTCTGCAATGATCCTTCAGAAAATGAAGAAAACTGCTGAAGACTTTTTGGGCCATGAAGTTACCGAAGCGGTTATTACCGTACCGGCTTATTTTAACGATGCACAACGCCAGGCAACTAAAGAAGCCGGTGAAATTGCTGGTTTAAAAGTTCGCCGTATCATTAACGAGCCTACTGCTGCTGCCCTTGCCTACGGTTTGGATAAAGCGCACAAGGATATGAAAATTGCTGTGTTTGACTGTGGTGGTGGTACGCATGACGTATCTGTACTGGAGTTAGGTGATGGCGTTTTCGAAGTAAAATCTACCGATGGTGATACTCACTTAGGTGGTGACGACTTTGACCAGGTGATCATTGACTGGATGGCTGACGAATTTAAAAGCGACGAAGGTGTTGACCTGCGTAAAGACCCAATGGCTTTACAACGTTTAAAAGAATCTGCCGAGAAAGCTAAGATTGAATTGTCAAGCTCTACTCAAACAGAGATCAACTTACCATACATCACTGCCGGTGCTGAAGGCCCTAAACACTTGGTTAAAACCTTAACCCGTGCAAAATTTGAGCAATTGGCCGATAGCCTGATCAAACGTACTATTGAGCCTTGTAAAACTGCTTTGAAAAACGCAGGTTACAGCACTTCAGATATCGACGAAGTTATTTTGGTAGGTGGTTCAACCCGTATCCCTGCTATACAGGAAGCGGTGCAAAAATTCTTTGGTAAAGCGCCGTCAAAAGGTGTTAACCCTGATGAAGTTGTTGCTATTGGTGCAGCTATACAGGGTGGTGTATTAACCGGCGAGGTTAAAGATGTGTTGTTGTTAGATGTTACCCCGTTATCATTGGGTATCGAAACTATGGGTGGTGTAATGACCAAACTGATCGAATCGAACACAACTATCCCAACCAAAAAATCAGAAACATTCTCTACAGCGTCTGATAGCCAGCCATCTGTTGAGATCCACATATTACAGGGCGAGCGCCCAATGGCAGCGGGTAACCGTACCATAGGCCGTTTCCACCTGGATGGTATACCACCGGCACCTCGTGGTGTGCCTCAGGTTGAAGTAACCTTCGATATTGATGCAAACGGTATATTACATGTATCTGCAAAAGATAAAGCTACCGGTAAAGAGCAAAAGATCCGTATCGAAGCATCATCAGGTTTAACTGATGCCGAGATCAAAAAGATGAAGGACGAAGCTGAAGCTAATGCTGAGGCGGATCAGAAAGCAAAAGAAGAAGTTGAAAAACTGAACTCTGCTGATGCCCTGATCTTCTCTACCGAGAAACAATTGAAAGAGTACGGTGATAAGATCCCTGCCGATAAAAAAGGCGCTATTGAAGCCGGACTTGAGAAATTGAAAACAGCTTATGCTGCTAAAGACCTGGCTGCCATTGAGCCTGCACAGGAAGAACTAAACGCTGCATGGACTGCTGCATCTGAAGATATGTACAAAGCATCTGCCGATGGCGGTGCGCAACCAGGTGCTGACGCAGGTCAGGCTGCCGGTGGCCAACCCGAAGGTGGTGCTGACAACGTAACAGATGTTGATTTTGAAGAGGTAAAATAATTACCCCAATATATAGTAAAAGGCCGGTACAATTTGTACCGGCCTTTTTTGTGCTTAATAAGCCCGTTATAGCGAGGTGAAAAACTATTCGTCGTTGCTACGCGCTGCGCTCGAAAGAAGGCGTGGCGATATAAAGTCCGGGCTTGTCGAAGGATTAGGCGTTAACCTTGTTCACTGAAACGTGCATTTTTTGGCTTTCGCTGTTAAAACTGCTGTTCCATTTTGTTCCATTTCGCAAAAAATGGAACAGGTTGTCTCGTCCTGAAATAAGTTGACGGTTTTATATATTGATTAATTGAGCTACAAATATAATTTTACACCGTAATAGGCATCTCTTTTTTTTGAACTTTGCGATAGTAGTTTTTCCACCGCCGCT
>NZ_JBAZRC010000023.1:0-39156 GCF_041663085.1 Mucilaginibacter sp.
AAATGAGAACCCGTTATCATAATCGCCGTTGATCAGATCAATACAAACCGCGAAACCGTTGGTTGGTGCAATTAAGGCGTCAAGTTTGTTTTCCTGTAGCAAACCGTCTATCCCCTGCCTGCTAAGCGTAGTTATTTTGGCTAAAGCATCCAAATATTCCTTACTGTTCAGGTCGCCCTTGGTTTGCGCGAGTTCTAACGTATCCTGTTTAAAAAATGGCATAGCTTTATCCTCGTGCTGCTTATTAAATGCAATAACATCCGCCAGCGTTTTAACTTTAGAATTGGCCTTGCTTAAATAACGGTTAAGGCCATCTTTAAATTCATATAACAGCACTTTAAATTCTGCATTACCTATTGGCTTTAAGCGGGTATCCAGGTCAACTTCAACAATCTCAGCGCCTTGCTTTTTGAGTATAGCAATGGCATAATCCAATAGCTTTTTGGTGGCGGGGTTTAGATTGTCTAATTTTTCTAAACCAAGTCGTTTGCCTTTTAGTCCGTTTGTATCCAAGTATTTGGTGTAATCTTTTTCGGGTTTGCTTTTAAGCGTTGCATCGTCGGCCGTATCTGTGCCTGCTAATGCGCCAAGCAATATAGCAGCATCTCTAACGCTGCGTGCCATTGGCCCGGCGGTATCCTGAGTTTTTGAGATGGGGATGATGCCGCTGCGGCTCCATAAACCTACTGTAGGTTTTATGCCCACCAGGCCATTTACAGATGCCGGCGAAACAATAGAGCCGTTGGTTTCGGTACCAATGGCTATGGCGCATAAATTGGCTGCAGCGGCTGAGCCCGACCCGGCGCTCGAGCCACTTGGGTTTCTATCCAGCACATAGGGGCATTTGGTTTGCAACCCACGGCTGCTCCACCCGCTTGTTGAATGTTCAGAACGGAAGTTTGCCCACTCGCTCAGGTTGGTTTTGCCTAAAATTACCGCGCCTGCCTGGCGTAGCTTGTGCACAATAAAGGCATCCTGTTTGGCAAAATTATCGCTCAAAGCCAGCGAACCCGCTGTGGTATGCATATTATCGCCGGTATCAATATTATCTTTTATTAACACGGGGATGCCATGCAACGGGCCACGCAATCGTTTCGCTTTGCGTTCCTTATCCATATTGTCGGCCATATCCAGCGCGCTTTTGTTCAGTTCAATAACGGCGTTTAGTTTGGGGCCGCTTTTATCAATGGCGTCAATCCGTTTTAAATACAATTCGGTAATGGAGCGGGAGGTATGCGTACCGGCTTCCATCTTCTTTTGCAGGTCGGCAATGGTGGCTTCGTTCAGTTCAAAATCATCCGTAAAACTGTTGTTACCTTCGGTTCTGGTATCGGCAGATGGCTGCTTGCATGATGCTGTTACCAATGTGGCTAAGCCTAAACCGGCTAATGAACCCGTTTTTAAGAAGTTTCTACGTTGCATTTTGGGCTGATTTGAATTTTATCCCAATTTATAAAATAATCAGCGTGTTTAGTGTTGATCAGGAAAGAACATGGGCTTGCCCGGTGTGGGGATCACCAGTTCATCATTATAATTAGGCAGCAGTTTGTGTAAAACCTCAGCAGGCATTTTGCCAACATCCATAAATGTCCAGCTTTTGCCCTTGTCACTACTGATGGCCAACAAGTACGATTGGGTAACATAGCGGCCGGTAAACATTTTAAGGAAAAGTGTTTCGGGGAGCAAACAAAGGATCTGATTGCCTGCCTTTATAAATGGCCCCGGTGAGCCAACCGAACCCTCAAACTTCATAACCCCTTGCTTTTGTAATGATTCGATCCGTTCTACTATCAGCTTTTGCATAGAATCGCGGCCGCCCGATAGTTCTACCAGTTTTGGGTAAGTAAGGTCGATAACCAATTTATGATCGCTGTTAAACGTAGCGTTTGCAAAGCGGTTGGCTTGTTTTTTTAGTGCAGTGGTATCCTGTGCAAAAACTGCATAAGGTAGGGCTATAAACAGCAGGATATATTTAAATTTCTTTAGAACGGACATTCGTAAGTTAAGTATTATAACATCACCGGTGGTGCCGGTTTTGGAATAATAAGGTTGCTGTTAAAATTCGGGAACAACTGTTTGACAGAATTGATAGTACCCTGGTTCATATCCAGAAAGCTCCAGTTTTTGCCGCCATCATTACTTACGGCAAGCAAATTACTGTTGGCAGCCATGCGCCCCCTGGCGGTTTTCATAATAACTTGTTCCGGAACAAGGCAATGGATCTCGGTGCCGGCTTTATAGAATTTACCCGGCTGGCCTATGGTTACTTTCTCGAAAGCGAAACCCTGCGCCTTCATTTGGTTGATACCGCTGCTCATCGCCTGAAGCATTTTTTCTTTACCACCACCAATGTTTACGGCTTTTGGGTAAGTGTGGGCAATAACGGTCTTAAAATCGCTGTTAAGCAGTGCTTTGGCAACAACATTGGCCTGGCGTTTAACCACGGCGGGGTCCTGCGCAAAAACAGTTGCTGGCAGTATTAATAACAGGGCGATCTTAAGGGTTAATTTCATTTCTTTTTTGAGGTTGCTTTTAGTAATATTTTATCGGCAAGCTGGTTGGTGCCATCAATTTTATCGGTATGGTTTATGCCCAATATACGGCTTACCAGGTTAAATACAGATACGTTTTCAAAAGCCGGGATGTTCAGGTGTTTTTTAAATACCGGCCCCCAGGCATAAAAACTGGCGTGCATATCCTTAACAACAGCCGGATCATACCCATGCCAGCCCGGGTTTATGCTTTTTTTGTTATACAGGTTAAACACCTTTGGTGCGTAAGGTATTAATAAAATATCACCTATACGGTTATGCCAATCATCTTTTGTGCCATAATGTAAATGCGCGGGCACGTTTGTTTTTAAATATACATCGTAATCCTTCGCTTCTTTTTTAAGAGCATTATAGGTTTCCTGTATGTATTTCTTATCCTTTGCGTAAAGCTCTACCAAAATACCATCGCCCGATACCACAAACTTTGCCGTATCAATAGCCGCCGGGATACCTATAGGGTTTTGGTTGTCAACCTTGGTCATTCCGTGGTCAGATACGAAGATAAAATTCACATTTTTTAAGCCGGTTGTTTTAACTGCTTTCTGCAATTCATTTACGGCAGAGTCTACAAAAAGCACTTCTTTCTCAACTTCCGGAGATTCAGGGCCGTTTAGATGCGCAGTGTGGTCAACCTGCGGAAAGTAAAAGGTGATGAGGTGCGGGCGCCCGGCGGGTGGTAGTTTAAGCCAGTCTACAACGGCCTGTATCCGATCGTGGATATTGATCTGCTCGTTGTAATTGTAATAATAAGTAGGTCGCACACCTTTTATCTCGGCTTCCGACGCCACCCAGTAAAAGCTTGCCGAAAGCATTTTTTGTTGCTCGGCCAGTACCCAAAGCGGCGCACCACCATACCAGGTACCATCGGTAACCTTGGTTTTATTACCCATAGCGTACTTGTCATTACGGGCGCGGTCATAAAAAGTATTGTTTACCAAGCCCGAATGAGACGGATACAACCCGCTGATGATGGCGTAATGGTTAGGGAAAGTAACCGAGGGGTATGACGGGATCATGGATGATGCGCTTACACCCTCGCGACCCAGGCGTAACAAATTTTGCGCGTTATATTTTTTTGCAAAATCGTACCTGAAACCATCTGCCGAGATCAGGATGACGTAAGGTTTTTTTTGTTGATCGGCGCTGTTCTTTCGGTTTGCGACTATTTTTTGGGTGATATCTACCGGTAGTTGGCTGAAGGCATTTATGCTAACGGTTAGCAGCAGGAGCAGGGCAAGACTATATTTTTTCATCGAAAAGTATGAGGGGTAAAAATAGGTATTAAAGGTTAAGATAATGGTATGTTAACGTTAATGTTGCAGTATCCGCAGCACGGTATGTTGAAGACTTAAACACGAAACTATATACCCCAACATATTCATTTTTAACATACTCTAATCCATTTTTTGCAAAACCATACACCCGGTTGGCTAATTGGTTAAACTTGTTTGGTATGAAAATAAAAGCTGTTTTATTATGGATAGGCCTGTTTACAGGTATGGCATCGTTTGCGCAAACACCTGTAGCTGTAAATGGCGCGCTAACTATAAATGGGAATAAAATAGTCAATAAAAACGGGGTGCCGCCGCAGTTAAGGGGCATTAGTCTGTCATGGAGTTTATGGGCTGGTGAAAAGTATTATAACCCTGCAGTTGTAGATTGGTTAAAGAAGGATTTTAAGATCTCGATACTCCGTGCATCCATGGGCGTACAACCTGATCATGGTTATCTTAAGGAGCCTGAAAGACAAAAGAAAATGATATTTGATGTTGTGGACGAAGCCATAAAACAGGGGGTTTATGTACTCATAGACTGGCATGACCATAACGGGCACCTGCACATCCCGCAGTCGAAAGCATTTTTTGCAGAGATGGCTCAGAAATACAAAGGCGTACCCAATGTAATTTATGAGATATGGAACGAGCCTGAACGCATCAGTTGGGATACGGTGAAAAGCTACGCATTGCAGATAATACCCGAGATACGTAAGTATGATCAGGATAACCTGATCGTAGTGGGCAGCCCGTCTTGGGATCAGGATGTGGATATAGCAGCCGTTAATCCTATCAAAGGGTATCATAATATTGCTTATTCGTTTCATTATTATGCTACTGAACCCAGCCATCAGGATGGTTTACGCGCCAAGGCCGATAAGGCTATTAAAATGGGCCTGCCGCTAATTATTACCGAATGGGGCGTAGGTGAGGCCAATGGCAATGGTAAGTTTGATATGGTCATGAATAAAAAATGGATGGACTGGGTAGAAAAGAACCAGTTAAGCTGGGTAAACTGGAACATCACCGATAAAAAAGAAACTACGGCCCTTTTACAACCCGGTGCACCCGCCAATGGAGGTTGGACGGCTAAACAGCTTACGCCAGCCGGGGCATACATCCGCAGGTGGCTGCGTGTACTGAATAAGTAAAATTATTGTGGCGTTGACCGCATAAGTGTTAAAACACTTATATTTATACATGTTACAAAGCAGGGTATATTTGATGTTTATACTGGCATTAACCCTGCCGGCCTGCAATACTCATAAACAAAAGATCTACATCAGCGAATGCGCTCCCGGCATTAAGTTCAAAAAAATAAGCCTTACCCACCTGGTAGATAGTATAAAATACTACGACAAGCAGTATGTAGAAGTATATGGTAAATATATAGAGGGTAAAAACGTTTCTGCTTTAGTTAACGACAGTACTTTTACAGACCATGGCAACAGCCGATCGTTTTGGGTGAATTTTACACAGGAATGCCCATTGTATTTAAAAGGAAAAAACACCGGCCTGTTTGCAGCTGAAGACGGAACTTATAGCAATATAAATAATAAATTAATAACTATCAGGGGGCGGGTAGAGATGCAGAACAAGGGGTATAAAAAAGAGTACTGCGCTACTATTAACGAAGTAAGCTACCTAAAGCTCGATCAGTAATTAGCAAAAAAATAATCCTTAAATCTGTTGTTGTAATGGGGAGATCAAATCTCGAGTTTTAAACCGTCGTAAGCCAGTTCAATACCGGCGGGGAGTTCGGCAGAAACATCGGCATGTTTGCCCAACCGATGGCTGATGTGGGTGAGATAGGTTTTTTCGGCACCTATATCCTGTGCAAATGCAATAGCCTCATCAAGCGTAAAGTGTGAAATATGTTTTTCTTTTTGCAGGGCATTTATCACCAGTATTTTTGACCCGCGGATTTTTTCTTTCTCCACATCCAATACCGTTTTGGCATCAGTAATGTAGGTGAAATCCCTCACCCGGTAACCTTTAACGGGTAATTTGTAGTGCATCACTTCGATGGGGGTAAAGCGCACATCGCCAACATTAAAAGGCGCTAATGCAATGGTATGCAAATCTATCTGCGGGATACCGGGATAACCCCTGTCATCAAAAATATAAGGGAATTCGCGCTTAAGAGCTATCTGCACACGTTCGTCAGCATAAATATCTACCGGGCCTTGCTGTTTGTAGTTAAATGCACGTATATCATCCATACCCGCTACGTGGTCCTTGTGCTCATGGGTAAAAACTATTGCATCCATGTGCATCACCTTTTCGCGCAGCATCTGGTATCTGAAATCGGGGCCCGAATCTATACAAATTACCTTACCATCACCCTCAATCAGGATGGAGGTACGCAGCCGCTTGTCGTGTTTGTCGGTAGACATGCACACGGGGCAGGTACAGGCAATAACAGGTACACCCTGCGAAGTTCCGGTTCCTAAAAAAGTAATGGTCACAGTTGCAGGGTTGTTTGTTTTAACTGGTGCAAAAACGCAGCCTGTTTATCGTCAAGTAAGTTATAATCTATTTCAAGGGTGCGTGCCAGCTCGGCAACCGCTGCTATTTTGCTCTCCAGGTTGGCAAATTTATTTACCACTATTACACGGCTGCTCAGTAACATACATGCGCCGGTTTTAAAATTACCTTTCTCATACCTAACCCTGTAACCTGCTGTTTTAAGCAGCATTTCCAGTTTTTCGAGGGTATGATTGGTAATGGTGAGCATGTTTTCAAAAATAGTAACATTTAGCGTTACCGCGATAAAATGTTGTAAATAGATGTGAAAGCAATAATTCATAACTTTTTAAAATATTTTATAAAGTTTCATCATCTATTGTATTTCACTTTAATTAATTCCTATATTGGTGCAACTAAATCTCCTGAAATAATTTAACCATTTGCACCCATTATGAACCAAAAATCCGAACGGTTTTTGTCGCTGGATGTTTTCCGCGGGCTAACCATTTGCTTTATGATCATTGTAAACACACCAGGCAGCGGGGCCACGGCATTTGCGCCGCTTGAGCACGCCGCATGGTTTGGCTTTACCCCAACTGATCTGGTGTTTCCCTCTTTTCTTTTTGCTGTAGGTAACGCCATGAGCTTTACCATGAAAAAGTTTGACAGCCTTAGTACAGGCACCGTATTATACCGCATTTTAAAACGCGGTCTGCTTATATTTCTTATAGGCTACCTGATGTACTGGTTCCCGTTTGTTGATCATACCAGCGCCGGTTGGGTATTCAGGCCAATAAGTGGTACGCGTATCATGGGCGTACTGCAACGCATAGGGCTTTGCTATATTTTCGCTTCGCTTATCATCTACTTTGTAAAAAATAAAACCGCTGTAGTTGTTATCAGTGCATTGCTTTTAGTTGGTTACCAGTTTTTATTATTGGTGTTTGGCGACCACGAAGCCCCCTATGCCATGCTTACCAACGCGGGCACTTACCTTGATAAATACCTTTTAGGTGATAGCCACCTGTACCACGGCGAAGGCGTAGCGTTTGACCCGGAAGGGATACTAAGCACACTGCCTGCCATTGTAAATGTTATTGTGGGCTATTACGCCGGTAAATTTATACAGGAAAAAGGCAAAGGTTACGAAACTATTGGCCGCTTAGCGCTGATGGGCTGCGTGTTTATTTTTATCGCCCTAACCTGGAACATGAGCTTCCCGATAGGTAAAAAACTGTGGACAAGCCCTTTTACCTTATTGACAACCGGTATTGATATGGTAATGATATCAGCCCTTATTTACGTGGTTGAAGTACGTGCCTGGAACAAATACAACTGGACCTCCTTCTTCACCACCGTGGGCAAAAACCCGCTGGCTATTTATATCCTGTCGGAGATTTTGGTTATCGCCTTTTGGATGATCAACATCGGCAACAAAAACTTTTATGCCTGGATAAATGATGTATTCTACCAAAAAATAGCACCAGGTGCTATAGGTTCACTACTATTTGCCATCAGTTATATGCTGGTTTGCTGGAGCGTAGGTAAAATATTGGATAAGAATAAGATATATATAAGGGTGTAATTTATTAATTAGATAAGAATGTCACGCAAAGACGCTGTTGTGATGGTGAGCTTGTCGAACCATTAGCTTGGCTTATCAGTCTTCGGCAAACTCAGACTGAAAAACCTTAAATGGCTGGCAAGTAATGGAGCGAAGGATGAAGTTAGGGAAAGGGGAGTAATAATGTCCCGTCATGTCGCACTTATTTCGACATCTATCAGGACAAGTAGACGATGAGTTTATTCAATTGCATGAGAGATACTGAAACAAGTTCAGCATGACATTACAACTAACTCGTCATGCCGAATTTATTTCGGCATCCCTCAGGATAGGTAATGAACATACAAAACAATATGCTATTTAAACAGGGTCATACCTACATCATGTCTAATCAGTATAGAACAACTTTCTACATTGGCGTAACTGCTGATTTACGGGCGCGGGTATGGCAACATGTTAATAATGAGGGCTCGGCTTTTGTAAAGAAGTACAAGCTGTACGATTTGGTTTACTATGAATATTTTGAACGAATAACAGATGCGATAGAGCGTGAGAAACAATTAAAGAACTGGCATAGAGACTGGAAAATTAATCTCGTTCAATCCGTTAATCCTGATATGAAGGAATTAAAGAATGATCTATTTGATGAGTGACGACTACTTATAGACATCCCGAACTTGTTTCAGGATCTCTCAGGATGGGTTGCCGACAAGTTTATTAAATTGCATTAGAATCTTGAAAAAAGTTCAACATGACATGAAAAGTGACCGTCATGCCGAATTTATTTCGGCATCTATCAGGACAAGCGGCTTTGCATGTTTGTAGTATTGCATGAGAGATGCTGAAACAAGTTCAGCATGACAGGCTTTTTTTGAGTATTACCGCAAATCCACAACCTCAACGCCCGGATAAGCCTTTTTATCAAAAGCAAATGCAGTTTCCGCTGCTTTGTAGTTTGGCGTGAATGTACGCAGCGAGTAGGTGTATTTGCTACCATTCTTATCAAAGATTTGTGCGCTGTAAAGCTGGTTCTTCACCTTGTCTATCATCAGCCTTACTTTGAAAAAGGTTTTTTTACTATCCTCGGGAGTAAGGTCAATAACCTGGTAAACTTTAGCACCTATTTTTTGCTGGCCGGTGTAAATGTATTTGTAACCGGTTTCGTACATGGTGAAGATCTTTGCGGGGTTAAAGCCTTCTTCGCTGTTATCAGCGGCGCTTAACTGCACCTCGTTGGCATCTTTCAGGTAAGTCCACTGGTTTTTACCATCGCTAATAATATCTTGTGTAACCGTTTTTGAGCCGGCCCCATATAAGGTAACCTTGTATTTGTTAGTTTTTGAACGCGATATCAGCGTACCGGTTTGGGTTTGCTTGATATCGGCCTGAGGGTTATCAATAAGCAGCGTGAAATCTGTTTTCACAGCGTCGTAGCTGCGATACTGTTTGCTTAGCTTGTTTAGTATAAGCTTTGCATCCGCATCTTTTTGGGCGAACGCTGTTGCAACAGTCAGGGTAGATAATACTATATAAACGAATATTTTTTTCATGTCGGGTTTGAATATTAAAGCTCACAGCACAGATAACCATCGCAGCTTACAATGGTTTAGAGTGATTTTACTTTAATTAGTTTAATCGCGTGGTTTTTGCAGGGTTTCCAGGTGACGTTCCAGGCTGTACTCGTCAGGGTAAAGCACATCACGGGCCTTGCTGCCCTCAAACGGGCCAACAATACCTGCGGCTTCCAACTGATCGATAATGCGGCCTGCACGGTTATAACCCAGTTTCATCTTACGCTGTATAAGCGATGTTGAGCCTTGTTGATGTAAAACAATAAGTCGTGCGGCATCCTCAAACATCGGGTCACGGTCATCCGGGTCAAAATCTTTGGCGCTGCTTCCCGCTTCGCCCTCGCCCACATACTCAGGCAGGAACATGGCCGACGGGTAGCCGCGCTGGTTGCCAATAAAGTCGGAAATGCGTTCTACTTCCGGTGTGTCCACAAATGCGCACTGTAAACGGATCAGATCGCTGCCTGTTGAAAGCAGCATATCCCCGCGACCGATCAGCTGATCGGCACCGCCTGCATCCAATATGGTACGCGAATCTATTTTTGATAATACCCTGAACGCTAAACGCGCCGGGAAGTTGGCTTTAATAGTACCCGTAATAACATTAACCGATGGCCTTTGCGTAGCAATAACCAGGTGGATACCTACCGCGCGGGCAAGCTGTGCTATACGCGCTATTGGCTGTTCTACTTCTTTGCCGGCTGTCATCATCAAATCGGCAAACTCATCAATCACCAGTACAATAAACGGCAGGTAACGGTGTTTCTCCGGGTCGCTTATTTTACGGTTAACAAATTTGGCGTTATATTCTTTCAGGTTACGTACCTGTGCATCTTTCAGCAAGTCATAACGCTGGTCCATTTCAATACAAAGCGAGTTAAGGGTATTTACCACCTTTTTGGTATCGGTAATGATAGCATCGGCCTCATCAGGTAGTTTGGCTAAAAAGTGCCTTTCTATCTTACGGAAAAGCGTAAGCTCTACCTTTTTAGGGTCAACCAGTACAAATTTAAGCTCGGCAGGGTGCTTTTTATAAAGCAGGGATACCAATATGGCGTTAATACCAACCGATTTACCCTGGCCTGTAGCACCCGCAACCAGTAAGTGGGGCATCTTGGCCAGATCGGCAATGAATACCTCGTTAGAGATGGTTTTACCAAGGGCAATAGGCAGGTCCATGGTGTTGTTCTGCCATTTTTCAGTCGCTAAAACCGAACGCATGGAAACCATTTCGGGGTTTTGGTTCGGTACCTCAATACCAATAGTACCCTTGCCCGGCATAGGGGCGATGATACGGATGCCCAAAGCCGCTAAGCTCAGTGCAATATCGTCCTCCAGGTTTTTGATCTTGGAGATACGTACACCAGGAGCGGGGATGATCTCGTATAAAGTAACCGTTGGGCCGATGGTGGCCTTGATCTTATCTATCTCGATATTGTAGTGGTTCAGCGTTTCAACAATTTTGTTTTTGTTGGCTTCCAGTTCTTCACTGTTAACGGCTATTTTACCGGTGCCATATTCCTCTAAAAGGCTTAACGGGGGTAGTTTATAGCCGGAAAGTTCCAGTTTATGGTCGTAAGTGCCGAATTGCTCTACCAGGCTTTTGGCCTTATCATCATCGCTTTTTTCGATGTTCATGATAGGGTTAGGGCGCTCACCAGCAATGGTAAGCGGAATCTCGGTTTCCTCTTCGGGCTCGTGTGTTACATCAGGTTTTAAAACAACAGGCTCATGAAAAATAGGATTTTGCGTAAGCGGTTGTTGTTTTAATGGCTCTACATGCGTAACCACGTCCTGCGCGGCAAGCATATCTTTTACACGGTTACCGTTGCGCGGCCACTCTACCGGTAATGATGGTTCTTCTTCCACCAGTTCAACCGGCTCGGGTGCCACTTCATCTACACCGGCCATTGGCGCCAGTTTTTCTTTGCGGGCGGGTAGTTTAAAATCGATGTTATAGGCGATAATTAATACCGTAAGCGCCAAAAATATAAGGATAAACCCGGTGCCCGATTGCCCAACCTGCGCGGCCAGTAAGCGGTTTGTCCAGAAACCGAAGTTGCCCTCTAAAAAGTGCGGGTAATCAATAATAAAAGCGTGGAAAAAACCTATAGTTACCGATATAAATACAATGCCGAAAAAAGTATAGGCCAGCATTTTACTAACCGAGAACAAGCGGATCTTGAACAGCAGGCGGTAGCCAATAATAAAAAATACAAACACAAACAGGAATGATGCGATACCGAACCATTCAAAGATGAACTGGTTTGATAACAGCGCGCCAAATTTGCCCAGCCAATTATCAACCATTGGGTTGTTAACGCCGTTCTCTAATAATTCTTTGGTGGTTTTAAAAAGATTGCCCCAGCCGCCGTTAGCTTTTGAAACATAGCTTTGGTCCTGCTGCCAGGTGAACAGGTAGGAGGTAAACGCGATCAGAAAAAATACCGATAGCACCAGGAAAAACAGGCCCAGTATCTTGATGGCACGGCCATCGCGCAGGTCAAACAGTGGTAAGCGCTCGGCCGACTGCTTTACAGGGCGCTCCCTTTGTGGCTTTTTGCCACCAAAAGGGCCTTTTGAAACCGGGCTGTCTGGTTGGTTATCTTCCTTAAAACTATTTGATCTGAACTGGTTTCCTTTAATCGGCATCCTGTATTTTACACGTTTAATTGCAAATATAAAGTTATTAGATTAAACAGTTATTTTTTAATTTTTTGGAAATATCGTATGCCGGGATCAACCAGGTAGTTAAGATATTTCAGTATTTTAAAATAAAAAAACCCCGCACTATGAAGTGAGGGGTTTTTATTGATTTTACTATGTGATTACAGCCCAAAGCCGTAAGCTACACGTAAGCCTATTATGCCATTTCTGTAATTGCTACCAGAGAAGTTCTCGTAACGCACCCCAAAATCCCAATGTTTTGTTGCGTAACCAGCGCCGCCTGACGCCATAAATTTTGAATCACCGCCACCATTATCAACCTGGAAACCAATACCTGCTTCTGCATTTACATAAATATTTGATGTTACAAATGCTTTAATGCCCGTTTTTACCGGGATCAGATCTAAATCCCAGCGGTATTTGTAGGATTGTATGCCATCATTATAATACATATCCTTCGGGAAGAAGTGATATATACCGGATGTAAAGGTTAGGGCAAACCTGTCTGTGATGCCATACTGTAACCGGGGGGTAATACCTAACCCAAAATTGGTGCTCTTAGTTAGATTACCGACAGGTATTAATCCATCTAAACCAATTCCGAAACGCAGTTTACCTTTTTGAATGGATTGCGCGTTCGATTGTACGCCGATAAATAATGCCAATGCGGTTAAAGCGACCGCGAAGAATTTTGTTTTTTTGTTCATAATGCTTAGTTATTTGTTTGATTGAGCTTGAAACGGCATAAGAATAAAAAATTGTGTTGTTTAACCACCGTTTAACTTTATTTAACAAAAAATCACTTAAAAATTAAAGTCGCCGAATTAAGTTAAAGGAAATGCTACTGCAATTTCTTTCAGGTTTAATTGTTCTTGTTTTGCTATTTTTTACTGTTAGCATTTATCTGATACAGCAACAGGTTTTATCAGTTTAGTCTTTTCCTTTTCGATTGTTCCGCTTTTTATTTATTTTTAGTATTATTACATTCAATGAGCATCGAAAATCTGGAGGAGTTTATTGCCAATGCCGATATAGAAGCGTTAGAGACTTTGCTTGCCCGTAACCCGGAACTCGCCAAAGCAAAAACAAGCCTTAATGTATCGCCGTTAATGCTTTCCTGTTATTATCATAAGCCGGCGGTAACCAGCGTTTTATTGAAATATACTACAGATCTCAGCCTGTTTGAAGCTGCAGCTGCCGATAGGTTTGATGATGTTGCTTATATTATTGCTACACATCCCGAAAAAATTGATTTCTATGCCGAGGACGGTTTTACCGCGTTAGGCCTGGCCAGCTATTTTGGCAGTTTTGATATTGCCCGTTACCTGGTACTAAAAGGCGCGGATGTTAACCGCCCAAGCGACAACGGTTTTAATGTTTATCCGCTACACTCGGCTGCCGCCGGTAATTTTACAAGTACCGCTACCATGTTGATAGAGAACGGTGCAGATGTGAACGTAAGGCAACAGGCGGGTACAACACCTTTACATTCGGCGGCGCAAAATGGTAATCTTGAATTGTTGATATTACTGCTTGAGAAAGGCGCCAGGGTTGATATTCGCATGGAAGGCGGCAAACTCCCCGCAGACCTTGCCCGCGAAAAAGGCTTTGACGAAATAGCGGAAATACTGGAAAGTTAGATTCTTGGATTGCTTTGCGATTAGTTTTAACCACAGAGTACACGGAGTATTGCTTGTTTATTAGCACAGAGTTCACTGAGATTTGCATGTTATATTATTGAGGCCTCTGTGTATCTCAGTGAAAGCCTCTGCGCACTCTGTGGTTAACGCATACTAATAATTCTTAATAAGAGTAACAGACTGCCTATATTGCAATCTAAAATCCAAACTACAAACTATCACCATGATAAAAAGAATCCTCGCTTTAGCATTTGTTGCGACAGGCTTAACCACAGGTAGCTACGCCCAGAGCATTAATAAACCCCGGTTAGATAGCCTGCTGAATGTACTTGCCGCCAATAACAAAAGTATGGGCAGCCTGGCCATTTCGCAAAACGGCACCATAGTTTACCAAAAAAGTATTGGTAATGAGGCAATTGATAGCCCGGCTACCATCCCGGCATCGGCTAAAACAAAATACCGTATAGGGTCTATCAGTAAAATGTTTACCGGCGTAATGGTAATGCAACTGGTTGATGAAGGCAAACTAACGTTAGAAACCACGCTCGACAAGTTTTACCCCGAGGTACAAAACGCAGCTAAAATTACCATCGGTATGATGCTGAGCCACCATAGCGGCCTGCACAATTTTACCAACGACCCGGCGTACATGAGCTATATGTTAAGCCCGCAAACACACGAGCAAATGCTGACCAGGATTGCAGCCATGAAGCCCGACTTTGAGCCGGGCAGCAAAGGCCAGTACAGCAATACCAACTTTGTACTGCTGAGTTATATTATTGAAAAAGTAACCAGGAAAACCTACCCTGAACTGGTTAAGCAACGCATTATTAACAAAATAGGGTTAAAGGACACTTACTACGGCGTTAAAACCAATACAGCCAATAACGAGGCTTACTCTTATACCTATGACGGTAAATGGAAGAAGTTTGTTGAAACCGATATGAGCATCCCTACCGGTGCGGGTTCTATGGTATCAACCCCGGCCGATCTGGATAAATTTATTGAGGCTCTTTTTGCAGGCAAGTTTGTTAAACCTGCCAGCTTAGAACTCATGAAAACTATGAAGGATAATTTTGGCCTGGCGATGTTTTTATCCCCGTTTAAGGGTAAAAACAGTTACGGACATGGTGGTGCGATAGACGCTTACCGGTCAGAACTGGCGTATTTCCCTGAGCAAAAACTGGCTATAAGCTACACCGCTAACGGTGGCAGTTATGATCCGTCGAAAATTATGCAGGGCGTGTTTAGTATTTGCTTTAATGAACCTTATACTATACCAACCTTTGTTGAAGTAAAAGGGCTTGATAAATATGTTGGTGTTTATTCCAGTCAAAAAATCCCGATAAAAATTACCATTACAAAAGAAGGTAACGTGTTATCGGCACAGGCTACAGGCCAATCGGCATTCCCGCTTGATGCCACTAAAACTGCCGATAAGTTTGAATTTGAGGCTGCCGGTATTGTAATGGAGTTTCGCCCGGCTAAAGGCGAGTTTACGCTTAAGCAGGGTGGGGGAGAGTTTGTGTTTGTGAAGCAGTAAAGTATGTCAGTCTGAGCTTGTCGAAGACTTAGTTCGCTAATGGTTCGACAAGCTCACCATGACATGTGAATATTATTCAAATTGCAACTCCCATTTATCTTCGCCGCCATCAACAACACGGAAGATTGTTTTCTCTACGGATGCGCCATCTACAGATGATTCTAACCTTACAGTTTCGTGGTCGTGGTATTCGTCTTCACGTGGAACCATTACAGCGGTAAGGTCGGTAGGGTTGCCATCAATTTTTATCGTTTTCATAATTGTATGGGTTTATGAATAAGTAACAAAGTTAAATGGAATAAGTTTCTTACGCCGGAAGCTCAAGCTATAGTATTATGTTATGGATAATATGGTGGCAACGTTTTGCCACCAGCTGTTTTTTTAAATGGCTTATTATCAGAAGCTTGATGATGTTCACGAGTGTTCACGGCTGTGAACGTGAACACTTCTTACCAATACGCTTGCAATATTATTCATACCTCACCTGGCATTTCTCGCAATAAAAACTTGCCCGGTGCGAGCGGCCTGTATCTTTTTCGATAATAGGAATATGGTTACGGGGACATTCCTTTTTATGATAAGCCTGCCAGTTCTTTTTTAAAGAGCCCGCCTTTTTCTGTTCCAAAAACTCAAAGCTGTACTTAATAGCCTCGTTTATCATCTCTTTTACCTTTTTTAGTGGCATAGCCGAAATTAAACTTTCGGGATGGATACGCGTGCGGAACAATACCTCGTTTTTGATGATATTGCCCACGCCCGAAAATATCTGCTGGTCCATAAGGGCATCACAGGCCAATAGTTCGGGCATGGCCTTCATCTTTTTAATGGCTTTTTTGGTATCCCATTCCCCGCTCATAATATCTGCCTGCCAATCGTAAACCGCATCCAAAGGCTCGTTTATCAATTGCAGCAGACATGCATAAAAGTTGAGTTCGCCATCTTCAAATTGCAGGTGCAGGCGGGGAGGCTTTTCGGTGTGCTGGTTTATCCGGTAAGTGCCAAACATCATCATGTGGATGCGGATAGTAAACTTTGGGAAGCAGATCAAAAAGTGCTTGCCCCAGCTTTTAAAATCTATAATGGTTTGGCCGGTAAGGATATCAGTATCCAACGTGCCGTTGTTGCAACTGGCGGCAATTACTTTGTCGCCTTTAAACTGCTGTACTTTTTCCTTTAATATGAGTATGCTTGGCCCCTCAGGCATAATAATTTGTTTGACAGGGTGGCTGCAAAGATTGAGCCAAGGTGGGTAAAAGGTGCCGAGAGCGGGGATACATGATACGCCTGGTTATCCCCGCTCTCCCTACCTTTCAAATACACAAAGCGAAATAAATTGATTTTCTGAGGTTTACGTAATTTAAACTATACCTTTATCAAATGCATACAGATGAACAGATATTTAAAGTTGCCGATAAAACCATAGACATATTATATTCCTTCAGCGATTACGATTATGAAAAAAATGTTGACGTTTATGTAACGCTTGAAAAAGAAGGGAAACCCCATGATTATATAGCTGTTTATACAAAAAAGGCTGTGAATAGTGTACCTGCCTGGGTGCATAGCCACATAAAAAAGTAACCGTTTTTTCCGGTTAATGCCCTTTCTTTTTCTTCAGTAACCCACCTGTAGTATCGTCAACACTTTGCTGTACAATAAAGGCTGCCGGGTCTATTTTAAGAATCTCGCGTTTTATTAACGGAACCTCAAGCCTGGTAGCTACTGTGAATATAATTTCGCGCGGGGTGTTAATGTGGCCGTCTTTTCCGTAACCGCTTTTGCCCTGGTAAACTGTAACACCACGGCCCAGCGATTGGGTAATAGCCAGGCGGATCTCTTCGCCCTTGGCGGATATAATGGTCATGCCGGTGTATTGCTCTAAACCATTCAGTATAAAATCTATCATTTTTGATGCCGCCAGGTAGGTTAAAATAGAGTACAAGCCCGATTCGACCCCAAGAAGGAATACCGCTGCAATAAATATCACCACATTTAGGATCAGTATCACATCGCTTACGCGTACCACCTGTGTTTTTTTGCTTACCAGCAGGGCTGCTATCTCGGTGCCATCAAGCACGGCGCCGCCACGGATAGCCATACCAATACCTGCACCTATAAATACACCACCAAATACGGCGGTGAGCAGCTTGTCGTGCGTAACATCGGGGAAATGTACAAAAGCCAGGCAAAGTGATAGGCCGGCTATAGCCAGTGCGCTTTTTATGGCAAATTGTAAGCCCAGTTTACGGTAACCTAAAAAAAGGAACGGTACGTTAATTACAAATATGAGTACAGAAAGAGGGGTTTTGGTAGCATCGGCCACCAGCATAGAGATCCCGGTTACACCACCATCAATAAAATGACTGGACAGCAAAAAACCTTTAAGCCCCATACCTGCAGATAAGATGCCAAAAACAAGTAAAGTAAAATCAACAAGTACGTTTTTGAATTTCATAAGTATCGGTAAAAATAGTAGACAGGGGTTAATATAGCAAAAAATGCGGGAATTGAGTGTTGCCGGGCAGAAATTGACGTTGGAAAGGCAATTATAGATGCGTGATACTTCGCCTCTCTTCCGGGGATGTGCTTTCTTACCAGCCGCTTTTTAAACCCTCCTTTAATGCTGCCTGATAATTTTCAAGGTCGAAGGAGTAGAGATAAGGTGCTTTGTGGGCGCCACCTTTACGGGTCTGCTCCAGCTTATTTAATATGCCAAAGCCCAGCATACGGCGTTGGAAGTTACGGCGGTCCAGCTTTTTATCCAGTATGGTTTCGTATAGTTTCTGTAGTTCGGGCATAGTAAACTCTTTAGGCATCAGGTTATACCCAATAGGCTGATAATTTAATTGCAGGCGCAGGGTGTCTAACGCAGTCTCAAATATCAATCTATGGTCGAGCTGAAATTTAGGCAGATCGTTAAGGTCGCGCCAGGTGCATAATTCCGAAAAATCATCGGGAGCAGGGGTGACGTTAAAAAAATCAACCAGGGCATAATAACCTATGGATATAAAACGCTGGTCAAAAAAGTTTTGCTCTTTTGGCAGCATATCCTTATACATGTCGTTATGTATCTTGGATCGGTCAGGGTCTCCAAATACACGAAACTGCTGCAAAAATATTTTATCGATACCGGTACGTATCTTTAATATACGGTCGGCAGCTTTTTCAATGGGTTCTTTTTTTAATACAAATCCGCCGGGCAGGTACCAGGCCTCTTCATTATTACTCTTAAGCATCAAAACCTTCATCTGTCCTTCGTGAAAGCCAAATACAACACAGTCTATAGATATATGGTTAAGATATATCTCACTGGCTTCTGCCCAAAATTCTTCCAGTTCCTGTTTTGTTAACATTTACGGTATTGATAAAAATAACTTTGATTGTTTAAATTTAATATTTACAATTGTGTACCAATTACACCATGCATTAGGCAACATTAAAAACCAATTATAACTAATAAGTTTTACAGTAATTTAATATTACGGAAATTTAATAGCTATAACGATATATTAAACACACCCAAACTGTTATTAATGAAAAAATATTTCACTCAAAAGCCCATTGTTTATATAAGTGCGGCTATACTATTTTGTTTCCCACTTAGTAAAAGTGTAGCGCAGGATAAAACCGAAACTGCTAAAATGAATGCTTTTGTTAACGGCTTAATGAAAAAAATGACCGTTGATGAAAAGATAGGGCAGCTAAACCTGGTAACAGGCGGCATGGCTATAACAGGGTCGGTAACCAACAATGGTATTGGCGATGGTGTTAAAAAAGGCAGTATAGGCGGTATTTTTGGTTTGTACGGAACCGAGAGTGTTCGTAAAATGCAGGAAGCCGCTGTTAAAGGCTCGCGTTTGCATATCCCTTTAATATTTGGGCTTGATGTTATACACGGGCACCGCACAATATTTCCTATTCCATTGGGTATGTCGGCCACCTGGGATCTTGGTATTATTGAGCACGCAGCACATATTGCTGCCAAAGAGGCTACTGCCGAAGGCTTAAACTGGGTGTTTTCGCCAATGGTTGATATAGCCCGCGATGCGCGCTGGGGCCGCATATCTGAAGGTAGCGGCGAAGACCCCTACCTGGGAGGTAAAGTAGCCGCGGCCATGGTAAGGGGTTACCAGGGTACCAGCCTTAAAAATGCCGACGCGGTGATGGCCTGCGTAAAACACTTTGCACTTTATGGCGCTGCCGAAGCAGGCCGCGAATACAATACGGTTGATATGAGCAAGGTAGCCATGTACAACTATTACCTGCCACCATATAAAGCCGCGCTTGATGCAGGAGCGGGCAGTTTCATGAGCTCGTTTAACGTGGTTGATGGCGTGCCGGCAACTACTAACAAATGGCTGTTAACCGATCTGTTGCGTAAACAATGGGGCTTTAAAGGGTTTGTGGTATCAGATTACACCTCATTAAACGAAACTGTTGATCATGGCATGGGTAACCTGCAAACGGTATCAGCACTGGCGTTAAAAGCCGGGCTGGATATGGATATGGTGGGCGAGGGCTTTTTAAAAACGCTTAAAACATCATTGCAACAAGGTAAAGTAACACAGGCCGACATTGATCTGGCCTGTCGCCGTGTGCTTGAAGCAAAATATAAATTGGGTTTATTTGATAACCCTTACAAATCATTAGACCCGCAAAGAGAGAAAACCGAAATAATGACCGATGCCAACCGCAAATCGGCACGGGTTACTGCCGAGCACTCTTTTGTACTACTAAAAAACGCCAACCAGATATTGCCGTTAAAAAAATCAGGTGGCAGCATAGCACTTGTTGGCCCGCTGGCCGATAATAAAAGGGATATGTTGGGTACCTGGGTAATTGGCGGCGAGTGGGAAAAATCAATAAGCGTAATAGAAGGCATTAAACACATAGTTGGCGATAATGTAAAGATCAACTATGCAAAAGGAAGTAATATTACGGATGATACAGCCTTTATGAAACGCCTTAACTTTGGCCCGGGCATGGTATCGCTTGATAAACAATCGCCGGCGGATATGATTGAAGATGCGGTAAAAGCGGCTAAAAAATCGGATATTATTGTTGCAGTTGTTGGCGAGTCGCAAAGCATGAGCGGCGAATCGTCAAGCCGGTCAGATATCAGCATTCCTGAAAGCCAGCAGCTAATGCTAAAAGCCCTTGCTAAATTAGGCAAGCCTATTGTAATTGTATTATTTAACGGAAGGCCGCTTACCCTAACATGGGAAAATGAAAACGCCGCTGCTATATTAGATGTATGGGCGCCGGGTACAGAAGCCGGTAACGCCATTGCCGAGGTGTTGTTTGGTAACTATAACCCATCAGGTAAATTAACTACAACATTCCCGCGTAGTGTTGGGCAAATACCTTTATATTATAACCATTTGAATACAGGCCGCCCCTATTCATCGGGCCCAACCAAATTCAAATCAAATTACCTTGATATCAGTAATGACCCGCTTTATCCGTTTGGTTATGGTTTAAGCTACAGCAGCTTTAGCTATAGTAACCTTAAGCTGAGCAAAACCAAATTAAAGGGTAACGAAACTTTAACTGCTACGGTTACTGTAACTAATAACGGACCTTACACCGGCGAAGAAGTTGTACAACTTTATATAGGAGACCCGGCAGCAAGTATAAGCCGCCCAGTTAAAGAACTTAAAGATTTTAAAAAGGTGAACCTGCAGATAGGCGAGAAGATGGATGTTACCTTTAATATAACCCCTAAACAACTTAAATTTTACAACAGCCAGTTAAAATACGACTGGGAACCAGGTGAATTTATTATACAGGTAGGTACAAATTCGGCTGATACCAAAGCAGCCAGGGTGCAGTGGGTTAAATAGCTAAAGTTGTAGTTTCGTTTAAAGAAACTGCTTCGAATTTTTTATACAAAATTTAATGAATATGCCTTGCTAATGTCAGCAAGGCATATTTTTTTTATATAAAAACCATAATCCATAAATAAAATACTTGGTGTATTTGCCGCGGATTTATTGATGTTGTATCGTTATTGATAATGTAATTTTAACATAAGTTTAACACCTCGTAGATTTTATGTGTCATACTTTTTAAAAAAATAAAAGAAGTTTTTAAATTTTTTATAAAAATCGAGAGGTTAGGGGCTTTTGATTATGCCCCATATGGAATTTTGTGATAAAATTGCTTTATAACAAGAAAATTACATTGCGATATTATTATTTAATATACCTGTTTGTTAACAAGAGTTTAACAAAAGGATATTAAATTGAAATATTGATATCGTTATATGCTCTCAAAATAAATAATTAATAATTCTTATAAATTAACTTGTGTAACCTGTACACTCTGTTTATATTAGAGCATTACCAATTATAAACTTTTCTTTTTAAAGGAAACGAAACAAAACTTAACGGATAAACACATCGACGGGCTGTATATATCGCTCGTTGGGTGCTAAACGAAATAAAAATTTTAAACAGGATAGTGTAACTATATGATAAAACTTTTACAATTTTCCATTATTGATATTTCCAGCCCGACCCGCGGGGCACCATAGTCAAAAATATTTTTGAGGTGGTCGCCTGTGTATCTCACCTGCATCCGGCCATTCTCTTCATACGATCTTAAATCAAATATATTAATCAACTAAATCTCAATCTCATGTTTAAAAGTTTACTCCTTAAGGGAAGAGCACTATGCCTGCTATTATGCTGCATGGTTTCTTCATTGGTAGTTACGGCTCAAACAAAACACACTGGTAAAGTTACCGGTAGCGACGACAAGCTGCCTGTAGTTGGTGCCACTGTGCGCGTTAAGGGCACTACCATCGGTACACAGACAGACGTTAACGGACAGTTCAGTCTGAGTCTGAATCCTGGTGACGTATTGACTATCTCATACCTGGGATATCAATCGCAAGATGTTACTGTAGGCGCCTCTGAAACAATCAACATTGTTTTACAGGCCGGCAGCAACACGTTGAACGAAGTTGTAGTAACGGGCTACACCACGCAACGTAAAAAAGACATTTCCGGTTCGGTTACCACAGTAAACATGAACGCTGCAAAGTCGGTTCCATCTGTAAGTGCCGAAACTATGCTACAAGGCCAGGCAGCCGGTGTTAACGTTGTAACACAAGGTGCCCCAGGTGCCGGTGCGCAGGTTACCATCCGTGGTTTAAGTAATTTTAATAATTCATCGCCACTGTATGTTGTTGATGGATTACAAACGAGCAGCATTTCAAACATCAACCCTAACGATATCGAGTCGATCTCAGTATTGAAAGATGCGGGTGCTGCTGCTATCTACGGTGTTAGTGGTGGTAACGGTGTTATCGTTGTTACTACTAAAAAGGGTAAACAAGGTAAAGCAACAATTTCATACGATGCATTTTATGGTACCACACAGCCGTTAAGTGGTAACGTATTTAATTTACTTAATGCTAATGAGTTTGAGCAATTAGTTGCCAAGGTTGACCCAGATAACGATTTGATGAAAGGCAACCCTAACGGAAAGAAATTCTATGATTATGGTTACCAGTCAGGTTCTGGTTCTAAAGGTGTATTCAACGAAAATCAGGCAAACACTTTTCTTCCAAATTACCACCTCGACAATGATCCGGCACGTGATTACCTTATCCAAAAATTTGTTAAAGGTGCAGGTACAGATTGGTTCCACGAAATTTTCAAAAGTGCCCCAATCCAACAACACTCGTTAAGCGCAAGCGGTGCAAGTGATAAAAGCAATTACTTTTTATCGTTAGGTTACACTAATCAACAAGGTACGCTTATCAATACTTACTTTAAAAGATACCAGGCCCGCGTTAACACAACCTTTAGTGTGAAAGATCACATCAGGTTAGGTGAAAACTTTAGCTATTATTATATCAACTCGCCAAATGGTGGCGGTGGTTTAGCAAATGGTGGTAACCAAAACGAGGGTAACCCTATTTCTGAAACTTACCGTACACTTCCTATTATCCCTGTACGCGATATTGGGGGTAATTTAGGTGGTACTTATGCAGGCCCTGCTGCTTTAGGTAATGCACTTAACCCTGTTGGTATGCAGGAGCGCCAAACAACCAATCATACCAATGAATACGGTATGCAAGGTACTGTGTTTGCCGAAGCCGACTTCTTAAAACACTTTGTAGCCCGTACTGCTTACAGTGCTGATATTTACAACCGCTACTATTACAACATTGGCTATCGCCAGTATGATAGCGGTGAGGCACACGGTGGTAATAATACTTACAGCGAAGGCTCTTCATATGATAGCAACTTTAACTGGAGCAATACTTTAAACTACAAACAAGTATTTGGAAAACATAGCATTAATTTGTTAGGTGGTTTTGAGCAAAGAGGGTATACCGGTCGCGAAATTAATGCTGATGCAAAAAACCTTTTTTCACTTGATCCATTCTTTGCCAACATTGCAAACGGCCAGGCTGGTCAAACAACTGCAGACAGTAAATACAGGGATCGTAATACTATCATGTCACTTTTTGCCCGTTTAGATTATACCTATAATGACAGGTACATCATCGGCGCAACTATACGTCGTGACGGTAGCTCACGTTTTTCTCCTGGTAATAAATGGGGTACTTTCCCTGCTGTATCCGCTGCATGGCGCGTAACACAGGAAGAATTTGCTAAAGGTTCTACCTGGTTAAACGACTTAAAGATCCGCGGTAGCTACGGTACATCAGGTTTTAACGGTAACGTTGGTGTAAACAGTGCTTACGCTGCTTACGGTGGTGGCCCTGGTTCATCATCTTACCCTATTGATGGTTCATCAAGCTCAGTAATTCCTGGTTATTTATCAAACTCTTTGGGTAACCCCTATGCAACTTGGGAAACTGATAAAACCTTTAACGTAGGTTTTGATGCGTCATTGTTTAACCACTTAGATGTTACTCTTGAGTATTATAAAAAAACAATATCAGACCTGCTTGTAATTGTACCTATCCCTGCAACTGCCGGTGGATTAGAAAGCGCATGGCCTACTGTTAATAATGGTACAGTTGTAAATAGAGGTTTAGATATCAGCGCTACTTACCATGGTTCTTCTGGTGGTTTCACATACTCGATTGGTGCTAACATTACTACTCTGAAAAACGAGATCACACAAATTGGAGCTCCTTTCTTTACATCAGATGTTCGTAATGGTAACGTAGTTTACAATCAAGCAGGTGGCCCTATTGGCGCTTTCTACGGTTACAAAGTAGAGGGTTACTGGAATACCCAGGGTGAGATTGATGCGCTTAACGCAAAACAAAAGCCAGATTTGTTTGGTTCAGTGCCAGTTTATCAGACAGATGCTCTCCCGGGTCGTTTCCGTTATGCTGACGTAAACGGTGATGGCCGTATTACAGATGCAGACCGTACCCAAATTGGTAAACCAACCCCCGATTTCACCTATGGTGTTAACCTGAATTTAGGTTACAAAGGGTTTGATTTAAGCGCAGTACTATATGGTTCACAAGGTAATGATGTGTACAACACCATTAAGTACTGGACTAATTTCTACGGTACTCAAACCGGTAATAAAAGTTTAGACCTGTTGAACAATGCATGGGATCCTGCAAAAACTGCAGCTCAAAATGCCAACGCAAAAGCGCCTATAGCTGAAAAAACAACCAGCTTTAGTACTTCTGATGTTATCAACTCTTACTATGTAGAGAATGGCTCATTCCTAAAATTAAGATCGTTACAAGTTGGTTATACTTTTGCGCCAAGCATGCTAAAAGCAATTGGTATTGATAAATTACGTGCTTACGTACAAGGTACTAACCTCTTCACTATTACAAAATACAGTGGCCTTGATCCGGAAATACAAGCATATGACAACCGTAACAGCCAGGGAATAGATAGAGGTAACTATCCTAACAACGAACGCAGATTCATATTCGGCGTAAACCTTAGTTTCTAATAATAACTAACCATAATATATAAAGAGAATAGTTATGAAAAAAAGTTTTAAATTAAAAGTCCTTATCCCGGCAACACTCGTTTTGCTTGGTGGATCTTATTCATGTAAGAAGTATCTTGATCAGGCGCCTATCGGCTCATTGATCCCTGAGGTACTTGCAACACGTACTGGTGTTGATGGTGTGTTGATTGGCGCTTACTCTGTTGTAGACGGTGTTTTTGACGGCCAAACAGGTAGCCCCTGGGAAACCGGTACAGATAACTGGGTATACGGTAGTGTGGTTGCAGGTGATGCCTTTAAAGGCTCAAACCCTGGTGACCAGCCGGCAGCTGCAAACCTTGAAGCTTTCAGTGCAACTGGTGCCAATGATTACTTAGATCATAAATGGCGTGTATGCTATGCAGGTGTACAACGTGCTAACGACGTATTAAGGTTGATACCTCAGGTTAAAGATGGTTCTATAACTCCTGACCAAATAAAGCAATACGTTGCTGAAGCTCGTTTCCTGCGTGGCTTCTATCATCTGGAAGCTGCTAAACTTTGGAAGTTCGTTCCGTATATTGATGAATCAATAACCTATACTGCAAATAACTATAACGTACCAAATGACAAAGTAATTTGGGATAAAATAGAGGCTGATTTTGCAGCAGCAGCGGCAGATCTCCCTGCTACTCAGCCGCAGATAGGGCGTGCAAACAAATGGGCAGCTTTAGCTTTCCAGGCTAAGACCCTGATGTACGATCACAAATATGCTGATGCGTTTACCATTTTGAAGGATGTAATTACTAATGGTAAAACCAGCTCAGGGGCTGCTTATGCCTTAGGTAAGTACGCAAACAACTTTAATCCATCAACCAAAAATGGCCCCGAAGGTGTTTTTGTAGTACAAACATCTGTACATGATGGTGCAAATGGCTTAAACGGTAACGCAGGTTCTGTATTGAATTTCCCTTCTGCAGGCCCCGCAGGATGTTGCGGTTTCTTCCAGCCAACTTTTGATTTTGTAAACTCATTTAAAGTTGATGCTAATGGCTTGCCATTAATTGACACTTACCAAAATGATTACATTAAAAATGACCAAAGTGTGCCCGCCGGTACTGTATTTACACCGGGTGATGAATTGCTTGATGCAAGGTTAGACTGGTCAGTAGGTCGTCGTGGTATTCCTTACCTTGACTGGGGAATTTGCCCGGGTGCTGCATGGGCACGTGACCAGCCAAATGGTGGCCCTTACCTGCCAATTAAAAACGTTTATTACAAAGCAGCGCAATCAACAACTTCAGATTCTTACGGTGGTTGGGCAGCAAATCAGTCAACTTCAAATAGCTACAATGCTATCAGGTTTGCCGATGTACTTTTATGGGCTGCAGAATGTGCTGTTGAGGCTAATCAGCTTTCTGTTGCAGAAGGCTATGTTAATCAGGTTAGGGCTCGTGCTGCTGACCAAAGCGGCTGGGTTAAAGGCAAATTAACCGGCTACACAGGCGGTGATGCTACTAAACCAGAAGTTGATAATACTCAATTTGCTGCCAACTACAAAGTTGGTTTATATACCGGCCAGTTTGCTACAAATGGCCAGGCTTATGCCCGCAAAGCAGTTTACTTTGAGCGCAAGCTTGAGTTAGGTATGGAAGGTCATCGTTTCTTTGACTTGTCTCGTTGGGATGCTGTTAATGGCGGCCCAGGAGGTACTATTATGTCAACAGAAATTGAAAAATTCCTGAAAAACACCCGCGACTTTGGTGATAAATTTACCTCTGCGGTAATGAAGGTTGCTAAGTTCACTTCTAACAAAAACGAACTTTATCCAATCCCTCAGTTCCAGATCGATATCTCTAAAGGTACGCTGAAACAGAATAAAGGTTATTAATAGTCAATAACTTATAAAGAGGGGGAGATAATAATCTCTCCCTCTTTTTTTTTGAATATATTTTCTTAATATCGTTGTATGAAACCCCTTAAATGCCTGCTAATCATTATTCTTATTTGCTCCTTTTTCTCGTGTAAAAAAGCGGCGATGTTTGAAAGAATCTCCTCATCACATTCAGGCATAAAGTTTAATAATGAGATAGTAGAGAATGATAGTATTAATCCGCTCGATAAATTAAATATTTATAATGGCGGCGGTGTTGGGATAGGCGATTTTAATAATGATGGGCTGCAGGATATTTATTTTATAGGCAATGCCGTATCAAACCGATTGTATATCAATAAAGGCGATTTTAAATTTGAAGACGTTACCGAAAAAGCCGGCGTAGGCGGCAAAGGGGGCTGGGGCCGTGGTGTGGCAGTTGTAGATATTAACAACGATGGCTTAAAAGATATTTATGTATGTAATACGCTTTTAAATGATCCGGTTAAAAGATTAAATCTCCTTTATATAAACCAGGGGCCCGATAAAAATGGTGTGCCTGTTTTTAAAGAATCATCAAAAGAGTATGGGCTTAATATAAACGTACACTCAACTATGGCATCGTTTTTTGATTACGATAACGATGGCGACCTGGATATGTACCTTACTGTTAACGAGGCACAATCTACTGATAATACAAGTTCTTTCAGGCCTATTATTACAGACGGCACAAGCCGTAACACAGGCAGGTTATATCGTAACGATTATGATCCTATTTTAAAACACGGTGTTTATAAAGATGTATCAAAAGAGGCCGGTATACTAATTGAAGGCTACGGCCACGCGGCAAGTATTGCCGATTTTAACCAGGATGGTTGGAAAGATATCTATGTAACAAACGATTTTTTACCAAGCAATATACTATACATTAACAACCACGACGGTACATTTACCGATCGTTCAAGAGAATACTTTAAACATACTGCTACCAGTGCCATGGGCCAGGATGTGCAGGATATTAATAACGACGGCCTTGCTGATGTTTTTGAACTGGATATGGATCCGGAAGATAACTATCGTAAAAAAATGTTTATGCCGGGCACAATGTACCAATTATACCAAAATTTTGACCGGTACGGGTATCAATACCAATACAATCATAATACCTTACAATTAAACCAGGGCCCACGCCTTGGCCAGAATGATTCAATTGGTGCACCGGCATTTAGCGAAATTGCTTTTTTAAGCGGCGTAGCGCAAACAGACTGGAGCTGGGGGCCTATGATAACAGATTTTGATAACGATGGCTTTAGGGATATTGTAGTAACCAATGGTTACCCCCGCGATGTTACCGACCATGATTTTATTGCATTCAGGAACGAATCGTATGCTATAGCAACAAAAAGCCAGGTACTTAAACAAATACCGATTGTAAAAATATCAAATTACGCCTTTAGGAATAACGGCAAACTACAGTTTGAGGATGTAACCAAAAACTGGGGGATGGATGTAGCATCATTTTCTAACGGTGCTGCCTATGCCGATCTGGATAACGATGGTGCAATGGATATGATCATTAATAATATTGATGATGAGGCCTTTGTGTATAAAAACACCTCGCGGCAAAAAGACAAGAGTAATAATCATTATCTGCAAATACAATTTAAAGGTAATCCGCAAAATATGGATGGTATAGGTGCCTGGGCTAATATTTACTATGACCATGGCAAGCAACAGGTATACGAAAATACCCCCTTTCGCGGATACTTATCAACCATACAAAATATTGCGCATTTTGGCCTTGGTAAAATCACCAGTATAGATTCGGTTGTAATAAAATGGCAGAATGGTAAAAAGCAGGTGTTAAGCAATGTAAAAACCGACCAGGTACTTAAGGTTGATATAAATAATGCTAAAACCGGGTATAATTTCAACCAACCGTTGGTAAACACCCAATCGTTGTTTACCGAGGTGACAAAATCTGTAGGCATCAATTATAAACATAACGATGTTGACTTTGCCGACTTTAACGTGCAGAAATTACTGCCGCATAAATTATCAGAATACTCACCGGCTATTGCCGTTGGTGATGTGGATGGCAATGGTTTTGATGATATGGTTGTTGGCGGCACCGGAAAATATCCGGCACAGTTGCTCTTACAACAGGCTAATGGCAAATTTATACAACGCAACATGTTAGCTGCCGCAACAAACTTAACTGATAAATACAAGGACGAAGGTTTACTTTTATTTGATGCTGATGGAGATGGCGATCTTGACCTTTATGCGACAAGTGGGGGGTATGAAGATGAATCCGGTGCAAAATCATACCAGGACAGGATTTATGCTAACGATAGCAAAGGCAACTTTACCTTGCAAACAAATGCATTACCGGCTAATTTTACCAGCAAACTGTGTGTTAAGGCGGTAGATTATAATAAGGATGGCTCACTTGACCTGTTTGTATCCGGCAGGGTTAACCCGTGGAACTACCCTAAACCGGTATCGAGCTTGATTTTACGTAACGATAGTAAAAAGGGAGCTATTAAATTTACAGATGTAACACAAACCGTAGCTAAAGGCCTCAATAATTTAGGTTTGGTGTGCGATGCATCTTTTACAGATTATGATAACGATGGCTGGCCCGACCTGGTAATAACCGGTGAGTGGATGCCGGTAACCTTTATGAAGAATGATCACGGGGTGTTTAAAAACACAACCGCAAATAGTGGCATAGCCAATAAGCTGGGCTGGTGGAACACCATAGCGGGCGGTGATTTTGACAACGATGGGGATATTGACTACATTGTGGGGAACACCGGACTAAATACATTTTATAAGGCAACCGACCAATACCCGGTATACATAACCGCTAAAGATTTTGACGATAACGATAGTTATGATGCAATCCCATCATTGTTCTTAAAGGATAGGGATGGCGTTATGAAAGAGTTTCCGGCACATACCCGTGATGATATGGTGAAACAGATTATCAGCATGCGCATAAAATTCCAAAACTATAAATCATATGCGGTTGCTACTATGGATAGTGTTATTACACCCGCTATGCGTAAAGGTGCCGTAAGGTTAAAAGCTAACGAATTGCAATCTTGTTATTTACGTAACGATGGGCATGGTAAATTTACCCTTATACCCTTACCTATAGAAGCACAGATATCACAACTGGCAGGTATAATTATTGACGATTTTGATGGCGACGGCAATCTGGATGTAGCCCTTAATGGCAACGATTATGGTACGGAAGTTACCACCGGCCGCTACGATGCATTCAACGGATTAGTTTTAAAAGGCGATGGAAAGGGAGGCTTTAAACCATTAACCATTATGCAAAGCGGTATTTATATACCTGGTAATGGTAAGGCGTTGGTTAAACTGCGCGGTGCAAAAGGCAATTACTTATTAGCTGCCACGCAGTATAAAGATGCTATGAAGGTATTTGAGTTGAAAAAGCCCGTACGTACGGTTGCCATAAAACCGTTTGATGCTTTTGCTACCATCAAATATAAGAATGGTAAAACTGCGAAGCAGGAGTTTTACAATGGCGCGTCCTTCTTATCGCAGTCGGGCAGGTTTTTTAATATTGATGCTACCATGGCATCGGTTGTTATAACAGATAACACTGGCAACACAAGAAATATTCCTTTAAATTAATATAGCCGATTATAATGAGAAACTTTAAAATAATGATAGCTTTTGCATTTTGTTTATTAGCCATAAGCTGTAAACAAAAACAAAAAATAGCATTAAAAAGCGATGCCGATGT
Source organism: Mucilaginibacter sp. (assembly GCF_041663085.1). Lineage (GTDB taxonomy): Bacteria > Bacteroidota > Bacteroidia > Sphingobacteriales > Sphingobacteriaceae > Mucilaginibacter. The sequence goes on from NZ_JBAZRC010000023.1 coordinate 30,826, forward strand.
ACTGCATGATAATGTAGACGAGTTAACACAGGTTATTATTTATGATGTATTTAGCCCGCCTGTGGCAAGCCGCATATATGGGTACACATCATTAGCCGCTTACGAGGCTATTCGTTTTCAGGATGCTAAATACAACTCAATAGCGGGTCAGTTAAACGGCTTTAAGGCCATGCCCCAACCTAAAAAGGGGGTAAAATATAATTATGCGCTTGCAGCTACAAAGGCGTTTTTTACAGTTGCACACAAGATAACTTTCTCCGTAGATACATTAAAACGTTACGAGGATAAGGTTTTTGCAATGTATAAAGACAATCTTGATGATTCTACCTTTGCACGCTCTGTAGCGTTTGGTGAAAGTGTTGGTAAAGCAGTTTTAGGGCGCGCCAAGTTTGATAATTATGCAAAAACAAGAGGCAAGCCAAGGTTTTTAGGAAGTGATGATGATGGAAAATGGCGCCCAACAGCGCCCGATTATCTGGACGGAGTGGAGTTTTGCTGGGGAACCATGGAAACTTTTGTTGTAAAATCATCATCAGACTTTGCATTGCCGCCACCGCCGCCTTTCAGCAACGATGAAAACAGCGAATACATTAAACAAAACCGGGAGGTTTACGAGCAAAGTAAAAAACTCACTCCCGAGCAGGTAACCATTGCCAAATTTTGGGATGACAACCCGTTTGTGATACAGCATAACGGGCATATGATGTTTGTAAACAAAAAAATAACCCCTGGTGGCCACTGGATAGGTATTGCGCGGATAGCCTGCGAAAAAACCAAGGCCAGTGCTGTGAAAACCGCACAGGCATATGCCTTAACTTCAATAGCCTTGTATGATGCTTTTATATGCGGCTGGCAGGTTAAATACACTACAGAGTACATTAGACCGGTTACCGTAATAAACGCTAAGTGGGACCCAAAATGGCTGCCATTATTGCAAACACCGCCATTCCCGGAATATCCAAGCGGGCATAGCGATATCAGCGCAGCATCTGCGGTAATACTAACGCACTTATTTGGTGATAATTTTGAATATGACGATACCAGCGATTTACGTTACATTGGTATGCAGCGCCATTTCAAATCGTTCCTGAAAGCTTCAGACGAAACGTCGATAAGCCGTTTTTATGGTGGTATCCATTACAAGAACAGCGTAGATCAGGGCGCTATACAGGGCCGCAAGATTGGCGAATTTATCTGGAATACATTAAAACTACAGAACTAACAGAGGATTAGATACTATTATGAAACTAAAGCACACCTTTTTATTTACATCTTTTATACTATCCGGGGTTGCCTTATTATCATTAAGCACATTACTTGAGGGCTGCAAAAGTAAAACCGGTACCGATTACAAACTTACAGGCGATGTTATAGCAGATGGCGAACACCTGGTAAAGCTGCATTGCACAAAATGCCATTCGCTTGTGCCGGCAAACACTTTAACCAAAGATGTGTGGCGAATGCACTCCCTGCCATCAATGGCACACTATTTAGGCATATCTACATACGGCCCATCTTTCTATAAAGCCCCTAAAGATACCTCCGGTATATCAATAGTAAATTGGCAGGCAATTGTTGATTACTATAATAAAATTGCACCAGATACACTTTTACCCGCAAAACGCCCTGTACCATTGGTAAATAATTGGGCTGGCTTTACATTAAAAAAACCCGCCGGCGGCACTGATATAGCTTTTACCACTATGGTAGCGGCAAACCCAAATACAGGTAATATATACACCAGCGACCTGGTTGCAAACACTTTAACTGAATGGAATAACCAGCTTAAGGCTGTAAGGGTAACTCATGTCCCATCGGCTGCGGTGAATGCTGATTTTACAAAAGATGCTAAGGGAGGCGATAGGGCAATACTATCATGCATTGGCCGGATAGATGCTGTTGATTACCCATCAGGGAAAATATACGGAGCTAACCTTGCCGCTAACCCTTTAACGGCAACAGAAGTTGCCGGAGATATGCCAAGGCCTGTACAAACTTTGAATGTTGATGTAGATAAAGACGGTAATAATGATCTTATTGTATTGGGGCAGGGCTTTACAAAAGGTGGTGTTTACCTGTTTAAGTTGGGGCCAGATGGTAAAGCGTTAAAACAGTTTACCATAACTGACAGGCCCGGAGCTGTACAAGCCGTTTCGCAGGATTTTAACGGTGATGGCTATCCCGACCTTATGGTATTATTTGGCACCGGAAACGAGGGGTTATCATTATTCCTGAATAATAAAAAAGGAGGTTTCACCAGCCGCGAGTTGCTGTCGTTCCCACCGGTAAACGGCTCAACAAGCTTTGCGCTGGCTGATATTGATCATGATGGTAAACAGGACCTGGTTTATACCTGTGGGTATAATTTTCACGATTCGCGTATCCTGAAACCTTATCATGGTTTATACATCTACAAAAATACCGGCGATTTTAATTTTAAACAAAGCTGGTTTTACCCGATAAACGGTGCAACAAAAGCCATAGCGCAGGATTTTGATAATGATGGCGATATCGATATTGCTACCATCGCTTTCTTTGCGGATATGAAGAATAACCCGGCTGAGGAATTTATTTACTTTGAGCAGGATAAACCAATGCAATTTAAACCTCATGCGGTTCCTGTTAGCAAATACGGCCGATGGATGAGCATGGATGTAAGCGACCTGGATAAAGACGGCAAGCCGGATATTATATTAGGGAACTATGCAAGCGGGTTTTTATTCCAGCCTAATTTTTCGCCAAATTGGGACGAACACCTGCCGTTTATTGTGTTGCAGAATAATATTAAGAAGTAATATCTCTACACTAATATTTAATGATGGTTACAAGTGCCGTATTGCATACAGCACTTGTAACCATCATTTCTTTTTTAAATAAGCCGATATTTTGGTTATCTCATCACCATAAACCGCTATGTGATGGCTGTGTATCAATACCGATTGATGGTTATTGATAATAGCCTTAGTGGGCAACGCGGGCATATGGCAGGATATACATTTGGTTTGTAATACCTGCGCATCAATTTTACCTGTTAGTTTACATACATTATGGCTTGCTGTTGAGTGGCAGGTTTGGCAGCGCTGTGCAAACAGTGCCGCGTTGCTACGTTCGTTTTGATGCGTATTGTGGCAGGTATTGCAATCCATATTGCTGCTGATGTAACATTTGCTTGTTTTAAGCATATCTAACTGGTCGCCATGTACATCAATATGTGCAAAATCTAAAGGGCCGGCACCCGGGTCGTGTTTTTTAAAGTCGGTAAGCTTATCGCCTGGTTTAAAATCAAATATCGATTTGGTGTTAACCGTTTGCGTACCCGAATGGCAGGTGCCGCAAAGATCTACTTTTTGCGTACGGCTTAAAGTGCTTATCCGGATGATGTACTTGGCAGTTTTAACATCGGGATTGGCCGCCTGGAAGTCAGCATGGTGTTTGGCCCCACCATGGCAACGCTCACAATCGATGCTTAAAATAATTGATTTTTTATCAAAACCTATCGGGTTACTATCAAAGCTGGGCACCTTACCCGGTTCGGTTTTAGCATAAGATGCGTGGCACTCCATACAACGTATGTTGATTGATCTATCGAAACTGGCCATAGTGGTATCATAGCCGGGGCTAACAATCCAGCGGTTATTGGTATTGTCAAACGATACCGGCAACTGGAAAAGCTCATTCTCTTTCCAGTATAAATAGGTTTCGCCTTTAACACCGCCCGTGGTAATATCCATGCGGGCACTTTCTACCTTTTCACCGTTTACATAATTGGTTTGATAAAGCCCGCTATCGGTTTTGGTCATCAAAACCTTGGTATGATCATTATAGATAACTGCATTTAAGCCGGGTGAAAAACTACCATGGATACTGTTTGTTGAGGCAGGGGAGGACGCGATGTTATGCGCCATGTGCATATAGCTATCGCTAATTTTTTTATGGCAGCTGATACAAGTTTTTGCGCCTGCGTAAGCATCCCCCCTGGGGTCGGTAGCTGCTTCTTCAGGACTTAAGCATTGCGATAAAATAACCATCAGCGGAAACAGGAACACAGGTAAGAACAGTAATTTCTTTTTCGACATCAGGCCTTATCAGTTTATAATAGTGACAACTAAATGGTAGTTAAGCTATCACACCGTTAAATTAACTTTTTTATTACAACAGGCAAGACATTCATATCAATTGATACGTAACAATTTTATTGTTCATCTATCTACGAATTTAAACGTACGAAACCGCACGTACAACTGTACGTTTTCGTACACCCCTCTGGAAATTATGCCCTTATCTACGTGCTATAGCCTCTTTTTTCATTGGCACTGGCTTTGTAAAACTTCCAAACACTACAAAACTAAAACTCATCGTTATGTTTAAAAATCTGTTTAAAACGGCTTGGCGTAACGTGTTGCGCAATAAGGCATACACATTTATCAATATTATTGGCCTGGGCACGGGTATCTCTATTTGCCTGGTGATATTTGTATTGATCCAGTTTCATTTAAGCTTTGATAATTTCCATGCCAAGAAGGATAGGATATACCGGATGCTGACCGAATACCATCATGCTGATTCGAAAGATATCTTTTACGGATCGGGCATTGCACGTGGCATCCCGCAAACCCTAAAAACCGATATCCCCGAAATTGAAGCATATGCACCAATTATGCATAACGATAATGAGCAGATCCAGGTGCTGAACAAAGAAGGGCAGATTGATAAAAAGTTTAAAGAGACCGGCGTATTTGCAACCACGCCATCATTCTTTAAAATATTTGATTTTCCGCTGATACAGGGCGATGCCAATACTGCACTGAAGAACCCCAATTCGGTATTACTTACCAAAGAAACCGCTACAAAATACTTTGGCAACTGGCAACAGGCCATGGGCAAAACCATCAGGTGGGATAATAAAGAAGTTTTAAAGGTAACCGGTATACTGGCTCCTATCCCTCAAAACTCCGATTTTCAGTTTAGTGTAGTGTTTTCGTTAGGTACGGGCCGCACCGCCGAGATGCTAAAATCAACCGATTACAATAGCACAGGCTCTTATTACGGTTGTTATGTACTGGCCCCGGCAGGCATGAACGAAGCGCAACTAACCGGCAAGTTACAAGCCCTGATGAAAAAATACCGGGCGCCCGATAATAAAGACAGCGAGGTAGCCCAGCCGTTAGGCAAAGTTCATTTTGATAATAAGGCGGGCAATTACTCCAACAAATCCATCACCACGCAAATGATCAGTATGCTTTGGATGATAGCCTTGTTTATACTGGTGATAGCCTGCGTTAACTTCGTAAACCTGGCTACCGCGCAGGCTGTAAACCGTGCAAAAGAGGTGGGCATTCGTAAGGTGCTTGGCGGTAATCGCGGGCAATTGCAAATGCAGTTCCTGACCGAAACTTTTGTAATAGTACTGATATCGCTTATCCTGTCTGTTGGCATAAGTGCGGTAGGAATACACTTTATAGGTAAAATAATGGATTTGCCTTTAGCCGCCGGGATGTTGCTGCAGATAAAAGTAGCGGCGTTTATGGTGTTACTGGCTGTTTTGGTAACGCTGATTGCAGGTTTTTATCCGTCGATGGTGCTATCGGGCTTTAATCCTATCAATGCATTGAAGAGCAAACTCGCATTAAAAACACCCAGAGGCATCTCATTAAGGCATGCGCTTGTGGTGTTTCAGTTTGTGATAGCGCAGGGGCTTATCATCTGCACTATCGTCATTGTAAAGCAAATGAATTACTTTACGCATGAGAGTATGGGATTTGCAAAAGATGCCATCGTAAATGTTCCGTTCCCGTCGGACAGCGCAGGCATCAGTAAGTTAGAATATCTTAAAAAGAAACTAACTGATATAAACGGGGTGGAGCAGGTGAGCTTAAGCTCAAACGTACCCGCCGGCGAGGACGCTAACTGGACTATGTTCACCTATGAGAACGCCGCCAAGCCGGTCGATTTTTATTCGATCATCAAAATGGCCGACGAGCAGTATATCCCAACCTATAAGCTACAGATCGCAGCCGGACGGAATGTTGCGGCATCCGACACGATAAGGGAGTTTTTAGTGAACGAAGCGCTTACCCAAAAACTGGGCCTGGCCAAACCTGAAGATGCTTTGAATAAACAGTTAGCCCTGGGCAAGTTTGCCAAAGGCAGGATAGTAGGGGTGTTGAAGAATTATCATAACCGGTCGTTTAAGGACGATTACGCGCCCATGTTGATCACTACATTTAAAAAACAGTACGAGATCAGTAATATCAAACTGTCTTCTGTCAACATCGGCCCATCGTTAAAAGGCATAGAAAAATTGTGGAATGAGGTTTACCCCAATTATGCCTTTGAATACCAGTTTATGGACGAACGTATAGCGGCTTTCTATAAACAAGAGAGCCAGCTATCACAGATCTATGAATGCTTCGCTGTGGTGGCTATATTGTTAAGCTGCCTTGGCTTATATGGGTTGGCATCTTTTATGGCCGTACAGCGCATTAAAGAGGTAGGCATCCGTAAGGTGTTGGGTTCGTCGGTAGGGGCTATTGTGTACCTGTTCTCTAAAGAGTTTGTTGTTTTAATTGTTATTGGTTTTGCCATTGCCGCACCAATAACATGGTACTTAATGAACAAATGGCTGCAGGATTATATTTACCGTATCCACATTCACTGGAGTATATTTTTATTGGCTGCTATTATAGCGATGGCTATAGCGCTAGCAACAGTTAGTTATCAGCTCATAAAAGCCGCTTTGGTTAACCCGGTGAAGAGTTTACGCAGCGAGTAGTAAATTATTTGACTGATTTATAGGTATTTGTATTTATTAATAGTACTATGTATTGCATAATACCATGTAATATGTATTTTTGTTTTGTAAAAAATAAATAACATGAAACTGGTAAGTAAAAAAATACAAATTATAGTACTGGCATTGATAGTGTTAGGCACTGTAGCAGCATGCGATTGGGGCAAATCAACCACCATTGTAAATAAAACAGATAATTTTTCGCAACGGATAAAGTATTCGGGGAAGGTTGTTTTTAACGAAAAGGAGGATGGCATTGAGCATATCTCAGATGGCGGCTACCTGGAATTTGAGCAAAACGACAAAGGTTTTAAAGCCAGAGAGAATTATAATAAAAGAATAGAGTACGAGTTTAACGGCGATAGTAAAGTAACCGACCTGAACAATGAACAAAAACAGTTTGTAGCACGTGCCGTGAAGAGCATTATAAAAGAACGCGCCAAACTACGAAGCCCCAAAGACTAAGTTACTGATTGAGGATACGCAGGGTGTGGTTTAATTGCTTTAAGCCGCCCTGCCATCCCAGATGGCCGGGAATCACATAACGGGCATCTTTAAAACGGCCCTGTACATTTTTGATTGATGAAGGCCATTGCTTAAGGTTAGCATCGCCGGTAAAACCTTTGTTGTCGGCTTCTAAGCTTTTAACCAGGCACCCGCCAAAAAGTATCTTATCCTGCGGTAACCAAACCACTATATTATCATGCGTATGGCCTTCGCCGGGGTAATAGGTTTTTAAAGTTATGCCGGCAACATTAAAGGTGGTATCGTGGGCAAAGGTGTATTGCGGTAACTCATTGTTTTCTTTTTTAGCAAGCGTGTAAGTTTGCCTGCTGCTATAGGTTTTAGCACCTTGCTTTTTTAGTACATCAAATCCGCCTAAACAATCATCGTGGAAATGAGTAGCTATGCAAAAGATTATCCTTTTGTTGAAGCGCCGTTTAACGCTATCTATTAGCTGTTGGGTTTGTTCGTCGCCCCATGGTGAATTAACCAGAACAATACCCTTATCGGTAATCGCAAATAAGCTGTTAGCCGGATATGCCGGCGATTTATCATCCGGATAACCGTATGATGTGCACACGTAAAAGTTTTTGGTTAAATGTGTGATGCCTATTTTCACCGGCTTTTTTTGGCCGAATGCTATAGCGGAAATAAACAGGCACAATACAAAAAGTTTCAGCTTCATATCATTAGAATATCTTATGGAGTGTATACGCTTAAGCGGGTAGTTTTATTACAACTCCGCCAATATCGTCAAACTCATCTTATCCAAACCACTTACCACAATATTTGCTTTAGTCAATGTTTCCGGCGAGCCAATACCTACGGTTTTCATACCGCAGTTTATCGCGGCTTCAATACCGGCAATAGCATCTTCAAAAACCACACAGGCTGCCGGGGCAACACCTAGCGCTTCGGCTCCTTTTAAAAACACTTCCGGGTCAGGCTTAGGGATGCTTACGCTGTTACCATCAATAATGGCATCAAACAAATGTGTTAATTCTAATTTATTCAGGATGGTAGGGGTGTTCTTGCTG
>NZ_JBAZRC010000024.1:0-38920 GCF_041663085.1 Mucilaginibacter sp.
TAACGGCCATATTTAAGGTAGCATCATATACCTACGGGCCTTTGCTGGGCTTATACAGTTTTGGCCTGTTTGTGAGCTACAGGCAAGTGAAAGATAAACTGGTGCCTTTTATCTGTTTAATATCGCCCGCGGTATGCTATTTCCTGAGCACCGAATCGAAAGTGCTGCTGGGCGGGTACGTTTTCGACAATGAGCTTATCATTGTAAACGGATTAATTACCTTTGCCGGCCTTTGGATCTGTTCGTCACCCAAAATTAAAACTGTAAAAGCTAATCCTTCTTTGTCATGACTAAAATAGTCACTTCTAAACTATTGTTATTCGTTCTTTTTTTATGTTACTGCACAAATACTAACGCGCAAGAGTATTATAAAAATTTAAACATCATCCCCTATCCGTCAACCCTTACACCGGGCGAGGGTTACTTTGTGATCAATGCACAAACCACCCTTATTGCTCCCCCCAGGTTTGTAAATGAAGCTGCACAGCTTAATAAACTCGTAAAAGCAGGAACCGGGCGTACGCTAATACAGGGAAAACCACATCCAACAAATACAGTACAGTTTGTTTATGATGGTTCTATAAAAAACCCTGAAGCATACCGCCTTAATATTACAACGAAACACATTATTATTACCGCCGGTACATCTGCCGGCGCGTTCCACGCAGTTGAAACCATCAGGCAATTGTTACCGGTTTCTGTTGAAACAGGGCAAAAAAAGGCACAGGTAAGCCTGCCATCGGTAAATATTGATGACCAGCCTGCCTATGCGTGGCGGGGTATGCACCTGGACGTATCAAGACACTTTTTTTCGATAAGCTATCTCAAAAAGTTTATTGATGTAATGGCCCTTTACAAAATGAACAAGTTTCACCTGCACCTTACCGACGACCAGGGCTGGCGTGTTGAAATAAAGAAATATCCTAAATTAACTGAACAAGGCGCCTGGCGAACATTCAACAACCAGGATTCGGCATGTATGAAAAGGGCTGCTAATAACCCCGATTTTAATATCGATCAGCAACACATCATACAAAAAAACGGAAAAACGCTTTACGGCGGTTTTTATACACAGAAACAATTAAAAGACCTTGTTGCCTATGCGGCCAACCGCCATATTGATATTATCCCTGAAATAGATATGCCCGGCCACATGATGGCTGCCATTAACGCCTACCCCTATTTAACCTGCGACAGCCAGAATAAATGGGGCGAGCTATTTTCAACGCCAATATGCCCATGTAACGAAACCACCTTTGAGTTTGCCAAAAATGTATATACCGAGATCATGGAAATCTTCCCTTCAAAATATATCCATATTGGTGGTGATGAGGTTGACCGCCGTGACTGGGGCAAATCTGAAGCCTGCAAGGAACTGATGAAGCGCGAAGGCATAACCAACTTGCCCGATCTGCAAAATTACTTTATAGACCGGATGGAGAAGTTTTTCAACTCAAAAGGCCGCAAACTCATCGGTTGGGACGAAGTGCTTGAGGGCAAAATAAGTTCGACAGCGATGATCATGTATTGGCGCAGCTGGGTGCCTGATGCCCCGGTTAAAGCGGCACGAAACGGCAACCAGGTTATCATGACACCTGGCACACCATTGTACTTTGATAACCCGGCCGATAAAAATTCCATTTCTAACATCTATCATTTTAACCCGGTGCCCCAAAACTTAACTGCAGAACAGGCTAAGCTCATTATTGGCGCCCAGGCCAATATATGGACAGAATACATCCCATCCGAAAAACGTGCCGATTATATGTATATGCCACGCATGACCGCCCTGGCCGAATTACTTTGGACGAATAAACAAGACTATTATAAAAGCTATACCCAACGCCTTGTTCAGCAATACAGCCGGTTAGAAGCACTGAACATAAATTACAGGCAGCCAGATCTTGAAGGAGTACTGGACACACGGGTTTTTATCACCTCAGATACTGTGAAAGTGAATTCGCCGTTAAGTACATCTGCCATCAGATACACTACCAATGGCGATTTGCCCGGCCAAAATTCGCCGCTGTTACGTAATTATGTGGTGAACCATCCTCAAACTATAAAACTGGCTGCATTTACCCCAAGTGGTAAACGCGGCGATATTTATACAGTAAAGTACGTGCAGCAAAAACCGGCAGAGCCTGTAACTGTGGCAGGCGTTGCCCCCGGGTTAACAGCAACTTATTATAAAGGCTTTTTTAAAGGCGCCTCGGGCATAACACAGGGCGCTGCCGATAGTGCCTTCGTTACGCAAACCATTTCGGTACCGGCATCGGTTAAGGCACCCTCGTTCGCTGTAAAATACAGAGGTTATATTGATGTACCGCAGGATGGCGTTTATACATTTTACCTAACCTGTGATGATAGCGGGATATTGAACGTGGCCAACCGCGAAACAGTTAATAACGACGGCATGCACTCACCAATGGAAAAAAGCGGCCAGGTTGCCCTAAAAAAAGGTTTGCAACCATTTGCTTTAGATTTTGTTGAAGGAGGCGGAGGATATACACTTAAACTACAATATAGTATAAACGGAAATGAACGGGCTGATGTCCCTGAATCATGGTTTAAACATAACCAATAACATAAAAGCTACTAAGCATCATATTTAAATTTTTTGTAATAACATGACTGGTGAAGAAAAGATAAGACAAGCATTTGAGAACAAAAACTGGCAGGAAATAAAAGTAACCGATTCCTGGCAGATCTTTAAAATAATGGCCGAATTTGTTGACGGCTTCGAGAAACTGGCCAAAATTGGCCCCTGCGTATCCATCTTCGGGTCGGCACGTACGCATAACGATAACAAGTATTACAAACTGGCCGAGAATACCGCCCGCCTGCTTACCGAACGTGGCTATGGTGTAATATCGGGCGGTGGGCCGGGTATTATGGAGGCTGCCAACAAAGGCGCTTACGAAGCCGGTGGTAAATCCGTAGGTTTAAATATCGAGCTGCCTTTTGAGCAGTTCCACAATAAGTATATTGATAGGGATAAGATCCTGGAGTTTGATTACTTCTTTATCCGCAAGGTAATGTTCATGAAGTACTCACAGGGCTTCATCATCCTGCCGGGTGGTTTTGGTACCATGGACGAATCATTTGAGGCCATAACGCTGATCCAAACCGGTAAAATTGCACGCTTCCCTATCGTTTTTGTTGGGGTTGATTATTGGGGAGGCCTGTTTAAATGGGTAGAAGAGAAAATGCTGGCTAATGAGCATAACATCAGCCCGGACGATTTAAACCTGTACCGCGTGGTTGATACCGCCGAAGAAGCCGCAGAGCACATCTTCCGTTTCTACGATAAATATGTATTGAAACCCAACTTTTAACGGGTTCTATCAACATAAAAAAAGGCGGCTCAATTTTATTGAACCGCCTTTTTAGTTTAGGTAAATAAATATTATTTACTCTCCGATACTTTTGACGCATTGGCAACCGCATCAGGGTCGGCAGCCATCTCAACCATGTTGGTTACTTCGTCAAGCACTGCTTCTGCCGAGCCTGAATAACCTGTATATCTAAACCTGGTATTACCATTTTTATCAATGATAAATTTAGTTGGTATAGCATCTACATTAAATAAGCCCGCAACTTTCCCTTGCCTGCCATCAGCGGCTTTATCATCTAACAATACCTGGAAACTATACTTTTTATCTGCTATAAATTTTTTAACTCCCGGCACATAGTTATCTCCGTTTTCAAATGTGTCTAAAAAAAGGAATTTCACATTCGGATTGTCCTTGTATTTATTGACAGCCAATTGCATCCCCGGGAATGATGCTATACACGGGCCACACCAGGTAGCCCAAAAATCTACCACAACAACTTTACCCTTAAGGCTTGCCAGTGATACCTCTTTACCGTCAAAATCTTTCAACGCGAAAGCCGGTGCAGGTGTATTGATCATATCCTTCACCAGCTTAGCCCTAGCCAGCGCTGTTTTTTGCTTATCCAGCCCGGCAATGTATTCAGCATAACCGGCATCGCTCCCTTTTACTTTAGCATAAGCCGTAGCCAATTGAGCTTTTAACCCCTCCGAACTTTTACCCGCAACGATAGATTTTTCGGCCACTTCCTTTGTTTTTGCATATTGGCCACTGGCGTTCAATATCATCGCGTAATGCTCGTTTATTTCTGCATCCTGGTAAGTCATACCGTTATAAACCTCACTTTGATATTTTAACGCCTCCGGGAATTTACCCAGTTTATACATGATAAAGGCGTAGGTATCAGCGTTATTTCTGTATGTAGTACGGTTATTCTCATTAATTTGCCTGGCAGTCATAAACATGCCATCGGCGCCCGTTTTTAACTGCTCGTCCAAAATATCTAATGATTGTTTTGACAGTACCGCTGCTTCATCAAGGCGCTCCCCTTTCTCGGCCCACTTCCAGGCAACGCTATTTAAAACTATTGCTAATTGCGATTTGTTTTTTAGCTGTGCAGCCCATTCATTATACTTTGCAATGTTACCGGCATTAAGATAAGCTGATGCTATTTGCACCCGGAAATTATCCTGAATAGTAGCCTTCTCGTTCTTCTCCGGATATTTGGCCAGGTAAGCACGATAAAGTTCTTCTTTTTTAGCCGCGTTTTTTTCTTTGTTGATGGCCATGCCCGCAGCATTTTGCGCGGCCTCGCCATTAGGGAATTTAGCAACAATAATTGAGTTCAATGAATCAGCAGAGCTTTGTTTCCTAAGCCGCGCGTATAAACCAGATGCCATCATCATTTCTTTTTCTTTACCGCTTTTTGTCCACGCAGCAATTTTATCTTTTACCAATTGCTGGCTGGCGGCATCTTTCGATGCAGCTATCAGGCCTACATAATTTAAGCCATAATCCAGCTCGCTTTGCGGGTATAATTCAAATTCTTTTTTGTACAGATCAATAGCTACCGGTGCATCGGTTTTTAACTTGCTAAAGTAAGCGCCCATACCACTCCCTATTGTGTAGGCTTTCATAGCATAAGCACCTGCAACCGGTTTATCATTAGTGCCATATACCAGGTATACATATCCCTTTTCAACATTATCATCTATAGCTTCGCCGCTATTTATTTTAAAAAATAAGCTTTTGGTATCGGCTGGTACAACAAACTCTCCTGCCAGGTTTGCTCCATCTTTTTTCAGGTCAGCATCTACAGCGTTATTACGCTTATTATCTAAAAAGTAAATTGTTGCTTTAATATCCTGCTTCCCATCAAGCGGCGTTCCCACAGGGTTATAAGTAAAGCTTATCTTCTGCCCCACCGAGGGTGTTTCATCAGATAGTTTAAGATGATCTGCTGTTTGCCCAATAGCACTTTGCAGCATCAAAGCACAAGGTAGTGTGATAAGTAGGTTAAGTGTTTTCATGGTGAACTATTTTTTTAGTCAATGTAAGAATTTAGTTACATTGTTTCCAAACATTATATGGTAATTAATAGAGATATTTAAAATAATAGTTGTTTATTTACGGCAATGGACGCGCTTACCCAACCCAAAAAGAAGGCTGCCCTGAGCTTTATATTTATTACGCTGCTTATTGATGTTATAGGTTTAGCCATCATTATTCCTGTTTTCCCTAAGCTGATAGAAACGCTTATACATGGCAATATCAGCCAGGCATCCAAGTATTCGGGCTTGTTGCTGGTAGCTTATGCCGTTATGCAATTCCTGTTTTCGCCGCTGGTGGGAAACCTTAGCGATAAATATGGCCGCAGGCCGGTACTGCTATTCTCGCTTTTAGGGTTTGGTATCGATTATCTTTTCCTGGCGTTTGCGCCTACCATAGGCTGGCTGTTTGTTGGCCGTATTATAGCGGGTATTACCGGCGCAAGCTTTACCACGGCATCGGCCTATATAGCCGATGTGAGCGAACCCGAAAAACGCGCCCAGAATTTTGGAATGATAGGCGTTGCATTTGGCCTTGGTTTCATCATAGGCCCAGTAATAGGCGGTATACTGGGTAAAATGGATACGCATTACCCCTTTTATGCTGCAGCCGCACTGGCACTGTTAAATGCTGCCTATGGTTTTTTCATATTGCCCGAATCGTTAGACAAAGAACACCGTCGCGATTTTGACTGGAAACGCGCCAACCCAATGGGTTCTCTGATCCAATTAAAAAAATACCCGGCTGTAATTGGCCTGGCTGCTTGTCTGTTCATCGTTTACTTTGCCGGCCACGCCGTACAAAGCGTATGGACTTTCTACACCATGGAGAAATTTAAATGGACTGAAGACATTGTTGGTTATTCGTTAGGCTTTATTGGTTTGATGATAGCCATCGTTCAGGGTGGCCTGATCAGGATAGTTATACCTAAACTTGGGCAAAACCGCAGCATCTGGATTGGCTTGGTTTTATACGCCATAGGCATGCTGCTTTTTGGCCTGGCTAACAAAAGCTGGATGATGTTCGCCTTCATGATCCCTTATGCCTTGGGCGGTATTTGCGGCCCTGCCCTGCAAGGTGTGATGACCAACGAGGTACCCAAAAATGAACAGGGCGAACTGCAAGGCGGCCTAACCAGCTTAATGAGCCTTAGCTCCATATTCGGCCCATGGTTTATGACGTATGTATTTTATTATTTCACGAGTACCAAAACCGCTATCCACCTGCCCGGTGCGCCATACTTTGTAGCATCGGGATTAATGTTAATTGGCGCGATACTTGCCGTACGTAGTTTTAAAAAAGAGAAACAATCAGTTGATAAAACATCTTATAACAGCGGTTCGCATTAACAGCCCATACTTTATATGATTAAACCCGCCCAACATGGCAAAGCCGCTTTAGGATTTATTTTCGTCACCATATTTATTGATGTACTGGGTTTGGGTGTTATTATCCCTATCCTGCCCAAATTATTGGAAGAACTTGGCCATGTTGATATCAGTATGGCCAGCCAATATAGCGGTTACCTCACCTTCACCTACGCATCCATGCAGTTTTTGTTTGCCCCGGTATTGGGTAACCTGAGCGATCTGATAGGGCGCAGGCCTGTGTTGCTTTTCTCGCTTTTTGGGTTCGGTATCGATTACCTTTTTATGGCCTTTGCCCCTACCATTGCCTGGCTTTTTGTAGGACGGCTTATAGCTGGCATTGCCGGCGCCAGCACCACAACAGCAACGGCCTACATAGCCGATGTAAGTACCGGCGAAAAAAGGGCTGCCAACTTCGGCCTGATAGGTGCAGCAACGGGCCTGGGCTTTATTTTAGGTATTGGCCTTGGTGGTTTTTTAGGCGCGATATGGATAAGGCTGCCGTTTATTGTAGCCGCAGGGCTTGCTTTACTGAACGCCTTATATGGCTTTTTTGTACTGCCCGAATCATTGGCGATAAGAAACAGGCGCAGGTTTGAGTGGAAACGCGCAAACCCGGTGGGCTCATTATTACGATTGAGGAAATATTCGTTAGCCATAAGCACACTGATAACCGCATATACGGTAGTTTATATTGGCCAGAAAGCGGTGGAAGGTGTATTGCCTTTTTATGTGATAGAAAAATTCCAGTGGACAACACAAAGCATCGGGGCGCTGGGGATCTTTATAGGCCTGCTTATAGCGGGCATACAGGGCGGCTTTGTCCGCTGGACGATCCCCAAGTTTGGCTTGCGGAAAAACATACTGGCAGGCATAGCTTTTTACGGTATAGGGCTTGTACTTATCGCATTTAACAATGTAGGATGGCTGATGTATGTTTACATGATCCCCTATTGCCTGGGTGGTATAGGCGGCACCGCGCTACAGGGCTTTATATCTGATAATGTACCTGCCAATGAGCAAGGCGAACTGCAAGGCGCACTTGCCAGCCTGGTGAGCCTAACAACTATTATTGGCCCACTGATGATGACCACCTTATTCCATCATTTCACCATAAAAGGAGCTTCAGTATATTTCCCGGGGGCGCCATTTTTGCTGGGTGCTATACTGATGCTGATCAGTGTTATTTTAACAATAAGAAGCTTTAAGAAAAAAGACGATTCGCATAAACTGCCCGAGGCTACTTTAATGTAAGCCGCTAACCCCGCCGGATATCACAAACTTCATCACATCAGCAGCGTTGCGGTTGATAGGTTTTACTTTATCTGCAGATACAATAACCACCTGCCCCGCAAACGAGTACGACATGGGGAAATATACGGCAACTTCCCCAGGCAGATCGATCGACTTCATATCCTTTTGAACCAGGAAACCTATTTTCTTCAACCCAAATTCGTTTACTTCAACTAAAACAGGCTCGTTAAACTTCTTCTCCTCGCCTACAAAAGCTTCGGTAAGGTCTTTTATGGATGAATACAGGAATTTGAAGAGCGGCAGGCGGTTTAGCCAGCGGGCAAACCATTTTTTAATAGGATCGGTAATAACGTTGGTAACCAGTATCCCCGCTATCAGGATGATCACAATTACATTTAAAATACCCAAACCGGGAATATAAAGCGGTTTACCCTGGCTGTCAACCAACATCTCGCTGCTCAGGTTAAGTGAAGTATCAATCCGCGATACGATCCAGAACATCAGGAAGAAAGCCGCGCCAAGCGGCACCACGATCAAAAGGCCTTTAATAAAGTAATTAAGCAGGGCGCCGAATATTCTCTTCATCCGAAAATAATTAGTGATTTAGTGAATGAGTGACTTAGTGATTGGCATATCCATCTTAAATCTGCACATCCAAAATCTGCATATCTGCACATTTATTCGTAAAAGTACACTCTTTTTACCCTTTGCGAAATATTTGTTAATATTTCATAAGGGATGGTACCTATTTGCAGGGCAAGTTCCTCAATGCGTTGCTGCTCATTAAACACAATAACCTCGTCGCCTTCTTTCACTTCCACGTTGCTTACATCAATCATACACATATCCATGGTAATGTTGCCAACCGTAGGCACAAGCGTGCCGTTAACCAGCATGCGGCCAACACCGTTACCAAAAGCACGCAGATAGCCATCGGCATAACCAATACGCACGGTGGCTATTTTACCATCAGTTTTAAGGCTGCCGTTGCGGTTATAGCTAATGGTTTCATTTGCGGCTACTTTTTTAACCTGCGATATAGTAGTTTTTAACGTAGCTACCGGTTGCAAGCCGCTTTCTTCGCGCGGTACGGCGGCGTCAACACCATACAGGCCAATACCCAGCCTAACCATATCATACTGCGCGTTTGGCCAGCGCGTAATGCCCGATGTATTGCTGATATGTTTAATAACCGTGTACCCCAAAGCATCTTCTATCTGCTTGTAGGCCGTTTCAAAGATCTTGATCTGCTGCATGGTAAACATATCGTGCTGCTCGGCATCACTGGCTACCAGATGCGAGTAAACCGACTGTACACGTATGTATTGATTGATCTCC
The DNA here is from genome assembly GCF_041663085.1 of Mucilaginibacter sp. Lineage (GTDB taxonomy): Bacteria > Bacteroidota > Bacteroidia > Sphingobacteriales > Sphingobacteriaceae > Mucilaginibacter. The sequence goes on from NZ_JBAZRC010000024.1 coordinate 9,344, forward strand.
AGCAGGTCGCACAGGGTCTCCACCTCAAAGGCTTCAAAACCTACGCGGTGCATACCGCTATCTATTTTAATGTGTACCGGATAATTGATAATATCCTCGTCCTGCGCAAATCTTACAAATTCATCCAATAAACTAAAACTATAAATAGCAGGCTCTAACTTATTAGCTACCAGCTTATCATACGATTCAGGCTCGGGGTTAAGCACCATTATGGGCATGCTAATCCCGTTCTCGCGCAACTCCACGCCTTCATCGGTATAGGCAACCGCCAGGTAATCAACTTTGTTGTATTGCAACATATTGGCTACCTCGAAAGTGCCGCTGCCGTACGAGAAAGCCTTTACCATCGCCATTATTTTAACACCGGGTTTTAAGCGGCCTTTATAAAAGTTAAGGTTGCTGAGCAGCGTATTCAGGTTTATCTCTAAAACAGTTTCATGCGCCTTTTGCACCAGTGCGCGGCTTATCTTTTCAAACTCAAAGCTGCGCGAGCCTTTGATCAGGATGGTTTCCTCCTGCAGGTGCAGTTTGCCCAGGTCTTTCAATAAGGCAGCTGTGTCGGCATAAAAATGCGTTTGGGGCAGGTTAAATAACGATGAGTACTCCTGTAAAGATGTACCTACACCAATAAAGCGGTCGACATGTTTGGTGGTTACCAGTTGGGCCACCTGTTTATACAAAGCATCCCGCTGCAAGCCGGACTGATAGATATCCGAAAGGATCAGCGTTTTCTTTTGGTGCTGGTTTTGTTGGTTCAAAAAGTTCAACGCAATTTCAAGCGACTGGATATCGGAATTATAGGAATCATCAATAATAGAACAATCGTTAATTCCATGTTTAAGTTCCAAGCGCATACTTACAGCGGCGAGGCGCTCAATCCGGTCGTCGGCATCCACCGGACTATAACCCATGGCCAGCATGGTTGCCCAGCAAACGATGGCGTTTTCTATGGATGCTTCATCCCGGTACGGTAAAAGGCATTCAATCTCCTTTTCCTTATACATGGCGCGCATGTAATACTTGCCGGATATGGTAGTTTCGCTGAACACATACAGATCTACCTGGTTAAACTTGCGGCTCCAGGAGAAGCACTCACGGGTTTTTAGTTCGTCTTTATGATCTATCAGCGCTTCGTAGTTATAGATAAGCTGCTTGCAGTTTTTAAACAACTTTAGCTTTTCAGATAGTTTTTCCCCGGGCGATTCAAAGCCTTCATCGTGCGCAGTACCAATATGGGTAAGCACCCCTATAGTAGGTTGTATAACGGCTTCCAGCTTATCCATTTCGCCGGTGGTAGAGATACCCGCCTCAAATATGCCAAGGTTATGCGTTTCGTTTATCTGCCAAACAGAAACAGGTACCCCTATTTGCGAATTATAACTTTTAGGGTTACGTGCAATGCTTTTTTCAGGACTCATTAACTGGTACAACCACTCTTTTACAATGGTTTTGCCATTACTGCCGGTAATGCCTATAACATCCAAATTAAACCGTTTGCGATGATGTGCAGCCAAAGTTTGCAAAGCTGCCAATACATCGGCCACTACCAGGAAATTGGCATCGGGCATAATGGTATCGGGCCTATGGTTTACCACAAAATTGCGCACACCTGCGGTATAAGCATCGGCAATAAATTCGTGGCCGTCCCGCCGGCCATCTAATGCAAAAAACAACGAACCTGCGGGATTATTTATACGGCGGCTATCGGTAAGCAGGGTGTTTATGATGGTATCATCAACTATATTACCACCTGCATTTATAACCTGTTTTATATCACTAATAGCGTAAGAATGTTGCATGACACGAATTTGCTTATATTTCTATGAATAGAAGAATTTTTAACGAATTTTGGTTTTGATGGATACCCCTAAAAAAGTAAAAATTACCGATATAAACGTTGCTATGGCTAAAGCCGAACACTACTGTGCCTACCAGGAACGGTCGCAGCAGGAAGTGCGAAATAAACTATACGAATGGGGACTGTGGACAGACGCCGTAGAAAACATCATCACGAGGCTGATCGGCGAGAATTACCTTAACGAGGAACGCTTTGCCAAAGCCTATGTAAAAGGCAAGTTTAGCCAGAAAGCCTGGGGCCGCATCAAGATAAAGCAAGGGCTAAAATTAAAAAATGTGTCGCCGGTGCTGATTAAAAAAGCGCTTTTAACCATTGATGCCAGCGACTACATGGGCGCCCTAACCCGTTTAATTGAGAAAAAGAAAGCCACATTAACCGAAAAAGACCCTTACAAACGCAGGTATAAACTGCAACAGTATGCTTTAAGCCGTGGTTTTGAACCCGAGCTTGCCGCAGAGGTTTTGAAAAACAGCGAGTTATAAAAAACTTAAAAAAAAGTTTAATTTTTCCTTGCAGAACATTCATTTCTGTCTATATTTGCACTCCCGCAAACGCAGTAATGCTAAGCAGGAAATACCAACGCGAAAGTAGCTCAGTTGGTAGAGCACGACCTTGCCAAGGTCGGGGTCGCGAGTTCGAATCTCGTCTTTCGCTCAAATCCCTTCATTAACCCGGAGGGATTTTTGTTAAAAGGTTAATCACCTGCTCAGATGGTGGAACTGGTAGACACGCAGGACTTAAAATCCTGTTCCCGTTAAAGGAGTGCGGGTTCGATTCCCGCTCTGAGTACAATTATGACAAGTAGCCAATTTTATTGGCTACTTTTTTTATGAGTTAAATTTGAATTGTGCGGTGATAACACTTACCATAGGCTAAATGCCTGGAGATTTTAAATAGGGTGCGTGTTGTGTTGGAAATATCAACGATCGATAAGTTAAATATTACTCTTGACTATCAATCTATATTTAAGTTTATTCCATTTCGTACTTAGTCCCTGTAGAAAAATCAGGTTCCCATATTCATCCATGTTATTTTCCCTATGCGATTTCTGAATCCAGTTCTCATAAAATTTGTCAAATTGTTGATTATCTAATTCCGGTAACTTAAACCCGGACAAGTCCCAAAATTTACTAAAATCACTATTATTTAGGTTTTGGCTAACAAATTCTGGCATTCCCATTAATTTCAACAGCAATGTAAGTTCATTTTCATCGGCCAACATTACAGTTTGAAAATCTGGATAGATAGCAATGAATTTTTCCAGGTCATCTAAAGTGCCAATACTAAATTGGTCACCTGCTATAAAATTGAATTCCATTATAACTGTCTTTTTAATTGTTCCTAACATCTAAAATATGCACTTTTTTTGATTCCAATGTTTTTTAAAATTGATTCGATCCCATTTTATGGTTCAATCAAAACGGGTTAGATATTTCCAATCGGCCTCAGTCATCAAATAGAGTGGCTATTCGTTTAAGATCATCCAAAAAATGGTTCGTGGGGACTGCGGCTTTGAGTACTAAAGCCCGATACATGTCCGTATCGGGCTTTTTGTTTTATACCGTTTTTCCTCCTGTTACAGTTTATTAGAAATTGGTTTTGTTATGATACAAATCTGCGTAATAAGGCAATTATGCGTAGGGTGTATATGCGACAAAACAAGGGTATATTGTGCAGTGAGCGGTTAACTCGGTAAAATGTATCAATCTTACCCACTTCTGTATAAACTGCCCGGCGCCGGCTCATATAACTTTGCCTTAACATTTTAAAACAACAACAATGGCAAAAACAATTTTTATTACCGGCGCCTCACGTGGTTTCGGTAAACTATGGGCCGAGGCACTTTTGCAACGCGGCGATAAAGTAGTAGCAACAGCACGCGACCTGAGCACCCTTAACGACCTGGTGAGCAAATACGGCGATAATATTTTACCGTTACAGCTGGATGTTAACGACCGCGCCGCCGATATCGCAGCTATCCAACAAGCTAAGGAGCACTTCGGCAGTATTGATGTGCTAATCAACAACGCGGGTTATGGCCTGTTTGGCAGCGTTGAAGAAACTAACGAAAAAGAAGCACGCGAACAGATGGAAACCAACTTTTTTGGTTTGCTATGGCTTACACAGGCGGTATTGCCTGTAATGCGCCAACAGGGACACGGCCACATTATCCAGGTATCAAGCGTGTTAGGTTTGGTTACTTTACCGGTACTGGGCTTATACAATGCCTCTAAATTTGCGGTAGAAGGTTTGAGCGAAACATTAGCTACCGAAGTAAAAGGCTTTGGCATTAACATTTCATTGATAGAGCCTAATGGTTTTGCAACCGAATGGGCCGGCGCATCGTCTGCACAAACAGTTGCTATGCCCGAGTATGATGCCGTACGGGCGGCTTTCCAGGCCGGGTTAACGGATGATATTTTCGGTGTGCCGGAGGCTACAACCCCTGCGGTGCTGAAACTGATAGACAGTGAAACCCCTCCCCTGCGTTTATTCCTTGGTAAAGTGGCTTACCCCTGGGTAAAACAAACTTACGAAGGCCGTTTTGCCGAAGGGGAGAACTGGAACGAGGTTGCATCTGCGGCACACGGTAAATAACCTGTTTAAATGATATTGTTTTGACTGATCTACGCCGTATTACGGCGTAGATTTGTGTAACTTATATAACCATGCAACACTATAAAAACTTAGCGGATATGCACCGTGCCAACGGTTTCCCAATGCCGGAAAACCCGTTGTTTAGTCTATACAGGTGTACACACACCTGCAGCCTCGGCGACAGGGAGTTTACGTCAGATTTTTATATGATCGGGTTTAAGAAACTGAAGTCGGGCCAGATTATGTATGGCCGTACGGAGTACGACCACGATAACGGCAGCATGATGTTCATCAAACCACGCCAGGTTATTGAATTTCAGAGCGTGGAGTTTGAGGAAGATGCGTTCATCATATTTATACATGAGGATTTTTTGAATGGCCACATCCTGCATACCGAGATGAACAAATACGCTTTTTTTGATTACGAAGCCAACGAAGCCCTGCACCTTTCGCCATCCGAGGAGCAAATTATGTGGGACCTTTACCACAAGTTAGAAGCAGAATACCACAACAATACCGACGAGTACAGCCGCGATATTATGCTCACGCATATCGATTCGATGCTGAAATACTCGCAACGCTTTTATAAGCGCCAGTTTATAAACCGTACCCAGCTGTCGGGCAAAACGGTATCGAAATTTAATGATGCCCTGGCTGCTTATTTTGCCAATGGTTTACTGGTTACGCAGGGCTTACCCAGTGTAAATGTAATGGCATCGCAGCTAAACCTATCACCACGTTACCTGAGCGACATGCTTAAACAGGAAACCGGCAAAACCGCTATAGAACTGATCCATATTTATCTGGTTAATGAGGCCAAAAACCGCCTTAAAAGCGATGATCAGCGGGTTTCAGAAATAGCCTACGAGCTCGGTTTTGAAAACCTTCCCTATTTTTCGAGGCTTTTTAAAAAGGAAACAGGCTTAAGCCCCAATCAGTTTAAAAAGGGTTTGGTTAACTAATTTGGCAAACAGCTAACAGGCTCTCAAAATTCTTTTACAAATTACGGCTTCAATTTTTTGAAATTCTTATATTTTTATGCTTTGTAATGGAAGCGGTATGTTTTTTTAGGAACATTAAATGACTTCATCATAAAGCATCAAACATTAAAATATGGAAAAGAATAAGGCACCGCTGTTTACTTTTAGTATCATAGCGATTATTGTAGGTGTGGCATTGTATAAGCAATTCGATTTTGAAACTTTAAAATTTGAGAAAACCGGCTTGGCAATTGTTTACATGATTGTGTTTATAGCCTCCATTTATATTATAATAAAAGGCCTTAAAGAGAGGAAACACCAACAAGGGCCAAACAATTAAAACTTAACCAATAGTTTTTCAGAAACAAGCTTGCCATTCTTGTAGTATTCAAAAAACCAATCTTTGCCCTTTTTAAGTACGATACCGCTGGTATCTGCATTACTGGCTATATAATAGTTTTCTGCGGAGGTTTTCAGGAGGGTTAAAACTATTTTTTGGGTAGTATCAATTAATTGATAACCATTGGCAATTGCCCGGGCATCCAATGTCCCTGCCGGGCGGCTGGTTACCGTTTCGGTTGATTGTACCGGCGTTATTGGAGCTGCCGCCGATGGTTTTACAGATGCTTGCACGACTGGGGTTACCGCTGTTTCTTTTTCGGGCGTTGTTGCCGCTGTAACAGTTGGCTGCGCTGCCTCAGCAGCCGGCCCGCTATAGGTGTAGGTAACAGATGTAAAAGCATCTCTTAAAGCTATATTATAGGCTGTTTTATAATCCTTCTCGCGGCTTTTGCCGGCATTGCTTTTATAAACAACATTACCTTTGCAATCTTTTAGTACAAGTGTAATTTCGGTGGTGAGCATCCCGCTTTTTTCCAACAGGTCCGCGCTTAGCGTTTGGCATTTATTGTTGGCTACTTCAGATGGCATGTCGGCATTTTCAAGATAAACTGTAAATCCTTTATACTCCAAAAGTCCTTTGGTCAGGCTTTTTAGCATATCCTGATAAGCATCTTTAAACTGTGTAAATTTTTCGGGCACTACTACATATTTATAGTTATTAATGGTGCTTTGCGAGTAGCCTGACAAAGAGATAAATAACAACAGTAGTAAAACAGATCGTTTCATGTATTAAACCTATTAGATTATAAATTGGTAACAGACTTCATTGCATTAAAATTAGGGTTATTTCTGGAATGAATGACGAATTATATGATAAGACATGTGGAATGTAATCTTCGTCCTTGTTGATGGCTCACCAACAAGGACGAGAATTTACAATATTTATTTATTATTATATTTAACTGCCGAACCAACACTATGAGATATAAATACTTTTTTGTTTTACTGATAATTATTACAAGTCTTTCCGCTTTTCAATCGCCGGTAAAAAACACTTTACGTTTTAGATCTGCTACCGCGCATATTATCAAAGTATACAAAGGCCATATCTTTTACGACGAGAAGTTGATACATAACATTAAGTACTCAGATGACATCATTTACAAAAGTAAATACAACAGTTTAATTGAAGATCATGGCTCTGTATTCCTGTTTTTAGGAATGGCAGATAATCCCAATCGCGATAAATTAATCGTTTTTAGGATCACGCCAACAAAAGCTACACCGGGTAAAAATGCAATTCTATCAGAGATTAAAGATTATGACAAGGATGGATTTCTGGAATTTGGCGGACGGGATTTAACAGAGGCATACCCTACTCAAGATTCAATGTATTATATACCTACTGCGTATTACGAGATACGGAATGGAAAAATAAAGCCAGACAATACACTTGCTAAAAGTGAAGACATAAAACTAAACGGTTTATATCTTCCTCCTAATAAGCGACTTGATAAAGATGGCAATTGTTGCAAAGTTGTGCCCACACCTGTAAGAAAACGTAAGCTACCTGTTCAAAAACAATCAAACTTTATTCCTAAATCATTTAGGATATCGGATACGATAACTGTATTCGCTACCAAGTATGTTTTGGATAATAAAGATGAGATAACAAATGTGAATCATTCTAAAGATGGGTCATGGCTTTTTTATAGTAATAACAGAACTTATACACGGGAAACTGCTGCGAGAAAAGTTAAGTTATCGTCAATAGTCAAATTGGATAAATCAATATTATTACTATCACGAATGCCAAAAGGGTATGTGGCTACCAGGCAATCAAAAACTGCGTCATGGAGTTGGAGTAAGTTAAAAGATAAAGACTGAAAATAACACAGCTCTACCCCAACACCAACAACGCCGAATTAATAATATCGTCAAAAACCGCCCGCTCGGTTGTTGATTTCGCGGTTACCTGGATACCCTTCACCGTATTAAACAGGAACCGGGCCAGGGCGCGCGCGTTTTGTGTTTTGGCAATCTCGCCTCTCTCCTGCCCTTTTTCAATCACCCGGAAAAACGAATCTTCTACCGCCTGATCGTTCTTTTGGATCATCTCGCTCACTTCTTTATCATGCAGGGCCACCTCTACTTCCGCGTTTACGATGAAGCAGCCTTTCTGGCTTTTATCGTTCAGCAGGTTGCTAACAACAAAATCAAGCAGGGCTTTGATGGTTTCTTTCGCAGATGTATTGCCTTCAATGATCTGTACAAACTTACCGGTATTGGTGCACTGGTAGCTCTCCAGCGCTTTTATAAACAAGCTGTGTTTATCCCCATAGGTATCATATAAGCTGGATCGGCTGATGCCGAGCTCGTCTACAAGGTCCTGCATGGAGGTAGCATTATAACCCTTTAGCCAAAAAAGGTTAACCGCCTTAGCCAGCACTTCGTTTTCATCAAAATCTTTCGTTCTTGCCATAACAGGAATAGCTTTGCTTAAAATTAAGCAAAGCTATTCATTTAAATATATTTATTAAAAGCAGGTATTATCTTACACCGCCACCTGCAAGCAGGGTTTCGTTTGTTAACCAGCGCGAATCTTCTGAGGCCAGGAAAACTGCTATCAGCGCGATATCTTCCGGCTGACCGATCCTGCCCAATGGTGTGGTTTTAACAGCTTCGTGGTGGAAGTCGCTGCCGATAAAACCTGCAGCATGCGTACCTTCGGTTTCAACCATACCCGGGTTAATAGAGTTTACCCTGATGTTTTTAGGGCCAAGCTCTTTTGCCAATACGTGGGTAATAGCATCAACCGCGCCTTTGGTTGCGGTGTAAACAGCACTGCCTACCGGGGTAATAGCACTTACTACCGACCCTATATTGATGATACTGCCACCATTTGTGTTGAAGTTTGCTACGGCAGCTTGTGTGGTTAACAATAACCCAAGTACGTTGGTATCAAACTGTTTGTGAAAATGTTCTTCGGTTATCTGCTCTATCTGGCCAAACTCGTACACACCGGCGTTATTTACCAGGATATCTGTAGGGCCAAAAGCTTTGGTGGTTTCTTCAAACAAACGGGTAACATCGGCTTGTTTTGACACGCTGCCTTGTACCGCGATGGCTTTACCGCCTGCTGCTACAATCTCTTCAACTACCTTATCGGCACCTTCTTTTGATGACGAGTAATTTACTACTACCGATGCGCCTGCCGCTGCAAGGCTTTTTGCTATACCCGCGCCAATACCTTTAGAGGCGCCTGTTACTACTGCTACTTTGTTTTCTAATTTTTTCATTTTTGTGAGCAATTATTTATTAATTGGAATAATCGTTCCGCAAATATATAGCAATAACGGAACGAGCGTTCTGTTATTTTAAAATATCATTTTAGGATGACAAATTGGGTAAATTATGCGCTCTTAATAAATCCGGATTGAATGCCGGCTTTATTTTCATAATATTACTTAATAAGCATAGCTCCATGAATTTTATAGCCTACCAGCAAATCTTTCAGCAAATTTTAAATGATTTGCACCCACCAGCTCCTTACCAGGATCCCGACTATCTGAACTACACAAAGTTAAACTGGTCGCGGCAACAACGCTGGTTAAAAGCAGGCATACTGAATGAAGAACTGGGAACCATTATTGAAAGCATCAGAGAAATGCAGCGTTGGACAATTATCACCGAACCGTGGTGTGGCGATGCAGCACATATCATCCCATTTTTGCATAGGCTCTCAGAATTAAACCCATTGATTAAAGTTGATTATCAGCAAAGGGATAAAGAGCCGTTCCTGATAGAAGAGTACCTGACCAACGGAACTAAGTCGATCCCAAAACTTATTATTAGGGATACTAACAATAACGACCTTGCGGTTTGGGGCCCGCGGCCGGCAGAGTGCCAGGCTTTGTACATCCGATTATTAAATGACCATGTTGATATGGGGCAAAAAAAGATAGCGCTGCAGCAATGGTATAATGCAGATAAAGGTGTTACCCTGCAAAAAGAGTTGATTGCGCTTTTATCTCCTCTTAATTAAGTAGCAGCGTTGGTTTAATGTTTAATAAGCATATCAATCAAAACGCCCAGCAGCAAAGCAGCTACCGAAAATGTAAGTAGGCCCAGCAGGTAGGCAAAAAACGATTTTACGTAATCTGATACCTTTTTGCCGTTAAAAAACTGGGCGATAGCCCAGGTACAATAGGCCATGCAGATAATAGTTGCTATCTGCATCAGCTTGATCTTTAACAAAGCTTCAACAACAGCGAAAACGGAAAAGATGAGCATCTCCATGCCTATAACAAAGCATAGCAGAATTAATATCTCAAAAAAGTTATAGTTATATTTTCTAAAAAACAGCTTTAACCAAAAAGCGATAAATACCCCCATGATGATATTGGCATACCCATAATGGCTTTCTACCCAGTCGAAGATTTGGAATATGGCAGATTTTTTTGGACCTGTATAATTTATATACGCTTCTTCGACATGGAAAAAATGATTGATGGAGGAATAGATGAGCGAAGTAATAATGATAAAAACAATGGGCTTTACCAGGCGCTCGCGGTTATCGGTAATAAACTCCCTGATGCTTCTTCCCGGGTGGATCAGTAGTTCCTTAACCGTATATAAGATCCCTTTTTCGAAATGTAGCAGGTGCTGAATTTCGTGCGACACGTAATGCGCATCTACCCTTTTTAATGATCTGGCATGGCCGCAATTCGAACAATATTTATCTGTAACAGGGCTTGTGCAATTTTTGCAGGTAATAGTATCCAACACGTGTATATAGTATATTAATAAGGTTTTGACTTCGGTGCAAATGAGTTACAACTCAAAATCAAACCAAGATATGGATTATTCGGCTTTCCGGGAGAATATTTTCTGTTTTAACTACTCGCCAACTAAATAGGCTATTTTGATTTTGTTATCCTATTAGCTGTATTTTTCAGAATATTGATAGCTTTGGACATGAAAAGATCTGCCCTGCTTGTTGTATTCACACTTTTTTGTTCAGCTACATTTGCACAATCCTTAACATCTATGAAATGGTATAGTAAACCGGTTAAATCGGCCGTTGAAGGTAACACCTTAAAAATGACCGTTGACCCTGGCACCGATTACTGGCAGGTAACACATTATGGTTTTAAAAGAGATAACGGCCCATTCTATTATACAGAACAAGCAGGCAACTTTGAGGCAAGCGTAAAAATTACCGGTGCATACCAGGAACTGTTCCACCAGGCAGGCCTTATGGTACGTATAGATAATAAAAACTGGATAAAAACCGGTATTGAATATGTAGACGGGGTACAGAATGTAAGCGCGGTAGTTACACGCGAGGTGTCCGACTGGTCGGTAGTGCCAAGGCATGACAGCCCTAAATCTGTTTGGTTAAAGCTGCTGCGCAAAGGCGATTATGTTGAGATCAAATACTCTTTTGATGGTGTAAAATACGATATGCTACGCCTTGCTTACTTCCCGCCAAATGTAAAGGCAATGATAGGTATGGTAGCTGCCGCCCCGGGCAAACAGCCCTTTGATGTTACTTTTGAGGATTTTAAAGTACAGGAAGTAAAGTAACATTCACCGGCGATTATAAATCCCTACATTTGCACTTTATGAAGCACGAAGATATAATTACCGCATTACACAAAATAGCCACTACAGGCGCGGCGGGTAACCTTACTAAAGACGAACTGGCCAAGCTAAGATCATACACCCTGATAGATATTTTTAAACCGGATGGTAAAGGCAAAAAAGAAACTTACGGCCTAACCAAAAAAGGGCGTGTAATGCTAAAGGCTAATATAAAACCCGAAAAAACCGGGGAGACGGAAGACGAAGATTCAGAATAATCTTATCCCAAATAATCGGGCGGGAAAAGCTTTTGCCCGTGTTTTTCGGCAATTGCTATAAACTTCTTCAGGGTCTCTTCGTCCATAGGTTGCGGGGCAATAAACTCGCCTGCCTTTACCGGCTTGCCAATTTCCATAAACATTTCTTCGAGCCCGGCGGGTACAACAGTGCAAAGTAATTTGGCCAGGTTGGCCGACTTGTTTTTGAAACAGTGCACCATACCACCCAACGGGATATTTACAAAAGCGCCTTTTGTTGCCGTGAACGTTGTTTCTTCGGTTTTCACTTCCACCTCTCCTTCTATCACATAAAACGATTCCTGGAAACCAGCGTGTGCATGCGGCCCGGGCCCACCACCTGCAGGTACCGACATTTCTATCACCGCAAACGCCCCATTGGTTTGTTTGCCACTCACCAGTATGCGGTAAATACCGCCCGCTACAGATAGGTTATCACCATCCTGCGGGCCGGTTGCCACTAAAACGTTTTTTGAATTTTCCATATATTTAGCAACGTAAAATTACGGTAACTGTTCTATAAAAAACAATAATAAACTAACAGGCATATTTAATATATTGCATTACAGTTATCCCCAATTATGAAGCCAGCTAACAACACCTTATCGCGTAGAAAATTCATCACCGCTTCGGCTATATCAGCCGGGGGATTAGCTTTACTTTCCATCAAACCTGCGCTTGCTGATGGGTTATTATCAACCCAACAGCAATATACCGTTCAGCAGGTTATTGATCTGATCATGAAGGAGGGTAACCTCTCGCCTATCCCCAATACGGTTGATACGCTAAAATCAGGCTCGGCAGACCAGGTAGTTACCGGCATAGTTACTACCATGTTTGCCACTGTTGACGTAATAAAGCAGGCCGTGAAGCTGAATGCAAACTTTATTATTGCGCACGAACCCACCTTTTATAACCATACTGATAACCCCGATTGGGTGAAAGACAACGCCGTTGTTAAACAAAAACAGGCACTGCTCAAAAAACATAACATCACCGTATGGCGTTTTCATGATTATATCCACTCCCTAAAACCTGATGCTATAAGCTACGGAGCTGTAAAAAAACTAAACTGGTTGCCATATTTTAAAACTGATGAGGCAACCATCACCATCCCTGCTGTTACGTTACAGCAGCTGGTTCAGCATTTTAAAACATCGCTGGGGATAGCGCACCTGCGCATTATTGGCAACCCCGAACAAAAATGCAGTCGCGTTACGTTATTGCCTGGTGCATGGGGCGGCCAAAGGCAGGTTGGCTATGCCGAAAGCGATAAACCTGATGTATTAGTTGTTGGCGAGCTCTCTGAATGGGAAACCGCCGAATACATTCGTGACGCACGGGCAATGGGCTCTAACATGGCTTTAATAATATTGGGCCACGCTCTGAGTGAACAAGCCGGTATGGAATACTTTGTAGATTGGCTTCAACCAAAATTAAATGGCGTGAAGGTTAGTTATATCAGAACCAGCGATCCGTTTACATGGGTTTAAGTTACGGTATCTTTAAAAAATTAAATTCATTGCTTTTTGCAGCGATAATACATTATCTTGATAGCCTAAACTTTACACTCCTGCATCATGAACTTATCTGTAAACTCGGGGCAAAAACAGGGTTACACACTTGATACTATAGGCTACGAACAATGGCCTGCTATAACCATAAAATATGCTTTCAAAAATATAGGGCCAATCCCCTATTTACAGCTAAATTATAAATTTGATGCCGGTAGTTATCTGCCACAGGCAGATAAAGCGGATACCACATGGCAGCAAAAAACAACGGCCGACCTGGTTATTTTCAAGAACATCCTTTACCAGCTAAGTTGGCTGTATGCTACCGACGAAAAACCCGACGAGCAATTGCGCATAATCAAACACGCGGCTACAACCACCCTATGCCCTGCCGCCCCCATCAGCTTTGCCGAAGAAGATATTGTTAGTTTATCAAAGTTTATTAAATCTATCACCACCTGGCTGCAACGATTATTGGATGATACCTCCAAACAAAAACACGTTGCCCGCACACCTGTAATGAAACCTGTTTTATTACCAATAACAGGGGCATTAGAGGGAAATAATATTTTTGAAATTGGGGCTAGCTTAGTTATCAGCCGAATAGATGCCGATACCAGTTTGCAGGTAAGCCAGGCTACCAAATTTATACTGCCCGATATAAAAATGGGGGTATCGTTAAAAGCAGGGCAAAAAGCATTTGCTCAAAATTTTGAAACGACGTTTAAAACACTGGGCTCACAGTTAAAATTAGCTATTGGCCGTGGTGATTACAATAATGCAACCCAGCTATGGGCCGTACGCTGGGCAGATAGTGATACAGGCAACGGTGTTTCTTATAACCTAAGCCCGGATATAGCCACCTCATTTGCCCCGGCACCATTGTCAAAAAATCTTATCAGCGGCAATGTAAACGTATCGCCTTACACCAGCGGCCAGGGAATTGACTGGAATGCCCCCAAAACAGATCTTCAGTATCAAAATATAGATTTGGATGCATGGATGTCGATTTTCCTGAAAAGTGTTGACAGTGTTCTTTCTAAGCCAACGATGGATGCCGTACTAACCTGCGCAACGCTTAATACATTACAACACCCGGATGGCGTAAACCCGCTTCAGGATATCCTGGCAACAAAAACGGGCATTGCCGCAAAACTGGTTAAACTGCTTGCACCAGTAGTAATCGAACAAACATCAAATTTGGATAGTGCAGCCCAACATTTAACCGATCAGCTTAACTATAAACTGGCTAACTTTTATTCAGGTACTGCTATTGTTCAATTTAATGCTTCGGTATCTGCAAACAGCAGTTCCGAATTGGTTAACCTGTACGGTAAAATTGTGCCAGTATCGGCCACCAGGTCTGCATCATTCTCTGAAGCGCTGATACCAAACACAGCTACATCATCCGTTTCATTTACCGTAAAAGCCACTAACGCAAGGCTGCAAAGCTATTTACCCATCAGTGTTAACTATCAGCCTACAGGGCTCGATTATAAATTTGATGAGGGCGTTATTATTCCGTTGAGCTTTATTATCCCGCCGACGGCTAATTCAACAATACTTTCTGCCAATGTACCGCTGGTTTTGCGGGCGTATCCTCAGGCACTGTCCATTGTTGATCAGACTAACGAGAAAACATATGCGGATAATGCCGTTACCATTCAAAATGTAAAATTTTACGATTATATTTATCAATACATCCAACCCGCCATAGCACAGGATATTGTAGAAACCCAACTTATTATTAACAATGCTGACTTACCGGCTGTTTCCGGTTACAGCGAGCCGAACAATCTGTTTGAAAATCTGGCACAATTTTTAAGCGTTTATCCGCAGATAAGTGCAGACCTGAAAGCATCGTTACCGCTTATTAATAATGCTACAACGGTTGATAGTAACGCTTATAAAGTAGCCTTACCGGCATTAATTGCGCTATCGGAGTTAATAAATAATGTAAAAGGCGCCTTAAGCAGTACAAATGCGACATTAAGGGCCGATCAGTTAAACCAAAGCCCTACAGCCAATTATAGTTTTACGCTTAAACAAGGGCCAGTAAAACCGCTTACTGATAACCGCTTGCTTATACAGGTTACCGCCAATAAAGGGCAGTCAACACAATTAACCCTGCCCTTGCTGTTAATAGATGGTTACGATGCCATTTTGTTTGATACAGTTGAAAATGATGCAAGCATTTCCAAAAGTTACACGTACGTTTCTGCTGCAAAGGAACCATTACTGTTCAACAGTCAACTAGCGCAACTTTCGCCGCTAATAAAAATCTCATCACTTGATATTTTAAGTGATGAGAATATAACCCTTCTGGTAAATGAAACCCGTAATAAAAACCTGCTGCCAAACCCCAAAGGCGGGCACTACACTACGGATGAGCGCTTTATATACACCATCCCTCAAAATAGCGGCATACCAACATTTATGCCCGGTTTATTTTGGAATGGTGTTGAACTTGACCTGCAAAGCATAAATCCTAAACCGGCTAAAGCCAATTTAAAGGATTGCTTACAATTATTGTTTAGTAGTACTAACGGTGTAACTCACGATACAGCAATTAAGGTAAGCTATGAGTATAAAATTGGCGAGGGTAGCTTTTCGCCAAGTGTATCTTTGCCAGTATTATTAATGCCCCCAATATTAATTGGCAGCGCAAATAAAGGCGATGTTGCACAAGATCTATATAACGGTATCAAAAACTGGCTTGATACCGCAAGCCCTGAAGATATTGAACCAAGGCTGTATTTTGAGATGGATATATTTACATCGCTCAAAGATTCGAACATACCTCTACTAACTGTAGACAGGCTGTACTTTAATTTAAGCGATGTAAATTAAAATGGGTATCTATTAATAAACCGCGTCGGGCGCGTTATAGTCGAAAATAAAATCAACTATTTTTTTCAACTCAGGCATTTTTAGTTTAGTGCCTTTGTATTCCCATTTCTCTTTTTCTTTGTCTATGCTTATCTCGCCCAAAAAATTCGGGTCGTTGCTGTCTGTAGGTTCATTCGGAACATCCTTGTGGTAAAGCTTATTCAGGAATTTTGCGGTAAATATTTTGTATGCGCCGCTTCCCCATACACCTCTTTCAGTAACAATTTCAACGTGCTTCTCGGTTTCGTTTTCTGTACCAACTTTTAAGATCACCATATTGCTTTAAGATTATATTGTTATGACAAAAATACGTGTAAGTTGTTTGATTAATTGTTAACTTTTCAATAACATAATATTATATTAATACAGGGGTAAAATTAACTAAAAATTGAAAAACAGGGCAATCAGGCCCAATAAAAATGTATAATTTGGTATATTTGATCCCCTTAATTACTGGCGCTAAACAAACTATATAATTGAAATTGAGTTTGCATATACCTATGTATTTTTATAGAAGTATTGCTGTTATCATACTTTTAGCTACTGCCCCGCAAACGTTATGCGCCGCTCAACCACCTGCGGATACAATTGAATATTATAACAAATTGGTTTCCCGTTACCGGTACAACAAGCCCGACTCAGCTGTTTACTTTGCCAATATTGGGCTTACCCTTGCCAAACAATTAAAAAACGTACCGGGCCAGGCCCTGATGCTTAATCAGTTGGGGATGATAGATGATAATTTAGGGCAGTATGATGACTCGCGAAAAAAATACCTGAAATCACTTGAACTTTATAAACAGGCCGGCCATACAAAAGGCATGGCTACAGAAAACATCCGGCTGGGTGTGGTTGAGTTGCGCAAGGGCCAGTACGATAAAGCCATTGATTACTTTTTAAAGTCGCTTGATTTAAGCCAGCACAACGGCAACCTGCTTGGCCAAATGGAGAGCTATATTACCCTGGGCGAAGCTTTTGCCGGCCAAAAGAAATATTCCGAAGCCATTGGCTATTACCGCACTGCCGAAAAAATAAATAACCGTATCCCCTTTTCAAACCTGTCGCTCAACCTTTTTAATGATATCAGCATAGCTTATCGCGAAACAGGTAAGTTTGCCGAGGCTAAACCCTATTTATTAAAAGGCATTGAACTAAGTAATGTACCTCAATACCAGGGGCTAAATATTACCTTAACCAATACGCTTGCATCTGTATATGCTAAAGAAGGTGATATCAAAACATCTATCGAACTGCAAAAATCGGCGCTTGAGAAAGCCCGGAAGATAAACAACTACATTCGCCAGATACAAACCCTAACCGGCCTGGCAACCACTTATGGCAAGGCCGACCCGGGCAATTCCTTATTCTACTGGAAACAGGCCCTGCAATTATCTGAAAGTAAGAACGCCTATAAAGAACAAATAGATGAGCTGAACGCTATTGCCGATATTTATGAACATCAGCAGGATTATAAAGCGGCTTACAACGCGCGTAAAAAGCAATACCAATTGGCTGATGAGTTCTTCTACAAGAAAATGTCAAAACAGATAGTAAGCCTGCAGGATGCTTTTGAGCTAAACCAGTCAAAGGCCCGTGTGCAGGAATTACGTTTTGCAAATAACAAACAGGTGCTTGAGCGAAAGGTTACCTTAATAATACTGGCTGGGGTTATCATCATCCTTATTATATTGGCTTTTTATTATTTCAAAACGCGCCACCTAAACCATTTGCTTCACAAAACAAATACCGACCTGCAGGAATCAAATACGGTTAAGGATAAGCTATTTTCAGTACTCGGGCATGATTTACGTTCGCCTTTTATATCGGTACTTAACCTGTTACAGATCATTGATGACGACCTGGAACCAGAACAACGTAAAGAGATACTGCAACGCCTTGAAATAAATACAACGGCATCTTTAGAAACACTTGATAGTTTACTTAGGTGGGGCCAAATGCAAATAAAAGGTATTCCCCTAAACCAAACAGCCCTGCAAGTAAACCCGTTAGTACAACGTGCGGTGATCTTTCTTTCGGGAGTTGCCGATACCAAAGGCATCAGGATAATTAATGCGGTAGCTGCTGATACAGTAGTTATAGCTGATGCCGACCATTTTGAATTTATTATCCGTAATTTATTATCTAATGCTATAAAATTCAGTAAACCGGGCGGAGAGGTTTTGATAAATACGGCAATCAGTGATACTGAGGTAGCCATTACAGTAAATGACAGTGGGATTGGTATAGAGCCCAACAAGTTAAAAAATTTGTTTAACCGTGGTACAGAAAGTACGCGTGGCACAGGCAACGAAGCCGGTACCGGCCTTGGGTTGTTGTTATGTAAGGAGTTTATAGAAATAAACGGCGGCAGCATAACTACCGAAAGCAAACCCGGTGTAGGCTCCGCATTTACTATAAAGCTAAAAAAGGCCTGATAGGTTATTCGGGCTTTTTCGCTTCTTCATCATCCACTTCGCGTTCAACCACCAGGCTGCATTCGCCCACAAATATGGCCAATGCGCCAATTGCTGCCAATACCGGTGCTACAACTGCAGCCACCACCCCAATAGTTAACGGAAAATGAGCCAACGTTTTTCCGTATTTATCATTAATACTGATGCTGGTAATGTTGCCCTCTTCAATAAGCTCTTTAACTTTATTGACCAGGTTTTTACCGTGCAGGCTAAAAGTTTCTTTTGTTGTCATATAGGTTAGATATTAAATCCTCCCTAAAGTTACAATGATTTTTGCATGGCCACGGCAGTATCCGGGCAAACATGCGTAAATTCTGATGCCGCCTTTACTTCTTCCGGGATATCCATACGGGCAATGTGCTCATATCCTTTATGCTCAAAGTAATCTTTAGCGGTTTCGGTAAGCAAATAAATTGCCCCTAGCCCTTGCTCTGTAGCCAGCGTTTCTATTCTTTTAAGCAACGCGGCGCCAATACCTTTGTTATTTAAACCGCTATTAACTGCCAACGAACGTAATAAACCATAATTACCATAAATTTCTAAACCCACAACTCCTGTTATGGCGTTATTATCTATCGCTACAAAAAAGTTGTTAAGCAATCCGGGTAAATCAACTGTCGGTAATTTCAGAGCAGCTAATAGCTCAATTACTTCATCTCTGTAAAGCTCCGCGGGTTTTATTTCGATATTCATACGTAGTTTATAGATATAAGCAGATACGTTTTAGATTGTTTTGTATTAACCAGGCTTTGCAGGTTAAAGGCCCCGAATAACGCTATCAGGCTACGCTTAGCAAAGGCAATTCTATCACATAGGTTACACCTTTGCCTGGCATGGTATCAATATCCAGGCTGCCGCCAATATAGGCAATACGCGATTCAATATTTTTGAGCCCCAGGCCTTTACTGGTTTTAAACAGCATTTCCTTATCAAAACCAATACCATCATCTACTATCATCAGGGTTAGTTCGGTATCATGGTTCACCAGTTCGATATGGATATTTTTTGCCCTGGCGTGTTTAAACACGTTTGATATGATCTCCTGAACGCTGCGGTAAAGCATAAGCGTAGTTGTTTTATCAATGGCAATTACATCAGTATTTACCCATTCGGTATAAATATTAACCAGTTCCTTATTGTTTAGCCTGCATATAAACTCTTCAATTGCCTCCCGCAGGTTTTTGTTAAGGATATATGGCGGCATCATACTGTGCGAAAGGTCGCGCACTTCTTTTATCGAATCGTCCAGCATTTGCAGGGCGGCATTATCATCTGCATCATTAATTCCATCCAGTTGTGCAAACTCCAGCTGCCGGCGTGCGCTGCAAAGTAACTGGCCAATACCATCGTGCAGTTCGCGGGCAAGGCGCTGGCGTTCGTTCTCCTCGGCATCCATAATGCCCCGGGCGCGCAGGTGTTCTTCTTCCAGCATCGCTTCGCGGAAACGTGCCTGTTGCTTAACCCTGTACCTGTTGTAAACAAGGTAAAATATAATGGCTGTAAAAACGATAGTTGCAATTAAGGCATATATACCTATCTGGTTGCGGCTAAGCTCGGCCTGCTGCTCTTTTGACTGCGCCGTGAGCAGTTTGTTTTGTTGTTCTTTTTTAACGGTTTCGTACCTGGTTTGCAGCTCTTCAATATCCTTATTGTGTTTGGCATCCATCGCCTTTTCTTTCAGTTCAAGGTGCTGCTTTTGGTATCCATACGCCTGTTTAAATAAACCCTGTGCGGCGTAAGTTTGCCCAAGTATTTCGTAACCGTACAACTCAAGTTCGGTATATTTTAACGCCTTTGCCCCGCTAACCGTTTGCAGAAAATTTTGGGTGGCTTCTTTAAACCGGTTTTGTTTAAGGTATATTTCGCCCATATTGGTAATGGCCAGCACCTCGCCTATTTTATCGCCTACGCCTGCCCGTAGCTGTTTGCTTTCGCCAAGTGCCCTTAACGCGGCGTCCAGCTCATTTTTCCCAGACAGCGCCGAGGCCTGGTAATCGAGCGCGTATGACATGCCCAGCTTATCGTTTATGTTTTTATACAGCCCATAACTGTTTTTAAAATATACAATGGCACTATCAAGTTTTTCAATATCCAAAAACATCAATCCACGGTTGTTTACGGCGGTTGGCAATTGCCTTTTATTGTTTATGGCAGCTGCATATTGTATGGCTTTTTTACTTACCTCATCTGCCTCTTTAAACTTTTTAACGCGCAGGTAAAAAATGGTCATATCAGAATACAGCTCGGCCAGGCCGCTGGTATCTTTTACGCTGGTATAAAGGCGTTCAGATTCAAAGTACCAGCGCAGGCACTCATCATACTTGCCAGACAGGTAATTACCCAGGCCACGTACAAACGCGCCTTCGGCCTCAAGCTTAGTTTGCTTATCCGCCTTTGCTTTTTCGTAGGCTTTTGTTGAATAAGCAATAACTTTAGCGAAATCTTTGGTTTTATTATACCGGGCCGAATCAAGTAATTGCCTGGTAGTTTGTGCTGATGTGTTAAGGCTGCTAAATGCAATAAACAGTACGGTTAAGGGGATACGGTACATGATATGGTTTTAATTATTACCCTGAATGTAGATACTATTGCTTCGCCATAACTGATTTATTATCAAAATACTACATATGTAGTATGCCAAAACCCGGTTATTGATCTTTTTAAGAACTTGTTACCCTTTTGGGTTGTATAATATTATATATCTTACCCGTATGAAAATTTTTCAGCAAACGCTTGATCTTCCCCAAAAACGCCGTGGCTTCCATATCATCACCTATGAGGTTATAGAAGCAATGCCACAACTCCACGACATTAAAACAGGCATTTGCCAGGTATTTATACAACATACATCGGCATCGTTAAGCATCAATGAAAATGCCGACCCAACCGTAAGGCAGGATTTTGAAATGTACTTTAACAAAGCTGTACCCGAGAACGACCCCGACTACCGCCATGATGACGAAGGCCCCGACGATATGCCCGCGCACCTCAAGGCGGCCATGCTGGGTTGCTCGGTAACCATCCCCATCCGCAACGGCCGGCTGGCCCTGGGGACCTGGCAAGGCATCTATTTATGCGAACACCGTAACCATGGTGGCACAAGGCGATTAATAATTACTGCCTGGGGGGAGTAATGTCATCCTGAGCCTATTCGGAAGAATGTCGTTAATTACCTCTTTTATGGCGCAATAGCACCGCACATGTTGGCTACATTTTGCGACCTTTATACCAACCAATATTGATTATTATGGAACTGATAGAGATCATAAATACCGCCAAACAATTAAACGTTTACGAGGCCCGGATGGAAAACTCCACCATCAGGATGTCGTGCATTAACGGGTTAACAATGGATGATGTATCGGCCACAAACGTTAAAATATCTGATGCCAATTTAAGCGACCTGGAAATTAATGGCGCGCAAATGGGTGGTGCGTATATCCACAATATAGGTATGCCACCTAAAGGACATCCTTATTATGACGCCAACGCCATGCATCGCCCGCTTAAGTTTGACAACTGCGATTTAAACGACAGTACCATAACCGACTGCAATTTAAACGGTGTAAACATCAGCAATTGTAACCTTACCGGCATGAGTATTAACGGTATTTTGGTGGAGGATCTGTTGCAGGCGTATAAGGATAAGTAACCTTTTTGGTGATACTGCAACTCGTGCCGCATCCATTCGCCGGCAAACCTATGCGTTCGTTACGAGACAAAATGGAACGAAATGGAACAGCCTGTAATTTATAAATACCTATAAATCAAATATTTATTAAAAAAACCTATTTTCTTTTTATTGATATTGCGAAGCCGGAAAAGGTCGAATCAAGGTCGAAAAAAGGCGAAAGAAAGTCGTTTTTTTGTGGATTTTGCCCGTTAATTTTTTTGTCCCATTTCCAAAAAGTGGAACAAAAATCATATTCTTATAATATACTGATATATAGATTTTTATAGCAAAAAAGACAAAGTAACACTTTAGATATGGCGGCAAAATAAAAACATTAATACATTAACTATCAACATGTTCCGTTTGTCCCACTTGTTCCATTTCTCAGTGGAACAGGACGCTACTCCACATGCTTCCTGATCTTTATAAACACCAGTTTACTTGTTGGGCAGTTACTCTTATCGGCCACACTGTTTATAGGCACTAAAACGTTTCCTTCGGGATAATAGGTTGCCGTGTTTCGTTCGGGGATATTATAAGGAACGATGATAAACAGCCGGGCAACGCGTTCTATGCCATCAAAGTAATTAAACAGATCAACCTTATCGCCCTGCATAAAACCGGCTTTGGCAATATCTTTAGGGTTCATGAATATCACCCTGCGTTCGTTATGGATGCCACGGTACCTGTCGTCCATACCGTAAATGGTTGTGTTAAACTGATCGTGGCTGCGGATGGTGGTCATCATATATTCATCATCGGCTATTTTATGCTCAGGCAACTGTGTAATGGTGAAAGGGGCTTTGTCCTTAAACTTTTCTGTTTCAAACTTACCTTCACGTGCCCCATTCGGCAGGTAAAAGCCTCCCGGCAGGCGCACACGCTGATTATAGTTCTCAAAACCGGGTATCACCTTGCCTATATCATCACGTACGGCATCATAACTATTGGCAAACTTGTCCCAATCAATAACTGTGCGGTTAGCCAATGTTGCTTTAGCCAGTTCGCAAACTATTTGTGTTTCGTTCAGTAGATCTTTTGATACCGGCTCCAGGATACCTTTCGACATTTGCACCACCCCCATCGAGTTTTCACAGCTAATGAACTGGTCTTCGCCGTTTATTACATCCTTATCGCTGCGGGCAAGTGTAGGCAGGATGATCGCTTCCTCGCCATGCACCAAATGGCTGCGGTTTAATTTGGTGGATACATGCACGCTCAGTTCCAGCTTGCGCATAGCATCGGCGGTATAGGTAGTATCCGGCGTAGCCGAAAGGAAATTGCCGCCCATGGCAAAAAACACTTTCAGCTTACCCTCTTGCATAGCTTTGATAGATTCTACTACGTCAAAACCGTTTTGTTGCGGCGGGCTAAAGCCGTATAGTTCTTTTAGTTTATCTAAATGTTTCTTTTTGGGTTTATCCCATATCATCATGGTGCGGTTACCCTGCACATTACTATGGCCGCGTACAGGGAATAATCCCGCCCCTGCTTTGCCTATACTGCCTTTAAGCAGGGTAAGGTTCACAATTTCTTTAACCGTGTCTACGCCATTCTTATGCTGCGTAACACCCATGGCCCAGCAAATTATAATTTTACTTTTGTGTTTTAACAGATTGGCTGCTTCCTTTACCTGCTCAACCGGTACACCGGCAGCTGCGCATAAGGCGTCTACATTAAAGTGTTTTACACGCTCTATAAACTCAGTATACCCAACGGTGCTTTTCTCAATAAATTCTTTATCGAATACCTTACCCGGCTCTTGCTGCTCTGCATCGTATAAAAGCCTTTGCAGGGCTTTAAGTAAGGCCATATCACCGTTTATTTGTACCTGCAGGTATAAGTCGGCCAGTTGGGTGGTAATACCCATAATACCTTTAACCGTTTGCGGGTTTTTAAAGCCCATCAGCCCGGCCTCATGCAGCGGGTTTACGGCGATGATCTTTGAGCCTTTATTTTTCGCTTTCTCCAAAGCGGTAAGCATCCTGGGGTGGTTGGTGCCGGGGTTTTGCCCCATAATGATGATCACATCCGTATCGTAAAAATCATACAGGGTAACGGTGCCTTTGCCTATGCCTATAGCCTCGGCAAGCCCCACACTGGTAGATTCATGGCACATATTAGAGCAATCGGGCATGTTATTGGTGCCAAATTCACGCACAAAAAGCTGGTAAACAAACGATGCCTCGTTACTGGTACGGCCCGATGTGTAAAATGCGGCCTCATTCGGCGAATTGAGGCTGTTTAGCTTATCGCCAATTTTATGAAAAGCATCATCCCAACTGATGGGCTGATAATGCGTACCGCCTTTTGGCAGATACATTGGCTGCGCGATACGCCCTTTTTTACCAATTTCCATATCATCCAGTTTAGCCAGGTCGGCAACAGAATTTTGGGCGAAAAACTCAGGGGCTAGCTTTTTGGTGGTGGCTTCTTCCGCCAATGCTTTGGCCCCGTTCTCACAATACTCAGCTACCGGCGAACGGTCATCGTCAGGGTCAGGCCAGGCACAACTTGAGCAATCGAATCCACCCTTTTGGTTCATTTTAAACAATGCGCCGGGGCCGCGTACAACGCCGGTTTCTTCAAAAACATCTGCCAACGCTGCCGCTACCGCAGGTATACCGGCAGCCCATTCTTTGGGTTTGGTAACCTTTAAATTATGTAATTCTTCAGGATTTTCGGCGGCGGGTTGCTCCTTAGTTTCTTTGCTCATAATTATTAGCTAAAGGGTTTGGATAATTATCGCTCTGGTCTTCATCTACCTCATCCAAACAGGTAAAATCTTTCTCGACCAGTAAATGCAGTTCATCTGTTTTGCGTTCAAAACCAACCTGGTCGCTGCCGGTCCATTCATCGGCCATACTTTCGGGTACCAGCATAGTAATAATGTTATTTTTAAATGATGCTGATAATTCGGCTTCTACAGTTCGTTGCAGAATGTAGGTGAGCGCATCATCGCCGATTTGTACCTTCTCTTTAAAAAGACCATCCCGGGCAAATGCCTCTACCTCGCTACGGGTAAGGCGGTATCGTAGTCCGTTATTTTTGATACGAATTTTCATAACTGGGTATTAAAATGCGCTGTGGCGCTGTATAAATATTGAACCGCTGCCCGCGCAAAAAGCCGACCAGCGTAATGTTAAACTCTTGTGCCAGTTGCACCGCCAGACTTGATGGCGCACCTACCGCGGCAATAATATTGATGCCTGCCATTGCGGCTTTTTGCACCAGCTCAAAACTGGCGCGGCCGCTTAATAACAATACCGTTTTATCTAGGGGCAGGCTATATTGTTTAATGGCAGCACCGATCAGTTTATCCAAAGCATTATGCCGACCCACATCCTCGCGGACTAACAGCAAATCACCATCTGTAGTAAATAAAGCTGATGCATGCAAGCCTCCGGTATCAGCAAATACCTTTTGATGCTGGCGTAATTTGTCGGGCAGGGTAGTTATAATTTCAGTTGATATAAAATTATTATCTACCTGTCCATCAATATAATTACTAACAGTACGTATAGCGTTTATTGAACCTTTACCGCAAACCCCGCAGCTGGATGTTGTGTAGAAATTGCGTTCGGTATTTTGCAGGTGCGGGATTACGTTTTCGGCAAGACTAACTTGTATCACATTCTCGCGGTTATCGGCGCAGGCTATAAAGCAATGTTCGGTTGCACGGATATCTGAGGCATTTTTGATGATGCCTTCGGTAAATAAAAAGCCTGTGGCCAGCTCTGCATCATTACCGGGCGTGCGCATGGTGACGGAAATATTCTGCACTTTGCGCTCCCCTGCCGGGCCGTGCTCTAAACGGATCTCTAAAGGTTCTTCAATAGCGATAGCGTCGGATAGGTCTTCACTTATGCCATCAGTTATTCGGGTAACCTGTATTTGCTGAACAGCGTTATTGGCCATAATCAAATATACAATTTGGCAGTAAATATTGTTCTTGTTTTAACACAACCATAGCATGATAATTTATGTTATGATTAAGATTGTTGCATATTTGTAACAGGGATAAATTATGGAGATCAATATACTGGCATTCGGCATTGCCAAAGACATATTCGGGGTATCGACGATAACAGTTGAGCTAACTGACGCTGCAACAACTGCCGATATGAAAGCCCTGCTTGAAGAAAGATATCCCAAACTAAAGCAACTAGCCAGCTATATGGTAGCCGTGAATAACGAATATGCTGAAGACAAACTTATTATTACCGAACGTGATGAAGTGGCGATAATCCCACCTGTTAGTGGAGGATAAGATGCAAACCCAGATAGAAATACATACCGAATCTTTAAACATACAGCAATGCATTGATTGGGTGATGTCGCCCGACTCCGGCGGGATTGATGTTTTTATAGGCACCGTACGCAATGCCACCAAAGGCAAAACTGTACTAAAACTTGATTTTGAGGCCTATAACAAAATGGCTATCAATGAAATAAATAAAATAACTGAACAAGTATTTAAACAATGGCCGGTACAGAAAGTGCTGGTGCATCACCGTAGCGGTACGCTGCAGGTTGGTGAGATCCCTGTTATTATAGCCGTATCTGCCGCCCATCGCGACGCTGCTTTTGAGGCTTGCCGATACATCATAGACACCCTGAAACAAACCGTACCTATCTGGAAAAAAGAATTTTTTGAAGATGGAGAAGTTTGGGTAGCCGCGCATCCGTGACCGGGATTTATACGATTAAGCGGATTGAGCGATTTTGATTGTAGTGATGATTATGCAAATCAAAATCCTATCAATCGTAAAAATCTGCTTAATCCCGGTTCCAGGAACCTAACCCGCCTTCCAAAGAATACGCCTTAATACCCGGCAATTTCTGTTGAAGTAGTTTTACAGCTTCCCCGCTCCTTTTGCCTGATGAACAATAGAATACATAGGTTTTACCGGGCTTAAACTCATCAAGGTTATCTTCTACCTCGTCCAACTCAAAGTGCATTCCGCCTATGTCAAATTCATCACGCTCCTGGTCGGTGCGTACGTCTACGAGTTCTAATGTATGAGTTGCCAACCCCTCTTTTGTTGCTTTGGCGGTAATGGTAGGAATTTGTGTAGTTTGCTGCAAGGCGGTAATTTTAGTTTTAGTTGATATCCCTAATTTGATCACCATGCTTTGCATGGTTTGGGCGTCGAACAGTAACACTTTACCAATAAGAGGCTCACCGGTATTCGTAATTAGCTTTATAACCTCATTAGCCTGCATACAACCAATAATTCCGGCCAGCGTAGGTATCACACCGCCCACCGAGCAATTAGGCACCTGTGTGGCATCTACCTGTGGATACAGGTCGCGGTAATTAGGTGAATAGCTCCCATCCTCATTTGATATATTCCATACGGCAACTTGCCCTTCAAATTGGTAAATAGCCCCGTACACTACGGGCTTGCCGGTTAGCACAGCAGCATCGTTCAGTAAATAACGGGTTTCAAAATTGTCGGTACCGTCAACAATAACATCATAGGCATCAATTATTTGCAGTACGTTGGCTGAAGTTATTTTGTCTGTTATCGGCAATAAGGTAATATCCGGATTTTGATCTTGTAACCGCTTACACGCCACCTCTGCTTTTAGCTGCCCTGCATCTGTTGGATTGTATAACACCTGCCTGTGCAGGTTACTTATCGAAACCGTATCAAAATCTGCAATAGCCAGCGTACCCACACCGCTTGATGCCAGGTACTGCGCGGCTGGGCAACCCAAACCGCCTGCACCCACTACCAGTACCTTTGCCTGTTTTAAAAGTTGCTGCGCCGTTTCACCGAAACCGGGCAGCGCTACCTGGCAACTATATCGCAACAGATCAGGATGCATCATTAGTCGCAATTTTTTGATGAAGGATGCGCTTTATCCTCTCCAGTTCTTCGGGTGTGTTTATATTGGACAAAGCATCAGGGTCAGGCGATTGCAACACGGCAACATCGCTGTTTATAAGCACCTTACGCGGGCAGGAATACCCCTGCGCTAAATATTGAAGTAAAACAGGATAACTTTTTGGTTCATAAATAGTTATCAACGGTTCAGGAAAGTCTTTATAATCACTTTTATAAGCCGTAGCAATAGTGGCTGTATTGCGGTTATCCACCAAATGCTGTATCACATCAGCATCTACTAAAGGCAGGTCGCAGGCTATAACCAGCCATGCCGCATCCGGCTGCTCGCGAAAAGCAGAGAGGATGGCGCCAAAGGGGCCAAGACCGGTAAAGGTATCGGGCAGACTTGAATAATCGGCACTTATCGTCTTTTGCTGCTCCTCATCCCGGCAGGAAATATAAACCTGGTGGCAATACTTTTTCAGCAGATCGGCCATATAATAACGCTGTTCTTTACCGTACCAGTTTACCTCGCCTTTATCAAAACCCATACGCGTGCTTTTACCGCCGGCCAATACCAATCCGTTTAAAACGGGTTTGGCTTGCTGTAATTTGGTTTGAAAGAATTCGATGATCTGCCGGGTGTCGTTATTTAAACTCAGCACCGGGATCTGCTCCCAATTAGGGATGGCTTCCTGTATATAATCAAACACGCCCTCGGCATTGTCGGCAAAAAGGAAAAGCTGCACATTGGTCAATTGTTCGAGCCTGCGCTGCAGAGATGCTTTTTTGTTACTGTCGATAATAACCACCTGCGCTTTTGCTGGCTGATGGTTTCCATTAACCAATACCAGATCCATGGCCGAGAATAGCTCGCGTTGTGTAAATGGCGTTAAGCCCGACTTATAATTCAGCTGACTATGATTAAGCTGATCTGTATACTCTAACGCTGCGCCACTGGCCAGTTTGCCGGGCATGCCAACTATATCATCATTATGCGAAGTATCTGCATAAGCGCATTGGTATTGGGGCGATAAAGCTGTGATCACCTGGTCGGCCAGGAACTTGATCACTGTACATGGCCCGCCAAGTATAGCCCATTCATTCCGGGCGAAGTTACCCATGGCGGGGCGGGCAATATTGGTGTGCTTTTTATGCTCGTTTAAAGTCACGCTTACCTCCTGTTTTTGAGATCAGTTTGGTTTCCTTTATCACAATATCATGGCTCATGGCCTTGCACATATCGTACACGGTTAGGGCCGCTATTGATGCGCCAACCAATGCTTCCATTTCAATGCCTGTTTTGGCTGTGATACTTGCCGTGCATTCAATAATTACTTCATTATTATTAGATAACTCAATAGTAACCTTGCAGTTATCCATGCCAAGCGGATGGCAAAGCGGTATCAGGTCGCCGGTTTTTTTGGCGGCCATAATACCGGCGATAACAGCCGTTTGAAACACCGACCCTTTTTTAGTTTGCAGATCGCCACCAACCAAATGCGCCAATACTTCATCAGGCAACACCACAAT
>NZ_JBAZRC010000025.1:0-38134 GCF_041663085.1 Mucilaginibacter sp.
GCTGCAATCCCTAACGCTTTTTCTCAACGTTTAACCACTATTTCAAAATCACCTTTGTAGCCCCGTAGCCAAACTTCTCTTTACGGGCATCCATAAAGGTTTGTACTTTGGGGTGTTTGCTTAACAGCTTATGTAGTTCGTGCTTCAGTATGCCGTTGCCAGTGCCGTGTATAAAAGTAATATCGGGCATTTGGTGTACAATGGCGGCATCAAGCGCCTTTTTAAAATGGTCGGTTTGGATATTCAGGATCTCGCTGCTGGCTAAAAACTGGTGATCGTCGCGCAGTTTTTCGATATGCAGGTCCAGCTCGCTAACGGGTTTGGCTACCGTTTGCGGCTTTTCTTCGGCAGGTTTAAAAAAGCTTTCCTTTAGTTTTTCGGCATCTATAACCAGTTCGGGTTCATCAAGCTGTATCATCCAGCCTTGCTGCTTAATATATGGCACCAGCTTTTTAGCGCCGGCAAAATCTTTAGCTTTAAATTGTTCGCTTACATTTAAAGGTTCAACCAATGGCTGGTTTTGTTTGGTATAAAACAGCACCTGGAATATCAGCTTTGGCCACAATTGCAGATCAGATAGTTTGGCCGAATATACTTTTGCCACGCCGTTTGGCTCAACAGTGCCGGCAAACTCGCCTTTAAAATCTTTTTGCTGCTGGGTGGTAAGCGAAGCCAGTAACTGGTACGATGTTTCATTAATGATATATAAATGTACCAGCGCGTTGGCTTTGGCATCAGCCACTACGGCAATATGTACGCCTTTGTTTTTAAACTCGCCTGCGGGCTGCCTGGTTTCGGCAACATGCTCTTCATCGTGGCTTTCGGCGCCGTGCCCGTGTACATAGGTAACTTTGCTTGCCAGTACGGGTATCTCAAAATCATCCTCAACGGTAACACCTATCATTTGCTCATCGATAATTTTGGTAACGTAACCTTCAAGCTTCTCGTCAACAAAACGCACAAAATCACCTAATTTATATTTCATAGCTACAAAGGTATTAATATAGTATAACACCGTTAATTAAACTTACTTTTACCTGTAAATCATTTTTTATTAAGTAAAGAAACCGGACTTTTGTTTTTGTGTTTATTTGTCACAATTAATTAAATTAAGATGGAACCTCACACCCCTCCCGCTCCTGATAAAAAATTCCTGAAGCAAATATTTCTGCATCATTTAACCCGCATTTATAACGGCAAACGTTTTTTACGCGAGCGTACACCCCACCTGATAGAGCTGGCATCATTTGAAGCCCTTAAACTGGCCGTAAAAGAATTTGGCGGCGATGTTAAAAAGCAGATAGAACGTATGGAAGATATTTACAAACTGATTGGCGAAACCCCATCGCCAGAAGTATGCAACCCTATCCGCTCGATTGTTAAAGATGAGTTTTGCCTGGATGATGACCAGGACGTGAGCCTGTTAAATGATCTTGACCTGATGCTTTACCTGCAGATTTTAGAGCATATCAATATTACATCATACCGGATGCTTATTATGATAGCCAAACTGTTGAAGTACGATGAAGTGAAGCAACTGCTAACTGAGAACTTTGATGAATCGGCCGATAACGACCAGCTATTTACGCTGATAGCGAAGGAATATATTACACCCGATTAATTACAAAAAGCTATAAAAAAACAAAACCGGACCATAGGCCCGGCTCTGTATAGTTATTTAATACCCCTACTAAAATAACTTACAACAAAGGAAAAAAAATTAATCCCGGCAAACAAGCGTCCTATGTAACAATTCGTTTACCTGGCCATCTAAGCTATTGTTATAATATATCCTAAATTTGCTTGCGTATTACACAAACCCAATACACTATGTTTAAAAAACTACTATTAACTGCCGCTTGCAGCATTGCGCTGTTACAATTGCAGGCACAAAGCCTTTACATGCCACGCGATATTAAAAAGGCATTTGATAACGGCACCCGCAGCGCCGATGGTAAACCCGGCCCTAAATACTGGCAAAACCATGCCCGTTACAATATCTCTATTACCGCTGCCCCGCCGTTAAGCACCGTGAAGGGTACCGAAACCATTACCTACATTAACAACAGCCCGGATACTTTAAAAAGGCTGAACATGAAACTGATACTGAACATTCACCGCCCGGGCTCGGCCAGAGCAGGTGATGCAAGTCCGGATTATTTAACCTCAGGTATCCAGATAGATACTTTTTTAATTGCCGGCCAAAAAAAGCCATGGAACAACGCGCAGGCAGCATCAACCAACCAGGCAGTTAGCTTACCAAAACCACTGATGCCGCACGATTCTGTTAAAATTAACATAGCCTGGCATTTTGATGCATCAAAACAAAGCGGCCGCGAAGGGCAGATAGATTCGACCAGCTATTACCTGGCTTATTTTTACCCGCGTGTATCTGTTTATGACGATTACAACGGCTGGGACCGTGTAGCATTTGTTGATGCGCAGGAGTTTTATAACGACTTTAACGATTACACCCTTAATGTTACCGTACCAAAAAACTTTATAGTTTGGGCTACAGGCACCCTGCAAAACCCAACGCAGGTATTGCAAAAAGAATATGCCGACCGCCTGCAGAGATCAATGACCAGCGACAGCACTATCCACGTTGCTACCATTGATGAAATTACCGGAAACAAGGTAACCGCGCAAAACGCCATGAACACCTGGACCTGGACCGCCACCAACATCAGCGATGTAGCCCTTGGTTTAAGCAACCATTACATTTGGGATGCGGGGAGTGTTATTGTTGATAAAAGCACCGGCAGGCGCGCAAGCATGCAGGCAGCCTATTCTGTTAAGGGTACCGATTTTAAACAATCTGTGCAGTATGGCCGTAATGCTTTAGGTTGGTTTAGCCATAACTGGCCGGGCGTACCCTATCCTTTCCCTAAAATGACGGCTTTTCAGGGCTTTGCTGATATGGAATACCCAATGATGGTGAACGACAGCCAAATGGGCGACCCGGGCTTTGCACAACTTGTGCAGGACCACGAGATAGCACATACCTGGTTCCCTTTTTATATGGGTATAAATGAAACCCGCTACGCCTTTATGGACGAAGGCTGGGCTACGACTTTAGAATACCTGATTGGTATTGAAGAAAAGGGCAAAGCCAAAGCCGATGAGTTTTACAAACAGTTCCGTGTAAACAGCTGGATCAACAACCGCTCAAGTAACCAGGATATCCCGGTTATTACCCAAACCAGCGAATTGACTACCGGTTACGGTAACAATGCTTACGGTAAACCATCATTAAGCTACCTTGCGCTTAAAGATATGCTGGGCGATGAGCTGTTTAAAAAAGCCCTGCATGGTTATATGGACAGATGGCACGGTAAACACCCTATCCCATGGGATTACTTTAACTCGATGAGCAATGTATCGGGCCGTAACCTAAACTGGTTCTTTAACAACTGGTTTTTCACCAACTATTATAACGATCTGGCAATAAAAAGCGGTGTAACCGGTAAAGATGGCTATACCTTAACCGTGGCTAACATCGGCGGTTTTGCTATCCCGTTTGATGTAGTGATCACTTATACCGATGGCAGTACCAAAACTATCCACAAAACCCCTGCGGTTTGGGAAGCTAACCAAAAACAAACATTGGTTACTTTCACCAACGAAAGAGGTAAAAGCCTGAAATCGGTAACGTTAGATAACGGTATCTACATGGATGCCAATACCAGGGATAACACCTGGGCGCCAAAAGCTAAGTAAGGCACACAATATCATATAATAAAAAAAACGCCCGGCTCATGTTTGCCGGGCGTTTTTTATTTATAAATACTTGTAAAAAAGTTGAACTTGATGTGGCTATTTTTTTATCACGATCATATTACCAAGCTTTTGAGATACGCTTAATATACCTCCTTTATCAAGCGGCTGCCAAAACCAACCCTCTTTGTTTTTACCGGCAACCTCTGTCAGTTTTTTACCGCTTACTGTAATGCTGGCAGGTTTAGCTGTAAGCCTGAAAAGATCATTGGATGCTTTATCAAAAATTTTGTAAGAAATGCTATTGGCATTATACACTATATTTTGAACAGTAGAAGATGTTTTTAGCATATGATCTGAACCGGCTGGTGCTAACTGTGGCGCAATTGCCATAGCACGGATATAATGACGAACGAAATCGCCATAACCATCGGTCATCCAAACATCGTTTGTTGGGTAGTAATTTTTGCCATCATAATCTACCGCGTAAGTTGCCCATGTAAGCTGGCGAACCGCATTACGGTTAAGGGTGGTATCGCCTGTCATGGCCCAATACAACAACTCCATGGATGCCTGGCGGGCCGAATGGCTGTTACCAACCACAGGGTACGCAGTTTGTTCATTGGTAACTGTTACACCGTATTTTGCCCAATCTTTATTATTAAAGGTGTGATGCACCCAGTTAAAAATATTTGATACTGTTTTTTTCCAATCAGGGTAAAGTTCCTTATGTTCCATAACAAACATGGCATAAGTTGTAGCATTTGTTTGTGTTTTTGAGTATCCGGGTACATCTTCAAAAAACGGCCCCCAATCATTGGTTTTTTCCGGATAGTTCTTAAACCATTTTAAAGTTTTGTTAAATGCATCCTGATATTTTACAGTGTTACCTTTATGTAGTTTTATCAGTTCGGTAAATAACTGTAGTGTGCCTGTCCAATTTGCAGTATAGCTACCCATTCTTGGTTCTTTGTAATAATCGTTTTTACCAAGTGCAACTACTTTACCCGTTACGGCATTTACCTTAAAGGGCCATGGTGAGTTTTTAGCGTCGCCGGGTTTTATGTTTGCTGCCATGGTGTTGGCAATTTTCACTGCTATATCCAGGTATTTAACTTCGCCGGTTTTTTTATACAATCGTACAAGTTCATAACCTAACGATCCTGCTTTATCGGGCTGCAGCACACCTTTGCCGGCCATCATATCGCCATCATATATTCCGGTTTCTACCTTGGTATTATACGGATATGGCAAATTTGGCCATTTGCAAGTTGGCGAAGACATAGAATGGGCCAGGTAATAATCGGCCTGGTACTTCATATCTTTTATAAAATCCTCATCGCCAAGGTAATTATAAAAGAGATCCCAGGCAGATATCCCCATAGCCACCTGGTCGCCACCTATACCGCGTTTATCATGGCCGGCTTTCCATACCTGGTGGTTCATATAATACCTTTCGCCATTGGTATCTATTTCCATGTTTTTCCAAAACTTCCATGTCAATTTTATAGTTTGGTCAAATGCATCACCATAGTTATCCGCATTCCACGGAATAAGATTACCAGAGCCATCAACCTTTACCTTATGATAAATGATAGAATCTGATAGTTCGCGTCCGTTTTTAATACTAAGAATGTTTCTATCCAGTATGCCATATTGCGCATTAGCGGTATTACTACATAGAAATAATGCTAAAAGCGCACAAAGGCCTTTACCAATTTTTTTGCCAAAATTGTGTTTGTACATTTGTTTAAAAGTTTAATATATGAATTGATTAGTAATTGATTCAATCAGAATAAGAGCCCCTAAATATATCTTATTTAACCATATATAAAAATCGATTGATATAAGATTTATTAACCATATTTATTTGCAAACGTCCAGCACCATCGCATTACCAATGACTATCAAAAGGTTACAAATTACCGTCAAAAGGACAGCTTAATTTATTTATAATGAATTAATTACAGAAATATATAAGGCAGTGTAGTAATAACACAACTATATGCTAAAAAACTGGTGTAATAATAACACAAGTTACAGACTAAAAGATTGGTGTAATTATTACACCAACTACGCGTCGGGTGTGGTATTTAGTGGTTTATCTCTAACCATGCATCAACTTGCAATTTGTAACTAACATGGCATAGTTGGTTAACAGACCTTTCGCGCTACCCAGGATGACAACCCGGTAAAACCAAAAAAGCCCGGCTAATTAGCCGGGCTTTTACACATGTTTATCTTAAATACCTTATGCGTTCTGAATAGAGTTGTTCCAGTCGTTAGCGGTACTTTTTACTTTTGATTTTGCGCTGTCAACACCGTTTTCGGCGTAATTTGTAGCTTTTGCTTTTGCACTGTCAATAGCATCATCAGCATCACTAACAGCTCCGCTAAACTTTGATTTCACCGAATCAACCGCATGGCTGCCATATTCTTTAATGTTATCGGCAGTAGATTGCGCTTTATTTTTTGCTTTATCAACAAGGTCGTTTACGTAATCAGCAATATCGCCTCTTAGTTCTTCACCTTTTTCGGGGGCTAATAATAAACCTAATGCGGCGCCCGCTGCAGCACCCACTAAAAGTGCTGCTATAATTTTTGCTTGATCTTTCATATTCTTTACTTTTTAGTAGATGATTTTGTACTTAAGTAACAAATACCATACCGCTCTGTTTAAAAAAGTTCACAATAAATTTAATAAGGCAATAGTTTATACCAATACGTGTGTATGCATCACACAAAGCAAGTGCTTTACTGTTTAAGGAGTTATGGATATCACTTCGCTTATAGGCTCTACCCGGTCTGTACACTTTCGTAAAATGTTCTATCTGGTAACAATTGTACTGGCGGGCATACTCATTGTACTTAAATACCAACTATTGCCTTATATAAACAGGAAAGAAAATTTAATTGACCGGATACTTCGGCGCGTATTAGATTTTTTGATCGTATTGATATTTATGGTTATTGCCGTGGCCTCGGTAGCCTTTTGGATAAGCGGGAATGAATAATAGGATACTGCGCCGGCATGGGCCTGCCTGAGGATTGTTAATGGTTCTGCAACCTCAATAACAGGCAAAAAAAAACATCCGCCTTTATGGGGCAGATGCTTTCTGTAACATTTAGTGGATTAATATATAATTAAACAACCTTTACGTTTACTGCGTTTAAGCCTTTTCTTCCGTTTTCTACTTCGAACTCAACTTTATCGTTTTCACGGATTTCGTCGATCAGACCTGTTGAATGAACAAATACATCGGCACCACCACCATCTGGGGTAATAAAACCAAATCCTTTTGTTTCATTGAAAAATTTTACTGTTCCTTCTTTTTGCATTATATTAATTATTAAAGTGCGCAAGGTATGCATAATTATCCACAATAGTGCAAAAGCGCTATAAATGCAGGGAATGGTAATATTAAAAACGTGATTTATTAAGCTACAACTGCCAGGTGGCGGCCATGCAGGGTATTCTCAGAATCTTTCACAATGCTGCGTATTTTCTCGTCCAGTTCGTTAACTGTCAGCTCCATCATATCAAAATAGCTAAAGTTTATATTCTCCATTTTAATAAGGTCCATAATACCCAATAATGATGCTACCGGCCTGCGCAACTCATGCGACTGGATAATGGCAATACGGTTAAGTGCTTCGTTTTGTATATTGATATAGGCTTCCTGTTTTTTGTGGTGGGTAATATCGGTAGAGTTTAGTGCCACCCCCATCACATCGCCCACACTGTTGCGCACTGGTATAAAGGTGGTTACCTTCCAGCAGGCGAATGGAGTACCCTGCATTAAAAGCCACTCGCGCTTTATTGACCGGCCAGTTAGCGCTATGTTAAAGTACTTTTTAAACTGTGGCAGTATACGGGCTTCGGTAAAGTCAAGTAAAGTATCGCCTTCGGCTAATTTACGGCCATAAGCATTTTTCACAAAGGCCGCGGCCGACCTGTTAAACGCCAGCACCTCATAATTACGATCTGCCAGTATATGCGTATCTTTTGAGCTGTCAAAAATTGCCTTAAGCTTTAGTTCCGATTCGCCAATAGCTGTAGCGTGTTCCTGCTCTTTTGTACGCTGGCTGGCCAGTGTATTAAGGCTCCAGTTTAGTTCCATCAGGTTTACTACCTGCTTAGCCATTACCTGCAGCGCTTTTTTCTGATGTGCTGTTAATTCGCCGGGTTTCATACCTATTACGCATAAACTGCCTATGGCAAAGCCATCTTTAGTAATTAAAGGCGCGCCTGCATAAAAACGCAGGTATGGTTCGCCGGTAACCAGCGGATTGTTGAAATGCATCGGATCGGCCGACAGATCATTTATAATATTCAGATCGGGCTGTTGGATAGTGAGGTTGCAGAAAGCTACACTGCGTGGGGTGCATTCAATTTCGGTACCAACCGATGCCTTAAACCATTGGGTATCTTTATCCAGCAGGGTAACCAGGGCTACAGGGGTTTGGCATATTTCGGCTACCAGGGCAACAAGTTCATTCAAGTCTTTAACAATACCGGCATCAAGATGCATAAACCTGTTTACAGCTGTAAGGCGTTGTTGCTCGGTATATTTATTCATACAAGGTAGATAGTTGGAAATATTATTATTTTTTAGGCTTAACGGGCTATCAATTATACACTTAAGTTTAATAAATGTTTACAAGGTTAAGTATTATTTCGGCAAGGGTTATTTAAATACGGAAATTATAGCTGCCTGGTTTGTAGCGGCAAATATTATAACCTAAAAAAACCCCGATGGAGTTAACCACGGGGTTTTGCTAAATACCTTAATACAACGTATAACCACATTCGTTATAATAATTACCTAACCGCATTATATATAGGGCAAGCGCCTTATAATTGAGGTAAAATATAATTAATATACGTATTGTACGGGTTAACGGTTTTTATTATCCCTATCTTATTCAGAGTATACACTTTGCACCTGGTCGCGCAGGTTATAGTTTGATGCCATTACCTCGCCGTAAGCGCCTGCAGTGCGTATGGCTATCAGGTCGCCACGGTACGATTGCGGCAAATCAACATCCTTACGGAAACAATCTGTGCTTTCGCATATCGGGCCTACAACATCGTATTTGATTTCGGATTTCGAATGTTCAATTTCGGATTTGTCTTGATTCTTGACTCTTGACTCTTGACTCAAATTCTGGATCGAATGGTACGCCTGGTACAGCATCGGGCGCATCAACTCCGTCATACCCGCATCCAGTATCAGGAAGTTCTTTTTCTGGCCGTTTTTTACATACAGCACCCTCGATATTAGTGAGGCCGATTGGGCCACCATAGCACGGCCAAGTTCAAAATGCACTTCCTGCCCGGGTTTAACGTTCAGAAACTTGCTAAACACTTTAAAATAGCTTTCAAAATCGGCAATACCGTTGGTATCGGGGTTGTAATAATCAACGCCAAGGCCACCACCGGTATTTAATATCTTTATAGCAAAGCCGTGGTCTTCAAACCAATCCTGCATTTCGTTAATGCGCGTACACAGGTTACGATAAACCTCCATATCGGTAATTTGCGAACCTATGTGAAAGTGGATGCCTAAAAATTTAAGGTTATCGCACTTACGCAGCGTTTCGGCTACATCATTCAACTGCCAGGTATTTATACCAAATTTATTCTCATCCAACCCTGTGGTGATAAAGTGGTGCGTGTGCGCATCAACATTTGGGTTAATGCGTATAGCTATACCGGCAACTTTGTTTTTGGCTTTCGCCAGATCATTAATGATCTCCAGCTCCTGTACCGACTCTACGTTGAAGCAAAAAATATCGGCATCAAGCGCCAGGTTAATCTCTTTATCAGATTTTCCTACGCCTGCAAAAACCACCTTGCCTTTATCAAACCCATGCTCTACCGCTGCTTTCACCTCGTTACCGCTCACGCAATCGGCCCCAAAGCCGAAAGACTGGATCATATCGATAACCTTTGGGTTAAAATTGGCCTTCATAGCGTAATGCACATGGAACCCGTATTTTGATGATGCATCCCTGCAGGCATCCAAAGTATTGCGCAAAACACCCATATCGTAATAATAAAATGGGGTTTCTGTATCGTTAAACCGTTGTATCGTATTGTTGTTGAACATTGTTCTTTTTCTTTAACCACGTCATTGCGAGGTACGAAGCAATCTCCAGATAGGCATAATGGATATGCAAAGTTCTGAGATTGCTTCGTACCTCACAATGACGTTTTATTAATTTGCGTGGGCGAAATTTAAAATCGTAATTCTAAAATCGTAAATTAAAACAACCTGCTATGCAGGCTTCTTAGCACCTCTACCTTATCTTCTGTTTTTACCAGTACCGACATGTTGTGGTCGCTGCCTCCGTATGATATCATCCTTACCGGCACATGTTTTATAGCCTCCAAAACGCGGGCTGCATAGCCGTGTTTTTCGGCGCCAAAATCGCCAACTACGCAAATAATGGTGTGGTTCACATCAATATCAACCGAACCAAATGCGGCCAGTTCTGAAGTTATCTCGCCCAGGTAAGTAGTATCATCAATAGTTAACGATACCGCAACCTCTGATGTGGTGATCATATCTATAGATGTGCGGTAACGCTCAAACACCTCAAATACGCGGCGTAAAAAGCCATGCGCCAGCAGCATACGGCTGCTTTGTATCTTGATAGCGGTGATACCATCCTTAGCCGCTATGGATTTTATCCTGTCCTTCTCGCTGGTATTGGTGATCAGTGTACCCGGTGCCTGCGGATCCATCGTGTTCAGTAAGCGAACCGGGATCTTATACTTTTGCGCCGGGAATACGCTTTGCGGGTGCAAAATTTTGGCGCCAAAATAAGCCAGCTCGGCAGCTTCATCAAATGATAGCTGGGCTATGGGCCTGGTATTGCTTACAATCCGCGGGTCGTTATTATGCATACCGTCAATATCGGTCCATATCTGCACCTCTTCGCTGCGGATGCCCGCTCCTATCAGCGATGCGGTATAATCGCTGCCGCCGCGGCGCAGGTTGTCAATCTCGCCAAAAGCATTACGGCAATGAACCCCTGTGTGATGAACAGGTTTACATCCGGGTATTTATCCAGCAAAGGGGTAAGCTCGGTAGTGATGTGTTCTACAACCGGCTCATTGTCCTCGTCGGTTTTCATAAACTCAAGCGCCGGTAATAAAACCGATGGTACACCTATTTCTTTTAAATAAATATGGTACAACGTGGTTGATAGTAACTCGCCCTGCGCTAATATAATTTTATCTTCTATGGGGGTAAACAGATCGTTGGCAAAACTGCTCAATAACCTAAAATGATAATCAATTACTTCTTTACCCTGCTCTAAAGTATCGGGCTTCTTTAAAAGCTCTTTAATAACAGCCTCGTACTTATCCTTTAGTATGGCAATTAAATTTGCCGCCTTTGCCTTATCATTTGTAAGGTAGGCCTGGCCTATTTCAACTAAATTATTGGTAGTGCCCGACATTGCCGACAGCACCACTATTTGCCGCTCTTGCGGGTTAATTATATCCAGCAGCTTCTGCATACGGGCGGCACTTCCAACCGATGTTCCGCCAAATTTTAAAACTTTCATTATTTGTTTCCGTTTACCATAAAACATTAATATTCTTGTATGAATATTGAGGCGCTAAAAATAGGATTTTAAACCACTTATATCTAAAATGAGCAAAATAAAATTTGGAACAGATGGCTGGAGAGCGATCATTGCCGACGACTTTACCGTTGAGAACGTAAAACGAGTGGCCTATGCAACCGCATTGTGGCTAAAACAAAACTTTGAAAACCCATCGGCTGTTGTTGGCTGCGACCCGCGTTTTGCAGGGCCAATGTTTGCAGATGTTACTACCGCGGTTCTTGCATCGCAGGGTATTAAGGTTTTCCGTGCCGAAAACATGTTTATATCTACGCCCATGATATCGTTAGGTACCGTGCGTAAACAAGCATCGGCAGGTATTATTATTACGGCAAGCCATAACCCGCCCGCATACAACGGATATAAGATAAAAGCATTTTATGGCGGCCCGGCCACACCAGATGATATCGAGAAGGTAGAGTCGCAGATCCCGGATACCATCAGCCTGGAGCTAAAATCGGTTACAGATTATGTTACCGAAGGTTTGGTAGAATATATTGACCTGGAGGATATGTATGTGGAACATGCCGAAGCCAGCTTTGATATCCCTGCCATCCGCGATAGCGGCTTACAATGGGCTTATGATGCCATGTACGGTGCCGGCCAAAATGTAATGCGCCGCCTGTTCCCCGATATTACCTTTTTACATGCCGATTATAACCCGGGGTTTGACGGCCAGGCCCCCGAGCCTATACAGCGTAACCTGCAGGAGTTTGAGCAACTGATTAAACTATCTGAAGGTGAAATTGCTGCCGGTTTAGTTACCGATGGCGACGCCGACCGCATTGGCTTATATGATGGCGAAGGAAACTTTGTTGATTCGCACCATATACTTTTATTGCTGATACATTATATGTACAAGGTAAAAGGCGAAAAAGGCGAGGTTTATTCAACTTTCTCCTGCACCAGCAAAATTCAAAAGCTTTGTGATGTATATGGCTTAAACAACACCGTTACTAAAATTGGCTTTAAATACATTTGCGACCTGATAGTGAACAGCGGCAAACCATTTATGGTGGGCGGCGAAGAATCGGGCGGTATTGCGGTTAACGGCCACATCCCCGAGCGCGATGGTGTTTGGATAGGGCTAATGATTTGGGAATTTATGGCAAAAAGCGGCCGCAGCTTAAAAGACCTGGTACAGGAAATTTATGATGTAGTTGGCAAATTTGCGGTTGAGCGTTATGACCTGCATGTTACCGAAGAGAAGAAACAACAGATCATCAGCAACTGCAAAAGCGGTTTCAGCACCTTTGGCCACTTAAAAGTGGCCCGCACCGAAGATCTTGACGGCTTTAAATTCTTCTTCGAGGATGAAACCTGGGTGATGATCCGTCCATCAGGTACCGAGCCTGTATTACGCGTTTACGCCGAGGCCCCAGGCACTGCCGAATCTTTCAAAATATTGGATATTGTTAAGGCAGAACTATTGAAATAAAACCGGGATTTACACGATTCACCGGATTATAGGATTTTAAAAAGGCTTGCTTCGGCAGGCCTTTTTTTGTTCAAGACCATTCCCTCCCCACGGGAGGGGTGCGGTTGGGAAGTGTAGTAGCAGGGAGGGGTTTCGCCGACTTCTTGCTTTGTCCTGCTGAACACAGTCAAGCTTCTAATCGCCGATGTAACTCACCCCGCGACACTACGTGCGCGACCCTCTCTCCGCAAGCGGAAAGAGGGTTAAAACTCTTATTTCTTCACCCTCTTTGCGCAGCAGAGAGGGTCGACCAGCGAAGCGTAGTCGGGGTGAGTAAACTAATGATCTTTCGCCATGCACAGTTCACTAAAAGATCCTTCACTACGTTCAGGATGACAAGTGGATTTTTTTTTCTAATTTCCCGGTGATATATCACCCAATCCGCGCACTTATAATTAAACGCAGGTATTATGGTAAAAACGGTTAACAGGGAACACTTACTGATGGAGCTTTATAAAAGTGCCTTTCCCCCACTGGCTAAGTATGTGGCCAGGATGGGTGGCTCGGTTGATGATGCCAAAGATGTTTTCCAGGATGCTTTGGTAATATATTATGAGAAAGCAGTTGCCGGTAATTTAGTTACTGCCGATGGCAAAGCATACCTGTTAGGTATCGCGAAGCATATGTGGTTTAAAAAGTTCAAAGAACAAAGCAATACCTTACCGCTTGATGATGCATGGGAACAAGCCGATGAGACGGAACAGCAGATCTCCAACAACAAAGTTTTACAGTTTTTAGAAACCGCAGGCAAACGCTGCATGGAACTATTAAGCGCTTTTTATTACCATAAGTTACCCATGAAAGATGCCGCCGAACAATTTGGCTATGCCGGCGAACGCTCGGTAACTGTGCAGAAATACAAATGCCTGGAAAAAGTAAGGGACACCGTTAAAGAAAGATCACTGACCTATGCGGACTTCATTGAATAACATCAAAGAGATAGACGACCACGTGCTGGGCACTGCTGCCCCGCAGGACGGGCTGTTGTTTGAGGCAAAGATGATCCTGAACCCCGAACTGAGAATGGATGTAGCCTGGCATAGGCAAACGCTCACGTTGGTGCAGCAATACGGGCGCAAACAATTACGTGCCGATATTGAGGCTGTACATCAGCAGCTTTTTACCCATCCAAAACATCAAAGTTTCCGCGAAACCATACTGCGCTATTTTAAACGCTAACCATTAATTTTTAGAAAGAATGAACACAAACGAGTTCCGCAAATACGCGGTGAGGCACCGCCATGTCCAAAGTTTACATGTTGATAGGTTTATAGCGCAGGTAAACAACAGCCGCATTACCAGCCAAACGCCCGCCATTATGGAAGAGCGGCAAATGAATATCACTCAGATGGATGTGTTCTCGCGCCTGATGATGGACAGGATCATCTTCCTGGGTACCGCGGTTGATGACCATGTGGCTAACATTATCCAGGCACAGTTGCTGTTCCTGCAATCAACTGATGCCAAACGCGATATCCAGATCTATATCAACTCGCCGGGTGGTTCGGTATATGCGGGGTTGGGCATTTACGATACCATGCAATTCATCTCGCCCGATGTGGCAACCATTTGCACCGGTATGGCGGCATCTATGGCGCAGGTATTGCTGTGCGCAGGCACAAAAGGTAAACGTGCCGCCCTGCCCCACTCCAGGATCATGATGCACCAGCCATCAGGCGGGGCGCAGGGCATGGCATCAGATATAGAAATAGCTGCCGTACAAATTGCTAAAATGAAACAGGAGCTTTACGAGATCACCGCCAAACACACCGGGCAGGATTACGAAACCGTTCACCGCCTATCCGACCGCGACCACTGGATGATAGCCGCCGAAGCCCTTGAGTTTGGGATGATAGATGAGATTTTAGGAGCGCGGGAGAAATAACTCCA
Source organism: Mucilaginibacter sp. (assembly GCF_041663085.1). GTDB lineage: Bacteria > Bacteroidota > Bacteroidia > Sphingobacteriales > Sphingobacteriaceae > Mucilaginibacter. The sequence continues at coordinate 14,723 of NZ_JBAZRC010000025.1, forward strand.
AACTCCGCGCGTCATTGCGAGGTACGAAGCAATCTCAAAACTATGCCTAAACGCTTTGCATACGTCCTTACCTATCGGGAGGTTGCTTCGTACCTCGCAATGACGCGTTGAAAAAAATGCCGTTGTTGGTGTTGTCACCAATAATATTTCAGGACCGCTAATTTACCATCATTATACAGGGCGTTTGATGACGTTTGAGCCCGTTTTATTTCGTTTTAAGTTTGCCAAAAGCTAAATTAAGGAAATAATTGACTGTCAGATACTTAACCATGTTCACAAGTGTTCACGGCAGTGAACGTGAACACTTTCCTGTGAATTTGGCAACTTTTAAAATTTGTCAAATCTTAACTCAAAAATAATCGCTTACTTTGGGTTTTACATCAGCGTATAATCCATGAAGAAATTATTTACCGCCATTTTGATGCTATCCTGCATCATTTTTAAAACATCGGCACAAAACAATAGTGTAATTACCACTACAGCCAACTACAGTAATTTACAGCAAAAATTCGTCGACCTGAAGTTTGGGATGTTCATCCACTTTAACATGCCCACCTATATGGATGCCGACTGGCCTGATCCCGAAGCGGAAGTAGCCAACTTCAATCCCAAAAAACTAAACGCCGACCAATGGGCAAAAGCAGCAAAAACCGCTAACATGACCTATGGTTGCTTAACTACCAAACACCACAGCGGTTTTTGCATCTGGGATACCAAAACAACCGATTACAACGTAATGAACAGTCCGCTGAAGCGCGACGTGGTAAAGGAATATGTGGATGCATTCCGTAAAAACGACCTCAAGGTGATGCTTTATTACAGTATCCTGGATACTCACCATAAACTGCGCCCGCATACCATCACCCAAAAACATTTTGAAATGGTGAAGGCACAGCTAACCGAACTGTTAACCAAATACGGTAAAATAGAAGCTTTAATTATTGATGGTTGGGATGCTCCATGGTCGAGAATTAGCTATGACGATATCAATTTTGAGGATATTTATCACCTGGTAAAATCGCTGCAGCCCGAATGTGTGCTGATGGACCTGAACGGAGCCAAATACCCCGCCGAAGGCTTGTTTTACAGCGACATCAAAACCTACGAGATGGGTGCCGGTCAGCGTTTATCAACAAAAGATAATGTAATGCCATCATTGGCTTGTTTGCCTTTGCAAAGCAGCTGGTTCTGGAAAACAAACTTCCCCACTACACCGGTAAAAGAGCCCGCTAAAATGGTTGCGCAATTAAATACACTTAACCAGGCGGGCTGTAACTTTATTTTGAATGTTGCCCCAAACCGAGATGGTTTATTTGACGATAACGCTTTAGCCGCCTTAAAAGAAATTGGCAAGCAATGGAAAAATGATGTACCTGCCCCAAAACTGGCGCCAACCAATGCGCCTATCATATCAAGCAACCTGGCAAAAAACAAACCGTCAAACTCCAGTTGGAGCGATGATATGAACATTATGGATTTTGCCAATGATGATGACTTCACAACGTCGTGGACATCAAATATGGCTATCAAAACCCCATGGTACGAAATTGATTTTGGCCACGATACCGAGTTTAACACCATTGCCTTAACCGAGCCAAAGGCCAACATTAGCGCTTACCACTTTGAGTACCTGCAAAACGGTGTTTGGAAACCAATTGCAGAAGGCCGTACCGTATCACGTGTAAAGATCCACCGCTTTAACCGCGTTTATGGCACCAAAGTCCGGGTAACTATTGATAAGGCCGAAGGGCAGGTATCAATTGCGGAATTTGGCGTTTACAACGAGCGGAGGTAAAACATAATTATTTAGACGCGAAGTATCGCGTCTCTACTGAGACCATATTGTAGAGACGCGATACCTCGCGTCTTTTTTATAAAAGCCCGCCACGTAACAATTCCATCATTAAACACCTTATTTAAAACTGTTCGGCACATTTTATCGTTCTTTACACAGAATTTATTCAGAATTAGTTTTACAATGTCAGCCACTTTCCGCTCCGGTCTTAGATATTTATTGGTTACCATCATGCTCACATTTGCTGGTCTTACCTCTAGGGCCTACTCTATACTAGCACACGAAGCCATTATAGATGCTGCATGGAAATCAACCCTGGTACCTTTACTAAAGCAAAAATATCCAGACGCCACGCGCGAGCAAGTGCTGATGGCACACTCATACGCCTATGGTGGCGCTATTGTAGCCGATATGGGCTACATGCCTTTTGGCAACGGTTTTTTTACCGACCTGGTACATTACGTACGCAGTGGCGATTTTGTACAGGCCCTTATTGCCGATTCTCAAAACCTGAATGAATACGCATTCGCGCTGGGCGCACTATCACATTATATGGCCGATAAATACGGGCACTCTTTATCTACCAACCTTAATGTGCCTATTATTTACCCCAAGCTTCAAAAAAAATTCGGTGATGTGGTTACCTATAATGACGACCATACCTCGCACAGCCGCACGGAGTTTGCGTATGACGTATTACAGATAGGCCAAAACGGCTATACATCAGAAGGTTATCATGATTTTATTGGTTTTAATATCTCAGTACCTGTTTTAGAGAAGGCTTTTTATGAAACCTACGGCCGCGAATTGGGCAGTATCTTCTCAAACATCAATTCATCTATTAACACTATGCGTTGGGGTGTGCGTAACCTTTTTCCGGTGCTTACCAAATCGGCATACAAGGCTAACCAAACCGATATTGAGAAGATGCACCCCGGTATAACCGCACGCAAATTCCAGTATAAAATGAGCAAACGATCGTTTAACCTGGAGTTTGGCAAGCAGCGCCAGGAATCTAAGTTCTTTGCAAAAGTGGCCGTATTTTTCATCAGGATATTACCCAAAATAGGGCCTTTAAAAACACTGAAATTCAAATCGCCGGGCGAGCAGGGCCAAAAGCTTTTCGCCATTAGCTTTGAAACAATTTTAAAAAATTACAAGGCTGCTTTAGAACAGGTTGGTACCAACCAGCTAGTACTGCCCGATATTGATTTTGACACGGGTAAACCCACCAGCATTGGTGAATACCAACTTGCTGATAACACATACGCCAAACTTTTAGAAGAATTACAGGAACAGCAATACAAAAACGTTACCCCTGAGCTAAAAAAGAGTATCCTTGATTTTTACAGCACCGCAGATACCACACAGCTAACCGGTAAAGACCTGAAAAAATGGACAAAAACAAGCAGTAGGATCAAAGAACTTGCGCTATTAAAACCCATAACGCAGGATAGCTTACGGTCGCTTATAACATCTAAGTAAAGCCAACCTGAATTTGCTTAGGCTTTAGGAAAAATCAAAAAAAATCAAATCCAGCCCTTCGTCTTCACAAACCACGGTACTTATATAGTCCGGCGCAATGGTAAAACTATTCAACTGCCAGTTTTTATCCGCACCTGTGAGTAATGTGTCTAAGGTATGCTCACCATCAAGTGCGGGCGTAATTTTAAGGTGGTCGCCAAGGCCCTGGCCCGTTGCTTTGAGGATGGCTTCCTTACGCGTCCATAGGGTAAAAAACCTATCGGGTGAAGTACCAATATGGTCAACCTCTTCCCTGCTAAAATTATCCTCCAAAATATCCTGAAATGGGAATAACGGGTCAACAAACTCCACATCTGCCCCCACGGATAATTTAGCTATAGCCAACACTATCCAATCGCCGGAGTGCGACAGGTTATAATGCAGTATCTCTCCGCTGTCACCTATCAAATAAGGTTTTTTATTATCACCCAAAACAAATTGCAATTGGGCTGGCGGCATATTCAGGTATCGCCCCAATATAATCCGTTGCGCACCCCGGCTTACTATGAACCTGTAGGTATCTTTCTGCTGCCTGTATTTGCCGGCACGAAGGGCCTCTTCCGGCGTAAGCAAGGCTTCAAAGCGCTCTAAACGTTTTATGTTTTGGCTGATGCTGATACGCCATACATGCACCTCGTTATTATTCATAACAAGCTCCTTCCTGGAATCATCCTGCCACAGCACATTAATTAAAAACCGATTATTGATAGCGCCCAAACCCTGCTTAATAATTTATCTTATCCAGGCATTCCTGCAATATTTCGGCGAATTGCTTATCGTTAGGCTCTTTAAAAATAGTATTATGCTCGCCTGGTATATTATGGATGTTCACCCCTTTTAAGGCGTAGGGTTTCCAGCCCATGTACACGTAATCATCCAAATAAAACGAATGCGTTTCGGCACGGAATAACTCTACAGCAATATCATACGGCTGTATGCGGTAATGCTTTTGCGCTTCATTGTTCATCTCATCTATTTTATGCGAGTAGCCAAAAAAACCGATCTGTTTTTGTTCGGTGCCAAATTTAAGCTTCCACAAAAGCCTAACCGCACCGCGTTCAATCGCCTTGGCGCGGGTGGTAATTGTTTTAGTAAATCCATCCTTAAATAGCATAGCATGCAATACTTTACGGCCAAAATACATACCACGTTTAACGTGTTTAACCAGCCATGGGTCGTAATGCGGGGTACGATAGGCATAGGTATCAAACATGGCCAGCATGCGCACTTCTTTGTTTAGGGCTTCCAGCTGGCGGGCCATTTCATAGGCAATTATACCCCCGAAAGAGAAACCTGCCAGTGCGTATGGCCCATCGGGATTTTGCGCCCGTATGGCTGAAATATAATGCGCTGCTATGTCTTCCATCCTATTCAGCGGTTCGTCAACACCGTTCAGGCCCTTGGCTTGCAAGCCATAAACAGGCTGGTCGGCATCCATGTGCTTGGCAAGTGTGTTAAAAAGTAATACGTTCAAACCGGCGCCGTGCACAATATAAATAGGTATTTTACTACCGGTTGGTTTTATCGGCACCAATGAATCCCAGGTGATGGATTTCCCATCCATCTCCAACATCAACGACAGCTTTTCTACCGTTGAGTTTTCAAACAGTATGGCCAGCGGAAGGCGCTTACCCGTATCTTTCTCTATGCGCGCCATTACCTGTACGGCTATCAGCGAGTGGCCGCCAAGCTCAAAAAAGTTATCGTGGATGCCTACCTGCTCAACACCTAAAAACTCTGTCCATATATCGGCAACCATTTTTTCTACATCGGTGCGCGGTGCAACGTATTGTACGATTTGTACCGTTTCAATCTCTTGTGCAGCCAATGCTTTTTTATCCACCTTGCCGTTAGGCGTCATCGGCATGACGTCAATCACAATAAAATTATCGGGCATCATATAATCAGGCACCGATGTGCGCAGGTTGTTGCGCCATTGGTGGATCAATTCGATGTTATCGCCATCAGCTGGGATGCCCTCTTTTAAAATAATATAGGCAACTAATTTATCCACGCCATTATTATCGGCACGGGCAATCACTACGGCCTGTTTTATGGCTTCCTCTTTAGCCAGGTTAAATTCTATCTCACCTGTTTCAATCCGATAACCACGAATTTTCACCTGTGCGTCAATCCGTGATATGTACATTAGGTCGCCTTCCGGTGTGAAAGTCCCCAGGTCGCCGGTACGATACATTTTCGCCCCTGGTTTGTCCGAAAAAGGATCTGAAACGAATTTTTCCGCCGTCAGTTCGGCCTGATTCAGGTAACCTTCGGCCACACCTTCCCCTGCTATATAAATTTCGCCTGCCACGCCCGGCGACAATATATTTTGGAACGGATCTAAAATATAAATAGCCGTATTATCAATAGGTTTACCAATGCTGATAAAACCGTCATTGGTGGTGATCTCTTTTAGTGTCGACCAGATAGTAGTCTCCGTTGGCCCGTAAACATTCCACAGCGAAGTAGCCTTATCCAGGATACGCTGCGCAAGGTCCATTGGTAAAGCCTCGCCGCCGCATATCACTTTTACCCTTTCTTTATCCCAACCCGCCTCAAGCATAATACGCCAGGTGTATGGCGTGGCCTGCATCACGGTAATTTTATCTTTTTTGATGATGCCGAGCAATGCGTTACCATCCTTAGCGGTAGCGGCATCGGCCAATACTATCTGCGCGCCTGTTATCAGCGGAAGCCATAATTCCAGCCCGGCAATATCAAAGCTGATGGTAGTTACGGCAAGCAGCCTATCGGCAGCCGTTAGGCCCGGCTGCTTTTGCATGCTATACAAAAAGTTAACCACGTTATGGTGCTTTATCTGCACCCCTTTTGGCTGCCCGGTTGAGCCTGATGTATACAGGATGTAGATCAGGTCTTCTCCTTTCACAACTACATCCGGGTCGGCTGTGGAATAATTATTAAGCGCCGGCAGGATGTCCTCCAGTATAATCTCCTTCGCGTTTGATACGTATTGCCCTTTGTAAGCCCGGGACGTAAGCAGCACCACCGCGGCCGAATCTTCCAGCATGTAATTGATGCGGTTAATCGGAAATATCGGGTCGAGCGGAACATAGGTAGCACCTGCTTTAATAATACCCAGTAAACCGATCACCAACTCTGCCGACCTGTCCAGCGAAATCGCCACCTTATCGGTTGGCTTCACGCCGTTCTCAATCAGCACAGCTGCCATTTGATTGGCCTTTTGGTTGAGCTCCCGGTAGCTAAATTCTTCGTTATTAAACTTAAGGGCGATATTATTGGGATATTGGGTAGCTGTTTCGCTGATGATCTGGTGAAGCGGTTTTTCCTTCGGATAGGCAACCTTTGTATCATTCCATTTATCCAGCTGCGCTTTGATTTCGGCAGCATTTAGTACCGGCAATTTACCTATCGGTGTATCGGGCGTTTTCACTACTTCGCGCAGCAAATGCTCCAGTGTATCCATAAACCGGCTGATGGTAGCCAGCTCGAATAATTGCGTATTGTACGACCACTCAAAGGTCAATGTGCCTTTATGGTCGGTAATATTCAGGAAGATCTCGAACGTTTCGTACTCGCGCGGGTTATTGATGTAGCGGTGCTTCAGGTTATAAAAACTGATGCCCTCATCCATCCCAATATCGATATTAAACACCACCGGCACCAGCGGCAGGCGCGATGCATCCCTCGGGATGTTCAGTTTTTTTAGCAAACTGCCGAAGGTGTACATCTGGTGATCGTATGCATCCAGCACAGGGCTTTTACGCTCTTTTAAGTACTCTACAAATGATTGATCGCCCCTTGGGAAACTCCTTAAAGGCAGCAGGTTTACGCAATGCCCAACCAGTCCAAAATTACCCGTGGCAGATTGCCCGGCGGCTGGCAGACCGATAATGATCTCCTCCTGCCCGGTTAACTGGTGCAAAAATACCTCGAACGAGGCCATAACAGCACTTACAAAGCTGGTACCTGCCTTGCGGGCTAATAGCTTCAGCTCGCTAACCAGGGCGGCATCCATGCTAAAATCGGCACGGTTGCTTCTATAGGTACGCGGCGTTGGCCTTGGGTTATCGGTAGGTAAATCCAGCAGGTGGTTGCTTCCTTTAAACTGGTTTAGCCAGTATTGTTCAGTTTCTTTATGTTCTTCGGTTCGCGATAATTCTATCTCGGCAACGGCATATTCGCTGAATTTTGGTGCAGGAGGTAGTTTTGGTGTTTCGTGCTGCGCAAAAGCCGAGTATAGCTTACTCAGGTCCTGCATCATGATCCCTACCGACCAGCCATCGCAAACAATGTGGTGCATCAGCATGATGATCATGTGCTCATCATAGTTCAGCTTTAATATGGCAACTTTAAACAGCGGGCCGTTCACCAGGTCCAACGGGGTAATGGCCAGTTGCCTGTTATAATTTTTAATAAAAAGCTTGTTCTGATCATCGTCCTGCCCCGACAGGTCGTGGTAATCAACATTGATCTCCGGGTTGTTATAAACGATGATATTTGCGCCATCGGCACTAAAAACAGTACGCAGCGCTTCATGCCTGTTTGATAAGGCCTGCAAGGCCTTCATCATGGCATCGGTATCAAATGTACCGGTAAGCACAATGCTCGAGGAATCGTTATAAGCACAGCTGGCATCGTTGCCACCTATCAGGCACGATGTCCAGATTTCTATCTGTGGTTCAGTAGCCGGGGCAACCAATAGTATTTCCGGCCCGGCGAATGGATCGAACTCGTCAGTACTAACCTGGGGGATATATGTAGTAGTCTGATCCAAATTAACGGCCGTTTAGGTTTATCTGTAAATATTTTCCGGGGTTGTTCTCATCTGGTACAAACCAGGCGGGGTTACCATCTTTATCGCGGCCAAGTTTAGCACCCTCAACAGGTGGCTCGTTAGCGTTGGTAATAGCCGGTGTGGCTAAAGATACAACAGGCGCGGCATTTTGCGCTTTAAAAAATCCTGCCTCAATCATATCGGCAATGCTGGCGTTAAATGCGGCTATCATGGTATCCACATCCTCTTCGGTATGCGCATCCGTCATAAAGCAAGGGAAACCATCCAATACGTGAATGCCCCTTAAACGCATCAGCGTAAACAATAACTCGCTGTAAGGAATTTCTTCTAAAAACTTCAACCGCCATAACGAGGCATAACCAACTACGGTTAGCGGCAGGTTCTCCTTCTTACAGGTAGCGTCCATACCGTTTTTTAAACGCGTAGCCAGGCCTGTCAGTTTTTCCTGCAGGGCGGGCCCGCGGTCTTTCATGTATTGTAACGATGCCATACAAGCGGCCAGCGCAAGCGGGTGGCGTACAAAGGTACCGGCAAAGTAAGTTACCCCTACTTCGGGTACCGAATCATCGCCGTACTGCCAGAAACCGCCATCCAGCGCATCCATGTATTCGGCTTTGCCGCAGATGGCGCCAACAGGCATACCACCGCCAATAACTTTACCGTAGGTACCCAAATCGGCTTTTACACCAAACAGGGCCTGTGTACCGCCGGGATGGAAACGGAACCCGCTGATCACCTCATCAAAAACAAGGCAAACCTTGGCTTCTTCGGTAACCACTCTTAGTTTTTTCAGGAATTCGATAGGTTGAAACTCGGGCCTGCGGCTTTGCACGGGTTCTACCAGTACAGCCGCAATCTCGTCAGCACGTTCTTTAATGATACGCAGTGCTTCATCGGTGCCGTAGTCCAGTATCAGCATGTTCTGCACGTTGTCCGACAGGATACCCGATGCGGCGGGAACAGTCTTTAACTTTTTCGTTCCACGCACAATTACCTCGTCCATAATGCCATGGTACGAACCGCTAAAGGCTACGATCAACGGGCGACCGGTTACCGTACGGGCTACACGCATAGCGCCTAATACAGCCTCTGAACCGGTATTGCATAATGCAGTACGGTCATGATTGGTAAATTCGCACATTAGCTTACAAACCTCGCCGGCAAGCTCATGCTGCGGGCCTATCTCATAGCCCAGTTCCATTTGTGCCAAAACAGCTTGTTTTAAAACATCGGGCTGGTAACCCAGCATGTTTGAACCAAAGCCGTTAAGGGCATCAATGTATTCATTGCCATCCACGTCCCAAAGGCGGCTGCCCTTTGATCGGTTGATGACTATAGGGTAAACCACCTCTTTTGTTAAGGGCCTAAAGCCGCTTACCACACGCGGATCGGCCATATACCGGCGATGCTGCTGGGTTTGTTCTTTACTCTTTTTTGTTTTTTCGTTATAATCTTTAGTGAGCTTAGCCAGGAAAGCCATCTGTTTATCGTCAAGCTCCTGTACCTTACGTTCAATGCGTGCAGTAGCGCCGAATGGTTTTTTTATCTCCACCATTTCCTCCGGGGTGATATCCGGCTCCTGATCTAAAGCAGGCGGTGCTACCGGCTCGCCTTTAAACTCACGGACTGGCGGTGGCGGCAGGATAACCTGCGTAACCTTTACCCCCGTGCTGGCGCCTCCCTGTAAATGCGCTATCTGGCTGGCCAGCAACTGCAATTGCTGATTGATCATACTCAGGGCAACATCAGTACTGCCGTTTGTATTGAACGGGATATTTGGCATTTGTACCGGGCGTTGCGCACTTGCCTGGTTATATACAGGTTGTTGCTGAACAGGGGCCGGTTCAAACTGGCCCGCAGGCAGGCTTTTATCCAGAAAATCAGCCAGCAGGTTGATCGAGTTATACTCTTCAAAAAGTTTTCTGAAGGTAACGGGTACGTTAAAGGTTTTTTTAAGATTGGTAGCTATCTGCGTTAACAATAACGAATCGAAGCCGATCTCGGGGAAGCTCAGGTCTGCGGCATCCTTTTCAATCTCTATGCCCGATGCATCTTCAAAGATCCCGTACAGTTTATCGGCCAGCAAATCTTTTCTCATTATATTACTTTGTATACTATTTTCTTCTGTTGTTGCAGGTGGTGTATCCGGCACAATTTCCTCCGGTTGGTAATTTACCGTTCCTGTTTGATTAATTACTACAGGGTCAACCCAATATTTTTTATGATCGAACGCGTATGGCGGTAACCTTAAGCGTTTACGCTTATCTGTATAAAAAGTTATCCAATTGGGTTCGATGCCGTTTAGCCACAGCTGCCCAAGGGCTTTTAGCACCGATTGATATTCCGAAACATCGCCACTATTTTCTATCCCGGCAACGGTAGCTGCAGGGTTTTCAATAGTTTGCTGCGCAGTGAGTGTAGCCAACGTGCGGCCGGGGCCAACCTCTAAAAACAGGCGGCCTTTATCTTCAGCCAGCGTATCAACAGCAGCAGCAAAGCGTACTGTTTTACGCAAGTGCGATGCCCAGTAAGCCGGGTCGGTTGCCTCGGCAGCGCTAAGCCAGTTGCCTGTGGCGGTTGACACTACGGGTTTTACCGGGGCGTTCAATTTAACGGTTTTAACTACTTCTTCAAATGGTGCCACAATATCGTCCATCATGGCCGAGTGGAAGGCATGGCTGGTTTGTAATAACCTGCCGGGGATGCCTTTCTCCTCCAGCACTTTAGCGAATGCGGCAACTGCATCCTTCCCGCCTGCCACTACCGACAGTTTATTGCTGTTGATAACCGCGATAGAAAGGTTAGCAGGCAATATCTTCTCCACTTCGGCAGCGTTGATGCGTACCGAGAGCATATCGCCTTCGGCAACACTGCTTACCAGTTTGGCTCGCTCGGTGATCAGTTTCAGGGCATCGGGCAGGTTAAACACGCCTGCAAAGTGCGCGGCTACAAATTCGCCTATGCTATGCCCGGTAAACACCGATGGCTCTATCCCCCAGCTCATCCACAGCTTGGCCATAGCATACGAGGTGATGAAAATTGCCGGCTGGGTATAAAATGTATTTTTTAGTTTCTCTGTCGCTTCTGCGGATGCAGGAGTATAAATAACGTTGAGGATATCCTCGTGGCCTGTACCCTTTAGCAGTGCAACGCACTCGTTAACCGCATTGGCAAAAACAGGTTCCTGTTCGTACAGTTCGCGGCCCATGTTGAGATATTGCGCGCCTTGGCCCGGGAACATGAACACCACTTCAGTTGCTTTTTCTTTTAAGGTTTTAGAGTTGGATGGATCGCGCTTAAACTTGGTTAGTTTCTCCATCAGGTCTTGCCTGTCGGCAGCCAGCATAAAGTTGCGTTCTTTAAAGCCAGCACGGGTCGTGTGAAGATTATAGGCAAGATCGGCCATATCAACATCCTCGTTATCCTGCAAATAGTAATATAACCTGTCTGCCCACTTAGATGCGCTTGTCCCCGTTTTCGCCGACCAGCTGATCAGGCTTAGCGGTTTGCTTTCGCTGGCGGGCTGTTCTGCTTTAACATACTCTTCCAGTACGGTGTGCACATTGGTACCACCTACACCAAATGAGCTTACCCCCGCCCTGCGTTTACCTTCGCTTTGCCAGTCGGCAAGTTTGGTATTCACAAAAAACGGACTATCGGCAAAATCAATATTAGGGTTTGGTTTGGTATAGTATAATGATGCCGGGAGTTGTTTATGGTACAGTGCCAGCGTGGTTTTAATAAAACCCGCTACCCCCGCTGCGGCCACCATGTGGCCCATATTACTTTTTATAGACCCAATGGCGCAATACTGTTTCTTATCCTGTGCGCCAAAGGCCAGGTTTAGGCCTTCAATCTCTATCGGGTCGCCTAAGGATGTGGCGGTGCCGTGGGCTTCTACATAGCTGATGGTCGCCGGATCTATACCTGCATCGGCAATGGCCATGGCAATAGCGCCGGCCTGCCCGGTTGCGCTTGGCGCGGTAAAGCTGCCCTTGCCGCCACCATCGTTATTAAGGCCTACGCCTTTTAGTACGGCATAAATGGTATCGCCATCGCGTTCGGCATCCTGCAGGCTTTTCAGCACTACAATACCCGCGCCATCGCTAAATACAGTACCGTCCGCTTCGGCATCAAAAGAGCGGCAATGCCCATCGGCACTCAGCATGGTACCCTGTTGGTATAAATGACCGCTTTTTATAGGCGAGTTAACCGATGCACCGCCTGCCAGCGCCACATCGCACTGCCCGTTACGGATGCTATCCGCAGCCTGCGCAATTGCTAACAGCGAAGTTGAACAGGCCGAATGCACGCTTACTGCCGGGCCGGTGAGGTTCAACTCGTAAGCGGTCCGGGTTGCTATATAATCTTTCTCGTTAACGGTGGCTACCAAAAAGCGGCCAACGTTCTCAATCTTTTCGGTGTTTGATATGACGTTGTTGGTGTAATAGGTATTGTTACCTACACCGGCAAAAACGCCAACGGCACCATCATACTTCCCGGGCAGGTGGCCCGTAGTTTCCAACGCTTCCCAGGCCAGTTCTAAAAACACCCGCTGCTGCGGGTCCATCAGTTCGGCCACTTTGGGGCTGATGCCAAAAAACGCGGCATCAAAGCTATCGGCATTTTCCACTACACCACGCGCCTTTACATAATTGGGCGCATTGCGTACCTCAAACGGCACACTTGCGTCAAGCTCAGCATCGCTGAAAAACGAAGTGGTTTCGCGTCCTTCAACCAAAACCTTCCAAAGTTCGGCAATAGTATCAGCACCCGGAAAACGGGCGGCCATGCCTATTACGGCTATATCGTTGTTGGTTTTATCAGCCCTTGATCTGCCCGCTGCAATTTTTGTTACATTTTTACTACCTTCTAAAAAGGCGGCTATACCATTAACCGTTGGGTACTGGTACAGCTTGGTTATTGGCAAGGTATAGTTATACTGCTTTTTTAAAGCGGCAACAGTTTTTAGCGCCAGGATGGAGTTCCCGCCCAGTTCAAAAAAGTTATCGAAAATGCCCACCTTATCCAACTGCAATAGTTCGGCCCATATAATGGCTGTCCGCTTCTCTGCAGTAGTATTTGGAGCCTGATACAGTACCGATAATTCAGGGCGTTGGGTATCCGGGGCAGGCAATGCGTTACGGTCTATCTTACCGCTGGTTGTTTTGGCAAAGCCATCTACCCAAACAAATGCCGAGGGCATCATATAATCGGGTAGTTTTTGTTCTATGCTATCGCGAAGGAAGGCAATGTCTTTTTTCCCGCCTGATGAGATAAGATAAGCTACCAACCGTTTTTGGCCGGGCACATCCTCGCGGGCTATCACAACCGACTGGCTGATACCTTCCAACTGATTCAGCAGCACTTCTATCTCACCAACCTCTACCCTGTTCCCGCGGATCTTCACCTGTGTATCCAGGCGGCCAAGGTATTCTATATTACCATCGGGCAGGTATCTACCTAAGTCGCCGCTGCGATAAATGCGGGTAGGTTTGCCGTTGGTATCTGTCCAGTTTACAAATTTTTCGGCGGTTAGTTCAGGCCGGTTTAAGTACCCATAAGCAAGGCTTACGCCGCTGATACAGAGTTCGCCCTGTTCGCCATCTGCTACGGGCCTTAGCTGCTCATCCACCACGTGGATGTTAACGTTTTCTATCGGTTTACCAATATTTGGCAATAGCGGCCAGTTTTGGGCAGAGCCTTCCATTTTAAGGGCGGTGCTACATACGCTGGCCTCGGTTGGGCCATACATGTTAAAGAACACGCAGCCCGGTAGTGCCTGGAAAAAACGCAGGATCTGCGGGGTTATCTTTAACTGCTCGCCCGCGCTGATCACTTCTTGTAACGATTGCGGGAAATACTGCTCGGCATCAGCAGTTTCGGTAAAGTATTGCAGCGCAACAAAAGGCACTATAATACGGTTCACCTTTTGTTCATCAATATATTTCAAGAGCTTAAGCGGATCGATTACCGTCTCGTCATCAATCAATACCAGTGTGCCACCAATGCAAAGTGTGCTAAACACTTCCATAACTGATGCATCAAATATCAGCGGCGAAAATTGCAGCGTACGGTGCCCAACACCCAAATAAGGCGAAAGGTGACGCTGCCAGTTAACCATACTAACCACACCATCGTGCCCAACGCAAACACCTTTTGGCTTACCTGTTGAACCCGATGTGTATATAATATAGGCAACCTTGGTTTTATCCCATTCGCCAAAAAAAGCAGTCGGGGTAACAGGCTGGTCAGAAACTATTACATTTTTAACAATAGTGCTAAAAACCATTATATCACTTTGCGGTGCAATTATAGTATCCATACTGCTATCGTCAGCAATATCCTGAAGTCGCTCTGCCGGGAAAGTTGGGTCTAAAGGCAAATAGGCCTTACCGGCTTTAAGAACAGCAAACAGGGTGATAATGGTTTCGATAGAACGGGTAGCGCTTACCCCGATAACAAGCGAAGCGGGAGATGCAGACACAATGGCTTTAGCCAGTTCATCGGCTTTGGCGTTTAGTTCAGCGTAGGTAATTTTACGGTCGCCAAAACTAACTGCTGTAACCTGCGGATGCTGCTGCGCCTGCTCTTCAATCAAATGATGTATAAACACATCACCGGTTGAAATATTTGTATACTTATTGTCGGTAAGAATATCCATTAAGCTAAATAAGTAGGATAGTTTTTAAAGCTAACCTTATAGTTACCCTTATTCGGTTTTTAATCGGGTTTAAGATATAAATTTTAATGCTATAGGATTGCAGCAGGCGACAAAAAATTTCATTTAATTTTCACTTAAACAAAGGCTTACTTTTTGCTTTGCAGCCACCATTCACATAACCATAAATTAAACATGTACCATAAAAGCAAGTAATACTGGCTTATATGAAATTACAGTTTTGTTTTATATAAATATTTAAGGCAACAGCTATTTAGTATAGCTACCGGTTGTAGGGGTAAACCAGCAAATATTTACTTAAATTCTATTTGATCGGGCTGGGCGGCAACAATTTCGGGGCGGTTTTTGTGCAGTTCGAACACGCCGGTAACACACATTGTTTTCCCTTTCAAATTAGCCCAATCCAACGTTATTTTGTTACCTTTTACGGCTATTGTATATTTTTGGTTTGGATAATTCCCGCCCATATTGATCAGCGTAAGGGTGTCGCTGAATATTTTTACAGACGATACAACATCGCACAGCGTTTTAGTTTTGCCAAGGTTGGCATTAAACTCCTGTGCATTAAAACTTTGCGCCGACGCTTTAAAAGCAAAAGCCGCTATAAAAACAAAAAGTATAAGTAGTTTTTTCATACCTCAAGATATAGCAATAATTACAAAACAAAAAGAGGAATGTTTGTAGGATGATACGGAGGATTGCTGGTAGAAAGATTTGGAGTGTAAATTTGAGATGTTATAAAATTTATATAGATTAGGGTACTAAACCTTAACCTAAATATTATGATTTTTTTACTGTGGTTCATTTTCTCATTGGGCGTTGGCATGCTTGGTGCTGGCAAAAACATTGGCTTTTGGGGTGCGTTTTTAATAGCCTTAATTTTATCGCCATTAATAGGGTTTATTGTTGTGCTTTGCTCATCAACCAAGGTACAATACCTATATCCACCTACACAACCTGTACAGACCACTAAACCAAAGCCACAAGTTGACGTTGCTGACCAATTGGGTAAGTTTAAAGTATTGTTAGATTCGGGGGCTATTACCGAAGATGAATTCAATGAACAAAAGCGGAAACTTTTAGGGCAATATTGAAATAATACTTCAAGATCAACTTTGTAAGATAACAAACCGCTATATAAGTAAATATTGCATAATCGCAGAAAAAGTTAACACAGTATTTCTCCAAGTTTATACACTAACTTTAAAATGTGAAGATACTGATCATAGAAGACGAGACCGGCCTGCGCGATAGCATACAAGCTTATTTCACAGGTGAAGACAGCGTGTGCGAAACCGTGAAAGACTTTACTTCGGCAATTGCAAAGGTTAGCGTTTACCGCTACGATTGCATTATTCTTGACCTTACCCTGCCCCTGGGCAACGGCTTAGATATTATTAAACATTTAAAAGCCAATCAGTTTAATGATGGCATACTGATCATATCTGCCAAAAACTCACTGGACGACAGGCTCACCGGGCTCGACCTTGGCGCCGATGATTATTTAACCAAACCCTTCCACCTTTCCGAATTAAAATCGAGGGTTACGGCGATTGTAAGGCGCAGGTCCTTTAACGGCAACAATGTGCTTAAATTTAACGAGATAGATATTGACCTGGCGGCTAAAACAGTTAAGATAAATGATCAGTTTGTAAAGTTCACCCGTAAGGAATACTCCCTGCTGCTTTATTTTGTAGCCAACAAAGGCAAAGTGGTATCTAAAAGCGCCATAGCAGAACATTTATGGGGCGACAGTATTGATATTGCTGATAACTTTGATTTCATCTACTCGCACATCAAAAACATTCGCAAAAAGCTGGTAGAAGCCGGCGGTAAAGATTATATATATGCAGCTTACGGCATGGGTTACAAATTTAACGAGGCATGAAACTGCTGAGTAAATACAATCGTGTTAATGTAGCAGTAACTATAGCCATAATGTTTGTAACGGGTATTATTTATTACTACACTATCAGCCATATTCTGACCAACCAAATCGATAAGGACCTTGTGCTTGAAGAGAACGAGGTTTTTAGCTATGTAAAACAGAATAACCGCTTGCCACAGGTGTATGAATCTAACCATCAGCAGATACTTTTTATGCCGCTTGGCGACAAAAAAATTGAGCGAAGATTTTTAGACACCATTTACAAGGAATCGGGGGATAATGACCTGGAAGCAGGGCGTGCCCTCATCAGTTCGGTTAAAGTTTCCGGGCAAAATTATAGGATACTGGTAACACAATCTAAAGTAGAAACCGAAGACCTGATACAGATCATTTTTTTGATAACCATTGGGGTAATTGCAACCCTGCTTGTTGTGCTAACGGTATTAAACCGGGTTATACTAAAAAGTATCTGGCAACCATTTTATAAAGTATTAGCACAGCTAAAAGAATTCAGGCTGGCCAGCCATGCAGGTATCAGCAGCACCCCTTCGCAAATTGACGAGTTTAAGGAACTTGATAACGCTGTAATTAAAATGGCCGACAGGGTAAATAATGATTATCAAAACCTGAAGGCCTTTACAGAGAACGCATCGCACGAGCTGATGCCCCCTATTTCGGTGATCAACTCCAAACTGGATACGCTGGTACAAACAGGCGAGTTTACCGACGATCAAAGCAAGCTGCTTAATGACATTTACGGAACAGTGGCCCGCCTTACCCGCCTCAATAAATCAATGCTATTATTGGCCAAGATAGAGAACGGGCAGATCCGTGATGAAGAGGAAGTGGATCTGAAAACAATGATTGATGAATGCCTTTATCAGCAGGAAGAAAGCATCCAGCGCCTTGGCATCGTATTAAAGCTTCACCTGGATGATAAGATACTAAAAGCGAGTAAATTACTAATGGAAGTTTTGCTGAATAATTTGATCAGCAACGCAATAAGGCATAACTACCCGGGTGGCCATATAACCCTTACCCTGTTGCCGCAGCAATTAATTGTGAGCAATACAGGCAGCGATACCTTTAACATCGACCATGCCCTGAAACGGTTCCATAAAGCCGATGGATCTGAAGGAATAGGGCTGGGTTTAACCCTTTGTAAACAAATCTGTGATAATTATGGTTTTAAACTGAATTACCTGCACCATAATCAAACCCATACCTTTTCGGCAACTTTCTGACAGATAACAGCAGGTAAAAATCCCCCTCAAAATTTGCACAGAATTGAGTGAGAGATTTACAAATAAAACTATCTAAATTAATAGCGGATAGTACATAGCGCTGATGAAGTACATTATTAACCTGTTTTTACTTTTTTTAACGTCTGCTACCTGTTTAGGGCAAACCAAAACTTTGGATGATTATTTGCAGCAGGCCGTAAAAAACAGTCCGTTGTTAAAGGATTTGAATAACCAGATCCTATCGGCACAACTGGATAGCGTACGTATTAAAGCCGGTTTTAGGCCGCAGGTTACAGCCAGCAGCGCGGGCCTGTATGCGCCGGTTATAAGAGGCTACGGCTACGCATCGGCCATAACAAATGGCCAAACCCTTAATGGCTTAGTTACGGTTAGTAAAGCATTCATTGGTAAAGATTACCTGAATGCGCAGTTTGCGGGTTTGGGCCTCCAAAGAGACTCACTGCGCAACAGCATTAAACTTTCCGAACAAGACCTTCGCCGTACCATTATAGGGCAATACATTACCGCTTATGGCAGCCTGCAGCAGCAACGCTTTAACCTGGAGATTGTTGACCTGCTCAGTAAAGAAGAAAACCTGCTGAAACGCCTTACCCGCAGCAATGTTTACCGCCAAAGCGATTACCTTACTTTTTTGGTTACCCTTAAGCAAGCCCAACTACAGCTATCGCAAACCCGTTTACAATACAAAACAGATTATGCTACGCTCAATTATTTATCCGGCGTAGCCGATACCGCTATTTTTGAGATAGCTAAACCAGAGCTTCAAAAAACTATCAGCACCACAGACCGCAACGCCAGTATTTTCTTCAAACAATATCAACTGGATAGCATCAGGCTTACCAACAGCCGTAAATTGATAGATTACAGCTATCGCCCCAAACTAAGCGTTTTTGCTGATGGCGGCTACAACTCCGACCTTACAGCGCAGTACTACAAAAACTTTGGCACCAGTGTAGGCTTTAGCGTCAGCATGCCCTTGTACGATGGCGGACAACGCAAGCTGTTATACAAAAAGCTATCGCTTGAGCAGGAAACCCAACGCAACTATAAGGCGTTTTTTAATAATCAGTACACCCAGCAAATCAACCAGCTTAACCAGCAAATTGGCGAATACGATAAACTTATAGCCGAAATAAACGACCAGTTTAAATACTCCGAAAGCCTGATAAAGGTTGATACACAACTGCTGCAAACCGGCGACCTAAAAATTGCCGACCTGATACTGGCTGTTAACAATTACCTTACTATAAAAAACCTGCTTACCCAAAATACCATCAACAGGTTACAACTCATCAATCAACTTAATTATTGGAGCAGATGATCATAAAACGACCTTACCGACTACCCCTTAATATATTATTTGCCTGCCTGCTTGCTGCCACGATATGCTCATGCAGCGGTGGTAAACCCGCCGAAGAAGATACTGCCGCCACCGCGCAAACACCCGTTACTGTCACCACTATTGGCAACAGCGCTATGGCTGATACCATTGAGCTGAACGCGACATCAACCTTCCTGCAAAAAAATTATGTGAAGGCAAATGCCATTGGCTATATCCAAAAAGTAAATGTACAGCCCGGGCATTATGTAGAAAAAGGCCAGCTCATGTTCACCATTAAAACCAAGGAAGCTCAAAGCATTGGCAATACCATTAACGTACTCGATACCACATTTAAATTCTCGGGCATTAACAGCATCCGGGCTTCGCG
This sequence comes from Mucilaginibacter sp., assembly GCF_041663085.1. Lineage (GTDB taxonomy): Bacteria > Bacteroidota > Bacteroidia > Sphingobacteriales > Sphingobacteriaceae > Mucilaginibacter. The sequence goes on from NZ_JBAZRC010000025.1 coordinate 34,366, forward strand.
CAGCGGTTTTGTAACCCAGCTATTGCACCAGGTTGGTGATTACGTGCAGGATGGCGACCAACTGGCCATCATCAGCGACCGTGAGAGCTTTGCCTTTGTACTGCAATTACCATATGAGTTAAGGGGCGTAATTGCCAACAACCAAAACCTGATGCTAACACTGCCCGACGGTGAAAAGCTAAACGGGCACATTGCATCGCTTATGCCATCGGTTGATTCGTTATCGCAAACGCAGGGTATCGTAATCAAAGTAAACAGCAACCACCCCATCCCCGAAAATCTGGTAGCCAAGGCACACATCATTAAAACAGCAAAAAGCAGCGCGCCATCGTTGCCAAAATCGGCTGTGCTATCAAACGAAACACAGAACGAGTTTTGGGTAATGAAGCTGATAAACGATACCACGGCTGTTAAAACATCTGTAAAAACAGGTATAGAATCCGGCGGGCGGGTGGAGGTCACATCGCCCAAATTTACCCCGGGCGACCGCATAGCCGTAACCGGGAACTATGGCCTGGCCGATACCGCCAAAATAAAGATAGTGAAGCCATGAACAATCTGAATAATTTTTTCATTACGCATAAAAAGCCCATCAGCTTAATGCTGTTCATCATTCTGCTGGGTGGTGGGTTTGCCTATTCGCGGCTGCAAACATCACTATTCCCGGAGATCACCTTCCCTAAAATAAAGATCATTGCCGATGCCGGCCTGCAACCTGTTAACAAAATGATGGTAACGGTTACCAAACCTCTTGAAAATGCCGTTAAACAAGTGCCCGACCTGCATTACGTACGCAGCACCACCAGCCGCGGCAGCTGCGAGATCTCGGCCTATATGAACTGGGATGCGGATATTGACCTGAGCCAGCAACGCATCGAATCGCGCATAGCGCAGATAAAGAATATACTACCGCCCGATGTAAATGTTTCGGTAGAGAAGATGAACCCCTCCATCCTGCCGGTGAGCGGGTACACGCTGGAAAGCCACAATCTTTCGCCTATCGAACTAAAACAACTGGCTACTTATACCATAAAACCCTTTCTTTCGCAGGTAGATGGCGTATCAGAGATCAGGGTGATAGGCGGCAAGACCAAAGAGTATTGGCTGGTGCTGAACCGCCAAAAAATGAGCTCGCTTGGCTTAACACCCGATATCATAACCAACGCCCTTGCGCAAACGGCGTTCATCAAAAGTAACGGGTACCTGTCTGATTATAAGATGCTGTACTTAACCGTTACCGATGCCAGCGTTAACACCAGTGAGCAATTGAAAAACCTGGTGATAAGCAATAACCGCAAGCGGGTTATCCAGTTAAAAGATATTGCCGAAATTCAGGTAAACCCCGGCATTGAGTACACCAAGATAAATGCCAACGGCCACGAAGGCGTACTGATAGCGGTTATTAAACAACCAAACGCTAACCTGGTAGATCTATCTGCCGCCATGACCGCTAAGGTAGCCGACCTGCAAAAGGTACTACCCAAAGGCGTAACCATAAAACCATACTACGTACAGGCCGATTTTGTGAACGAATCTGTAAAAAGCGTTAGCGATAGTTTATGGATAGGCCTGGCATTGGCTATAGTGGTAGCTATCATTTTCCTGCGGTCGGTTAAGGCAAGTGCCACCATTTTAATCACCATCCCGGTTACGCTTTGCTTTACACTGATTGTTTTATACGCCGCAGGGTACACGCTAAACATCATGACCTTGGGTGCCATAGCAGCAGCCATAGGACTGATCATAGATGATGCCATAGTAGTGGTGGAGCAGATCCACCGAACGCACGAGGAACACCCGGAGGAGCCAACCATAACACTTTTGGAGCGGGCAATTAATTACCTGTTCCCGGCTATGGTGGGTTCGTCTATAAGTACCATTGTTATATTCATCCCTTTTTTGTTGATGACGGGCGTTGCTGGCGAGTATTTTAAGGTAATGACCAACACCATGATCATTACACTGGTTTGCTCCTTTTTTGTAACGTGGATAGGTTTGCCGGTAATATACCTGCTGCTCACCAAAAATTCAGAAGTGAACACCGTTGGAAAAAAAACAGAAGTACACACTGTTAAAAGGCAGCGTTGGGTATCATTCTTCATCCTGCGGCCATTTATGAGCATTATTTTAATAGTAGTACTGGTGGCGATTATCGTCATTATCCCTGGCAGACTGGAAACAGGTTTCCTGCCGGATATGGATGAGGGTAGTATTGTATTGGACTATACCTCCCCTCCCGGCACCTCGTTGGAAGAAACCGACCGTATGCTGCGCGAGATAGAAAAGGTAATCATCAAAGAACCTGATGTTGCCGCTTACTCGCGCCGTACAGGTACACAAATGGGTTTTTTCATCACCGAACCAAACACAGGCGATTACCTGATCCAGCTAAAAAAAGGCCACAATAAAACATCGGAAGAAGTGATAAGCGACCTGCGTGCGCATATTGAAGCCACACAGCCAGCCTTGCGGGTTGATTTTGGGCAGGTTATAGGCGATATGCTTGGCGACCTGATGACATCCACCCAACCTATCGAAATAAAAGTTTTTGGCGACGACCAGGCAAAACTACAGGCTTTATCAAAACAAGTTGCTGCTATAGTGACTGATGTAAAAGGCACAGCCGATGTGTTTGATGGTATTGTTATCGCCGGTCCATCGGTAGATATTGTGCCCGATTACACCAAACTTGCCCAATACAATATAACCCCTGCCGCTTTGCAGTTACAAGTGCAGTCGGCATTGGAGGGTAATGTGATCGGTAACTTATTTGAACGCGAGCAGCAATCCCCTATCCGCATGGTGTACCCGGGCAACCGCTTGCAGGATGTAGCGGGTATAAAACGTTTAAGTCTGTTTTTACCCGATGGCAGGCTGATTCCCATTACCCAACTGGCCAGCGTAAACCTGCGCACCGGCGATGCCGAGGTTGAGCGCGAAAACCTGCAGGCCATGGGCGTGGTCAGCGCCCGTTTAGAGAACAGCGACCTGGGCAGCGTTATCCCCGCCATACAAAAAGGTATTGCAAAAAAAATAAACCTGCCACCAGGCTACCATGTGGAGTACGGCGGCGCTTACGCCGAGCAGCAGCAAAGTTTTAAAGAGCTTTTAATGATACTGGTAACCGCAAGCCTGCTGGTGTTTGGGGTAATATTATTCCTGTTTAAACAATTCAGGATAGCGTTGCTGATATTGGCGATAGCCGTTTTAGGTATTGGTGGCAGTTTGCTGGCATTATTCCTGACCAATACACCGCTTAACGTGGGCAGCTATACAGGGCTGATCATGATCGTAGGTATTATTGGTGAGAACGCCATCTTTACCTTTTGGCAATTCCGCGAAAGCGCACGTGAAAGTAGCGTAGATAATGCTATTGTTTACTCCATATCAACCCGGCTTCGCCCAAAACTGATGACGGCCTTAGGCGCTATTATAGCACTAATGCCTCTGGCATTGGGGATAGGTGCCGGGGCGCAATTGCATCAACCGTTAGCTATAGCAGTTATTGGCGGTTTTTTAGCGGCGCTGCCATTATTACTGATTGTGTTACCCAGTATGTTACGGGTATTTTACAAAAACCATGTTTTTGCAAAGAAGTAAGCGAATAATTAAAACTGCATAGAAAATTGCAAACCTAAAGTACCCTGATTGTATGATGGCAGTAAAATAGAACTGCTTTTAGATTCTTTCTTCAGCTCTTCAGGTACATCCCTGTTATTCTCCTTTTCGCGGCCTGCTTTAAAAAGCCGGTTACGTATATAAGGGTAAA
>NZ_JBAZRC010000026.1:0-37821 GCF_041663085.1 Mucilaginibacter sp.
GCATTTTCGGCTTCGGCACCGCCCCATGCATTTTTGGCATAGTTAAAGTATTGCCCGGTCAGCATCAGCTCAACAGCGATAGATGGCGGGGTAATTTTATCCGACTGAAAACTTTCGGTCATTTTTAAAAAGTCCTCTTTATAAGGGATGTCCTTTAATATACCGTCGTTTTGCTGAATGCTAACGTGGTTAATGAGGTTGCCGGCCGATTCTGTTAACCCCTTGCTATCATACCATACATAATGGTATTTGTTGATGCGGTAAAATTTGGCGTATTCGGCTGCGAAACCATTTAGGCTGGGGTGTTTTTTTAAAAAATCGGCTATCGCAACACTGTCAAACTTAAGCTGTGGCGCGGCGTTAAAATTACCTTTAATAAGCGTGTCGGCATGGCTTACACTTACTTTAACTTGTTTTTTCGCGGGCGAACTATGGCATCCATAACAAGCGCACAGCAAGCAAAAACTTAGTACAAATACAATAATAAATGTAGGTCGCATCATTCTAACAGGTTATAAAACTCTCGAATATACCTAATTAGTTCCGGATATAGGGGCGATAGTAGGAGTATTGCCATCGCGGCTTTTAAATTCATAAAGTATATAGGTGTCCTCTGCCGGCCCATTAACACACCTCAGCCAGCTTTGCCGCGCAATAATGGGCGAACATGGGCCGTAAGTAAAGATACGTATGGTTCTTTTAAGCGATTCTTTTTTCAATACCTCCAGCATTTGCTGCATCATCGTACCTTCAAAAGGGGTGTACATAAAAAACACGGCACCTTCGGTATAATCGCCCTTTTGGGCGAGGGTGTTAATAAACGTAACATCGGTAAGGTTGAGCCGGGATGCACATGCTGTGGCATAACTATAATAAGCCGGCTCATATTCAACCCCTATGGTTTTGGCGCCGGTTAACAAATTTACCAGTATGGGCACCTGCCCAAGGCCCGAACCGATATCAAAAAAAACATCATCGGGCATTAGTCGGGCCCGCTCTGCCAGCTCTAAAATTATCCTTGCCGGGGTTTGCTGGTAAAACACCATTTCTGGTTCGCGTTCAATCGTTTCTTCGGGCAGGTGACGGTGAAATAGCAACCCGTTTATAAAAAGATCCAGGGTATCGTACCCAACCTTATTGGGCGGACTAAGATCTTCGCCCAGATACTTACGGATCATTGCCTTGAAGGACTCTTCGGTGTAGCCTCCGCGGCGGATCTGCTCCCTAAGCCGCATAAATAAATGCCTGTCTGTTTCTTCCAGCCGGTGTTTTGCTTTTTCGGCACCCTGTTTTAGTTTTTGAAGTTCCGCATCCGGCGCGTCGGGTAGTAAGGCGTTTATCCGGTCGATAATATGGAGATCAATAAAATCAAGCGCGTTGGCCCGGCTGTTAAAATGAGTTTCCCGGCAAATATTCACATCATCTTGTATGCTTCGGATATCATATCGAATTTCGGATATGATAGCTGTTAATTCATCACTCATTACAGCTAAAGGTAACACATCATTACAAAAGTTATGGCAACAAAAAAAGGCGACCCGAACAGGCCGCCTTGTATAAAATGCTGTTTTGTTATTGTTTAGCCGGTGCTGTCTCAGGCGCTTTACCTATCAGGTCCATAAACTGATCGAGTTTAGGGGTGATGATAATTTGCGTACGCCTGTTTTGCGCCTTGCCCGTTGCCGTGTTATTATCGGCAATTGGGTTATACTCGCCACGGCCGCCTGCGGTTAAACGTTTGGGGTCAACCTGGTAGGTGGTTTGCAGCGCTTGCACTACTGATGATGCCCGCAAAGCACTTAAATCCCAGTTATTACGGATGTTCTTCATAGTAATTGGCACGTTATCGGTGTTGCCTTCTATCAGCACATCATAATTGGCGTAATCTTTAATGATCTTGGCTATTTTGCTTAGCGTTGTACCAGCTTTGTCGGTTAGGTCATAGCTGCCCGATTTGTAAAGCATATTATCCGAAAGGGAAATGTAAACAACCCCTTTCAATACTTTTACGTCAACATCCTGCACTTCAGATTGGCTCAGCGAACGGGTAAGATTGTTGGTTAACACTATATTAAGCGAATCGCTTTTGTTTTTGGCGTTCACCAATTGTTGTATGTACCGGTTGGAACTATTGATCTCATCAACCAGTTTAGAAATATTTACGTTACCCTGCCCGCTTGAGGTTAAGCACTTGTCAAGGGCTGATTGTAATTGTTTATTGTTTGAGCGTTCAGAAGCCAGTTGCTCGTCAAGGCTTTTTACACGGTCTTGCGCAACAGCAAAGTTGCGTTCGGTAAGTAAATATTTACCGCGGAGGTCGCGGGTGTTGCTGTCCAGCTTATCGTAACTGGCTTGCAGATCTTTATATTTTTTGCTGCTTACACAGCTGGAAGCTACCACGGCTAACATAAATAGCGAGGGTATCAAAAATCGAATTTTCATATACAGGGGTTTTGGTTAAAAAATTAATTACTAATCATTTAACGAAAGATACAACATAAAGTTTTAAATGAGCAAATTGGCGGTATCACCGGATGGTAAAAAGATCAGTATAGTTTTAAGAAGATATTCTTAATTCGACCAGTTATCCGTTCGGAATGGCTCCATGGGCAAACCCGCAGCACTTTGCAGATTGGTTATAGGGTAGTTGGTAAAAGCATAGCGAACGGCAGCCACAGGTAGTGGCGTTCCGTTAGGCGCGGTTAAAACTATTTTATCACCGCTTATTGTTGCCTCGGCTTTACGGAATACCTTATCGGCCCCGGCTACAAAAAAGAACTGATTGATGGGAGCATTGCCAATGGTATTTAAACCTGTGGCGGTGCCGCTTGTAAAATTTAAGGTAACGGAATTTCCATTTGGCGTAAAAGATGCATACTGTGGCCCAACAGATTGCACAGGCTTGCCATAGGAGTTACTCAAAGCCAATAAGGCAAGCCGGTCGCCAACCTGTTTTTTATAACGGGGGTGGTGATTGGTTACTTCCCCCGCATCCATAGTTATCACCATACCGGCGCCGGGCACACTCGTGCGCACTATAGCCTGCGTTTCGCGGAATTTGGCCAGGTAGTTTAGGGAGGGGTTGCCGCCGCCGTCATCATCAAACGGGGTTATCTGTACATAATAAAATGGTAGTTCGCCCTGGTTAAATTCCGCACGCCAACCTTTTATAAGGGCGACGTTTAGTTTGGTATAATCGGTTAGGGGAACCATTTTCTGGTTGTTTTCGCCCTGGTACCAGGTAAAGCCTTTAACTGATAGCTTGGTTAAGGGGGCTATCATTCCGTTAAAAAGGGTAGAGCTTTGGTGCTGGCCAATATAGCCGGATAACTGTGGATCGTTTTGCAGGGCGGTTTTATTGGTCCATGTTTCGCACCAACTGCCGTTAACCGATGATACAATAATACCGATAGGCACTTGTAGGTCGGTATGTAGTTTGCGGGCAAAAAAGTAAGCCGTGGCGCTTAAAAAGCCGGCATTATCCGGGGAGCATATCACCCAGCTTGCCGGGCTGGAAAAATCAGCCGCCGGGGCCGACTCATAATCTTCTTTAACCGTGTACGACCGGATCTGCGGGTAATTAGCCGCGGCAATTTCTGCCGCATAATTTTCAACACCACCAAATGATGGCGCCAACGGCCCAACGGGCATATTCATGTTTGATTGCCCTGCGCAGACCCACACATCGCCAATTAAAATATTATTAAAAGCAATATCAGTTTCGCCGGGAGTGGCAATACTCAATGTTTGCGGCGACGCATTGGCTGGTGATGCCGGGATATAAACCTCCCAGGTTCCTGCGGCTGTCGAGGTTGCCGTTATGGGCGCATTATTCCAGCTTGCGTTTATGGTAATTACACTTGTTGGTTTAGCGGTGCCCCATATTTTAGCGGGCTTATCGCGTTGTATAACCATATTGCTTTGCAACACTCCGGCTACGCTAAATAACTCATAAATTACGGGGGGCTTGGTTGTTGGGGGTACAACAGTATTGATAGGACTATCTTTTTTACAACCGGCAATAACAAGCAGGCATAACAGGCATACTAACAGGCGTTGTTTCACGGTGTTAAAATAACAAATATTTAAGAATCTATGCTGTAAAATTAAAGAGGCCGGTTACAAACAGCCGGCCTTGTTTTAAGAATAAAATGCCTCATCGGCAGGAGATTCATCCTCCTTTTCGTCATTCTTTTTGATGGCGGTTTCGGTATTAATAATACTCCGGTTTTTGGGTGGTGTTGGTGCCGCGCCGGTGAGCGACACCCCGCCAATAGCTAATAATAAAAAAAGCATCAGGCCGAAAAGCCGTAGTGTTTTTTTGAGCCTTTTCATGTATACAGATAAGCGCAGGCTATGAACGAAGCATAGCCATGCCGTTAAAAAAGTAATTAAATAACACGGTGCTTATGCCTGGTGCGGCGGATCTGTAGCTTTTGGGATGTGATTGTGGATTTGCAAAAATACCCGCTGTTTTGGTTTAGCGGAGATAGCTTGCTGAGCCTGCCTTGCTGCAAGGGCGTGGTTAAATATTGCTATCGCGATAGCAAATTGAAGGCGTTGGGGTAAAAAAAGATATTGTTTATTATGGTTACTGCTAACTATACGCGCGTAACTAACAGTGCTTTTAATTATTCGCGAAGCGGGTACAAGCCATTCCGATTGGGGAATGGTGGTTCCTTGTTGTACAACACTATCACCCGAAAAGGTAAAAATGCTAAGTAGCATGGCCAAAAAAAGGAGACCTTTTTTGCCATTATTTTTAATAGCGATATGTTGTTTACCACGTAACAATAAGTAAAGGTAATGTTTTATTTATTAATGCTTTTAATAACGAAATGGTAACATTATCGCTAAGTATTTGTTGATGGATAGGGTTTTAATAACTTGCCGCAGAAACAATATTATCATGATAAAGGATCATAAACTTATACTCATAACAGGCTTAACCTTGTTGACCAGCGCCGGGTTTGCCCAACAGCTAAAGCTAACGCCCGATGTTAAGCAGGCCATGGATGCCGTTAGCGCCGATAAAATAAAAGCCGATATCACTTACCTGGCCGACGACAAACTAAAAGGCCGCGGCCCGGGTACCGAAGGTTACCAGATGGCAGTTGATTACGTGGTTGGCCAGCTAAAAGCGGTAAACGTTAAGCCCGCCGGCGAAGGCGGCACATGGTTACAAAAGGTACGCCTGCGTAAAGCCACTCCGCAAGATGCGCAGTTAGCCATAAATAACCAGCCTGCGGCAAAAGGCAGCTTTGTGTTTTTCCCAAACCCGGCGGTTGCTCAGATAAACCTCACTGCCGGGCTGGCATTTGCGGGCTATGGCATCAGCGAACCAGGCCTTGGGTATGATGATTATGCAGGGCTTGATGTAAAAGGCAAAGTGGTGATTGTTATGCGCGGCGCGCCCGAAAAATTCCCATCATCGGTTATGGCGCATGTAATGAGTACCGATAATATTTTAAAGGTGGCGGCAAATCACGGCGCAGCAGGTGTTTTTATCGCGCTGCCCGGGCCAAATTCCCGTGTGCCCGATCTGAGCCGTGGCTCGTACAGTGTTTTGGGCGATAAAGGTGAGGTTGTTGTATCTTCCACCTACAACAAACAAATACAGGTGCTTGCGGTAATAAACGCGGCTGTTTTAAACCCGTTAATGCAGCAAACCGGTAAAGATATCCGGCAGATAACCGACCAGCTAAAGGCCGGTACGCCGGGTTCCTTTGCTATTGATTCAAAGGTAACGCTAAGCTATACCTCAACCTACCAGGATATTTTGAGCTATAATGTAATAGGTAAAATAGAAGGGACCGATGCCAAACTTAAAAACGAATATGTTATCCACAGCGCCCACCTTGATCATTTAGGGATTGGCAAACCGGTAGAAGGCGATTCTATTTATAATGGCGCACACGATAATGCATCGGGCACGGCCAGCGTATTGGGCATTGCCAAGATCTACAGCCAGATAAAAGTAAAACCCAAACGTTCCATCTTATTTGTATTGATGACCGGCGAAGAAATGGGCGATTTGGGGTCGGGTTATTTTGCAAAACACCCAACCGTGCCCGTTAAAAGCCTGGTGGCCGATGTGAATACGGATATGCCAACCATTATTGCGCCGCTGCTATCCATCACCGCATTGGGCGCTGAGCATTCATCGCTGGCCAATCAGGTTGACCAGGCGGCAGGCTACCTTGGCCTTGAAGTACAACCCGACCCCGAACCCAAACAGGTACGTTTTGTGCGCAGCGATCAGTACAGCTTTGTGTTAGCCGGGATACCGGCCCTGCATGTAAAATATGGCACAAAAACCGCCGATGGTAAAAACAACCTGAACGACTTTGTAGCCACATGGCGCGCCAAATACTACCACAAACCGCAGGACGATATAAACGGCATCTTTGATTTTGAGGCGGGCAAAAAGTACGCGCAGCTCAACTTCCTGATAGGTTACCTGGTTGCACAGGACCCGGCAAGGCCAACATGGAACAAAGGCGATATATTTGAAGTGAAATAAAACAGCCCAAACAGGGTTTTATAAAATATGATAAGCAATACGGCAGTAGGAACAGGATCGAGATTAATAAATTTGAAATGCCCGGCATGCGGTGCCGAATATGATGCATCTGTACCGAATACCTTTTGTAAAACGGATGGCTGTAACAGCACGCTGTTTGCGCAGTACGACTTGGGCCAGCCCCTTGAGAAAGCCATTTTAAAAGACCGCCCGGCAAGCATGTGGCGCTACCGCGAACTGCTGCCTGTTATTGGCGAGGAAAATATTGTGACCATGGGCGAGGGGTTTACACCCATTATCCCCATAGAAAACCTGAAGCAATTTACCGTAGGCAATGATGTTTACTGGAAGAACGAGGCAGGTAATCCAACGGGCTCATTCAAAGCCCGGGGCATAGGTATGGCGGTATCAAAAGCCAAAGAATTAGGCATAGAAACCATTGCCACACCAACAGCAGGTAATGCGGGAGGGGCATTGGCTGCCTACGCAGCACGGGCAGGCATCAAAGCGGTGGTATATATGCCAAAACTAACCCCGCAGGTTTTTAAGGACGAGTGCCGTCTTTATGGCGCCCACCTGGTTGAAGTTGACGGCAATATTGCTGATTGCGGTAAACTGGTTGCCGATGGCGCCGCAGAACACGGCTGGTTCCAGATCTCGACACTGAAAGAGCCCTATCGTTTGGAAGGCAAAAAAACAATGGGCTTTGAAATTGCCGAGCAGTTTAACTGGCAACTGCCCGATGTAGTGTTTTACCCAACCGGCGGCGGTACAGGGCTTATCGGCATCTGGAAAGCCTTTGATGAATTGGAGCAGCTGGGCTGGATTGGCAGTAAACGCCCGCGCATGGTAGCCGTACAATCCGAAAGCTGCAACGGCATCGTAACCGCGTTTAATGGCTGGCAAAGCAGCGCCGAATTTGTTGACGGCGGCTTTACCATAGCCAATGGCCTGCGTGTGCCAAAATCATTTGCCGACAAGGTAATACTAAAAGTACTGCGCGATAGCAAAGGCACGGCGTTATCCATAAGCGATGCGGATATGAATACTGCAGTAAAGGAAATAGCGCGTAACGAAGGTATGCTGATTGCTCCCGAAGGAGCGGCGCTTTGGCAGGCCTATAAAAAACTAAAAAAATCAGGCTGGATCCAACCGGGCGAAAGTGTGGTGCTGGTAAACACCGGCAGCGGGTATAAGTATTTGGAGAATATCAGTATTTAAATCAGCTTAAATTTCTTTTCACTTCCATAACGGGCTTTGGGGGCGTGTGTCCGGATATGCCCCTAAGTTGTCGCGTTTACGCCCTTTTGCATCAATTAATTGGCTGCATATTTGTGTTATTATATTAACCAATACCAATAACCAAATAACATGTTAAAAGATTCAAAAGCATTCAGTGGCTTTTCGGTAAATGATATCGATGCCGCCAAAGCCTTTTACGGCGAAACCTTAGGATTGCAGGTTGATGAAAATGCAGAAATGGGTGGGTTACTCACTATTCATATCAATGGCAACAATAATAATATTTTGGTTTACCCCAAGCCAAACCACCAGCCTGCCACATATACTATTCTGAATTTCCCGGTAAAGGACGTAGAAGCAACCGTAAAAGAGCTGGCCGCCCGCGGTGTAAAATTCGAGATCTACGATAGCGAATATCTTAAAACCGATGAGCACGGCGTATCAAAAGGAAACGGCGGCCCAACCATTGCCTGGTTTAAAGACCCGGCGGGGAATTTCCTGTCGGTAATTGAGATTGGTTCGGAATAGGCGCGCGTTAATTACTAATTAAATTCTTAAAACCTTAATTAAGGCTGAATGTTAAATAGTTATGAGCCTGGAAAAATATGCCGCTAAGCGCGATTTTACAAAAACCGCCGAACCCAAAGCCGGAATAAGCAAGGATAAGAATAAGCTGATGTTCGTGATCCAAAAGCACGATGCATCGCGCCTGCACTATGATTTTCGGCTGGAAATGGATGGCGTATTAAAAAGTTGGGCGGTACCAAAAGGGCCCTCAACCGACCCCAAGAACAAAAGGTTGGCCATGATGGTAGAAGACCACCCGTTCGACTACCGTAATTTTGAGGGCATTATCCCGCAGGGCGAATACGGCGGCGGTACCGTTATTGTTTGGGATGAAGGTACCTACGAGCCTATCGAAGAAATAAAGGGCGGTAAAAAGGCTCAGGAGAAACACTTGCTGAAACAACTTAAAGAAGGCTCACTAAAAATAAAGCTCCACGGCGAAAGGCTGGAAGGCGAATACGCCCTTGTTAAAACCCATGGCATGGGCGAGAACGGCTGGCTGCTCATAAAACATAAAGATGATTTTGCATCTGCTGCGGATATCACAAAAAAGGATAAATCCGTCCTGTCCGGCAAAACCATCGAAAAGATGGAGAAAACCAGCGATAAGGTTTGGAAGGACGGCGAGGAGCAGGATGTAGAAGAAGAAAAACCAAAGAAGACAGGATCAAAAAAAAAACGCCATGAGCCGGTAGCCGACCTGGAAGAAGTGGCGGAGGAAACTACCAGGGATAAAAAAATTGATACTGAAGCTATCCTGAAAAAAGCACTAAAAGGCAAAATCCCAACCGGGATAAAACCCATGCTTGCCACCCTGGTGAATGAACCCTTTGACGACCCGGATTGGGTATACGAAGTAAAATGGGATGGTTACCGCACACTTGGCTTTATTAACAAAGGCGAGGTGCAGCTGCTATCGCGCAATAACAAAGATTTTAACGAGAAGTATTATCCGCTGAAAAAACTGCTGGAAAGCTGGAAGATTAACGCGGTTATTGATGGTGAGATACTGGTGCTGAATGACAACGGGGTTTCCAACTTTGGCGCCCTCCAAAACTGGCGCAGCGAAGCCGATGGCGAACTGGTGCTGTATATATTTGACATACTATGGTGCGAGGGTAAAAACCTGATGGGCTTACCGCTGATAGAACGACAGGCCATTATGCGCGATGTTATCCCCACTGATGACGATCGGGTACGACTGAGCCAAACCTTTAAGGCCAACGGCACCGAGTTTTTTGAGGCTGCCGGTAAAATAGGATTAGAGGGCATCATGGCTAAAAGGGCAAGCAGTACTTACGTACCTGACAATCGCTCTAAAGACTGGCTGAAAATAAAGATCAATAAGCGGCAGGAGGTGGTGATTGGCGGCTATACTAAAAATGAGGGGACGGCCAAGCAGTTTAGCTCGCTTTTGCTTGGAGTTTACGAGGGCGGGAAGCTGCAATATGTTGGTAAAGTAGGCACCGGTTTCTCTGATAAGTTACAGAAGGAAATGATGGCCCTGTTTAAACCATTAATTGTGGATAAAGTGCCGTTTACCAGCGAGCCTGATGTAAATAAGCCATCGCGCTTTAGGCCAAATCCGCCGAAGGCGAAAGCCACTTGGCTAAAGCCCGAGCTGGTTTGCGAAGTAAGTTTTGCCGAAGTGACCAGCGATGGCGTGTTCCGCCACCCGTCATTCGAGGGCATGCGTGTTGACAAGAAAGCCAAAGAAGTGGTCCGCGAAACGGAGGTGGAAACGGATGAAATTGTGGAAGAGGAGCATCACACCGAAAAGAAAACCGAGCCTAAACACAAGTTGGTTAGCGCGCCTAAAGAAGGCGTGAAACGTACGCTTCTTAATCCAAAAGAAGAAACCCAGGTAAAAAAGATCTGCGGTCACGACCTTAAATTTACCCACCTCAGCAAAGTTTATTGGCCCGAAGACGGCATCACCAAGCGGGATCTGTTTAACTACTATTACCAGGTGGCTGAATACATTTTGCCGTATCTGAAAGACAGGCCGCAATCGCTTAACCGTTTCCCTAACGGCATCCATGGTCCAAGCTTTTACCAGAAGGATGTGCGCGGCAAATCGCCGGACTGGGTGAGGACATTCCCCTATACCACCAGCGAGGGAGAGGATAAAGATTACCTTGTGGGCCATGATGAAGCCACCTTGCTTTGGATGGCATCCTTAGGTTGTATTGAAATGAACCCCTGGTTTAGCCGCATCCAGTCGCCGGACAACCCGGATTATTGTGTCATAGATCTCGATCCCGACAAAAATACCTTCGACCAGGTGATACAGGCCGCGCAGGAAGTGAAGAAAGTGCTTGATGCGATCGATGTTCCCAGCTATTGCAAAACATCGGGCTCCACCGGTATGCATATTTATATCCCGTTGGGGGCTAAATATGATTATGACCAGTCGCAGATGTTTGCACGGCTTATTGTGAATATTGTGCACCAGCAGATCCCCGATTATACCTCCCTGGAGCGCATGGTGAAGAACCGCGATGGTAAAATGTACCTCGACTTTTTACAGAACCGCCCTGGGGCTACTATTGCCGGGCCATATTCGCTTAGGCCAAAACCCGGCGCTACCGTTTCTATGCCGCTGCATTGGGATGAAGTAAAACCTGGTTTAACCATGAAACATTTTACCATACACAATTCCATTGCCCGGTTAAAAAAGGAGGGCGATCTGTTTAAAGGTGTTTTGGATAAAGGGATCGATCTGGAGAAAACGATTAAAAAAGCGCAGAGCATATTTCAATAAGTGTTCACGTTCACTGCCGTGGCCGAATGTGAACATCAATAAATGGCTGATAATCAGGCGTCCTGAAATTCGCCTACTGGCAAAATATCGCCACCATTATTGTGGTATAAATACCTATAAAGCTACCGCGAGTTTAGCGTAGCGTAACTGGTGCTGGGCATGTATAAAACATTCTGCTTTCGTCAGCTGAAAGCTGACCCAATGCGCGCCACGAGCTGAAAGCTCGCGGCAGCGGTCAGCCATATTTCCCACCTTGTCATCCTGAGCGATAGCGAAGGATCTATTGGCAAACTATCCTCTCAAACTTGCATGGCGGTTATTAGATGCTTTACTATCGCTCAGCATGACAACCTGTTTAATTAAAATTATTACATTCATAATCAGTTAGTTAAAATAAATCCCCTAAGAAATACTAATCGATTAGTTGTAATACTAATTGATTAGTAGTAAACTTGTTTTATAATTAGAATTTTATGCAAAAACTGGCTAAGCGCGAAGAACAAATAATGCAGGTATTTTGGAAACTGGGGAAAGCCTTTATCAAAGAGATCATCCCAGAAATGCCCGACCCAAAGCCGCATTATAACTCGGTAGCTACCATGGTGAAGATACTGGAAGAGAAGGGGTTTTTGGATCATGATACTATCGGTAACATTTATCATTACTATCCAAAAGTTACCCGCGAGGAGTATCAGAAACACGCCATGAAGGATATTGTAAGCCAGTATTTCGACGACTCGTACCCGAGCATGCTGGCCTTTTTTGCTAAGGAACAGAAAATTAGCGAACACGAACTGGAAGAGATCTTAAACCTGATTAAAACCAATAAAAAATGATACCATACGTATTGCATGTTGCATTGCTGATAGGCTTTTGCCTTTTGTTTTATAAGTTGCTATTGCAAAAGGAAACCTTTCATCATTTAAACCGCTGGGTGCTATTGGCTTGCCTGGCACTGACATTTGTGCTGCCATTGCTGCGCGTGCCGCAACAGTGGGCTTTACGAAAAGCGCACGAGGCTACTGTAGTAGCCTCTCCGAACCTGAACCAGTCGCCGCAAAAGCCGGTGCAGTTTATTGAACACCCCGAGCCGCAGCCTGTAAAGCCAACGGTAGTGCCGGTAAAGGAAACATCGGTTACCGAAACGGCTACCGCGCTGATGCCGCAACTTTTAAAATGGGCATTATGGCTTTACTGGTGCGGTGTTGTAGCCTTTGGGTTAAACTTTTTGCTGCAGGTAATTGTGCTGGTGCGCCAGGCCTATAAAAGCCCGGCCATACAGGATGGGCAGTTCCGTAATGTAGAGCTGCATACTGATAAAGCCCCATGCTCTTTCGGCAATTATATTTTTATAAACCCGGCTAAATATGATTGGGATACCTACAGCCAGATACTGCTGCACGAGAAGATCCACATTAAACAGGGGCACAGCTTCGATTTGTTATTGGCCGAGCTGATGCTGGTGTTCCAGTGGTTTAACCCATTTGCGTGGTTGTACCGTAAAGAACTGGAGAATAACCTTGAATATTTAACCGATAGCGATGTGCTAACTCATAACGAAGTAGAAAGAGAAATGTACCAAATGAGCCTGCTAAAGGTATCTGTACCCAACCTGTCGCTTCGAATAACAACCAACTATAATCAATCACTCCTTAAAAAACGAATTGTTATGATGAACGCAAAACGATCAAACATCCATACCACCTGGAAATACTTTTTCCTGCTGCCGCTAATGGCATTTTTAATGTGCGCTTTTAATGAGCCAATGGCAAGCCGCCGCCCGGTAACGCTTAAAACCGAAACGAATTTTGTTAACGATGATGATGCCAGTGAAGGCACATGGACCGCAACCATAAAAGGCAGTAAAGTGGATGTGCAGTTTAACAGCGATGGCGACAAAAACCACATGAGCAACAGCGATTTCCTGTTAAGCGAGTTTACGGCATTGCCAAGAAACGCTAACGGCGATTTTAAACTGATCCGCGAAGCGGGAACCATGAACTTTACCGGCAAGTTTGACGGGAATAGAGGCAGCGGCCATTACAAATTTGTAGCCAATGCCGACTATACCAAATACCTGCAAAGCCAGGGTATAAACGATATTGAGAAGAACGACGAGATGGCCTTTTTTATGATCAATATTAAAAAGAGCTACGTAGCCATGATGCACCGCCAGGGGTACAAAAACCTGTCGAAAGGCGACCTGATAGCTACTGCCGCCCTGGGGGTAGATGAGCCGTATATCACATCCCTAAAGCAAAACGGCTTCCCTAATATTACCGAGCAGGAGCTGATAACCGGGAAGGCAATGGGTATAAACGGAGAATACATAGGCGAGATCCGCAAAGCGGGTTATCCAAAAGTGTCTTTTGAGAAACTGGTAAGCTTTAAGGCGCAGGGAATAAACGGGCAGTATATTGCTAAATTTAAAAATGCCCGCGCCGGAACAGCGGCGCCTGCTAATATTAAAAGGAAAAACCCGGCATCCAAAGCTGACGAAGATAATGCCGATGATATGATAGCCTATAAAGCCTTAGGTGTAGATGATGCGTTTGTGAACGGCTTAAAAAATGCAGGCTTAACCAACCTGAGCAGCAGCGACCTTACTGGTATGAAAGCCGTTGGCGTAACGCCGGAGTATGTACAAAGCTTTAAAAATGCCGGGTACACAATGGGGACGGAGGATTATGTATCAATGAAAGCATTGGGCATAACCCCCGAATATTTAAACGGGTTTAAAAATGCCGGCTTTAAAATAAATGCCGACAAAGCGGCGGGGCTGAAAGCATTGGGTGTAACGCCAGAATATGTGAAGAGCTTTAAAGGCATGGGTTTTAGCGATATTTCTTTAGATGATGCAACCGCATTGAAAGCTTTAGGGATAACCCCGAAGTACATCACAGATATGCGCGAAAAAGGCTTTAAATCAAACGATATCAATAAGTATATCACCATGAAAAGCGCCTTTTAATTAACCTATGAAAACAATAACTATTTCGGTGTTGATCTTTTTTCTGTTGATAGGGCACATTTGCCAGGCTCAGACAAATATCAGCGCCGGGATAGATTCTATATTTGCCATATGTTGTGCACACCGGCGCATGGGCTGGGTATAGAACCATCATCAGGATGTTTCCTGATCAAAAATTAGCGTTTATTGTTTTGGGGAACGCTAACGACAATAACCTTAGCGGAGGGCTTACCGGGAAGCTTGTGGGCCTGTTCCTGGAAAAGAAGAATGACACTGTGGCGCCGGCAAAAATAACAGTGAGTTATCACCCCGCTAATGCTGTATTAAATAAATATACCGGCAATCATAAATGGGGCGGTGGTGAAGTTGCCATAACGCAGGATAAAGGCGTATTAATGTTTCGGTACAGCGGTGAAAATGCGTACCCTACTGTGGCCCTTTCAGATTCGGTATTCCTGTTAGAAGCAGCAAACAAAACGGTTACCTTTCATACCAATAAAAACGGCGTGGTAAATGCGTTTACATTTAGAGATAAACCGGCTAAACGCTTTATGATTTATAAAACGCCACCAGGGGAATTGCCTCAATATACAGGTGTTTATTATAGCCCCGAATTAGAAGCTCAATACCGGGTTTATGTAAAAGATAGAAAACTGTTTATCCACCATTTTCGCCGCGGCGATTTTGAGCTATCGTCAAACACTAAAGATGAATTTACCGGCGATATAGGTACGTTAGCTTTTTACAGGGATGCCAAAGGCATATCCGGGTTTAAGCTCTCTGGCGGCCGTGTTCGGAATATCCGGTTCAATAAATTAAAGGAATTGCCAATTAATTAAGCCGCTAACTGCATCGCAACCTTATTGATCAGGGCGTTCATGTCAAACGGTTTGTGTAATACATCGTTTGGTGCGCCATCCTGGGTTAGTGCGGCATCAAGATTATCTTCAGACGAGCAGATGATCACCGGCAGATCTTTTGTTGCCTTATTTAGTTTTAATATTTTGCAGATATCGCGGCCATCCATGCCGGGCATTATGGCATCTATTATCAACAGATCGGGGTGGGTGCTTTTTACTTCTTCGATTACATGGTAACCATTTGGAAGCGATGATACCTCATAGCCGCTATTGATGAGGATGTAGCTCATTACTTCTACTATCAGCTCGTTGTCGTCAACTATTAATATCTTCTTGTTCATGGCTTTGTATTTCAATAAGTTATGCAAAGCCCATGCCGAAAACCACTTACCTGTAAAAATCAGGCTAAATCAAAAGGGCGGATACATATCCGCCCTTTTGTTGTATATAATACTAAGCAATTTATGCGTGTATAAACAATTCGCTTGCAGGCCTGCGTACTTTTGCTGCCCGGCTTGTGGCATCATCTTCTGCGCGGTAGCCAATGGTTGCAATAACAGTTGCTGTTAAGCCTTTTTCTGTTAAACCTAAAATTTTGTCAAACCCGGCGGGGTCAAAGCCTTCCATCGGGCAAATATCAACATCCTGCTCGGCTGCTGCAGTAACCAAAACACCAAGGCCAATATAAGCTTGTTTTTGCGCCCAAACCAACAACTGCTCTGGTGTGCGGGCGTTAATGGCCCCCAACACCATACTTTCATAACCGGCTAATGCTTCACGGGGAACGTTACGTGTTGCGGCAACATTAGCAATAAACTTTTTGCCAAAATCCTCGTTAATATTTGTTTCGGCGGCAAAAACTATCAGTTGTGATGCATCTGTAATTTGCGGCTGGCCGTAGGCAACTTCACGCAGTTGGGCACGGATGGCGGCATCTTCAATCACTAATATGCGGTAATGCTGTAAGCCTAATGATGATGGGGCCAACTGCACGGCATCTAATATGTTTTGTAATTTATCAGCAGCGATCTTTTTGGTGCTGTCGAACTTTTTAGTGGCATAACGCCAGTTTAATTTATCTACTAATGACATGATTTTCTTCTTTTGCATTAAATATGTGGGCAAACATATATGTTTAAACATGCAAAATGGTCATGCAGAAGTAAAGACTATAATACAGTAGTTTTTAATAAAAAGGATTAAAATTCGTCGGCCGTTGATGCGGCCTCGGGGGCATCGCTTTCAAAACATATTTGCGCCTGGGCCAAATTAAAAGTGAAGTTATAATAGGAGTGCTGGTTGGGATGATTTTTAATTAAATCCTCGCAGCCAAAGGTTAATTGCATGTCATACGTCAACCGTAAACGCCCCTTTAATATATCCTGATCAAAGTGTACGACTTCAAAACGTATATTACTGATTGCCGATGGGCCAAACTTTGGCTTGTTTTCGTATTGTATGGCAGATGCCAGGCTGCTGAGCGCGGGTTCCTGCGGGGCAAAAATTAAATTTAACCCTGTTAGTAATTGTTCCCCGTTTTCGGGAATGGCAAAGCCGGCGGGTAATAGGGTAGTAAACCGTTCCTGCATATTAAGGCATGCGGTCTTTTAACTCTTTCACCTTTTCTTTGCCCTCATCTTTCAACCGGTTTTTCTCAGCCTTTATTTCTTTTTTGGTTTTACCGGCGGTATCCACGTTATCTACCCGTAATTTATAATCGGCTTTTACCTTTTCAATTTCCTGTTTAAGGCGGGTTTTTATAGCGTCATTGGTTTCCTCTATCTTCTTTTCAAGCTTGGCTGCGGTAGTATCCTTTTTACCAAATAAGCGTTGGAAAAAATTAGGGTGCTTTGGCTCTTCAAAAACAGGCGTAACGCCAATGCCCGTGTTGTTATCATCGTCGGTTTGATGCATCAGGCTATCTGCCACAGCTGTATCTATAGGGGCAATTGTTCTGCGCAGGCCTTCCCGTAAACGCACCGCGTAAAAGCCATAGGCGTTCGTGTCGCGCGCTGTAAGCCCTTTGCCCGCCATCAGCCTGCCTATAAGGTTAAAATAGCCATGCAGGCCCTGCCTAAGCGTCCCATCGGGCTGGAAAGCATAGAGGCCTGCTTTGGGGTTAGGTACAATGCTGGCCAGGTAAATACTCTCGCCAATGGTAAGCTCTGATGGCGATTTGCCAAAATAATACCTTGCGGCTTCGCCTATGCCATAAATACCCCGGCCCCATTCAATAATGTTAAAGTAAACCTCCAGCATCCTGTTTTTGCTCATGATGCGGTTATTCTCTATCAGCCAAACGATCAGGATCTCCTCTATCTTTCGCGACAGGGTTTTGTTGCGGCTTAAAAATGCGTTTTTGATCAGCTGCATGGAAATGGTACTGCCACCTCGTTTAAATTTCTTTTCCTTGATGTCGGTAATGAATGATTTGCGGATAGACTCATCCACAAAACCGCGGTTGGTGTAAAAAGACGGGTCTTCGGCCGTCATTACCGCATTGCGTACATTTGGCGAGATCTGTTCCAACGGGGTAAAGTTAGAAGCACCGGGACCGATAGTATGCGGCGGCATGGCTTTACCTTTTTCGTACGGTGTGTAAACAAATGTTTTGTTAAGCTTGCCCAGGTCGGCTTTGCCATATTTCAGTATCCGGAAAT
Organism: Mucilaginibacter sp.; assembly: GCF_041663085.1. Classification (GTDB taxonomy): domain Bacteria; phylum Bacteroidota; class Bacteroidia; order Sphingobacteriales; family Sphingobacteriaceae; genus Mucilaginibacter. The sequence continues at coordinate 17,588 of NZ_JBAZRC010000026.1, forward strand.
CTTTGTCTTTTTGCAGGCGCGAATCAAAAACCATGTCATCAATATGCGCCCAGTTCAGGAACATGTTAAGACTGTAGTTTAGTTTGCCTGTTGCCTGTATGCCATCTAACGATTCGAACATCCCGGTAGGGAACGAATCGAAAACATCCTGCGCGTTAACCCAGCCGGTGTTTACCTTTACCTCGTATATTTTAACCGGGTTAAGTGTGTATTTTAAATATGGGTTAGCGGTAAGCTTTTTTAGGTGGATAACAGATGAGCTATCGAGCGAGATATAATTAGTGCCCACAAATACGTTGGCATCTATCGATCCATTGGGTATCACAATATCATTTACCGATAACCCGGGATGGTTCAATAACAGGTTGCGTACACTCCATGACCCATATACCTTTGTTTCGCCATCGCTGTGTTTAACGTTGCTTAGGCGGGTGCTCAGGGTATCAAAGTTTAGCTTTAGTTTAAATTTCTTTTCGATGATGGGCAGCTCTACCTTTTTACCCTCGGCATACAGGTGAACATCAATATCTTTATCTGATGGTTGCATTTTACCATCAATATGCCAGGTGGCAGCCCCGTCATCAACTTTTATGGTTGAGGCCAGCTTACCATCTTTAATAATGGCGGTTTTAGCCAGCATTTTTACGTGGGCGCTATCATCAACAAAACTCACCAAAAAATTATGCAGCGAAAGGTTATCAGGGATCTTGTAAAGCACCTCATTGATGAGGTTGTTTGACAGCTCGGACAGGTCTACCTTATTACCAGTATTGGTAGTGTCTTTTTTCTTTTTAAACAGGAAATCGAAATTTTTTACGCCTTTTATGCTGGTTAAATTGAGGTGGCCGTTCTGTAAAATAACATCAGCCAGTTTTATGTTGCCAAATATCAGCGGGAGAACCTTTACGCTAACACTAAAATCTTTTACCGAAAACAGGCTGTCGCGCTGAAATGGTACTACGCTGATATCGGTAAAAGCAACGGTACTAAGCCCTGTAAAACGCGCCGAACCTATTTTTACATCTAAATTATAATCCCTTTTGGCTTTTGCTTTAGCTTTGTAAATAGCTTTTTGCAGCAATACCTCACGTTTAGAATAGGCAACGTATCCGCCTATCAGCATAATAACTACTAATATTAGAACGGTTATACCTGCAATACGGATATATTTGGGGTTGATACGGCGCATATAGGAATTTTGCTTCAAAACTAAACTAAATATAATGTGGTGCAAACGGTTGCAAACTGCAAATTGTTTTCTTAACAAACGTATGCTGCTGCCTGTTTTCGTATTTTTGCGATTAAATAAATATGGAATTTACTAAAGAACAAGTTTTACAAGCCCTCGGAAATGTTGAGGAGCCCGATCTGAAAAAAGACCTGGTAACCCTGAACATGATCCAGGATATACATATTGATGGCAACAAGCTAAGCTTTTCGGTTGTGCTTACCACACCGGCATGCCCGTTAAAAGCGTTAATAGAAAATGCCTGCCGCAACGCCATTGGTCATTTCATGAGTAAAGAGATTGAAGTTACCGTGAATATGACGTCGCGGGTTACCTCGCAAAAAAACACAGGTGTGCCGGGCGTTAAAAATATTATCGCGGTAGCATCGGGTAAAGGAGGGGTAGGTAAATCTACCGTATCTGTTAACCTGGCGCTGGCGCTTTCAAAAACCGGTGCAAAGGTGGGTTTGATAGATGCCGATATTTACGGTCCGTCTATCCCGATTATGTTCGGGTTAGAGAACCAACGCCCAAAAGCTACACAGGAGAACGGCAAAACACGCATAGAACCGATTGAGAAATACGGCATCAAATTGCTTTCGATAGGTTTCTTTACAGACCCAAACCAGCCGGTGCCATGGCGCGGGCCAATGGTGTCAACAGCGGTAAAACAACTGTTTAACGATGCTGATTGGGGCGAGCTGGATTACCTGGTAGTAGACCTGCCACCGGGTACTGGCGATATCCATATTACGGTTACACAAAGTTTCCCGGTTACAGGAGCTGTAATAGTAACTACGCCGCAAAATGTAGCACTGGCCGACGCTAAAAAAGGTATTGGTATGTTTTTGATGCCTGCCATCAATGTGCCCATTATGGGAGTTGTTGAGAACATGGCCTACTTTACGCCAGCGGAATTGCCCGATAACAAATACTACATATTTGGCCAGGGAGGCGGCAAAAGGCTTGCAGAAACTTTAGATGTACCATTTTTAGGCGAAATCCCGTTAATAAAGGGAATCAGCGACTCGGGTGATGCGGGCAGGCCTATTGTGATGGACGATGATGGTGTAATGACCACCGCATTTATGGAAATGGCCAGGCGCGTTGCCCAGCAGGTTTCTATTTGTAATGCCCAAAAGGCCGATAACTTAAATGTGGTAAATAATTAATAACTTTACTTTATAAATTTAAATAAAAAATGAGTTTAACAGATCAGGTGGAAGCAGCGTTGGATACCATAAGGCCTTACTTAGAGGCAGATGGCGGAAACGTTTCTGTAGAAGAGATCACCCCTGAAAAAGTGGTAAAGCTAAAGTTGCTTGGTTCTTGCGGGTCGTGCCCGATGAGTATCATGACGCTTAAAGCAGGTATTGAACAAGCCATTTTAAAGGCTGTGCCGGAAATTACCGGTATTGAGGCGATAAACCTAACCGACATTGACGACCCCAATGCAGTGCTTCCTGAAAATTTAAGATAGTGTTAAGAAGTGTTAAATACGCTTATTGATATTTTTCAATAGCGTATTTTTACCCGCCAGTGTATAACTAAGTTAAACATGGCAGGTAATTTGTGTAATTAGGTTAAATGAAAAGATTAATAGGCATATTTTTTTTACTGACATCTTTATCAGCATTTGCCCAAAAAAAAGAGGCTCCGCTGGTACAGTTTACGGGTGTGGTATACAATGCCGATAGCACATCTGTTATAGTGCCTTATGTGAGTGTTACCAACATTAGCCAGCATAATTCTGTTACTGTAACAAACTTTAAAGGTTACTTTTCATTTGTGGCACATGAACAGGACTCCCTGCAGTTTACAGCCATTGGCTATGCACCCGTAACGGTTGTTATACCTGCCGATATAAAAAGCAAAAGCTACACCGTACGCGTTTTAATAAAACCGCAAATAACCAACCTGCCAATGGTTAGGGTATTCCCCTGGGCTACGACAGACGAGTTCAGGAAAGATTTTGTAAACGCTAAAATAGCCGACGATGACCTTGCAATTGCCCGCAAAAATATCAGCCGGTCATCTATAATGGCCATGACCAACAGCCTGCCGCGCGACGGTCAGGAAATACAATCGGCCAATTCACAATACATGCACCAGGATATTGTTAACTCGCATTCCCGTACTAATCCATTGCTAAATCCGCTTGCCTGGGGCAGCTTAATTAAGTCGATAACCGACGGAGACAGCAAGTAAGAGAGAATCAGGATTTTAGAATCAAGAGACAAGACAGCTGCAAAAGCTGATATCTATAATAGAAAAGGGCTTCGATAATTCGAAGCCCTTTTCTATTTGTATATGTTTTCAGTCTTGATTCTTATGTCTTGACTTCTTGACTCTTTTCTAACGTCCTTTCTTGGCCGCCGGGAATTTCATGCGGTAATCTACATCAACAGCGCCTTTTGAAATATCGTTAAGCTTTTTCTCTATCAGGCGTTTGCGTAGCGGGCTTAATTTATCGGTAAATAGTTTTCCCTCAATATGGTCATACTCGTGCTGTATAACGCGGGCAGCCATGCCACGGTAAGTTTCTTCGTGATGTTTCCAGTCCTCATCATAGTACGAGATCTTAATAACCGGCTTGCGGCTTACATCCTCACGGATATCCGGGATGCTCAGGCAGCCTTCGTTAAAAGCCCACTCTTCACCGGTTTCTTCTAATATAGTAGCATTAATAAATGCTTTTTTGAAATCCTTTAGTTCCGGCTCTTCATCATCAAACGGGGAAACATCAATTACAAACAAACGCATAGACATACCCACCTGTGGGGCAGCCAGGCCAACGCCGCGGGCGCCATACATGGTTTCAAACATGTTGCCTATCAGTTCTTTTATATGAGGGTACTCATCAGGCTCAATAGAAGGGGCTTTTTTCCTTAAAACCGGGTCGCCGTATGCTACTATAGGATATTTCATAGTACAAAGGTAAAAGTTTTATTACTTAGGCTCAAATAATAAGGTTATCATACGGTCATTATCAAAAATTTCGTTGCTGATCTCCAGGAGGCCTTCTGCTGTAACCGCGTTTATTTTAGCGAAGATCTCCTCCAGCGAGTCGATCCGGTTAAAATCGAGCAGGCTTTTTGCCATAGATATGATCAGGCTCATGCGGCTCTCTTCGGCCAGAGCTATCTGTCCAATAAATTTTTCTTTGGCTTGTTTTAGCTGTACTGTTCCAAGCTTATTATCGCGCAGTTTCTTTAGTTCTTTATGTACCAGTTTAAGCGCTTTTTCGGCCTTTTCTGCATCGGTACCAAAGTAAATAGAGAAGATACCCGTATCTGTTAACGAGGTGTAATTAGATTCGATGGTGTAAGCGATGCCGTGTTTCTCGCGAATCTCCAGGTTAAGCCGGTTGCTCATGCCCATGCCGCCCAAAACATTATTGAGCAGCAACAACCCGTATTTATTTTGATGTGCCGATGGATACGCCCTGCCGCCCAAAATACAATGCGTTTGCGAGATGGGTTTTTGCAAGGCATAAATGCCGTGGCTTATCGCATCGGGCGCTATCCTGTTTTTTTGACTGGTGTTTTCGGGCACGTTGCCAAAATACTTTTCGCACAGCTTTACCAGTTTCTTAAAATCATAATCGCCATAAACGGCGAAGATCATTTGGTGGGTATTGTTATTGGCCGCGGTAAACTGTTTAATATCAGCACCGTTTAGTATGCCAACGCTTTCGGGCGTACCTAAAATGTTGTTGCCTATGGGGTGCCCTTTAAAAAGGTACTCTTCAAAATCGTCTTGTATGGCTTCCTCGGGCTGGTCCAGGTATGAAGAGATCTCGTCCAGTATTACACCGCGTTCCTTTTCCATTTCATCTTCGGGGAAGGTAGAGTGGAACAGGATATCCTCAAACAGGTCAACAGCGCGCTCCAGGTGTTGTTTTAATAATGAAGCATGGATACAGGTATACTCTTTGGTTGTGTATGCATTCAAATCAGCGCCAACAAGTTCCAGATGGTTTAGTATCTGGGGGGTGCTGCGCCTTTCGGTTTCCTTAAAAAGCAGGTGCTCAATAAAATGGGCCAGTCCTTCTTTTTGGGGCAATTCATCGCGTGATCCGGCGTTTAGTACAAAACAGCAGTGCGTAATAGGCGAGGGCGAATGTTTAAATAATATGCGGATGCCATTTGGCAGCGCGTGAACCTGGTGATCTGTCATAAAAGGTTCAAAGATAGCGTTTAAACCTCCAAATTGTTTGGTATTGCTTATGTTTACCCTATGAAATTACAAATAGCCGACCTTGAATTTGAGCCGATGTACCCGCACGAGGTTATACAACAACGCATTGCCGAACTGGCGCAGCAAATAAATAATGATTTTGAAGGCCGCCAGCCCATATTTGTGGGCATACTGAACGGCAGTTTTATGTTTGCATCAGACTTGCTGAAAGAAATTGTTGTCCCCTGCGAAGTAACTTTTACTAAGCTGGCATCTTATTTTGGTGGCTTATCAAGCACCCGTACCATCCGGGATGATTTTGATTTGCACGTAAACATAACAGGGAAGGACGTTATCCTTTTGGAGGATATTATTGACAGCGGTAATACCATTAAATACCTGATAGAAAAGCTACTAATACGCAATCCTGCGTCAATTACTGTTTGTACCCTGCTTTTTAAGCCAGACTCTGTTGAACACAGTATTGAAGAGCTAAAATACGTAGCCTTCCAGATCCCTAATAAATTTGTGGTGGGCTACGGGTTAGATTACAGGGAACTGGGCAGAAACTTAAGAGGCATCTATCAGAAGGTAGGGTAAGGTATAGGCTTACTATTTCGTACTCAATAATGCGTCAATCTCCGGCTTTAAATTATCATCGCCGGGGCGTTTGGCGTTGTCGCTGAACACGTTGCCATTCTTTTCAACCAATATGTATCGTGGTATGCCGCTGAAATTCCGGAGAAATATTGCCGGCGATAGGTATCACCCGGCAACTGGATTTGCTGGTGCTATTCAGAAGATTTAATATCTTTAGGGCGTTAAACGACCTTATTCCTCCATGAACCCTTCGCCCCTAGTTAAAAGAGCACTTTTTATAATTGCGCTCTCTATATCTGTTAATTCTGCTATAGCACAGTCAAGAGACACCACTGTGTATTTTTTTAGAAATTTAAGATACACATCACAACTTGTTTCTTCTTTAGATAGTGCGGATTTTATCCGCGTTATCCCACCGTTTAGGCTAACCGACGAACGCGTTGATGTTAAAGAGTTTTATAAAAACGGGAAATTGAAATTAGCAGGGGTAGCAATACCGTCAACGATAAATTTGGGAAGGGGAACTCTGAGCCTGGAAGGACAATGCATCAGTTTTTTTGACAATGGGAAAAGGAAGGCAATAACAACCTATAAAGAAAATCAAAAACAAGGTACAGAGTATTATTACTATCCAGACGGAAGCCAGTATCAAATTGTCAACTATAAGAACGTATCAGGGAGTGTATACACGACCGCCCTGCTTGAAAGCTTTTTTGACAAAACAGGAAAAGAAATTTGTGCTAAGGGTGAGGGAGCCGCATATGATTACGATAATGATTTTAACATAATCCGCTCGGGTACGATACGCCATGGCCTGATGAATGGAGAGTGGAGGGGGTATATAACAGGTAAGGATTCGGCTAAATACTCAATAATATACCAGGATGATAAGTATATTTCAGGTATTGGATATGATACCTTAGGTAAGGCATATCCCTTTAAAAATATTACAGAGGATGCAAAGCCAAAAGAGGGACGCTTTGTTTTTATTGAGAAGTTCAGAAAACTCGTAAATAAAATATATAATACTCCTCATTCAAGGAAACTTTTAGACTCTGCCATGATCTCATTTACAATTCAAGAAGACGGCAGCTTAGTAAATCTTGAACCACTAAGTACAATTTCGCCGGATTTGGTAGAGGCTATGAAAGCCGCATTATCCCAGTGCCCTAAGTGGATCCCGGCAACAATTTATGGTATCCCGTTAAAGGCAACTTTTGGAGTGTCTCTTTTAATTAGTGAACAAACCAGTGGGCAATTCAGGTACAAACAAAACGAAGGTGCTCAGGTAAAGTACTATAACGGATCGCCATTAAACGTTGAAGGTGGTAGTGCCATCATCCTATAGGCTACACCCCAACCACCATCATTTCTTCTAATAATTCAAGCGCTTCGTCAATATTGGCAACGCGGTCAACGCTTAGGCGCAGGGTGTTTTTTACTTCTTTAAGATTGGTTCGGCGCGGGTTGCGCTGTACAAAGTTCAGCACCTCTTTAAAGGCATCCGTTTCAAAATAAGCCGATTGCTGGTTGGTGATAAAATAGCCACGTAGTACATTCTTTTTAAGCGAGACCTTCTCAAACCCGATGGCTTTACCCAGCCATTGCAGGCGCATGGAGTTCAGCAAGTCGTTCACCTGTTCTGGTATAGGGCCAAACCTGTCGTGCAGTTGCTGTTTAAAAGCCTGCAGTTCGGTTTCATTTTCCAGCTTGCTTAGCTCGGTATATAGGTTATAGCGTTCGGCTATACTGGTTACATATTCATCCGGTATCAGGATCTCCTGGTCGGTATCAATCTGGGTGAAACTGATGAACGGCCTTGGCTTGTCATCCGGGAATACGCCTTTAAATTCGTCATCCTTCAGTTCCTGTATGGCCTCGTCAAGTATCTTATGGTACATGTCAAAACCAATTTCGGCAATAAAGCCGCTTTGCTCGGCACCCAGCAGGTTACCGCTGCCGCGGATGTCCAGGTCGCGCATGGCCACGTTAAAGCCACTGCCCAGGTCGCTGAATTCTTCAATAGCGCTCAGGCGTTTGCGGGCCTCGTTGGTCAGTGTACTTAATGGCGGACTCAGCAAATAACAGTATGCTTTTTTATTGCTCCGCCCAACACGGCCGCGCATCTGGTGCAGGTCGCTCAGGCCAAACATGTGGGCATGATTGATGATGATGGTATTGGCGTTAGGGATATCCAAACCGGCCTCAATAATAGTGGTTGCCACTAATACATCATACTCGTGGTTCACAAACTTCAGCATCACATCTTCCAGCGCATCGCCCTCTAACTGACCGTGGGCGATACCTACGCGTGCCTTTGGCACCAGTTTGTGGATCATGCCGCCAAGCTGCGGCAAATCGGCCACGCGGTTATGGATAAAGAATACCTGCCCATCGCGTTCAATCTCGTGCTCAACGGCTTCTTTTATCAGCGTATCGTTAAACACGTGCAGCTCGGTTACAACCGGCTGCCGGTTTGGCGGCGGGGTAGATATGATAGAAAGATCGCGTGCACCCATGAGTGAAAAATGTAGTGTACGAGGGATAGGCGTAGCGGTAAGCGTCAACGTATCTACATTGGCGCGCATGTGTTTTAGTTTTTCTTTTACCGATACACCAAACTTTTGCTCCTCGTCAATGATCATCAGGCCAAGGTCTTTAAACTTCACATCCTTGCTTACCAAGCGGTGTGTGCCGATAATAATATCCACCTTACCCTGTTTCAACCCTTCAAGGGTGTCTTTGATCTGTTTGCTGGTTTTAAAGCGGTTTACGTAATCAACATTTACGGGGAAGCCCTTTAGCCTATCGGTAAATGTTTTGTAATGCTGGGCCGCCAGAATGGTTGTAGGCACTAATATAGCTACCTGCTTGCTATCCGCGACGGCTTTAAACGCGGCACGCACGGCTATCTCAGTTTTACCAAAGCCCACATCGCCGCATATCAGCCTGTCCATAGGGTGCGGCGATTCCATGTCTTTCTTAAAGTCGACTGTGGCTTTTTCCTGATCAGGAGTATCCTCGTACAGGAAGGATGCTTCCAGTTCTGTCTGCAAATAACTATCGGGCGAAAAGGCATTCCCATCCTGTGCTTTGCGCAGGGCGTAAAGCTTGATCAGGTCGCGGGCGATGTCCTTAACTTTTTTTTTTGTGGTTTTTTTGAGGCGTTCCCAGGTATCGGTGCCCAGTTTGTTCATACGGGGTTCGGTACCTTCTTTGCCGCTGTATTTGCTGATGCGGTTAAGCGAGTTGATGTTTACGTATAGCAAATCGTTATCGGCATAAACCAAACGGATCATCTCCTGCGTTTTGCCATTTACCTCCACCTTTTCAAGCCCGGCATATTTTCCTATACCGTGGTCGATATGGGTGACAAAATCGCCCGGTTTTAGGTCGCGCAGCTCTTTAAGTGTAATAGCCTGCGAACGCTGATAGCCTTTTTTAAGCTTGTATTTATAGTAACGGTCAAATATCTGGTGGTCGGTATAACAGGCCAGTTTTTGTTCTCTATCAATAAAACCTTCGCGGATGCTGATGCTTACCGGGGTGAATTTAACCGTCTTGTCCAGGTCTTCCAGTATAGCATAAAGCCGCTCCACCTGTCGCGCCGAATCGGTGAGGATGTAGTTCTCTATCTTTTCGGCATCGTTATTTTTAAAATTATGGATCAGCAGGCTAAAATCTTTATTGAAGGATGGCTGCGGGCGCATATCAAAGCTGATCTGCGTGGCATCGTTGTAAAAGAATTGCTTGCCAAATTCAACCAGGGCAAAATCATGCAGCTGGTCGGCAATGAGTTTCTCGTCGGTAAAACTAAATTTGGGGTCTATCCAATCCGGGTTCTGGTTCTTTTCATCTGCGGATAAGGCCTTCCAAAGCTGCGTAGCTTTTTTATGCCCGGTTTGGATGATATCCAGCGTAAACTGTACATCTTTTATCCACACCTGTGTATCAGGCTCTACATATTCCAGCAGGGAGATGTTATTCTCGGTTAGGAACTTGGATTGCACGTTGGGTACAATGGTGATATTCTTTACCTGCTCAACAGATAACTGGCTTTCTATCTCGAACGTGCGGATAGATTCGATGATATCGCCAAAAAACTCTACCCGGTAAGGCAGATCATGTGAGAAAGAGAAGATATCTACAATCCCACCACGAACTGAGAATTGCCCCGGTTCGTAAACAAAATCAACCCGGTCAAAATCATACTCCACCAAAAACTCGGTGATAAAATCGATACTGAGTTTGTTGTTTACAGAAATTTCGAGCGTGTTTTTCTCCAGCGATGAGCGGTCTATCACTTTTTCGGCCAAAGCCTCGGGATAGGTTACTATAAGCTGTCCGTATTCGGTGGAATGATTAAGCTCGTTCAACACCTCGGCGCGGGCAAGTACGTTGCTACTGTCGGGCTGGGTAAATTCAAACGGTTTGCGGTATGACGACGGGAAAAGCAGGATGTCTTTACCGGTTAAATTCTCCAGATCGGCAAGGAAATAAGCGGCCTCTTCGCGTTCGGGCAACACAAATATCATGTGTTTGTGCTGCAAAAAATACAATGCTGCCGCCATGGCCGCATCACCCGACCCGACTAAACCACGAAGCTGCACCCTTGGGTTTTTACCGGCATTTAAAGCTTTCGCCAATGCCTTTATCCTATCGTCAGCTTTGTATCGCTCTAATATATCACGGATGTTCAAAACGGTGTAAATATAGGTAAAAAAGCCTTTTTTTATGTGGCTGAGTATTTATCATAAAATTAAAGCAAACAATTTGCGCTTATGTTTACTTTTAAATGATATTTCGAAACTACAACAAAGTACCAAACTTTATACAACATGAAGAACTCAGTAATATTTGGATTAGTAATAGGTGTTTTAAGTTTAATATGGCTTTTTGTAATGCGCCAAACAGGATATCACTTAACCGATAGTGAGGTTAACCCCATTGAATATGTTTCTATATTAATACCGCTTATAGGTTTGTTTTTTGGGGTTAAAAACTTTAGGGATGGCGAGCTTAAAGGCAAGATGGGCTTTTTAGAAGCATTGATACAAAGCTTTAAAATTTTATTGGTAGGCGGTGTTTTAGCTGTATTTGCGGGCATTGTATTTATTAATTGGGGTGGTGCGGGCAGTAATGACACCACTTTTCAGAGTTTTAGCGGCCGTATTTTTGGCGCCCTGCTTGTTGGTGTAATAGAAGCGTTTGCAGTATCTTTACTGCTAACCACCAGGAGCAACCGCGTTGATTAGAAAGTACTTTAACCGATATTTTGAATTAATCTTTTGGATAGTGGCTTTGATTTGCCTGGCGTTTACAAACCCGGCAGGTGAAAGCCACTTTAGCTTATGCCCTTTAAAGCTGCTTGGCTTTACGTGGTGCCCGGGTTGCGGCCTTGGCCATGCTATCTCTTATTTGTTTCATGGTGATATAAAAAGCTCTTTCCATGCGCACTGGTTGGGTATACCTGTGCTTGGCGGTTTGTTGTACCGCATCTATACACTTGCAATTGGGCATAAATTCAGCTTTGATAAGCCCGGTCAGTAAATGGTCGGGCCAGCTTTGCCTAATAAATTACTGCGCTTGCCGATGCATTGTATCAGACTGCCAAATAGTTATAGATGAATTTTTATTCCGATATTAGTTTTGCATCATCAAATACGCACAACAAAAAAACTAAAGATGGAAACTTACAATCCTTACCTGTCATTACCGGGCATCACAACCGAGGAGCTTACAATTTTGCGCCAAACAACCAGTGGCCTAAGCGATGCGCAAAAGCAAATGTTTTATAATATCTATATAAGCAAAAGGAAAAACCCGCAGGACATATTGATACTTGCCCTGCTTGGCCTTATTGGTATAGCGGGCATACACCGTATTGTAATGGGCCAGGTAACAATGGGGGTGCTTTACCTTTTTACCGCAGGTTTTTTCTTTGTATGCACTATTATGGACCTGATAAATTATAAGTCGCTAACAAACGAATACAACCAAAAGGTGGCTTATGAAAGTGTTAGTATTCTTAAAATGGGTGTTTAATGTGTTGCAACCCTAAACCATATCGTAATAAAACGCTAAAACATCATTATAAATAAAAATGTCCATCCTACATATAACATACCCATATATTGCTATTTGAATAACTATAGCTTTAATAAGCCCTCATCGGTGAAAAAATTCCACCCGGTTTCGCCGAATAAATAACCACGCTTACCGATAGATTATAACAGATAGCCTATTAATTGTAGGCCAATCTTTATTTCGATAGTAGTTTTACATCATCAATCACAAGTAAAACATAAAAAAATGAACACTTACAATCCTTATATGTCACTGCCAGGCATCACAACAGAGGAAATGGCAGTTTTGCACCAGGCAACAAGCAGCCTAAGTGATACCCAAAAACAAACCTTTTACATGATCTATTCAGGTAAAAGAAAAAGCCCTCAGGATATTCTGATATTCACACTGCTTGGCTTTATCGGTATTGCCGGGGTACAGCGCTTTTTGGTGGGCCAGGTAATGATGGGCGTATTTTACTTTTTTACAGCAGGCTTTTGCTTTATCGGTACCATTGTCGACCTGATAAACCACCAGTCGTTAGCAAACGAATACAATCAAAAAATGGCCTACGAAAGCTTTAACATAGCCAAAATGGGGATCTAATTAATTTATACATAAAAATCCTAAACCATATCACAATGAAAAATTCAAAAAAACCAATAGCCACTCAATTAATGTCTCGTTTCGATAAAGAACTGATGAGCATTTTAATGAACGATCTAAAAGCTGCAAAAGCCAAAGTACGTTCTAAGATATAAGCAAAGCTTTTTAAGCTATACAAGGATCAAAACGCGGTGAGCGTTGGCAGGCCGGTAACGGTTGGCGCCAAAGAAAATATCACCTGTACGTTTTGATTCTTTTTGCGTTAAGGGAACGATGGTTATTAACCCCGGCCGGTAGTTTACTCGCCCGGTTACTGCTTCGCTCGACCTCCTTTCTTCGCTGCGCGGAAAGAGGGATAAATAAACAGGGCAACAAACCTTCTTTGCGCAGCAGAGAAGGTCGGCCAGTGAAGCGTAGGCGGGGGGGAGTGAAATAATAAAGCGATTATCCATCGGCGTAAAATATTCCTTTTAAACATCGCCCCGCCTTACTACCTTAGTACAATTATGAAATTAGCACAGCTAACCGCTTACCTGGAAAGCCTGGCCCCGCTGGCCTATCAGGAAGATTACGATAACAGCGGCTTAATAGTAGGCCAGCCGGATATGGAAGTACACCAGGCGCTGATATCGCTGGATTGCACCGAGGCCGTGGTTGATGAAGCCATTGCGACCGATTGCCAGGTCATCATATCGCATCACCCTATTGTATTTAAAGGGCTAAAAAAATTCAATGGCAAAACGTATGTGGAGCGCGTGGTTGAAAAGGCCATCCGCAATAACATCGCGCTGTATGCCATCCACACCAACCTGGATAATGTAATGCCAGGCGTTAACGCCCGAATTTGCGAAACACTGGGGATAGGTAATACACGTATTTTAGCGCCCAAACATAACCTGCTTAAAAAGCTGGTTACTTATGTGCCCGTTGCGCAGGCCGAGCAAGTACGTAAAGCGTTGTTCCATGCAGGGGCAGGCCACATTGGCGAATACAGTGAATGCAGCTTTAATGCGGAAGGTACCGGCACGTTTAAAGGTGGCGAAAATAGCGACCCATACGTAGGTGAGCCGGGCGTTCGCCACCACGAAGAGGAGATGCGGATAGAAACCGTTTACCCGGCCAACCTGGAAAGCAAGATCATTATGGCGCTTGTTTTGGCGCATCCTTATGAAGAGGTAGCGTACGATCTGTATAACCTGACCAACCAGCACCAGGAAATTGGCAGCGGCATGATAGGGGAACTGGACACACCAATGGACGAAGCCGAATTTTTAGCAGATGTTAAAACAAGCATGGATGCACAGGTGATAAGGCACACCGCGTTTACCGGCAAACAGGTAAAAAAAGTAGCGGTTTGCGGTGGCTCAGGAGGGTTTTTATTGAAGCAAGCCATAGCTGCCGGGGCAGATGTTTTTATCACTGCAGATTATAAATATCACGAGTTTTTTGATGCAGAGGGAAAAATACTCATCGCCGACATTGGACATTTTGAAAGTGAGCAATTTACGCAACAATTATTGTTCGAAATTATTCAGAAAAAATTTAGTAACTTTGCCATCCGTTTAACAAAAGTGAATACAAACCCCGTCAAATATTTTATTTAATGGAACAAACCATAGAACAAAAGCTGAAAGCTTTATACGACCTGCAAACCATCCACACCAAAATTGACAAGATACGCCAGGTAAGAGGTGAATTGCCTATGGAAGTTGCAGATCTTGAAGATGATGTTGCAGGCCTTGAAACCCGCATACAGAAGATCAAGAATGAGCTTGATGATCTTGAGGATGAAATTGTAACCCGCAAGAACCTGATAAAAGACGCACAGTCTAACATAAAAAAATACGAAACTCAGCTTAACGAAGTAAAAAACAACCGCGAGTATGATGCCATATCAAAAGAAATTGAGATACAAGGCTTAGATATACAAGTGAGCGAGAAAAAGATTCGTGAGTACGGTTTCGAGATCGCATCAAAAACCAGCATCTACGAAAAAGCACAAGCAGATCTTGATGCACGCCGCAGCGACCTTGATGCAAAAAAAGATGAGTTAGGCACAATTACCGCCGAAACTGAAAAAGAAGAAAACGAATTAACAGGCCAGGCCGAAAAAGCTACCGGTAATATAGATGAGCGTTTGCTTATTGCTTACAACCGTTTGCGTAAAAACGCTAAAAATGGTTTAGCAGTAGTTACCATTCAGCGCGATTCATGCTCTGGTTGCTTTAACCAGATCCCGCCTCAGCGCCAGTCAGATATCCGTCAGCGTAAAAAGATCATCGTTTGCGAGCATTGCGGACGTATCCTTGTTGATGAGCTAATGGCTTTAGAAGAAGAGAACGCTTAATTAGCAACCACGTTCATAAACTTATATTTAAAAGGCCCCGTTTACGGGGCCTTTTTTGTTGTTATAAATTTCCATCAGTCATGCCGAATTTATTTCAGCATCTCTCGTGCAGCGTCCACTTGTCCTGAGGGATCCTGAAACAAGTTCGGGATGACAGATGTGCTTTTTTTCAAATAAAATTTCCTCTCTCAAAAGAACGGCTATCTTTACCGCGAGAAGATTAGAGATATGGGATTACCGCTACGGATTACTTTTAACGACAAGGATTATGTTTACCAGATTGTAAACAGCCGTTTAATAAACCAAAATACAACCGAACTGGAATTACTGCTGAACGGCGAAAAGCTACAGCTGATAAAAGAAAATACCATTTGGATCCAAAAGGATGGCGAAGAACAACTCGACCCTAATTTTGTACAGGCGTTGGGAAGGTCGGTTTCACTGAGATTGAGAATGTAAGCTAAATTTCTTGCCGCCAATTATCTCCATGCGTCATTGCGAGGTATGAAGCAATCTCAGAACTGTGCTTGTACACTTTGCAAGTCGCTTATAACTTATTTGGAGATTGCTTCATACCCCACAACAATGACGCGAGGTGCGCAAAAGTATCCCCCCTAAAACATACTCGTCTGCTTCCCGCCCTTTGGTGTAAACAATGTAAAGTCATATTGCGGCATTTCGCGGCCCGCCAGGAAACGTACGCAGGCCATACGGTATAGTTGGTGGATGGATTGCGCAACGTGGCCCTCGCCGCTCATACGGCGCCCAAACTCACTATCATTAAGGCTACCTCCGTGGCAGGCCTTTATCATATTTAAAACCTTTTCGGCCCTATCGGGGAATGCTTTGTGTACCCAATCGGTAAAGATCTCGGCAATTGCCCCGTTAAGCCGCACAATGGTAAACCCGGCAGATACCGCTCCCCGGTCGGCAGCAGCTTTTATAATATCAGGGATCTCGTTACTGTTTAGCCCGGGGATAATGGGCGCTACCATCACCCTGCAGGGGATACCTTTTTCTGTTAGCTTTTGGATAACACCAAGCCTGCTCATGCCCGTAACCGTACGTGGCTCCAGCTTTTGCCTTAACGATTCATTTAATGTAGTGATAGATATGTTTACATGGGCCAGGTTCATGCGGGCTAATTCGCCCAATATATCCATATCACGAAGCACTACATTGTTTTTAGTAATGATGCTTACCGGGTTTCGGTATTTTAAAAAAACCTCTAAAAGGCCGCGGGTTATTTTAAGCTTACGCTCAATAGGCTGGTAGCAATCTGTATTGCCCGAAAGTACGATGGGTACGGGCTCGTAACCCTTTTTGTTAAAATATTTTTCGAGCAACTCTGGCGCGTTGCGTTTTACGATGATTTTACGTTCAAAATCGAGTCCGGCGCTAAATCCAAAGTACTCGTGGCTGTTGCGGGCATAACAGTAAATGCAGCCGTGCTCACATCCCTGGTAAGGGTTTATGGAGTGGAAGTGACTCAGATCCGGGCTATTAGATTCGCTTACGATCTTCTTTGGGGTTTCCTCAAAAAGTTGGGTGTGCGTATTTTCCAGCAGTTGTTCGTCAAGCCCCTCAATATGGTCCAGTACATATTTGTTCTTTAAGAACCTGTTGTGCGTGTTTACCTGCGCCCCTCTACCCTTAAAAAATTCATCGTTTTCCGCATGTGACATGGAAACAAATTTGCTAATAATTTTAGCAAATTACAATTCAATCATGTTATTTTTTATGGCATACAAAACCAGCCCTACGCGGCTTTTTATTTGTAATTTTTCAAAAAGCTGATCGCGATATCCGTCAACAGTGCGGGCGCTGACGCACATTTGGTCGGCAATTTCCTTGTAGGTAAGCTCGGTGCCGGCCAATTTTAAAAACTCAATCTCGCGGGCGTTAAGCTTAATCTGGTCGGTGTTTTTGTTAAAGCTTTGTACCAGGTGGCGGGTTACAAATTCGGGGTAATACAGTTCGCCCTGCGATACCTTTTTAAGGGCCTGCTCAAACTCATGTGGCTCGGCGTCTTTTAGCAGGTAGCCTTTAACGCCAATTTTTACCATACTCAATACTTTTTCGGCATCCTCAAACATGGAAAGGATGATAATGCAAACGTCGGGGTAGTGGTTGCGTAGCCACTGCGCAGTACTGGTGCCATCCATTACCGGCATGTTTATATCCAGTAAAACAATATCGGGTTTAAACTTGGGCGATATTTTCCGGGTTAATTCCTCCCCGTTGCCAGCTTCAAAAAGTATTTTATAGCCGGTAATAGAAGTTATTAATGATACGATGCCACTTCTGAAGAGGCGGTGATCATCAACCAGGGCTATTGTGGTTTCCGTTGGCATGGGTATATTGTGTAAGGGGGTCAATAGTAATTTTTATACAACAACCCTTGCCTGGCGCGCTGTCAATAACAGCATCAGCACCAATTAAGGCAGCCCTGTTCACAATGTTTCTTAAGCCCGATCCGCTTTTGTTTAGCGAATGAGCCGGGAAACCCACACCGTTGTCTTGAATGGTTAAGTTAAACAAATGATCAAAATAATCCAAACTGATCTTTAGCTGCTTTGCGCCCGAATGTTTCAGCGCATTATTAAGCGCTTCCTGGAAAATACGGAACAGTACCAGTTCGCGCTGTTCGCCCAGGTTGCGGGCATCGCCGCCAATGGCAAGGTCAACTTTAATGATGCCGCTTTTGTTGACGCGCCCGGCTTCTATCTCTATGGTTTGCACCAGCCCCAACTGCATAATATGCTCATAGCTGAGGCTCTTTGACAGATCGCGCAGGTCATTTATAACCTGTGCAACCAGGTTGCGGCTCTCACTTATTTTTTGCTCGGCCTGCTCTGGCGTAGCTTTCGCGGGGATAGCCAGGTTAAGTTTAACAAAAGAGAGTACCTGGGTTACATTGTCATGTATTTCTCGGCTAATATGGTTAAGGGTCTGCTCCTGCATTTCTACCTGTGTTTTTAGGAGTTCCTGCTGAAATTTTGATTCGAGCAGTGCTTTCTCTTCCACAAGTTTTTTCTTGCGCTGGTTGTATAGGTTAACGTATATCAGCACAAAGGCGGGCGCTAATAAAAAAATCAGCGTTGCTGTGATAATTAACTCAACCGTTTCCTTTGTTGATATCTGCATAAAAATGAGTATGACCAGCAGCTGTATAAAAGCAGGTTTAATATAGCGTATATATCTGAACGTAAGTTATTTGGAATTAAAAATAATTGGTAAAAGAAAAGGTCGCAGGCAACGCTGCCAAAATAAAAAAAGAACACGCCATTTACCCACCAAAACGATGGCAGCTTTGATAGTTGCTCGTATCCGTCGCTTTTTAAAAGCTGGTAGTAATATAGCAGGCTGCAAATGCAAAAATGTACCGATAACAGCGTATCGCTGTTTACATTAAATTTAGTAATACCGTGAGATACCACCTCTGATACATATACAGTAATAAATAACAGTACAGCAGCTATTATGTATAACCGGCCTTTTATATAATCCTCAAAAAAAACGTAGAATACGGCACTTATGAAACCCGTTTCGAGCAATAGGTACAAGTTGTAGATCCAACTATTATTTTGCTGGATGATCATCCTGTAATACCGGCCGGTTAACTCAATAATACACACCGCGATTAAAAACAAGATCTGGGCTTTCCAGACCTTGTTTTTATCATTGATGAGAAAAACTATGGCTAAAATAAGGCCGGTTAACTCAACAATGTTGTTGGCAGATAAAAACATAAATAGTTATTATGGGCATGAAAGTAACGCGCCAATTTCACAGCATTTTACCGGAGGGGGGCAAAGTTCGCCCTTGTTTGCAGGGCCGGTTAAAATAAAGGCCTTTTCATTTGTAAAATAATCTTGGTGGTAGTGAGTTTTATTTACCAAAGAGTCTTTAGTTGAAACAAACACTAGGGTGTTTCTAAAAGAATTATTCGGATCTAAACCATAACCCGCCGGCTCTTTAGCATTGTCGCCATAAGTGCCAAAATAAACACGAACCCCATCAGTTTTGCCATTATGACCCCGTTCTTCTTTAAGATGTTTAACAAGGGAGTCGAGCTTATTCAAGTCAAACCAAACCGAACGGGTATTGCCGCCGCCAGAAGTGCCGTTGGGCAGAGCTATTGTGCCAACATGTGGTTCATAATTAATAACCATGCGTTTGGCAAGCTCAAAGGGAACCTCATCTGGCCCGGGAACGATTGCAGAAGTATCCGGTTGATTGGGTGTTGCAGTAGATTCGGTGGTTGCTGCCGGTTTTTGTTTGCATGAAAACAACACGCATAAGACCAATAGTACGGGTAGTAAATTTTTCATTGTTTAAATTGTTTTAAGATTAACGGTTGCTCTAAGTTACATTCTATCAGGGTTTTTTGTATTTACAAAGTATTATTTTTTAAAATAAGCGGTTCTTATTTCGCCATTATCATTTGTAGACATCACAAGCTCGCTACTGGTTAGTTTTTCTACAGTGGCAATATTGGGTTTGCCATCAACAATAAGAGTTATTTTATTGCCGGATAGCGTCCATTGTGCATTATCATCATCCATGCTGTCGTAAGCTGTACCATCTTCGTTAAGCTGAAAGTATTCGCCATCCTCAAAAGTTTCGGTATCGCCGTTTTCAACAAATTTTACATAAAGCCATTTGCCAACCAGTTTGCTTTTTGATATAGACCCGGAAGACGAACCATCGTCATTTTTTTTGCTGCACCCTGTAAAAGCCACAGTGCTGCCAATAAGTAATAGTGTGATAAATAATAGTTTTTTCATGATCGTGATAATTAATGTTGAGTGCTGATTTGTGACCGCTAAGTTATTTCTGTCGTGAGCGCGACAGCCCCGTGTTTTCACGGTATTTGCACAGCTTAAACACAGGGTAATTTGGGTGATATGCGCATTGATGCACCTTGTCGTTAAACAGAGATTTGTGATAAGCAATTGCAGCAATTGTGGCCGGGAAAGCCGAAAACGGAACAGAGTAGGCAGCATATACTTTTGATATGAATAACCTTAACCTTTCAAAACTTTTATTTATCCCTCTATTGTGTGCCGGCATAACCGCCGGTGCGCAAACTAACAGCCTTACCGGCATTACCCCGCCGGTTACCAACCCAAACGCTACGGTAGTGTTGGTAAACAGGCCGGTTAACTTAAGCCCTATGGCAAACGAAAAACAGCGCTTTGAGCA
>NZ_JBAZRC010000027.1:0-37373 GCF_041663085.1 Mucilaginibacter sp.
TATTACCGTTTTCGTTACTGTATGGCTTGGTGGTTATCATCCGTAACTGGTTTTATGATGCAGGCCTGTTTAAAAGCAAACAGTTCGGGTTACCTTTAATATGCGTAGGCAACCTGGAAGTTGGAGGCGCGGGCAAAAGCCCTATGACGGAGTACCTCATCCGCCTGTTAAAAAACGATAATAAATTAGCCACATTAAGCCGGGGGTACGGTCGCCATACAAAGGGTTTTGTTTTGGCTGATGCAGCAAGCACATCCGCTCAAATAGGCGACGAGCCATCACAGTTCAAACATAAATTCCCTGATGTTACCGTAGCTGTGTGCGAGGATAGGGCAGCCGGCATCGATCAGCTTAAAACCAATCACGATCTTATTTTACTGGATGACGCCTTCCAGCACCGCGCGGTAAAGCCGGGCTTAAACGTTTTGCTGTTTGATTATACCCACCTGCAACAGCCAAAATTTGTACTGCCTGCCGGTAACCTGCGCGAGCCATTTAGCGGGCGATGGCGTGCGGATATTATGGTAGTAACCAAATGCCCTGATGATTTGAACGAGCAGCAAATGACCAAAAGCTACGAGCAGATAGCGCCCTTAAACTGGCAGCCGCTGTTTTTTAGCGCCATAACCTACCAGCCATTGCAGGATCTACAAGGTCAGCCTGTGAATTTTAAGATCGATGCGGATACCACCGTGTTTTTACTAACAGGTATCGCTAATCCTAAACCGCTGGTGCAGCACATCAGCCAGTTTACAGCAAACATCATTCACCATAATTATCCCGACCATCACCCCTTTAGCTTGAAAAATATAGTTAAACTTGCGGGGGAATTTTCTGCCTGTAAATCACAAAAAAAAGTTATTATCACAACAGAAAAGGATGCGCAGCGTTTAGGGGTACATGAACTGCTGCCGGCTGTTGCGCAATTGCCTGTTTGGGTGCTGCCAATAGGTATTAAATTTTTAAATAACGGGCAGCAGGGATTTGATCAAACAATAATAAACTATGTTAGAGAGCATACAGAACACCACTGATTATATAAAAAAACGTATTGGCGATTTTGAACCCGAAGCCGGGATTATTTTAGGCACGGGCCTTGGCGCTTTAGTTAACGAGATAGAGGTTGAAAAACAACTGATGTACTCCAATATTCCCGATTTTCCGATGTCTACACTTGAGTTTCATTCGGGTAAATTGATATTTGGTATGCTGGGCGGTAAAAGAGTGGTTGCTATGCAAGGCCGTTTACATTATTACGAGGGCTATACCATGCAGCAGATCACCTTCCCGGTTAGGGTGATGAAAATGCTGGGTATTAAAACGCTTTTTGTATCAAATGCAAGCGGTTCACTTAACCCGGCTATAAAAAAGGGCGATCTGACGATCATTGAAGATCATATAAACCTGCAGCCCATGAACCCGCTTATTGGCCGTAATGATGTAGAACTTGGCCCGCGTTTCCCTGACATGAGCGAGCCTTACAGGCATGGCCTGATAGAAAAAGGACTTGCAATTGCTAAAGCAAATAATATTACCTGCCATAAAGGAGTTTATGTTGCGGTTACCGGCCCAAACCTGGAAACACGCGCCGAATATAAATACCTGCGTGTAATAGGAGGCGATATTGTAGGCATGAGCACAGTGCCCGAAGTGATTGTGGCAAACCATATGGGCCTGCCTGTATTTGCCATATCTGTAATTACAGATGAGGGTTTTACCGAAGTGTTAAAACCGGTATCGCTTGAAGAGATACTGGCTGTGGCAAGAGAAGCCGAACCAAAATTGACTGTAATACTAAAAGAATTAATAGCAGGGCTTTAATGGCGAATAAGCTTAAATATTTATTGATACTGTTGATTTGTGCGTTTGCAGAGACTGGTTTTGCACAGGTGGTTGGCAACCCGAGGTTCCCGGGGCAAACCCCTAACGATCCGGTTTACTCGCGCGATACTTCAAAGTACCGGAGAACCAAAAGTGGTGATTCACAGAATATCGATTCGATACGTAAACGCGAGGAGGGGAGAAAAGACTCGATCGTTTTTACCTCTAAATTTATAAAGGTTACCAGTGAGCGCCTGCTGATGGATAGCATCCAGCTGTTCCCGTTAGATACCGGGTTGGTTAACTTTGAAAATTATAGTCCGCTTAACCAGCCCCGCAACCCTAAGATAAGCCTGGGCTATACAGGCGTGTCTCAACGCGACCTGTTATTTAACCCGCGAAAAACCATTGGCTTTGATGAGGGCCTGCACGCACTTGATGCTTATATGCTAAACCCGCAGGATATTAATTATTTTAATGCCCGGGCACCGTATACGTTGCTGTCACTGTTCAGTTCGCTCGGCGGGTCTGTTGAGCAATTGTTTAAGGTGGTGCATACCCAAAACGTTAAGCCCAACTGGAATGTAGGGCTTATGATGAACTTCAACGGATCGCGGGGGTATTACAGTACCAATGGTATATTGCGGCAAAACGTAAGCGGTTTTAATTTTGGATTGTTTACCTGGTACCATAGCGTTAATAAACGGTATAACCTGTTGGCCAATGTGTTGTTTAATAACCTTAAGGCGCCAGAAACAGGATCTATTTTAAAGGATACGATATTTAACAGTTCAGGATCATCCTTTAACAAAACCGGTGAGCCTGTACGGCTGCCAAGTAGTTTTACCAATTGGAAAAGTACCGGAATTTATGTTAAACAGTTTTACTATATAGGCCATATAGATAGCCTTAATAATGGCAAGGCAGGTAATAAAAACGTGCTGCCCACTCAGCGTGTAGCCCACACGTTTTATTTTAACCAGCGTAAATACAATTACCTGCAAAATGGCTTAGATACGTACGGGGCGTTCCCCGATTATTATTTCAGCGCAGGCCGCTCGCGCGATTCGTTGAACGTTTTGCACCTGCAGAATGAATTTTCGTACAGCTTTTACCTGAGGCCAAAATCGGCAAAGCTGATCAGGAACGAGCTTAAGCTTGACGTTGGCCTGATACATGATTTTTATAACATGAGCCAGTTTGTATCTGATACGCTTATAAACGAGTTTGGGCAAAAGCAATTGAAACCTTCGAGGGTACAGAATGAAACTTTTCAGAATATTACTTTAAAGGCGCGCCTTGGCTATCGCTTTAGCGACAGGATAAACCTGGATGCCGATATACGCCAGATAGTACAGGGCCGCAACTTTGGCGACTTGTTATATGATGCCAAACTTACCCTGGCAGGTAACAAAAAAGCCGGCCGTATTGTGTTAGGTGCATACCTGCAAAGTAGTTCGCCGGGGTTGGTTTACACCAACTGGATCTCCAACCATTATATTTTCAATAATAATTTTAATAACCAGAAAACTACAAACGCATCATTCAATTATATTAATGATGCCCTGCAGGTTGACCTGAAAGCCGAGTATTTCCTGATAACAGATTACCTGTATTTTGCCGCACAACCAGGTGGTATTGATGCCACACCAAGGCAATACGGATCGTCTGTTAATTTACTAAAAGTAAGCCTGGGCAAAAACCTGCAATGGCGCAAGCTGCATTTTGATAACTACGTAGTTTACCAAAAAACAGACAAAGCCGACTTGCTGCGCACGCCCGAGGTTTATACCTTTAGCAGCCTGTATTATGGAACAACCCTGTTTGATGTACTTCACTCGCAGTTTGGGGTAAGTGTACGCTACAATACCCCATATACTGCACCATCATACGCGGTAGGCCTGGGGCAGTTTTATAACGGGCCCGATATTACATTTACATCGTACCCTATTGCTACCCTGTTTTTTAAAGCCACACTACAGCGCACTAACCTGTTCATTCAATATGATTACGTGAACCAGGGGCTTTTCAGTAATGGCTTTTACACCGTTAACCGCTACCCGCAAATGGATAAAACGCTAAAGTTTGGCGTAGCATGGACGTTTTATAACTAAGCTATTCACAAAAAAAAATGAGGTCAAAAACAGAAGCCATCAACTAATAATGTTGATGGCTTCTGTTTTATGTTTAACCTCTGTTAATGCGTATTTTGTTTTAATCGGCGTCTTCCTCCAGATCATAGATGATCGATTTAAGTTCTTTAAGGTATTTACCATACTTAACCTTAATATGCAGGTTTATGAAAATATAGGCGACTGCAAAACTAATAAGTAGTACGCCAAGCATAATTAACAAGTTTGCGGTTATGTTATGCGAACTGGTTAAGCCTTGTAAAATATACTTTGATGTTTCTTTGCCACAAAGTATGCCAATGGCCACCATTAAAGCAATAGGTGTTATGCAAAAGTTGTATGCTTTATATATTTCTATATTAAGTTCTAACTCGTAGGCTACTTTGGTAATGCTATTTTTCAGGCTCGAGGTATACCTGCTTATAGAGCGGTAAAAAACATAGAATTTAAAAAAGTAATAAGTGTTTAATAACACAATTGTAAAAAGCAACAGGCTGGTAATATTAAACAGGAAAGGGTCGGTTTGCCTGAAAAATAAGAACCAGATAAGAATCAGATAGGAGAACAGTGTACCTATAAACTCCGTTTTCATATTTTTGCGAATACTGTTTACTGCAGAAACGGTTTTACCCTGCATAGCATCGTCTATAGGCAAATGAACAAAACCGGGCTTCTCATTTTTCCAGGCGTCTTTTAAATCATCTATATTCATAATTCATGCTTTTTACTATTTCTTTAAGTTTGTTTTTGGTGCGATTTAGGCGTACCCTTACATTAATTTCGCTGATGCCGAGATTAAGAGCAATGTCTTCATAAGGCTGATCCTCCATATATAAAAATATCAGCGCTTTTTCAACTTTGTTAAGCTGTTGTATCGCTTTGTAAAACAGGGTGAGTTGTTCGTCTTTTTCGGTGTCTGTAACTTCCGCTTCTAAGTGGTCAAGATTGTCGGGCAATTGTTCGCTATCCGGCCTTCTTTTTTGTTTCTTGAAAAACATGATCGCCGTATTTAGCGCTACCCGGTACATCCAGGTGCTGAATTTGCTTTTCCCCTGAAAAGAATCGAAGGCCAACCAAAGCTGCAATATCATTTCCTGCATTAAGTCGTCCCGGTCTGCCTCATCATCCTGGTAAATTCGGCATATCTTAAAAAGCATTGCTTTGTGCTCTTCAATTAATTGTATAAACCGGGCCGCGTTGTTTTCCACTTATAAATTTAATTACACACCGTTAGTATTAGATTTTGAATTATGTTACAAAAAATAATAAAAAAAGGCAAACAAATGGGTTTGTTATAAAAGGTATGATGAAGGGTGATTACGCATAATAAGGCTTGGCAATTTGCCGCACAGCAGTTTATAGCTTAACATACATGAAGCGATTTTGTTAAGTAAGTACCTCGCGGTAGCTTAGGTTTTCTGTTTCTTCTTTTTAGCAGCAGGGAACAGCACGTTGTTCAGTATCAGCCGGTATCCGGGCGAGTTTGGGTGCAGTTTCAGATCGGTAGGTGGGTCGCCAACGGTATGCTGGTAATCTTCGGGGTCGTGGCCGCCGTAAAATGTCCATTGGCCTTTACCAAACTCACCGTGTATGTAGCGGGCTTCGTTGGCGGTTTTCATTTCGCCCATAATGGTAACGCCGGGTTTAAGTTTGCTTTTATTGTAGGCAGTGGTTAAGCCCATAAAGCCTTTTATAACCTTATCATGATCTTGCGTAAGCATACTGGGCACCACATCCCATTTTGCCGAAAAATCAAACAGGGTGAAAAAATCGTGCGCGCGGTCAATCTGCCTTACGGGGGTAACATCAATATTGCTAAACTGGTGCGATGTTGGGTTCTCATCCAGCGTGAAATTCTGAAAGGCGAAGGTTTGTGTAAAATCAAGTTTCTGTTGCGCATCGGGGTCGGCGGGGTCGCCGTCAAACATGCTCTCTACAATATCCGTATTGGAAGCGGCCAGGGCAATATCAAAGGTATCGGTACCGCTGCACATAGCAAACAAAAAGCCGCCACCGGCGCAAAAATCGCGGATGTGCTGCACCACGGCCAGCTTCATTTGCGATACCTTTTTAAAGCCCAGTTTGGCAGCCATAGCCTGCTGGCCTTTTACATCATCTACATACCATTGCGCGTAACGGTAAGCACCATAAAATTTGCTAAACTGCCCGGTAAAATCCTCGTGGTGCATGTGCAGCCAGTCGTATTTAGGCAGGTCGCCACGAATAACCTCCTCATCGTAAATTACATCATACGGGATCTCGGCATATTTTAAAACCAGGGTAACGGCATCATCCCAGGGCAGTTTATTCTTGGGCGAATACACGGCCATTTTTGGCGCTTTCTCCAGCTTTACTAAGTCCATGTTAACCGATGGGTCACTTACTTCGGTTAATATCTCGTTGGCCTTGGCATCGGCCAAAACCTGGTAGCTTACCCCACGTATCTTGCATTCTTCTTCCAGTTTCTGGTCATACTTCATCATAAAACTGCCGCCCCGGTAGTTGAGCAGCCAGTCAACCGTTTGGCCGTTCTTCAGCGTCCAAAAAGCGATGCCATACGATTTTAGGTGGTCCTTTTGCTCATCATCCATAGGGATAAGGATAGAGGCTGCCCGCATAACGAGAGGTAGAAACAGAAGGATAAAAGCGAAAAGATATTTTTTGATCGTATTCATTGGGTACTACCAAATGTAACGATTAATTGGAAATGGTATTATAGATAAACTATATTAGTGTTATGGATAAACAGCCTGATTTTATTGCAGAACTGCAATATTTAACTACTGAAGACGGTGGGAGAAGAACTCCTGCTTTTTCGGGATATAGGCCTCAGGTAAAGTTTGCTTTCAGTAATAATCAAACCAGCGGTCAACAAAAGTTCATTAATAAAGAAACGGTTTATCCGGGTGATAAAGTGGTGGCAGAAATAGCAATTATTTCAACTGATTTTTTAATTAATAAGTTAGAGATAGGGTTAGGGTTCGATTTTAGGGAAGGCCCGCGCATTATTGGAACCGGTATTATTACAGAGGTTTTAAATCCAATTCTCCAGAAAAGGTAAATCTCCACGTTAGGGATGGCAGCGGATACCGGCCCGTACTTAAGGCCTGCGTAGTATGAGCGTACAGCCCGGCCGCAGGTAACGCCATAAATAACTCAATAATATCAAACACCGAATACTGAATTTTGAATAACGAAATAAAAACCACTCACTACCCACTTAATCAACCACTCACCATTTCTCCCTTTCCGCTCAAATACTTACCTTTGCCACCTGTTTAAAATTAAAAACAAATGAGCAAAGCAATTATTAAAACCGAAAAAGGCGACATGACCGTTCAATTTTTTGATAAGGACGCGCCTAACACTGTAGCAAACTTTTTAGGTTTAGCTAAATCAGGTTTTTACGATAACGTAACGTTTCACCGTGTTATACCTAATTTTGTGGTACAAGGTGGCGACCCAACCGGCACAGGCGCAGGTGGTTCTGGTACACGTATCGACTGTGAACTAACAGGCGAGAACCAATACCACGACCGTGGCGTACTTTCAATGGCACACGCAGGCCGCAACACCGGCAGCTCGCAATTTTTTATATGCCACAGCCGCGATAACACCGCGCATTTAGACCGTAACCACACCGTATTTGGTAAGGTGGTTGAAAATGTTGACGTGGTTGACGATATTCGCCAGGGCGATAAAATTTTAGGAATAGAAGTAATAGAGGAATAGTAAATGGTGATTAGTGAGTAGTGAATTGTTAAGAACCACTCACCAATAAACCCCCAATCAACCAATAACATAAAAAATGAATTTACAGGGAATTGTTGCAGTATCGGGCAAACCGGGTTTATGGAGGGCGCTTGCCCAAAACAAAACCGGCTATGTATTAGAAAGCCTTGATGCGCAAAAAACAAAGCTGATAGCCAACTTATCAACCGCAAAACTGGCGGCATTGAACGAGATAACCATTTTTGGGTTGGAAGATGATATTAAACTGATTGATGTGCTTGAGCGCATGAAAGCTGCTGCAAGTGTGCCAAACCCAAAAGA
Source organism: Mucilaginibacter sp. (assembly GCF_041663085.1). Classification (GTDB taxonomy): domain Bacteria; phylum Bacteroidota; class Bacteroidia; order Sphingobacteriales; family Sphingobacteriaceae; genus Mucilaginibacter. Next base: position 8,007 of record NZ_JBAZRC010000027.1, read on the forward strand.
TGATGGCAAAAAGCTGCGCGAGTTTTTCTTTACCGTGGCCGCTGATCACGACGAGGAGAAAGTATATTCATCAGATATCAAAAAGATCATCAGCTGGTTTTTGATACTAAAGGAACTTCCGTTATTTAACGAAGCGCCTGCAACTGCACCGGTTGCTGAAGAAGCACCCGCTGCCGAACCTGTAAAAGAAGAAGCACCTGCTACCGAAGCCCCAAAAGCGAAAGCTAAAAAAGCCCCGGCTAAAAAAGCGTAAGGTAATTTACGCCGATAAGTATTAAAGCCCCGGTAGGATAACCTATCGGGGCTTTGTTTGTATTTATAAGTTTGTCAGTCTGAGCTTGTCGAAGACCGTACTCTTTCGTTAATGGTTCGACAGGCTCACCATGACAAATTGGTTATGCAGGTGTAGTGAAATCGGTTAATCGTATAAATCTGTTTAATCCCGGTTACGCGTCTATTGCATCATATACCACAACCTTTTCCCAAAGGTGGCTATGGTTCTTGATAAATTCCTGGTGGATGGGGTGGCTCTGGTAGGTGGCCTGCCCTTCAAGGTCGGCAAAGAACATTACTTCAGATACTCCCCAGCTGTTATCAACCACGTCGCGTTTTTCGGTGCTGGCTACTACGCCAACGTGTAATTCTTTAATTGTCTCTATTTTACCGAGCGATTTTACGCCGGCTACCAGTTTATCACGGTCTTCTTTCGAATCCGGGTTCTTTAACCAGAAAAGCGCGTGGTGCACAATGGGGTATCTGTTTGTCATGGTTTTTGTTTTTATGATGGATGGCATTGCTGATGCAACAACGGTGCCTGCGGCAACAGTAGCTGCGGTTGCTATAAATTTGCGTCGGTTGGTTGTGCTCATAGAGGGTATTTATTAATGTATTAACAATCGGGCTGTCCGCACTTTTCATTACTAAACTCCGGCTCAAAAGTACTATGGCTGATGGATAGGTGTTCCAGCCGGTGGCGAAGATCGTGCTTTATCTCGTCAAACTTCTGCATATCATCGGGGCTTACTACCAGGTGGGCTGTAAGGGCATTTTCGGTAGTACTTAAGGCCCAAACGTGCATGTGATGAATATCAACCACACCTTCGGCTTTTATTAGTTCGGCCTTTATTTTTTTAAGGTCCATTTCTTTTGGTACACCGTCCATTTCCAGTCGCAGGCTGTCTTTAAGCAGGTTCCAGGTACCCGTTAATATCACAATACCGATGATGATGCTCACGGCGCTGTCTATCCAGGTAAGGTGCGTAAAGTAGATGATAATACCTGATATTACCACACCCAAAGATACAATGGCATCAACCGCCATGTGCAGGTAAGCGCCTTTCACGTTCAGGTCGGTATCTTTATCTTTTACAAATAGCCAGGCGGTAAACCCGTTAACAGCAATACCGGCGAAAGCTACCCAGGCAACGGTTGCACCGGCAACAGGCTCGGGGTGTATAAAGCGCATTACGGCCTCGTAAACAATAAAGCCTACGGCAACTATCAGTATCATGGCGTTAAAAAACGAAACAATAATGGTAGAGCGTTTATAACCGTAAGTATAATCCTTGTTTGATTTTGCTTTGGCCAGTTTAAAGGCCAGCAGTGCAAGCGCCAGTGATGCCACATCGCTTAAATTATGCCCGGCATCAGTTAATAGCGATAATGAGCCGCTGATAAGCCCGTAAATCACCTCGATAACAACAAAAGCAGAGTTGAGTATAATACCCCAGATAAAGGCCGCGTTCAGGTGGTCTAATTTGGGTGCGTGGTCGTGGTGGTGATGATGGGAGTGGTCGTGAGCCATGGTAATTAATATACAGATATGCAAATGTGCAAATTATTTGTCTGAACCTGAATGTATAGAATTTAAGAATTTACAGAACGCACCCGGCATCTGCATATCTGCACATTTAAAATCCGCACATCTAACCTATTGGTGATGGTATGGTTCGCCTTTGATAATGCTGTAGGCACGGTATAGCTGCTCTACAAAAAACAGACGGACCATTTGGTGTGAGAAGGTCATGCGGCTAAGAGAGATCTTATCGTTTGCGCGCTGGTAAACAGATTGATCGAACCCGTAGGGGCCGCCCACAATAAATATCAAATTAGCCGATGATGATACCGAACGCTTGTTAATATAATTGGCAAACTGTACCGAGGTAAACTCCATGCCGTTCTCGTCAAGCAGTATCACGTGGTCTTGCGGAGTTATTTTTTTGAGTATCAGTTCTGCCTCTTTGTTTTTTTGCTGCTCTTCGGTAAGGGCTTTGGTGTTTTTCAGCTCGGGGATGTCGGTCATTTCCAGCTTGGTATAATGCTTTAGGCGCTTTACATATTTCTCAATGCCATCCTTTAAATAAGCATCTTCGGTTTTGCCAACGGTTATAAAAGTTATCTTCATTAATGCCTGTAACTATTTAAGCCAAAATGTTATCTTATTATTGTAACATGGATGGCAAAAGTACTATTATAAAAACTGTGCAACAAGATATCATAAGCAACTACACCCGGGCCGCTGAGCTGGCAAAACAAGAGGCCGATAAATATAAAAAGCTGGCTAATACCTACTCGCTGTTGCGTTTGGGCATTTTCGGGCTCATGATTTTTTCGGTATACCTCACCATTCAGCAGGATAATTTTACCATTATGGCTGTTGGCTTTGTGATACTACTTGCCGGTTTTGCATGGTTGGTTGCACGGCAGGGCGAGTACGAACGCCAGCGCAATTACTACCTGGACCTGCAACGCATCAACCTTAACGAGCTTAATAGCTTGCAAAGCAATACCAACCTGTACAGTAACGGGCAGCAGTATAGCAACGAGAAACACTTTTATAGTTCCGACCTGGATATTTTTGGTAATGCTTCGCTATATAACCTCATCAACAGGGCTGCAACATCTGCCGGGATCGATAAATTGGCAGTATGGCTAAACGCACCGGCTGATAAGCCAACCATATTATCCCGCCAGGAGGCGGTAAAAGAAATAGCCGCCAATAACGATTGGAAGGTTAATACCCAAACCAAGCTATTGTTTGCTACCAAAGAAGATACCGACCAGATGAAACGCCTGTTTGTTTATTTAGGCGTTCCGTTAGAGTTATCCGGCGAAAAATGGTTAAGCGCATATATTAAAATAGCGCCCTATTTACTTTTTGGTACTATATTGGCAGGCATATTTTTATATCCTGTTTTTGTATTGATAGCTGTCGCGATAGCATTTTTTAACACTTTGATACTGCTCTCAAAAGGGAGCTATATATTAAAAGCAGGTGCCGTTGCCGATAAAATTGGCAGCGTACTGGCCAACTACGCCATTGTTTTTAAGGCGATAGAAAGTAACCAGTGGCAGTCAGAAAGATGTGCGGAACTGAATGAGAAACTCCGCGTAAACCAAACCTCAAAAAATATAGAGGAGTTATCAAAGCTTATTAATAAGTTGAGTTATAGCCTTATCATGATAGTAGGGTTTATACTAAACGTGTTTTTTTTATGGGCGCTTAAGCAGATCATCCTCATCGAAAAATGGAAGCGTAATAACCACCAGAATTTTGAAGAAGCCTTTGATGTGATAGCCGAGTTTGAGGCTTTGATGAGTATAGCCGTACCATCCATCAACTACCCGGAATGGACATACCCAGTTATTGCCGATACGGAAGGTTACACGGTAATCGCTAAAAACATAGCCCACCCGCTTATCCGCGGCAAACGGGTTGATAACGACTACGACTTAAAAGACGCCTATAGCATAGACATCATCACCGGCAGTAATATGGCGGGTAAAAGTACTTTCTTGCGCACTATAGGCATTAATACCGTGCTGGCACTGGCCGGGGCGAAGGTTTGCGCGGCGGCCATGGAGGTTTCTGTTATCACGATAGTAAGCTACATGCGTATAAAAGACTCATTGAACGAAAGTACATCAACCTTTAAAGCCGAGCTTGACCGCCTGCAAATGCTGCTGGCTGCTGTTGAGCATGAACACCGTGTTTTCTTTTTGATAGACGAGATGCTGCGCGGTACAAACTCCATGGATAAATACCTGGGCAGTAAAGCGGTTATTGAGCAGCTTATCAGCAAAAAAGGTGTAGGGATGGTGGCCACGCACGATCTGCAGATTGCCCGCCTGGAAGATAAGTATCCAACCTACGTACGCAACTACTACTTTGATATACAGGTAATAGACGGCGAAATGCTTTTCGATTACAAAATAAAACACGGCGAGTGTAAAACCTTCAATGCATCGTTGCTACTTAAGCAAATTGGGATAAATGTAGAGAGCGAATAAGCGGTGAAAACCGCAACCGCTATTTTGCCGATGCTTATTCCCGGTAAGAACACATTTACCGACATTTTGCATTCATTCACCTAATAATCCTGTTAAAAAGTTTGGTTTTGATACACTTTTGTAGTGTTAAAACTAAACAATCATGACAACTTTACTCACACTACCTGTACTCACTGTTATTGCCGCTTTTGTTTCAAAAGCCATTGTTATTATTGGTTTAATAGGTGGATTGATTTTCTAAGGTCTGGCTTTAATAAGCTACTTACTAGAGTAAGTAGCTTATTAAAGCTTTTTTATAAAACGGCTACTTATCCAGCCAATTTTGCAGGCCCGAAGAGTACTATCTTCACTTTCGTGGAAAAAGCCTTTAATAACAGTGAATTTAGGATCTATTTGTACTAACCACCATTCGCGGCCGGTTTTGTCGGTAGCGGTTGCAAAAGCTTTACCTTGTGTTCCTTTTTTAAGAAGCGCCACATCATTGCCACTGTGTGGTTCGCCATCAAGTGTCATTTGTGATTTATCATCCACAATTGGTTTTATCCGTAATTTATAATTATCATTAAGTACTTCAAAGTTTATAGGCTGTGAAAGATATTTTTCTGGGAAATAGGTGCTTACATGGTTGGCCGACAAATATTGCAGTTTTACCATTGGCTGACCGGTAGTGTAAATAACATCATAAACTTTATTAAATTCAATATATTCGGCACAGCAACCGGGGTCTTTAATATATAACTTACTTATTCTTTTATCTTTATCTACTGTAATGCCTTTTACGGTTTGAAAGGTATTGAAAACTACTTTCAGGCCTTGTTTGGTATTTAGTATCAATGCAATTTCTAATGGTTCGCCACCACTTTGCCCTTCAAAAATAATATCATCTGTGCCGTCAGCATCAATATCATAAATATGTAATGCCTTTTGCAGATCAGCCATACTGGAAAATTCCCCTTTGTAATACTCGTAAGCATCTTTTAACTCAGCAGGCGGGGATTGCATGAACCGGTTTTTAAGTTCGTTGTTTTGTTTTTCAAAACTTTTCCAGTCAAACACGTCAACGTTATAAGGAAACGATATGTATGGAGATGTGTCGCTTTGCAATTTTTTTTCAGCAACAGAATGATCCGTGTTTTTTTTTGTTTTATCGATGTTCTGTTTACATGAAACCAGACCAATGGCAAGTATTAAAAACAATTTTCTCATGTAATAAGGGTTATGGTCGCTAAAGTAACAATTTTAAAGTTTAGTGATTAAATCTGCTTACCGAAAATATACGGCTGTTTGCCGATGGGACATTGTGTTTTAATTAAATACCTTGCATATTTACAATATGGCAAACAAACCTATTATTACGGTTAAAAACCTCGTAAAAAACTACGGCGATTTCGAGGCGGTTAAGGGGATTAGCTTTGAAGTTTACGAGGGCGAGATTTTCGGCCTGCTGGGGCCTAATGGCGCAGGCAAAACCACCACACTCGAAATTATTGAAACCCTGCGCGATAAAACATCGGGCGAGGTTACAGTGGATGGTTTTGATATTGAAACCGATGCCGACAATATTAAGAAACGCATTGGTGTACAACTACAAGCAGCAGGCTATTACCCCAACCTTAACCTGTCCGAACTGATCGTGCTGTTCTCGGGTTTATACGGCATAGATAAATCGCCAACAGAAATGCTGGAGAAGGTTGCACTTACAGATAAGGCCAAAGCCAAATACAAAGATCTATCCGGCGGGCAAAAGCAGCGATTTTCTATTGCTACCACATTGATAAATAACCCACGGATCATATTTTTGGATGAGCCTACAACCGGACTTGACCCACAAGCGCGCCGTAACCTTTGGGATCTGATCCGCGAGATTCGCGATACGGGCACTACCGTTGTAATTACCACGCACTATATGGACGAAGCCGAGGTGCTGTGCGACCGCGTAGCTTTTGTTGACGGCGGCCACATTATTGGTATTGATACCCCCGACCATTTTATTGACCAACTGGTAGCCAGCGGTTTTGAACGCGCCAAGCAAACCAAAGGCGCCAACCTGGAGGATGTATTTATAAACTTAACCGGTAAGGAGTGGCGGGATAGTTAGCCCCCCCAACCCCCTGAAGGGGAGCAAGAGTTTGCAGTTGATAGTTAGCAGTTTGCAACCTCGAAAAAATGACTCAATGACCTAATGACACAATGACTTTTCAATATGAAATATAGTAATACACGCGCAACCCTGGCTATTGCCAAAGCCAGTTTCAGGTCTATTTTACGCAGCCCGTCGGCGGTGGTGTTTAGTTTGGCCTTCCCGCTGATATTTATATTGGTGTTTGCCAATATTGGTGGTGGCGGTATGTCTATAGATGTAGGTGTAACCAAAGGCTGTGATACCCTGAACCCGGTTTACAAGGTGCTTGCGCAAAATAAGATAGTGCACCTCACCAAAAATCAAACGGCTGATGAAATGAGTAAGAACCTTGCAAAAGGAAGCCTTGACGCAATTATCAATATAGGGCCGTTTGTGCCGATGAAACCTATTGATATGAGTGTGCAATACAGCCATGCATCGGGCGATAAGGGGGCTGTGCTAAAATCGGCCTTAAATAATATATTCTACCGTATCCAGTCGGAAGAGTTGAGCCGGATAAAAGCATACTCAGGCATCAAATTACCCGATGCCGTAAATCTTAAAGAAACCGTTGTTACCGGCCGCGAATATAAATACATTGATTTTATACTGCCGGGGCAATTGGGCTTTTCGCTGTTAAGCAGCGGGGTGTTTGGTACGGCTTTCGTATTTATTGGGCTGAGGTTAACACTGGTTATTAAACGTTTTTTTGCTACACCGGTAAAAAGATACAGTATTGTTTTAGGCGAAGCCATTGCACGTATTGTATTCTCGTTGCTGGGTGCATTGTTCATTATTATGGTTGGGCATTTCGCATTTGGCTTTACCCTGATTCATGGGGTGGTCACGGTGCTTAATATGCTTGTGCTTTGCGCCATCGGGCTTATTATATTTATGGGCTTTGGGTTTACCATATCCGGTATCGCCAAAAACGAGAGCACGGTGCCACCGCTGTCAAACATCATTACGCTGCCGCAGTTCCTGCTATCGGGCACATTTTTTTCCATCACAGCGTTCCCAACCTGGCTGCGGTACGTTAGCAATGCATTGCCGTTAACACATTTAAACAATGCCATGCGTAAGGTAGCCTTTGAAGGCGCGGGCCTTGGCGATGTTACCCATCAGCTATTCATCCTGCTGATATGGGGTATCGGTATTTATGCGGTAGCAGTAAAAACCTTTAAATGGGAGTAGGGGAGAGATACAAGACGTTAGAGTCAAGACAAGAAAATATGTAGAGACGCGATACTTCGCGTCTCTTTTTTTATTTAATCTTTTATTTGTATCAGGTAAGCTTTTTGCTTTTTATTTTCTTCGGGCTGCTCCAGGAATGTTTTGATGTAGTCTATCTTAGCGCTGCTGAATTTGCTCCCAAGTATCGCTTCAGCTTGTTTAATATCGTACGTTTTATCTTTTATTTGAAAAGTGAACCGATAGCTTGATCTTTTCAGGTCAAGTATATCAATTTCTGCGCGGGGCAGGTCTATCGTAAAAGGGATGGTATATTTTACATCAACAGGGGTCCCATTTTGTATACCTGGCTTCCAGGCAGGCGATTGGCTTATAGCAGAAACCACTTCATCTTCGTAACCTAAACCGCCAGCACTAAAAGCTTTAATATCTTTAACTAAGCCACTTCTACCTACAGTAAATCCTACAACAATACGCCCCTTAAAGCCAAATAAGGTAACCAATTCAGGCTTATTAATATGCCTTCCTACATATGTCATAAAAGCATTATCTCCGCCAGGAAAGTTCGGCACTTGTTCAACAAGCACGGCGGAGTTAGTTTTCTCTAAAGCAAGGGTAGCGCTGTCTTTTTGTGGTTCGGGGATATCCGGTAGCTCCTGAGCAAAGGCAAAGCCTGAAAGTAATGTAAAAGCAATTGTGAGTAAGTATAACTTCATACCACTAAGATAAAGCAAAACTTCTGTTTGCTAATGCTGAATGACTTATGTGTTACTTAACATTAAATTAACATAAAGCACAATGCTTAACATTATGATAATATTAACACTTGTTAACTTAATATACAGGTAACAATCAGGAAATACTTTTGCATTAAAATAATATTAAGTAAATGTTAAAAAACATTATTAAAGTAACCTTATTGTTTGTTGTATTAACAATTTGTTCATCAAAAGTTAACGCACAGGATTCTAAAACAGGTACCTGGGGTATTGCAACAGTATTAATGCCCGGAGACAGTGTACACCGTTGGGGTGGCTATACCGAATTGCAGATACGAAGTAATGGCGCGGGTTTCAGCCAGTTTCAGTATTACGAGTATAAGGCAGGTGTAAGCTATGATCTGGATAAAAATTTTACAGCTTTGTTGGGATCGGGTACCTATCATACATATGATTATTTTAATGTAGACGCAGGCCCAAACACAAATGAGTTTAGGGTTTGGGAACAAATGACGGTAAACCAGTTTCTTACCCCGTTGAAATTTGAACACCGCTATCGCGTTGAGCAGCGCTGGGTAAACGGCGATTACCGCAACCGTTTCCGCTACAGGTTAAATATGTTTATACCGCTTAATAATACCAAAATAGTTGCCAAAACCTGGTTCCTATCTATATTTGATGAGGTATTCTTTAATAATAAAGCCCCCAATTTTGAGCGCAATCGCATATCAGCTGCATTAGGGTATCAGATTGATAAAAAATGGATAGTACAGGCGGGTTGGATAAACCAGAGAAATTACACAGCCTCAGCAAGCAGCGCCAAAAATAATATGCTGCTCATGTTAATGTATCGTATAAACCGCAAAAATAGCGTTGAACGCGAACATTTGCCAACTACAAGCGATTGATTTATTGCTTATCTATTGCATGGTTTAAAGGATAAGCAGATGGTTTAAACAGCAACTCTGTGTTAACAAACCATTAATAATCATTACAAATGCAAAATTTGCGTTGCTATTTCCTGTTTTTGCGCTTAACTTAGCCGACCAGATTAGTATAGTATTTCATTCAAAAAAAATCCGACAATAAAAAACTATGAGCTTAATAATTGATGTTCATGCACGCCAGATACTTGATTCGCGTGGAAACCCTACAATAGAAGTAGACGTAATTACAGAAAATGGTGTTCTTGGTCGTGCTGCGGTACCTTCTGGTGCTTCAACCGGTATTCACGAAGCTGTTGAGCTTCGCGATGACGACAAAGCCACTTATATGGGTAAAGGCGTTTTAAAGGCTGTTGCCAACGTAAACGAGATAATTGCTGCCGAACTTAAAGGTATTGATGTATTTGAGCAAAATGCTATTGATAGCCTGATGATTGAGCTTGATGGTACAGAAAATAAAGGTAAACTGGGTGCTAACGCAATCCTTGGTGTTTCTTTAGCGGTTGCTAAAGCAGCAGCACAGGAGAGCCGCCAGCCGCTATACCGCTACATTGGCGGTGTTAATGCAAACACCCTGCCTATCCCGATGATGAACATTGTTAACGGTGGTTCGCACTCTGATGCGCCTATCGCTTTCCAGGAATTCATGATCATGCCTGCTGGTGCTTCTTCATTCTCTGAAGCATTGCGTTGGGGTACCGAAGTATTCCACAACCTTAAAAAGATCTTACATGACCGCGGCCTATCTACAGCGGTAGGTGACGAGGGTGGTTTTGCACCAACCTTCGAAGGTACCGAAGATGGCGTTGAAACCATCCTTAAAGCTATTGAAAAAGCTGGTTACAAACCCGGTGTAGATATATTCCTTGCGTTTGACTGTGCTGCATCTGAGTTTTACAAAGACGGTAAATATGATTACACCAAATTTGAAGGTGAAAAAGGCGCCATCCGCACCAGCGAACAACAGGCAGATTACCTTGCTGAATTAGCTGCTAAATACCCTATCATTTCTATTGAAGATGGTATGGCTGAGGATGACTGGGCCGGCTGGAAATTATTGACCGAAAAAATTGGTGATAAAGTACAGTTAGTAGGTGATGATTTGTTTGTAACCAACGTAAAACGTTTACAACAAGGTATTGATAACGATACTGCAAACTCTATACTGGTAAAAGTTAACCAGATAGGTTCATTAACCGAAACTATTAACGCGGTTACTTTAGCGCAAACAAACGGGTATACTTCAGTAATGAGCCACCGTAGCGGCGAAACTGAAGATGTTACCATTGCTGATCTTGCTGTTGCCTTAAATTGCGGCCAGATCAAAACTGGCTCAGCTTCACGTTCAGACAGGATCGCTAAATACAACCAGTTACTTCGTATCGAGGAAGAACTTGGTGATTCAGCCCGTTTCATCGGTAAAAACTTCAAATACTTACCAAAGAAATAAGCTAACATTAGCATGAAAAAAAGCCGGTCAATAATTATTGACCGGCTTTTTTGTTGATATATTTCCATCCTGTCATGCTGAACGTAGTGATGCATCTATAACTTTCCACCATGTCATATCGAACGAGCATAGCGAGGAGAAATCTTGTTCGTTATGCAAAGTATAAGATATGTAAAGTCCGCTATTTATTATATGAACAGGATTTATCAATGTTTATATGTTTAAGACTTTGATGGACTCACTACGTTCGGTTCTCACTTTCGCTCAGAATGACAAATGGTTATAAAAGAGAAAGCCCCTTCAGATTTTGAAGGGGCTTTCTCTTTTATATGCAATTATTGATTATTAGGCTAATCTATTAACGTCCGCCTGTTGGGGCACCACCTCCGGTTTGGTCACCACCTTGTATCTGGTCGTCGTTGTTAACACCTTTCTTTTTCTTCTGCTGCGGGTTGCTAAAGCTTATTTTACCAAAGCTATAGCTAAACGTTAAACCAAACGATTGGAAAGGAAACTGTGTTTTCGAAATCTGGGTGAAACCCGGGCTTGATATATTTTGGTTGAACGCTTTGTTAACCGCAAATGGTTGTACAGTGTTGAAACCGATAGATGCCTTTTTGTTCATGAACTGTTTTTTTACGCCGAAAGCATAAATACCGAATGACGGGCTGCTACCTTGTATGGTACGGCGCGGAGAGTTAATAAACCCGAAAGCTTCAAATATAAAGTCTTTAGGGAATAGGTATTGTGCGCTGCCGAACATGGTATACTGAAATTGGGTTTTTATCGCATCTGTGTTTATGAAGTTAGCATATTGAGCATATACAGTAGGATTATAAGTAAATACGTTTACGCTACCACGAATGGTTAAAGGCTTAATTGGGTTTATAGAACCGAAGAAGCTTGCACCCCATGAATTATTTAACGCTGCGTTACGTTGTAAGGTACGGGTACCTGTTACGGTGCTGTCTCCTACTATCTCGGTTATTGGGCTCGCCAAACCTTCAATCAGGTCGTTAGTTCTTTTGTAATAAACCGAAAAGTTCAATACCGAGGATTTGATGAAGGTGTTGAAATTCAATTCAACAGTTTGTGATACCTCCGGTGCCAGGTTAGGGTTACCTACCGATTGCGCCTGTATGTTAGTTCTGTTGATGAATGGGTTTAATACCTGCAAGGATGGCCTCGTAATGCGTTTGCTGTATGATAATTTGAAGGTATTTGAACCAAAAACTTTTTGTACGGTTAAACTTGGTACGTACGTATTGTAGCTTGCGCTAAAAGGGTTTAATACCTGCTGATTTTCTCCGCTTGCATATGGCGTTTTAGGATCGCCTGTTATCTGGGTGTTCTCATACCTAAAACCAGCCAATACCGAATAGTTTTTTGGTAAGGTAATGGTAAATACGCTGTACCCTGCATATACATTCTGGTTATAGTTATAAAGGTTAGAATTTTCAGTATCTAAAGTACGGTTATTGCCAAGAGAATCTACAGCGTATATATCGTAAACACTGTTTATACGCCTTTGTATGGTTTTACCACCGGCTTCCAGCTTTAATGTTTTGCTGATAGGCAGTGTGTAATCTGCCTGCGCGGTATACTCATTGTTTTTACCATTATTGCTAGCCAATTGACTAGGTTGTTTTGCGGTAAATAAGTTGGTATAATCCGTATTGATGATACTATGGCTCCACTGGCCCGATACAGTGATCTCATGGCCTTCTTTTTTAAACTTGTGCGTGTAATCTATATTCCAATCAAACCCGGAAAACTTATTTTTATTTGTGTTTCTTCCAAAGTATTCAAGGCTTTTAGTTGGGTCATTATAATCCGTTATCCTATAGGTACCGCCGCCATTAGTGTTAAAACCACCATCGTTTAACGCAATTGTACTGTTAATGCTATTAAAGCCATTAAATTCATAACCCGCGGTTAATGTACCCCGTGCACCGTGGCGTTTAGTTTCGCTGCTGGTGTTATTGTGGCTAAACTGGTTTGCAGCACCTGTGTTTATAGTCTGTTGAAAATCAGTCGTCATGGTTTGCGGCCAGGTAAGGTTACCACCTAAGTTAGCCGAAAAGTTAAACCTGTTTTTGTTGTAGTTCAGGTTCATGTTACCATTGTTTTGGCGCGTACCTACACCACCGCTAACAGAACCGCTTATGCCCGATGCATTTTTGGTTTTGGTGATGATGTTAATGATACCGGCAGAACCTTCAGCATCGTATTTTGCTGACGGAGAGGTTACCACTTCAATGCTTTTGATCTGATCGGCCGGGATGGTTTTTAATACATCGCTTAAGCTTGCAGATGTTGCGCCTGATGGTTTACCGTTTATTAGTACCCTTACGTTACCGTCGCCACGGATAGCCACGTTGCCGTTCATATCTACCGATACCAACGGCACTTTTTGTAATACGTCAGTAGCGTTACCGCCTGCGGCAGTAAGGTCTTTTTCTGCGTTGTAAACGATCTTATCTATCTTGTTTTCGATAAGCGGCGCCTGGCCAACAATCTGTACTTCTTTTAAAGCTTTGGCGCTTGGCGAAATAACCAATGTGCCCATATTATTGTCGGGTTTTGAAGCGGTGGTTTCAACAGGGTCGTAAGTTTTTGTTGGGTAGCCTATAAAAGATACCGTGATCTTATATTTACCTGCACGCAGGTTATCGATCCTGAAGTTACCCTTCTCGTCGGTTAATACACCATTGATAGGGGTTTTAGCACCGCTTTTGAAGATGCTGATAGTAGCATAATCTACCGGTTTTTTTGTGAGCGAATCTACAACTGTACCCGAGATCTTACCGACGATGCCTGAACCACCGCTTACCGGTAGCTGGGCTTTTGCCGTTATTGCAGCACAAATAACTATTATAAGTAAAAATATTCGTTTCATAATTGGAACTATTTAGAGCGTTTTTGGTATTTGAGGCGAAATTGCCTAAAATGTTACAGGCACTTATCTGTTTTATGTAAATAATATATAAGTGTAATGTACATGTTACACTAAGGATGTAATAAAAAGCCCCTGTAAACTTGCTGTTTAAGCAAACTCACAGGGGCGTATACGTGTTTATTTTGCTAAATAACGATGTTTACAATGCGGCCTTTAACCACAATTACCTTTTTAGGCGTTTTGCCGTCCAGGTATTTTTGTACATCGGCGTTGGCTAAAATGGCAGCTTCTATATCGGCAGCCTCCATAGTTAACGACAGGCTAACGTTGGTTTTCATTTTTCCGTTGAATGATACCGGGTAGCTAAATTCATCCTCAACCAAATAGGCCGGGTTAAATTTAGGGTAGGCCGCGGTAGATATGCTGCCCGCCGGGTTACCAAGTAACGTCCAAAGCTCCTCGCTGATGTGCGGGGCATAAGGGGCAAGGGTGATAACCAGATCCTGCAGGATAGCGCGTTTGTTGCACTTCAGGTCGGTTAGTTCATTCACGGCTATCATAAAGCTTGATACGGATGTATTGAACGAGAAACGCTCGATATCCTGCTCCACCTTCTGGATGATCTTGTGCAATGATTTTAGTTCTGCTTTAGTAGGCGCTTCATTGCTCACGTTAAAGTTAAAATCAGCATCATGGAACAACTTCCAGAATTTACGCAGGAACTTAAACACACCCTCAATGCCGTTGGTATTCCAAGGTTTGCTTTGTTCCAGCGGGCCCAGGAACATCTCGTACATGCGTAGCGTATCGGCACCATAACGACTAATCAAATCATCCGGGTTAACCACGTTGAATTTTGACTTGGACATTTTCTCCACTTCAACACCACAGATGTATTTGCCATTTTCTAAGATGAACTCAGCATCAGCAAAGTCTTCTCTCCAGGCTTTAAACTTGTTTAAGTTCAAAATTTCGTTCTCTACAATGTTTACATCAACATGCAGTGGCGATGTTTTATGATCCTTTATCAAGCCATGAGATACAAAGGTGTTAGTGCCTTTACCTTCATCATCAATCAGGCGATACACAAAGTTACTTCTTCCCTGTATCATCCCCTGGTTGATCAACTTTTTGAAAGGTTCTTCCTCAACCACTTTGCCTATATCCTTCAAAAACTTGTTCCAGAAACGGCTATATAACAAGTGGCCGGTAGCATGTTCGCTGCCGCCAATGTACAAGTCAACATCTTTCCAATATTCTATCGCTTCGCGTGATGCAAACTCTTTGTCGTTATGGGCATCCATATAACGGTACCAGTACCAGCTGCTGCCAGCCCAACCCGGCATAGTGCTTAATTCATATTCACCATGCTCGTGTTTCCAACCGGTGGCACGGCCTAATGGCGGTTCGCCGCTTTCGGTTGGCAGGTACTTGTCAATTTCGGGCAATAACAACGGCAGGTGCTCCTCCTCAATTAAATAAGGTAAGCCACCTTTAAAGTAAACCGGTACGGGCTCGCCCCAATAACGCTGGCGGCCAAAAATAGCATCGCGCATCCTGAAGTTCACCTTCGCTTTACCCAGGTTTAGTTCTTCCAGTTTGGCAACAACAGCTGCGGTTGCTTCTTTGTAGCTCAGGCCGTTTATAAAATCGCTGTTGATGTATTTGCCTTCCTTGGTGGGGTCGGCTTCAACCTCAATATTTTGTATGTCGATGATCGGGATGATCGGCAGGTTAAAGTGCTTGGCAAACAAATAATCGCGCTGATCTCCTGATGGTACGGCCATTACCGCCCCCGTACCGTAACCCGCCAAAACGTAATCGGCAATCCAAACCGGGATTTGCGCGCCATTAAGCGGATTGGTTACATAGCTGCCCGTAAACGCACCCGATACGGTTTTGGTATCGGCCATACGGTCAAGCTCGCTTTTCTTTTTGGTTTGGGTAATATATGCGTCAATATCAGCCTTTTGTTCAGGCGTAGTCCATTCGGCAACCAGTTCATGCTCGGGCGCTATCACCAAAAAGCTCACCCCAAAAATGGTATCAACACGGGTAGTGAAAACTTCTATGTAGTTTGTAGTGAGTTGTGAAAGGTGAGTGGTTTTATCCAACGGGAACCTTACACTTGCGCCAACGCTTTTACCAATCCAGTTGCGCTGCATTTCTTTTAATGGCTCGGGCCAGTCAATGGTATCCAAGCCTTCAAGCAAACGCTGGGCATAGGCGGTTATACGCATGCTCCACTGCATCATTTTCTTTTGCTCAACAGGGTAACCGCCGCGCTCGCTAAAACCGTCTTTCACCTCGTCGTTCGCCAATACGGTACCTAAAGCGGCGCACCAGTTAACGGTACTTTCGCGCAGGTAGGTTAGGCGGTATTTTAACAGTTCGGCTTGTTGCTCTTGTAAATTAAAGGCTTTCCACTCACCAGCACTAAAGCTTAAAACTTCTTCATCGCTTACGGCATTAATACCGGCCGAGCCTTTATTTTCAAAATGTTCAACCAATTTGGCAATGTTTTCGGCTTTGTCAGCATCCTTGTTATACCAACTGTTAAACAGCTGCATAAATATCCACTGGGTCCATTTATAATAATCGGGCGAGCTGGTGCGTACCTCGCGGTCCCAATCAAACGAGAAACCTATCTGGTCTAACTGGCGGCGGTAAGTAGCAATATTAGCCTCGGTAGTAACCGATGGGTGCTGCCCGGTTTGTATGGCATATTGCTCGGCAGGCAGGCCAAAGCTATCGTAACCCATGGGGTGCAATACGTTAAAGCCTTTTAAACGTTTGTAACGCGCAAAAATATCAGAAGCAATATAACCCAGCGGGTGGCCAACATGCAAGCCCGCACCCGATGGGTAGGGGAACATATCCAATACATAATATTTGGGTTTGCTGGTTGTGTTTTCGGCTTTAAAGGTTTTATTATCAGCCCAAAACTGCTGCCACTTCTGCTCTATATCTTTAAATTGATAGTCCATTTGTTTATTTAACGTATAAGGTTGCGAAAATAGTAAAAACTGCTTAGACATTAACGCTAATAGCTTAGTTTCAACAAAGTCTATATAATATATAGGTTAACATTAAAGTTGGAAGGCTATTTTTTAAGCATTATTTTCGGCTTGGTTATTGAGTAAAACCAAACTTGATGACCTAAATACTCAATGATAAAGAACAGTTTTAAAGATAAAGACATGCAGGCGGTGATAGGATGGGTGCTGCGTGCCGGTGTTTTTATATCTATGACTATTGTTTTTATTGGCGGTGTAATTTACCTGTACCGCCATGGCCAAACTATAGCCAACTACCACCAGTTTAAAGGTGTGCCCGATTTTGTGCACAGCGCAGGCGGCATTATAAATGGCATTATGCATTTAAGGGGCAGGGCTATTATACAGGCCGGCATCATTCTGCTTATAGCAACCCCCATCATCCGCGTAATATTTAGCGCTGTGGGGTTTATTCTCGAAAAAGATCACCTGTACACGGGTATTACCTTTATTGTACTGCTTATTATTATTATCAGCGCCTTAAGCGGCCACGCCGGATAATTTTTAAAACCATTTTGGCTTTGTACTGCTGTAATACTATGCGCAGACGGGCAATAAATTCATCGGCTTTACAAAGTATTGGTTACGATGCTGAAAAGCATATCCTTGAACTGGAGTTTAAGGAGAATGGTGACGTATGGCAATATTTTAACTTTAAACCCGCGGCCTACAAAAAATTTGTGAACAGCCAATCGCTTGGGACCTTTTTTGCTACCCGCATAAAAGGCAAGTATGATGAAGAGAAGATGGGATTTCTTTAGTGGAATTGTCGTTAATAATCACTGGTTTAAATTATATTTAGACATTAGACTAAAATTATAAACATGAAAGATCTAAACAAAAAAAAGTTATCACATGAAGAAATGAAAAATGTATTGGGTGGTTTGGTGCCTCCAGAGGAAAAAAAATGTCCGGAGGGTGAATCATGGTGCGACAAGGTAACGGGTAAGCCAAGATGTGTAACTGATGGGCTTTGCCAAAATTCTTGGTAAATCATTTAGTTACTCTTTAAAGTTAGACTGATTGCATAGATTCCGATAATTTACATCAAGAAATTTAAGAATTCGAAGACCGGTGTTAAACTGACATGTTAGTTAATACCGGTTATTTTATATTCATGCGGTTCTGCACATCCTCATTGCCGGTAACATGGCCGGCAGCACCCTTAACTGTTGTGCGGCCAAAACGGTAGCTGAAATTTATGTTGATCTTCCGGTATTCCCTTAAGTCAACCAGGCGCAAGTTTAGGTTTTGATAATTAGTATATATCCTGTCCTTATAGGTTTTAAAAATATCGTTGGCGGTAATACTCAGTTTCCCCAGCTTATGAAATATATCCTTACTTATACCGGCGTTTGCCATAAAAGTTGGCCTGTACTGATTGATGCCGTAAAAAGTAGCTGTTTCATACTTCCCGGAGAGCTGCGCGGCAATAGTTTTGCTTATCTTAAAATCCTGTGTCGAGAAAATGATCAGGTCGCCGGTACCTTTGTTAAGATCGCCGTACCGTGGATAGGCAACGTACCGCTGATATGATGCGTCAATATCATAGTTGCTTGTCCACCATTCGGTGAATTTTAATGGTGCATTTATATTGATACCATAAGTATAAGCTCGGCCAAGGTTAACTTCGGTAGTAAGGCTTATTTTTGAGGCATCGTTCTGCTGGTAAAAAGGGAAGGTTGCGCCTGTGCTTAAATTTGCATATAAGCTGGTTGTAATTTCGCGGTTATAGGTGTGGCTTAAACTTATTTTATTATTGTACTGAGGTTGCAGATAAGGGTTACCCGCCTGGTAATTATAAAGGTCTACAAAGTAAAGAAAGGGGTTAAGCTTATCATAACTTGGCCTGTTGATACCGCGGGTAAATGATAGGGCGTATTCATTTTTATCGTTATAGCGGTAATTAAGCAATACCGTAGGGAACAGGTTAAAATATTTATGGGGGGTTACTTCATTAGTAGTAACCGAAGTGCCTTTATTATCGGTGTATTCGCCGCGTAAACCGGCGTCAAGGTCAAATTTGCCAAATTTGCCGTTATAATCAGCATAAGCAGCTGCAATGCTTTCGGTGAACAGAAAGCGGTTGCTAAAAGCAGGGTTAATAGTGTATACGCCATTTACCTGCGGGCCAAAAACAAAGTTATTATCTGTTTGGGTCCGGCTAAATTTTAACCCGGCATCAAATTTCGAATTTTTTGGCAGCGGGTTGCTGTATTCCAATAAAGCTGTCCAATTGTTGGTTTTTGTGGGCGATATATTTTGCAGTAGCAGCGGGTCGCGGTAAACAGCGCCTGCATTATCAAAAAACTCATTAGTTATATATTCAGCCGATTGGCGCTTAGCACGTGTGTGTGTAATATTAGCCGTTATTGTACGGCCTGTTTTATCAAGCTTACCGGTATAATTAACATTGTAATTTATATTGGAGATGTTTCTGTCAATAGTTGAATTGGCCACAATAGTTGAATCGAGTACTCCCCGGTTTGCTATTTTTAGCGTGTTGTTCTTATTAAAATCATTATTATTAACTATACCGCTCACTAAAAAGCCAATACTCTGGTTGGGGGATAAAAAGAAATCAGTACCCAGCCTAAAGTTATGAACTTGTGATTCTTGTATGTTTTTATAAATACTGGAGTAACTGCTCTGTACACCTGCGTAACTAATGCCCCTGTCGTTATGAATTTCCCTAAATGTTTTGGTGCCGTTTATAATATAACTGCCAAATAAGTTAAAAATTTTTGTACGCGTATTAAAAGAAACCCCGGTACTTGCTTTATAATACCGACCATACCCCACAGATGCATTATAGGTGCCATTAGTGCCCAGATTTTTGCCTTTTTTGTAAACAATATTAACCACGCCACCCGCTGCTGCGTCATATTTGGCCGAGCCATTTTTTAATATCTCTATGCGGTCGATGTTGCCAGCCTGTGTGCCTTTTAAAAGCGTAGCAAGGTCTGCGCCTGTTAAGTTTGTAGCTTTGCCGTCTATTAAAACCAAAGCATCCTGCCTGCCACTGATGCTTACATTGTCATTATTATCAACACGCACACCCGGCGATTGCCTTAAAACCTCTAATACCGATTGCCCGTCGGCAATAATACTGGCTGCAGGGTTTATAATGGTTTTATCGGGCCTTACTTCAATATATGGCCTGCGGCCTATTATGGCAACTTCTTTTAATTCGGTACTTAGGGCTGCTAAGGTTATAGCTGTGACATTTATTGTTTGGTTATTTGCAATACTATAAGGTTGCGAGTAAGTTTTATTGCTGCCAAGCATAGTAGCAAACAATACATATTTACCCGGTTTGATATTTAAAAACTGATAGGTACCTGTATTATTTACCAATGCCGACATAACGATGGTAGAATCGGGCAGGTTTAATAAAACAACTGTTGCCGCTTCGGCCGGTTTATTGTTTTGTATAAAAACGCTACCGCGAATGACAGAAGAGCCTGTTTGGGCGTAACAAAAACTAAATAAGCTTGCCAGGATAGCCGCAAAAAAGCATCCAATTTTAACCTTCATTAATATACCTCGTAGATTTTTTCCTTATAGTTATCCCCTTTAAAAACTCAATATAATAACAATATTACAATAGGGAATAGGTTATAAGTGCTGTTTACGTATTTGCATGTGTAAATGTTTCTTAAGTTATTACTATAAAAAAGTAAAGTCCTTTCTATTTTATTAATTTCGCAAATACATTATTTGCTCTTAACATAATGAGAAGAATTTACCTTATAGCTTTTGTTTTAATATTTGCCACAGCATTTAATGCTAATAGCCAACCTGCCAATTATACGGTTGTTGCAAATAAATTTAAGCAGTTTTATAATGCCGGCCAGCCCGATAGTATTTTTAACATGTTTAGCGCAGAAATGAAAGCCAGCTTGCCGCTTGATAAGTTTAAACCTACTACTATTCAGCTAAAATCGCAGCTGGGTGCTTTAAATAAAACAGAGTTTTTAAAATATAACCAACCTTTAGCAGTGTATAAGGCAACGTTTGATAACGCTGTTTTTTTGTTGAATATAACCCTTAATAATCAAAGCAAATTAACAGGCCTGCTGCTAAGCCCGTTTGTAGAGGATGCAAAAACCATAGCGCTTGATCCTTCTCTTAAAGAATCGGCGGTACTGCTTAAAACATTGTCGGGTTCAATATCAGGTACGTTAACTATGCCCATTAGTGTAAGCGGTAAAATACCTGTTGTGCTTATTATAGCGGGGTCTGGCCCAACAGACCGGGATGGTAACAGCGCGAAATTAGGCCTAAACGGCAATACTTATAAAATGTTGGCAAACGATTTGGGTAAAAATAATATCGCCACCTTAAGATATGATAAACGCCTTGTTGGCCAAAGCGTTAGCACCACTAAAGAGAAAGAACTGCGTTTTGAAGATTATGTGGATGATGCCGTAGGTTTGATAAACCAGCTAAGCGAAGATCAGCGTTTCTCAAAGGTTATTGTTTTAGGCCATAGTGAGGGTTCGCTTGTTGGAATATTATCCATAAGAGACCAACCTGTTAACGCTTTTGTTTCTGTTGCCGGCGCAGGCCGATCGGCAGATATTATTGTTACCGAGCAAATGAAATCACAGCCAAAATATGTTGCAGATAACTTTAAAACCATGCTGGATAGCCTAAAAAAGGGCAAGTTCACGGAGAATATCGATCCTAAAATTTACGCTATTGCACGCCCGGATATTCAGCCGTACCTGATGTCGTGGTTTAGATATTCGCCTGCAAAAGAATTAAAGAAAGTTAAGGTGCCGGTATTGATATTGCAAGGTACAAATGATATACAAGTACCAGTAACAGATGCCGACCTGCTTAAAAAGGCAAAATCGGACGCGGTTTTAACCATTATACCCGGCATGAACCATATATTAAAGGAGGCCCCTGCCGATAGAGAGCAAAATTTGGCCACTTACAACAAACCCGACCTGCCGCTTAAGCCCGAGCTGGTAACCGCAATAGTGAATTTTGTAAAGGGTTTGAAATAGATATTATCCAATCCGTCATTGCGAACATAGCGTGGCAATCTTCGATAGAAAATCAGGTAAATTGCATGTCGAAGATTGCCACGTCGCTATCGCTCCTCGCAATTGTAAGGTAATAGGCGAACATCTGCATTATTATTTCCAAGCACCCAATAGTCTTCTCAACAAAATAATTTCTGAGGTATGGTACGAGTTATGATCAGCTATTTGCAGGGCCTCGCGCAGGATGCTTTGTCCGTCGCCGTGCGGTATCTTTTCATAAATATCGTGGCTTTTTAATAGAGCTATAAATTCATCCCTATCGTCATTTATCTGTTTTATAGTATTGTCCCACGCAGCCTCATCTGCCGGGGAGCTTTCTTTCGGCCAGTAATCATCCGGCCATTTGGGCGATTTGTGGTTGCCGTCTTTACTAAACTCCAGCATGTCCCCCTGCGCAATGCGTATATGTTCTGCCAGTTGCCAGATACTATACGGCAAATTATGCGGTTTTACACCGCGCAAATCGGCCGGCAGATCATCCAGTGCATCTTTTAAAGTAGCGTGCGCACCGCCACCTTCAAGCAGTTTTATGAGTTCTTTTATTAAAATTTCGTGTTCGTTATTCATAATAATGCGTTTGTTGTTTAACAAATTAGATACAGGTTTGATTTATATGAATCAAAAGTTTTAAGTTTATGCACCAAAGCTAAATTGTAACATAGTGATCAAAAAAATACTATTAATGGCCCTTTATGTGGCTGCTTTTACAGGCTGTAAAAAAGACGGACAATCAATGCAGGATGAATCTTTAAAAGATGACGCTGCTTTTTTAAGATACGAAGACCATTTTTTAGAAGAATTGTGGAAGAACAATCCCGACTGGGCAACAAGCGTAGGCTACCATAAATACGACAGCCTGTTAGTGGTACCCACTGATAAAGCCCGGGAACAGGCGGTAAAATTTGCCAAAGTACATTTGGATTCGCTGAGCCGCTATCCCGAGGGCACTTTGAGTGATGCCAATAAGATAGACCACCATATGATCAAAAATCAGATGGAGAGCATACAGTGGAATTTAGAGCAGCTAAAAGCATACCAGTGGGACCCCTCATCATACAACGTAATAGGTACGTTTGCATCCATACTTAACGAGCATTATGCGCCGCTAACCCAGCGCCTGCGCAGTTTTTATCAAAAAATGCAGAACATACCGGCTTATTATAAAGAAGCTGAAAAGCAATTGAAAAACCCTGTTACCGAGCTTACCCAACTGGCTATTGACCAACACCTGGGCGGTGTGGGTGTTATTGAGAATGATTTTGCCGATTCGCTCAAGAAAACAAACCTCCCCGCTGCCGAGCAAAAGCTAATGACCGAAAGGGCGAAGCTATCGGCCGATGCCATAAAAGGCTACGCAGCGTTTTTAAAGGCTATGAAAAACGATAAGCCACGCAGCTTTAGGTTAGGCAAGGATTTTTACGAAGCTAAATTTAAGTACGATATACAAGCCGAAGGTACAGCGCAGCAAACCTATAATTCGGCGGTAGAACGCAAAAAATACCTGCACCGCGAAATGGCTAAGCTGAGCAGGCAGCTTTGGCCAAAATATTTTGGTACGCAAGCTATGCCTAAAGATTCCCTGGAGTATATTGCTAAAGTAATAGATACCCTATCATCTAAGCATGTTGCACCTGGCGATTTTCAATCGGCTATTGAACAGGAGATACCCAAGCTTACGGCTTTTATACGGTCAAAAGACCTGTTGACCATGGATCCATCAAAGCCATTGGTAGTACGTAAAGAGCCGGGTTATATGGCCGGTGTTGCGGGGGCTTCTATCAGTTCGCCGGGCCCGTATGATAAAGATGGCAATACCTATTATAATGTGGGCAGCCTTTCAGGCTGGTCGGCAGAGAAAGCCGAAAGCTATCTGCGCGAATATAATAACTATACCCTGCAGATCCTTTGCATCCATGAGGCTATACCGGGGCATTATACGCAGTTGGTGTATGCTAACAAAGCGCCAAGTATAATAAAATCGGTATTGGGAAATGGCGCTATGGTTGAAGGCTGGGCTGTATTTAGCGAACAGGAAATGATAGATGCCGGCTTTGGTGATGCCGCGCCCGAAATGCGCCTGATGTGGTATAAATGGCACCTGCGATCGGTTTGTAACACTATACTTGATTACAGTGTACATGCCGGCAGCATGACTAAAGAGCAGGCTATAAAAATGCTCACCAAAGAAGCCTTTCAGCAGCAAACCGAAGCCGATAATAAATGGAAACGTGTAAGTGTAAGCAGTGTGCAGTTAACCAGTTATTACACCGGTTACAAAGAAATAAACGCTCTGCACGAAGAGTGGAAGAAAAAGCAAGCCAGCAAATACAAGCTTAAACAGTTTAACGAGAAGTTTTTAAGCTACGGCAGCGCCCCGGTTAAGTTTATTAAAGAGGCTATGTTTGCTATACCTAAAATAGATACGAAGACGAATTAGTAAATGTGCGGATATGCAGATGATACAATATGAATCTGCATATCTGCACATCAGTCATTACTTTTTCTTCTCATGAACGATAACAAAAATGTCTTCGTTATCTTTTTTCATGAGGTATTTTTCGCGGGCAAATTTCTCGAGTTTGGTTTTATCAGAGGTAAGTTCGCCAAGGTCTTTGTTAACCTTTTCGGTTTCAGTTTTATAAAAAATTTGCTCTTGTTTTAATTTATCAAGCTGTTGGTGATATTCGTATTGCGAGAACAGGTCGTTCTTATCAAAGAAGATCATCCAGATAACAAAAGCCACCGTAACCAGGAAGAATTTATTCTTTATAAGGTCAAAAAGGCGTTTCATTTGTGCTGGTTGAATTTTCACTTAAAGCTATTTAATTTCTTTGGAGGTTGCAAATATGGTTATTAACATCCTAACATAAAAATTTTTATGATTGGAGAAATGTTAAGCAGAAAGTAGGAAAAACAAGGGAAAATATCGCCATATTTCGACTTTAAAACGGCAAAAAAAGGCCGGGAATGGCAATGGTTCGCACCTGTTCGCTAATTCCCGGCCTTTGTGATATTTTAAATTATCTCCTGCCTGATGACGACCTGCTTGCGCCGCTCATGCCACTTGCACCGCCACGGCTGTTGCCGCTACCGCCGCTGCCACCACCACGATGACCCGCCGGCCTGCCGCCTGCGCCCGGCCTTTTGGTGCCGCCGCCATGCCTGCCAGCTGCACTGCCGCCGCCGCTTTTCTTAGGCGCGTTTTTGGCTTTGCTCATCATCTTCTCCGTCATGGCTTCGTAGCTTAACGGATAGGGATGGCCCAGTTCAACGGGAATCTCTTTGGCTATCAGTTTATGAATATCTTTCAGGTAATCTATCTCTTCCTCGCCATCGCAAAAGGTAAGGGCTATACCGCTTGCACCCGCTCGGCCTGTACGGCCAATACGGTGTACGTAGGTTTCGGGTATGTTTGGTATCTCGTAGTTAATTACGTGGGTAAGCTCGTCAATATCAATACCACGGGCAGCAATATCTGTAGCTATAAGCACGCGTGTTGTACGGTTCTTAAAGTTGGTTAACGCACGCTGGCGTGCGTTTTGCGATTTATTACCGTGTATAGCCTCGGCAGTGATACCGGTACGGATCAGATCTTTAACCACCTTATCAGCACCATGTTTGGTACGGGTAAATACCAGCGCAGTTTTAATCTCTTTATCTTTTAAAATATGGTTAAGCAATAAACGTTTATCGCCTTTGCTTACATAAAATAACGATTGCTGTATGGTATCTGCCGTTGATGATACCGGGGCAACCTCAACCCTTGCAGGTTTTTGCAGTATGCTATCGGCCAGGCTCTGGATCTCATTAGGCATGGTAGCGCTAAAGAAAAGCGTTTGCCTGTTGGCCGGTACTTTTGCTATCACCTTTTTAACATCGTTCACAAAACCCATATCCAGCATACGGTCGGCTTCATCCAGTATCAGCATTTTTATCTGATCAAGGTGTACAAAGCGCTGGTTCATCAGGTCTAACAAACGGCCGGGGGTAGCTATCAGGATATCAACACCACGGCGTAAAGCATCAACCTGCGGGCCTTGCGATACACCACCAAAAATAACCAGGTTTTTAAGGCCGGTATGCTTACCATAAGCGGTAAAGCTCTCGCTGATCTGGATAGCCAGTTCGCGGGTTGGGGTTAGTATCAGGGCCTTTATAGATTTTTGTTCCTTGTGCTTTAGCTTATCCTGGAATAATAACTGCAGGATAGGGATAGCGAAGGCGGCGGTTTTGCCGGTACCGGTTTGCGCGCAGCCCAGCAGGTCGCGGTGTTGTAATATATAAGGTATAGCTTGTTCTTGTATTGGGGTAGGAGTTGTATAACCCTCTGCCTTTAAAGCCCTTAAAATAGGCTCAATTAAATTTAAATTTTCAAATGACATGTAATGTTTGTAATGTATGTGTGCTAACGCGAAGCATTAAGCGGGTCTGAAGAGTATATAATGATCAAAACCGTAAATCAACGGGTAATTATCGCAAAGATACGCTTTTTATAATGAAGTAGTAGGATAGGGTATAATGTGATGAAATAGTGACAGGGGGATGGCGAGTTTGAAGTGGGCTGTTTGCAGTTAACAGTAACGCGAAATCCCACTTTGCCATGCTGAACATCCTGAAGCATCTAATCACCAATATGTATATAGGCGATTGTACAGTTCGCTAACAGATCCTTCGCTCTCGCTTAGGATGACAAGGAGAAAAGAGAAAAAAGGTTGCTTTCTGCAGTGCCGGGTCAGACAAAACAGCTTCGGGTGAAAGTGGGCAGAACAATGGTGGCCTTGTGCGCGGCAAAGGCATAGGAACTTTTGCAGAAGCGGGGCAAGTGCAGTTGGGCAAAAGATTCCAGCCCGTGGTTTTGACTGGTTTGCGGGTTTAAGGCCAGGTGTGGCAAAGAAACCTTTTTGCTTTAGTCGCTGTGTTTTGTTTTATCGATATTCATGAGCTCGCGTTGCCCGGTATTGGTTACCTTGTATCAAGACACACGGCGAAGCCCTCTTGAGTACCTTGAAAAAAACAAACAACCATCCCTGGGCAATTGAGCGGGCGGATGTTTTATAGTCGCTTACTTAGTATAAAAAATGTTTGCCAGGAGATTGCTTCGTACCTTATAGAAATGACGGGTAGAGAGTATGGCGTAGAAGATTTTTACTCGTACCCCGGTTTATTCTTCAATTGCTGCTGCTTCAGCTTTCTTTTCATCATCCCTCTTCAAAAAGGCATCCAGTAGGATAAGGCCAAAACCTATCATAATAGAAACATCGGCGGCATTAAAAATGCCCGTTTGCAAACTGCCGAACTTGATGTGCAAAAAATCGGTAACGGAGCCATGTACAATCCTGTCGTATAGGTTGCCCAGGCCGCCGCCAATACAGAAAATAACACCTACTGACATCAGGCTGCCCAGGTTCTTTTTTATCAGCACATAAGCCAAGCCGCCAAACAGGGCCAGTACCGGCAGCAATGTAAGCAGTATAAATCTGAACGGTTGTACCAATTCGGCGCCCAGGCTTAAAAAAGCACCGGTATTTTCTACATGCAGCAGGGTAACATGGTCGTTAAAAAAACGATACTGATCGTAATAGTTGATGTGTGCGCGCATCATTGATTTGGTAACCTGGTCGCAGCCCAGGTTTAAACATAGGATAAGTACCAGGATGATAATGCGTGTTGTGCCTTTAAATTTCATTGTTGCTAAAGTATAAAAATTACTCCATGAGTCATTGCGAGGTACGAAGGAATCTCAAGACTATGCTATGCACCTTGCATACGCTATTATCTATCGGGAGATTGCTTCGTACCTCGCAATGACGTGGTGATAACAAAGAAGCCTTTCAAGCAAAACTTGAAAGGCTTCTTTGTTATAAATCGAATAGATCCGCTTAATGCCGGTCTATTTTTTCATCATACTTATAAAATCATCAAACAGGTAGCGGCTGTCATGCGGGCCTGGCGACGATTCGGGGTGGTACTGTACCGAAAACGCGTTTTTATTTTTCACACGGATACCTTCTATCGACTGGTCGTTTAGGTTTACGTGGGTGATCTCTACTTTATCAGATGCCCTTACCGCCTCGGGCACTACACCAAAACCGTGGTTTTGTGAGGTAACCTCGCAATGGTTGATGATGACGTTTTTAACCGGGTGGTTTAAACCGCGGTGCCCGTTAAACATTTTTTTGGTTGGGATATCATTAGCCAAAGCCAACAACTGGTGGCCAAGGCAAATACCAAACAAAGGCTTATCGGTAGTTAATATTTTTTTAACGGTATCAATAGCATAAGGCATGGCCGATGGGTCGCCGGGGCCGTTTGATATAAAGTAACCCGATGGTGCAAAATCCTTCTCCATTTCTTCGAAAGTGGTTTTTGCGGGGTAAACTTTGGCGTAAACGTCGCGATCATCAAAGTTGCGCAGGATGTTCTTTTTAACGCCAAGGTCAAGCACGGCAACACGATAGGCAGCGTTCTCGTCGCCAAAAGTGTAGCTTTCTTTTGTTGATACCTGTGATGAAAGCTCCAGCCCGTCCATATCAGGCGCTTCGGCCAGTTTGGCTTTCAATTCGTCAAGGTCTAAGATCTCTGAAGAGATAATAGCGTTCATGGCGCCTTTATCGCGGATGTGGCGAACGATCTGGCGGGTATCTACATCAGAAATGCCAACTATGTTCTGCTCCTGGAAATAATCCTGTATGGATTCGGTTGCCTGTTTGCGGCTGTAGGCAATGTTATAGTTTTTGCAAACCAGGCCGGCTATCTGGATATTACCCGATTCAACCTCATCAGTATTGATACCGTAGTTACCAATGTGCGCATTGGTGGCTACCATTATCTGCCCGAAGTAAGATGGGTCGGTAAAAATTTCCTGGTAGCCGGTCATGCCGGTATTAAAGCAAATTTCGCCTGTGGTTGTACCTATTTTACCGGCAGCTTTACCGTAAAAAACGGTACCGTCGGCTAATAATAAAACAGCAGGTAATTTGGTGAAATGATTCATTTAGCAAAAAAATTGAAAGGGTTAAATATTCGGATTTTCTGGCTCGAAGCTCCGTGAAAAGAAACCGTAAGGCTGAAGTAAGATACCTCTTTATTCACGGCGCAAAAATAGAAAAATATTTACGATTTTAGATGTACGATTTCAGATTTATTGAAATATATGGCGGTATGACATTTTTATGAAACAAGGCTGCTTTGCCGCGGGCTATCTGCCAATATCCAAATCGTAATTCTAAAATCGTAATTCTAAAATCAAAACCTACCTTTGCACTACAAAAACTAAAAAGATACCATGTCGGTAAACAGGGAAGTTAAACGCATTACCACGCATATATTGCAGGAAATGAAGAACCGTGGCGAGAAAATAGCCATGCTTACGGCTTACGATTATTCGATGGCCGCCATTGTAGATAACGCAGGTATGGATATCATCCTGGTGGGCGATTCGGCCAGTAATGTAATGGCCGGACACGAAACTACGCTGCCCATCACCTTAGACCAGATGATCTATCACGCATCATCGGTAGTACGCGCGGCAAAGCGGGCGCTGGTAATTGTTGATCTGCCCTTTGGTTCATACCAGGGTAACTCCAAAGAAGCGCTGGCATCTGCTATCCGCATTATGAAAGAAGCAGGCGCGCATGGG
>NZ_JBAZRC010000028.1:0-37319 GCF_041663085.1 Mucilaginibacter sp.
ATACCCTGGATGCTTTGGCCTTTTAATGGCGGGATCAATTCAAATGAGAAAAGCGTCTTACCTGCCGCATTGGCTATATGTTCTGTAATCTTCATTTTAGGTTGTAAGTCTTTATTTCCTTATGTCGTTGCGAGCGATAGCGTGGCAATCTCGTCGCATGCTTGGCGTTCATGCACTGCTACGAGATTGCCGCGTCGCTACGCTCCTCGCAATGACATTATAATTTATTAATAATTCAAATTCGGCCCAAGCCAACGCTCAACCGTATCAATCGATAAATTCTTACGCTGCGCATAATCCTCTATCTGGTCTTTACTTATTTTATTCAGCCCGAAATATCTTGCCTGTGGATGCGCGAAATA
Source organism: Mucilaginibacter sp. (assembly GCF_041663085.1). Classification (GTDB taxonomy): domain Bacteria; phylum Bacteroidota; class Bacteroidia; order Sphingobacteriales; family Sphingobacteriaceae; genus Mucilaginibacter. The sequence goes on from NZ_JBAZRC010000028.1 coordinate 363, forward strand.
AAAGCCGCTTACTGATGCAGCCGGTGTCATGGCCAGGCTTTCGGTAAGGTGCATGTGCGCGTTATCTTCGGCTTGTAATATCTCAAACAGTGTTGTTTTCTCGGTATGGTCCGGGCAGGCGGGGTAACCCGGTGCCGGGCGGATCCCCTGGTACTCTTCTTTGATCAGTTCATCGGTACCCAGTTGCTCGTCTTTCGAGTATCCCCAATATTCCTTACGTACCAACTCATGCATTTTCTCGGCGAAGGCTTCGGCAAAACGGTCGGCAATGGCTTTGGTCATGATGCTGTTGTAATCATCATGGTCCGCCTCAAACTCGGCCACCAGTTCGTCGCAGCCAATACCTGTTGTTACGGCAAAGCCGCCCCAATAATCGGCAATGCCGCTGTCCTTGGGCGCTATGAAATCCGACAGGGCATAATACGGCTCACCTTTAACCTTTTCGTTCTGCTGACGCAGTGTATGAATGCGTGTAAGCAAATGCTGGCGGGTATCGTCGGTATAGATCTCGATATCATCGCCCACGCTGTTAGCCGGCCAAAAACCGATAACACCGCTGGCACGAAGCAATTTCTGGTCAACAATGCGTTTCATTAACGCCTGCGCATCGTCAAATAGCTTTTTGGCTTCATCGCCTACAAACTTATCGGCAAATATTTTTGGATAGCTGCCGCGCAGTTCCCAGGTATGGAAAAACGGTGTCCAGTCGATATATGGCACAAGCTCTTCCAACGGGTAGGCTTCGAAAACCTTGGTACCCAAAAATGTCGGCGCTGCCGGAACGGTTTTCAGGTCTATCTGGAACTTTTGCTCGCGTGCCTGCTCAATGCTTACAAAACGTTTGTCGCTTTTTTTGTTGGCGTGGGCTTCCCGGGCTTTGGTGTATTCGTCTTTAATGCCTTGTATGTAGGTGTCGCGGGTATCGCGGTTCATCAGGCTGCTGCAAACGGTTACGCTGCGCGATGCATCCAACACGTGGATGGCAGCACCCGAATAATGCGGTGCTACTTTTACCGCGGCGTGGATGCGTGAGGTGGTTGCCCCGCCAATGATCAGGGGAATGGTAAAGCCTTCGCGTTCCATTTCCTTGGCAAAATGCACCATCTCGTCAAGCGATGGGGTGATCAAACCACTGAGTCCTATAATATCTACTTCCTGTTTTTTGGCTTCTTCAATAATGCGCTGGGCAGGCACCATCACCCCAAGGTCTATCACCTCAAAGTTGTTACAGGCCAGTACCACGCCTACAATGTTTTTACCAATATCGTGCACATCGCCTTTCACAGTGGCCATTAAAACCTTGCCTGCGTTAGCGCGGCTACCACTGCTGTCTTCCCCGGCATCTATTACACGTTGTTTCTCCAGTTCGATGAAAGGTAATAAATAAGCCACGGCTTTTTTCATCACTCGGGCCGATTTTACCACCTGCGGCAAAAACATTTTACCGGCGCCAAACAGGTCGCCTACTACGTTCATGCCATCCATCAGTGGGCCTTCAATAACCTCCAGGGGCTTGGCGAATTTCTGGCGGGCTTCTTCCACATCCTCGTCCAGGTATTCGATGATACCTTTTACCAAGGCATGTGATAAGCGCTCCTCTACAGGGTTTTTACGCCATTCTTCGTCGCGTACTATCTCTTTACCTTTACTTTTAATGGTATCGGCAAATTCAACCAAACGCTCTGTAGCGTCGTCGCGGCGGTTTAATAAAACGTCTTCAACAAGCTCCAGCAGGTCTTTAGGAATCTCCTGGTAAACTTCCAGCATCCCGGCGTTTACAATACCCATATCCAAACCAGCTTTAATAGCATGATAAAGGAATGCCGAGTGCATTGCCTCGCGCACCACGTTATTACCGCGGAACGAGAACGATATATTACTTACCCCACCGCTTACTTTAGCCAGCGGCAGGTTTTGTTTTATCCAGCGGGTAGCTTCAATAAAATCTACCGCGTAGTTGTTGTGTTCTTCAAGCCCGGTTGCTACGGTCAAAATATTCGGGTCGAAGATGATATCCTGCGGCGGGAAGCCAACTTCGTCAACTAAAATCCGGTAGCAGCGACCGCAAATCTCTTTACGGCGCTCCAGTGAATCGGCCTGGCCGGTTTCGTCAAAGGCCATCACTACAGCAGCTGCGCCATAGCTTAATATTTTACGTGCGTATTCTTTAAATTTCTCTTCGCCTTCTTTTAGCGAGATAGAGTTTACAATACCCTTTCCCTGCAAGCATTTCAAACCAGCCTCGATCACCGTCCATTTGGAGGAGTCGATCATGATGGGCAGTTTGGCAATATCGGGCTCGCTGGCAACCAGGTTCAGGAATTTCACCATTACCGCTTCCGAGTCGATCATCCCCTCATCCATGTTGATGTCGATAACCTGCGCGCCGCCTTCTACCTGTTGCAGGGCAACAGTAAGGGCAGCCTCGTAATCTTCGGCCAGGATGAGTTTTGAGAATTTTGGCGACCCGGTGATGTTGGTACGCTCGCCTATGTTTACAAAGTTGGTTTCGGGGGTAAGGGTAACGGCTTCGAGCCCGCTTAAGCGCAGGTAAGGCTTAATTTCGGGAAGCTGCCTTGGAGAGTATTTAGCTGCTTTATCGGCAATGCATTTAATATGCTCGGGTGTGGTGCCACAACACCCGCCCACAATATTTACCAGCCCGGCCTTGATGAAATCATCAACCTGGTGGGCCGTTTCGTGCGGGGTTTCATCATAAGCGCCAAATTCGTTTGGCAAGCCCGCGTTTGGATAGGCCGAGATAAACACCCCTGCCTTTGCAGATAGCTCCTCTAAGTGGGGTCTCATTTCTTTAGCGCCCAAAGCACAGTTCAACCCAACCGATAACAGGTTGGCGTGACTGATCGAGTTCCAGAATGCCTCCACCGTTTGCCCTGATAACGTACGACCTGATGCATCGGTGATAGTTCCGGAGATCATCACACCGCCGGTGTCGCGGAAAGCAAGATAATCTTTACCGGCCTCTTTACATTCTTTTTTATACCTGTCGATAGCGAACAGGGCGGCTTTTGCATTCAACGTATCAAATATCGTTTCCACTAATAACACATCCGAGCCGCCATCAACCAGCCCGCGCACCTGCTCATAATAAGCCTGGGCCAAATCATCAAAAGTAACGGCGCGGTAACCCGGGTCATTCACATCCGGCGATAGGGAAGCAGTACGGTTTGTAGGGCCAACTGCGCCGGCCACAAAGCGTGGTTTTGACGGATCTTTTTTGGTGTATTCGTCGGCCACTTCGCGGGCTATGCGTGCGCCCTCGTAGCTTAATTCGTAATCAAGTTCTTCGAGGTGATAATCGGCCAGTGATATTTTTTGGGTGCTGAAAGTGTTGGTCTCGATGATATCCGCCCCGGCATCCAGGTATTCGGCATGGATGGCTTTGATCACATCAGGGCGGGTAATGTTCAGCAGGTCGTTATTACCTTTCAGGTCGGATGCATGGTCACGGAAACGCTCCCCACGAAAATCCTCCTCGGTGAGCTCGTACCTTTGAATCATGGTACCCATAGCTCCGTCAATAACCAGTATGCGTTTCTGTAGTTCTTTTCTAATATCCATTTGTTGATTCCACCGATTCTATCCTGATGATTTCACCGATTACCAGAATTGATTATAACCGAAATCGGTGTAATCAAAACACAATCTGTGAAATCTCAAAACGTAGCTTACTCGAAAAGTCGGGTATAATATTGACTTTCACTTATCTGTCCCTAACCATTCATTTGGTTTGAGTAGAATGTAGCACCTTGTTAAGTAACAGGTTGCTAAGACATCGCAGGGTCTAATCCCTCCGTCTTTCTCCATAAGCGTTACAAAGATGAATAATAATGTTGTAAAGTGCAAGCGTATAAATTACACTTACAACACTTGTGTGTAAATAAAAAAGCCGCCTGTTTAAAAACAGGCGGCTTTAAATAAATCTGTATGCTATTATCTTCTGTTACCACCAAATATGCGCAGTAATAAAAGGAACAGGTTAATAAAATCAAGGTACAGGGTTAAAGCACCCATTATAGCCGTTTTTTTACCTTCGGTGCTACCATATTCAATGCCTGCGCCAATGCGTTTTAGCTTTTGTACATCGTATGCGGTTAATCCTACAAATACAGCAACTAATACATAGCTGATCAACAGATCAAAGCTGCTGCTGCGGAAGATAAATACATTTAATACCGTAGCTACTATACCACCTATAAGCAACATGATCAGGATAGAGCCGAATTTGGTCAGATCCTGCTGGGTGGTGTAACCACCAATAGCCATTACACCAAACACAACAGATGCTGTAATAAAAGCGCTTGATATAGTACCGAATGAATACAGGTAAAATATATAGCTAATGCTTATACCCATAATAGCCGAAAAAGCCACAAATACGATACCTGCGGTTATCAGGCTCATTTTACCGATGCGGCTTGATAATATTATTACCAGAATAAGCGGCGCAAACATGGTTATGGTACCAAAAATATTGTTCTGGCCGGTTTGCGGATCGCGCAGCATGGCTGATAGTTGCGGTATAAAAGCAAATGTATAAGTGCAAATAGATGATATACCCAATGCAACAAACATCCAAACAAACACGTTGGCTATAAACTTGCGGGATGCCTCGGCATTTTCAACATGACTTACGTTGTCGTAAACGTATTCAAACTTGTCGGTTTTAGTTTCCATTTATTTTATTAAAATTATTATTCAAATCTAACGGATAGATTGGGATTTAGATATATGTTTTAAGAAATAGTTTAATAAAGATGAGTAACATTAATCGTTTTTGTTCGTCTTCTAAAATATAATATCATTAAAAAGATGAAACCAGGCCATCTATTACTTATCCCAATACTATTAATATCAACAGTATCAATTGCCCAGGTAAATTCTTTTACCATAGATAGCAGCAAATTTAATAAGCCCTTAATGCTAACACTTGATACTATTTACAAAGCCGACCAGGGCAGCAGGTACAGAATGCAGGACCTTTCAAAAGCCAAAGCCACAGCCAGCCAAATAGACTCTGCAAGAAAAGCTATCCATATAGCAGATAGTTTAAATTTAGTTAAGGTAGTAAACATTATTGATAGATATGGATGGCTTGGACCGCAGGATGTAGGCATGAATGGCAGCCAGGCCTTATTCCTGGTAATACAGCATGCCAGCCTTGCCACCCAGCAAAAATACTTACCGTTGATACGGACGGCTGAAAAGAATGGCAAAACCCTGTCAAGTAATCTGGCGATATTAGAAGACCGTATAAATATGCGTGAAAAGAAAAAGCAAATTTATGGCAGCCAGGTTTTTAAGAATAAACTGACCGGTGAAATGTGTTTCTATCCCATTGCCGACCCAGATCATGTTGATGATAAGCGTAAAGCTATGGGGTTACAGCCCATTGCAGATTATGCTAAATTATTCAACTTAACCTGGGACGTAGAAATGTATAAAAAGAACCTGCCTGAAATTGAAAAGGCCGCTTCTTTACTTTAATCGCCTAATTAAGTCTTTTGGTGAGCTGTTCTTCTACCTTTTTAAACACCTGTACGGGTTTTAACGAGCGCCAGTTTAACTCATCCAGCTCACCGCCAAAGTTGATGTAGTAGTCGATATTGCTTTTCTTGAACTCGCCTATTACGTGGTCCTGGAAATTTACGCCGGCTATCCAGCCATCCTCAACCTCCTGGAACCACTCCTCGTAGTAATTATCGTCAGAAAAGTGGAAGTTAAGCACGTTCTCGCCTATCAGGATAAACTTGTTAACGCCCTGGTCTATCATCAACTCAAACAGTTCGCGCTTCATCAGCATAATATCGTTATTGATGGCATCGTTCCACTCGCCAATAAACTCTATAATGGTGTAGCCCCGGTCGTAGTCAACAAACAAAATTTTAAGGTACAGCGTATTTGAACCAAACGAATCCCATTGCGGGTGCAGCAGGTAGTTATAGATCTGCTTATCGTATTCAAATTCGTTATACTGCGTAGCATAAAAAGGAGAGTACTCATCCTCTGATGCTATATAATCGTCCCGCCAGCGGTAATATGGTTCTATTTCGTGCATTTGTTTAATTCAAAAATTAAAAATAAAAATTCAAAAAGCCATGCAGCTTTCAAACCTTACTTGCTGTTGTGTGCATCTACCGCTTTACGGACGCTGCCATGCTTTTTTAGCAGTTCGGCGGCTTCATTTTCAGGCAGGCCGGTTTCGGCCATTACCATACGGGTGCCGCGGTGTACAAGTTTGTTATTGGATAACTGCATATCCACCATTTTATTACCCTTTACCCTGCCCAGTTGTATCATCACACTTGTGCTCAGCATGTTTAACACCAGCTTTTGCGCAGTACCGGCTTTCATACGGGTACTGCCGGTCACAAACTCGGGGCCGGTTACCACTTCAACCGGGTATTTCGCTTCGGCAGCAACGGGGCTGCCGGCATTGCAAACTATACAGCCTGTAGCAATACCATGCTCGTTAGCTGTTTTTAACCCGCCGATCACATAAGGCGTAGTGCCCGATGCGGCTATGCCAACCACTACATCGTGCTCATTTATATCAAACTCCTGTAAGTCTTTCCAGGCTTGTGTGGTATTATCTTCAGCAAATTCAACCGCCTTGCGGATAGCGGTATCGCCACCGGCAATAATGCCAACCACCCAATCAAACGGCACCCCGAAAGTTGGAGGGCATTCAGAAGCATCAACTACGCCCAGCCTGCCGCTGGTACCGGCGCCTATATAAAATAAGCGGCCACCTGTGCGCATACGTTCGGTTACTATAAGCGCCAGTTTTTCTATCTGGGGCAGCGCTTTTTCTACTGCCAAAGGCACGGTTTTGTCTTCTTTGTTGATATTTTGAAGGAGCTCCAGCACCGACATGTTTTCAAGTCCGTTGTAATTGGAATCCTTTTCGGTGTTTATTTCCATGTTTTGGCCATAAATTTTTAACAAAATTGAATAAAAAACATCAAAGCAACGAACGTGATATAAATTATCAGCAATAGCTGCTAATTATTAGATTTGCTTGGCGAAAAATTTAGATGAAACGAACTGCGGGAATTATTTTCAGGACATTGCTTTTAATACTGGTTGGTATAACCATTGGGATGCTGATAAGCGATAGTAATATTGGCGGGCGCAGGCTGGGGCTCAACTTCGCCGGGCCCGATAAGATCTCCCGCGTGCTCGACCTGGTAAGCACCAAATACGTAGATTCGGTAAACACGGATAGTGTTGCAGGAGTAACCGTTAATGATATGCTGCAAAGCCTCGACCCGCATTCGGTTTACTTGCCTGCGCAACAAGCCCGTTCTATAAATGAACGACTGGAAGGGGGCTTTAACGGCATTGGCTTAGAGTACCAGTTGCTGCGTGATACCCTTGTAATAACCCAGGTAAATACCGATGGCCCCGCTGCAAAAGCCGGTGTAATGGTTGGCGACCGGGTGATTAATGTAGATGGCAAAGCTTTCTCGGGCACAAAACTGAATATCTCGCGAATCAGTAAAACATTCAGGGGTGAAAAAGACACGCATATTGCCCTGGGCATCCTGAGGGATCAATTTAAAACCGTAAAAGATTTTGATATAAAGCGCGACCGGGTTAGCCTGAGCAGTGTTGATGCCGCATTTAATATTGGTGATGCCGGTTATGTTAAAATAAGCAAATTCGCATCAACTACCGATGCTGATTTTAGGAATGCCTTAAGTAAATTAAAAGCCGATGGCATGCAGAAACTGGTGCTTGACCTGCGTGGGAACGGCGGCGGTTACCTGAACACCGCGACAGCCATGGCTGATGAGTTTTTACCCGCCGGCAAACTGATCGTGTATACCCAGGGCAGCCATGAACCACGCACCGATTACTTTGCTACCGACTCGGGCAGTTATGAAAAGGGCGCACTTACGGTTATTATTGATGAATATTCGGCATCGGCCAGTGAAATATTGGCAGGCGCCCTGCAGGACCTGGACAGGGCTACTATTGTTGGACGCCGCTCTTTTGGTAAAGGGCTGGTGCAACAACAATTTCCGTTTGGGGATGGCACGGCTATTAACTTAACTGTTGCCAGGTATTATACCCCATCGGGCAGGTCGATCCAGAAATCTTATAAAAATGGCGTAGCCAGCTATCGCAACGAATTGGCCAACCGCGTACGCAAAGGCGAACTATTAACCGCTGGTAGTAATCTGAGTGATAGCGCTTTCCTGGGGGCATCGACCTACCATACCACCAAAGGCCGTAAGGTGTTTAGTATGGGCGGTATTATGCCCGATGTTTTTGTACCTGCCGATACTACGCAAAATACGCAATTGGTGGATGAGCTTGCCGGTAATCAGCTTTTTACCGCTTATGTGATAGACAGGCTGCAACCTGTAATAAGCAAATACCCAACTGCCGATAATTTCATCAACCAATACGATATTACCGATACTGGCCTGCATAACTTTATAGCTTATGCATCGCAAACGGTAAAAAGTATAACTCTGCATGATCTGGAGATATCGCGCGATATTATAAAAACCCTGATAAAAGCAAACGCAGCCCGCTTTAAATGGGGTAACAACGCGTATTACCGGGTGCTAAACACCAACGATGCTACGCTTAAAGCGGCTTTGCTACAATAATTTATAAGTCACCATGAGCATAGCCAATACATGTCAGTCTGAGCCTCTCGAAGACCCGTACGCACAGTTAATGGTTCAACAAGCTCACCATGATAAGTTAATCACACCCTCTAAAAGCTCATACCCATACCGGTAGTAAAATACATATTTACGCTTACAGGTAATTTACCAGCCGGTTTCATTGAGCCGGTTATTACCTTCACTGCCGAACGCTGCATGGCATCATCTTTTTGGTAACCTACCAATATCCCAGCGCTTTTTTCAATGCCGGGTAAACCCGCTATGGTATAGGGGTTGGCAAATACGCTGGTTACCACGTTTGGTTTCGCGGCCAGGGCCGAGATAAGGAACTTAACATCGCTGCTATAATCAAGCTTACTGGCGGGGCGGATACGGGTATCATGGATGCTTACGAAGATCTGGTCGAACCCTTTCAGGGTTTGCAGCATGCGGTTCAGGTCAGTCAGCGAAGTGTTTCTGCCCACCAGAAAGATCATGCTGTTGGCGTACCATTTAGAAAGCTCCATCTGGAAAACCGTCGGCCTGTCAACCCCGATACTTACAATAGCCGTTTTTTTGAACGGGCTCTGGCGCAGGGTTCGGCTATCGCCTTTTAGTACGGTTATGGCGGCATCAGCCAGCTGCTGGATCAGTTCGGCTGCGGCGGGGCGGTTAATATCCTGTATAATGTTTTTGGGTGTGGTTGGTTTGTAAGCATCTAAACCTGCCCAGTATTTGGCAGCAAGCAGCTTTTTCACCTTGGCCTCAAATTCGGCTTTGGTGATCTTTTTTTTACGGATGGCCTTTAAAATAAGCTTGGCCGCATTTTGCGAGTTTACCGATAATTCTATCAGATCATTGCCTGCCAAAAATGCCCTTACATCAGCTTCGCCGTTTGGGAAATACTTGGTTACGCCGGCCATTTCCATAGCATCAGATGCTACGATACCTTTAAACCCTAACGAGTCTTTAAGGATGCCGGTAACAATTGGCCTTGATAATGTAGAAGGTAAATTTTTTGTGCTATCTAAAGCGGGGATGCTCATGTGTGCTATCATTACACCACTAACGCCTGCGGCGATGGCCTCCCTAAAGGGATATTCCTCTAACGAATCTAACCGTGCGCGGGTAAAGGGCAGCAAAGGGAGGTCGTAATGCGAATCGACATTGGTATCGCCGTGGCCGGGGAAGTGTTTGGCAAAAACGATGAGCCCGGCATCCTGCATACCTTTAAAATAGGCTATGCCTTTTTGGGCTACATTATATTTATTATCGCCAAACGACCGGTAGTTGATCACCGGATTGTTGGGGTTATTATTTACATCCATATCGGGCGCAAAGTTTATATGCATGCCAAGCCGCTTAAAATCGTAAGCCACCATTTGCCCCATTTTGTAGATGAGGTTATTGTCCTGTACGGCGCCTAAAGTCATCTGGTAAGGATAGGATACAGATGAGTCTAACCGCATCCCCAAACCCCACTCGCCATCCATGGCTATGAGTAATGGCACTTTGGAGAGCTTTTGGTAACTATTGATCAAATTGGCATGCCTTACCGGCCCGCCCTGAAAAAAAACCAGCCCGCCGATATGTTCGTCCTGTATCACCATCGCAACCGAATCTTCGTAATGCTGGCCTTTGTTGGTATGTGCCCTTACATAAAACAGCTGGCCAATGCGTTCTTTACGGCTAAGCTTTTTATATACAGAATCAACCCAGTGGTTTTGTTGAGTTAAAGTACCGATGAAGTTTGCTTTTTGGGCGAAAATGCTTTGAACTGACAGGCTTAATATAAAAAGCAGGCAACAGGCTATGTGATTTTTCCGTTTCATTATTATTCAAATGTAGCTTAAATCTCAATTACCAATAATTGTTTTGGCTTACCAACAATTATTTTAAGCATATACGAATAAACCTTAGCCCTAATTTTCACTCTATAAGGTATAAAAATAAACAACCATGAAATATCACGGGCAAATACCCTTCTATTTCAACATCATTAAAAAATAGAACCGATGAAAAAATTTCTCTTTTTGGCAATATGCCTTTTGGCTGTAGTTGGCTCAGTAAGTGCGCAACGTTACGATCGCCGTTATCCCCCACGCAGAGTGGTAAGGCGCCCGCCCCCTGTTCAGGAACGGTACGACAGAAGGCAGAATGATTTTTGGCAGCCTAAAGTAGGCCTTGCAGGCGGCGTTAACTTTTCAAATACTGTTGATGCTTACAACTCTGATTACAGCACCAGCACCATTGCGGGCTGGCACGCGGGTTTAACATTTGATGTACCTATTGCTTACCCTTTATCATTCGCGCCCGAAATTTTGTTTTCGCAAAAAGGATATAAGGCCGAAACCATTGACGGTACCTTTAAACAGCGCACCAATTATGTCGACATCCCCTTGCTGGCAAAATTCCGCCTGGTACCGGGTTTTAACTTTGTAATAGGGCCGCAGTTAACGTTTATTACGTCAACCCGTAATACTTATGATAATGGCTTTAACACCATATCAGAGCCGGAGTATAGCTACCGTGGCGATAAAAGCTACATATCTGGCGTAATAGGTGTAGGTATCGAACTTAACCGCAACGTTGAGCTTCGTGGCCGTTACGCCATTGACCTTGACAAAAATTACTCTAACAGTTCGGCACCCGATTACCGCAACCAGGTATTTCAGTTGGGCTTAGGGTTTAAGTTTCAATAAAGACGAATTTACTATTGATGCGTTTAAAGGCCATCCTGAGCAATCAGGGTGGCTTTTGCTATTTAAACAACCCTTTAAACCACCGCTTTGCTTTATACCGCGGGTGGTTATATTTTTGCCATCGGGCTTCGATGTTAAAATCGTAACGCAGCGTAAACAGGTCGGCGCCTTTTTGCGGCAATACGTATAAGGGGTGCGTTATTTCGCCAAGTGTACCTAAAGGTAAATTTGCGTTTAAGCTATCCGGATCTGTAGTATGGGTTGAGTTTTCGCCAAAGCCAATATTGGAGATAAGGTTGACATTGGGAATTGTAGATAAGCTATTGTTAAAAAAGTTTAAAAAGGCCAGTTGAAAATCCCATGTATCAATTTTATCTGCCTTCATATAATTGAAAAACTCTTCCCAGGTATCAACAATAAATCTATCGTTAAAAATTGTTTCTAATTGGGGCCTTACTTCGTTTGAATGGTAAGAGCTCAGTTCTTTATCGTAATCTTTCCAAACCCTGCGCCAGCCGGCCCAACCCCACACGTGGGTCATGTTTGAGAAATAATAACTGGCATTGCCCCACTTTTGGCCTTGCTGCAGGTTGCAGCCACCAATATGGCGTATACGGGTATCATGCCTGTAGCGCTCCAGCATGGTATCGCAATACCTGAAAAAATCATTAGCAGGCAGGCAATCATCCTCTAATATTATACCTTCTTCTTCCTGCTCAAAAAACCAGGTAATACCCGATGATACCGCTTCTTTACATCCCAGATTGCTTTCGCGGAAAAGCGTTTTAACCTCACAAGGCCAGTTAACCTGTTTAATGATGGCCCTTGCCTGTTCGCACATCTCCGGTTCTGCCTGCCTGTCGGTACGCGGGCCATCGGCAGCTACATAAAGCCTGGAAGGTTGTGCTTCCTTTATTTTTTCAAAAACCCGCTGAGTGGTATCCGGCCGGTTAAATATGATGAATAATACGGGCGACTTTGTTTTGTAGATGAGGTTATCGGGGGCGTTCATTTTACAAATATGTTTATTTAACCAAAGCTTTAATGCTTCTTTTGATCTTTTTAAACCTGGCTTTAATTTTAAGGGATTCCCATAAGCGAGGTAATACGTAGCCGTTTGCTTTGTAATGCCGGCGTATAATATCTTTAGCATGGCCCTGGTAATGCAGCGATGCAAACCTTACCAATTTATGTGTGGCTACGTCTTTACCATAAGGCAAGTTGTTTTGCCAGTAAATTTTTTTCATCCCGTTTTCCATCTCGTATCCATCGGGATTATTGATGCAAATATCAATTGCCAGGTCGTTATTTATAAGGTTGATCTTCATGGTTTCTGCGGGATGCTCCTGGAAGTAGATATGAAATAGCGTCATATCACTTATCCCACCCATTGTGGTTGGGTCTTTCAAGAAGGGCTCATACAGTTCCTGTAAATTCTGTATAGCGGTACTATTAGTATAGGAGTATAGCAGGAAATCGCAAAAGCTATGAACAGCCTGGTATCCATTGAAATAGGTGAATGCAGGCACCCCTATTGTATCGCAAGTGTTGGCAATTGTACTATGCTCAAAAAAAGGCAGCATTTTACTTATATCTTCATAAAGCAATACGTCAGAATCCAGGTAAATAAATTGCCCAATATTATTTTCTTTGCAAAAAGCACAAATATAAAACCATCGCAAAAAGCAATTCAATTCGTAATGCTCGCCATTGGATGACCGGTGTTTATATATGCCGGCAAATGCGTCAGCTTCTTTTTGGTATTTACCTGCCTGTATATGTGTTAAAAAATTATACCGGTCGTTCTTTTTATCCCCCAGCAAATAAATCTCAGAATGGGGGTTAAAAAACCTGGCTTGCTTAAGGCTGTATTTTAAGTAATCGGGGTTGCCGTAATGAAAAAAGATGATGGGTATTGATGTCATCAATAGTTGGGTTATACCTTTAACAGTGAAATACTTTTTCGGATTTTGATCCCTGGCGGGCCATTACCCCCAGCCTGTCTATTTCTATATGCCTGCTGTTTACCATTAAATGTTCTTTAACATCCCACTCAATTGGCCTGCCATTATTGTTTGAGTACTCCAGGCTATCGGCAACATCAATAAACAGCTTTTTTTTCATGTAATAAAAAAACGTATGGTAGCCGTTACCCACATATACATCATTATCATTTTTAAACATGCTGTCAAACTGGTTTTCAAGTTCTATTACTTTCTCAAAAAAATACGGTTCTTCAATTAAATATTTGCCCGATAGTTTGATGATTGATTCATTATCGGGAAATGAAGACTGCTTTAAATAAGCCCGTAAATGGTTCATTTCATTTAACCCTTTATTGGCATAAATATTACCTTCATTACTGTACCAGGTATTGTATTGGTTCAGGTAATCTTCATTGGCCGATACACACTCCAGAATACAGTAAGAACTGAACAGGTGCGAATACTTTAAACATGCTTCTATCGATTCGATATACTGCATTTTCCTGTTCTCATATCCTTCGGGGATATTTGCACTTGTGATGATAACGTGAGCCATGCTTAATATTAACCTTCGCTAAAAGTTTGCATATCGATAAGTTTACGATAAACACCGTTATGGTTTATCAGCTCCATATGCGTGCCCTGTTCTATTAACTTACCATTTTCCAAAACCGCTATAATATCGGCATTTTGTATGGTGCTTAAACGGTGGGCTATTACTAATGAGGTACGGTTCTTCATCAGGTTGTTAAGGGCATCCTGCACCAGTTTTTCCGATTCGGTATCTAATGCAGACGTTGCTTCATCTAACAACATAATAGGCGGGTTATTTAAAACCGCGCGTGCAATACAGATACGCTGCCTTTGCCCGCCGGATAATTTTGTACCCCGGTCGCCAACGTTGGTTTCGTACCCATTCTCGGTTTCCAGGATGAAGTTATGGGCGTTTGCAATGCGTGCCGCCGCTTCAACATCCTCGCGTTTGGCATCTGTTTTACCAAAAGCGATGTTGTTAAAAATGGTATCGTTAAACAAAACCGAATCCTGGTTAACAACTCCCATCAGGTTGCGTAACGAATCGGCAGTAACGTCTTTAATATTTTTACCATCAACGGTGATGTTCCCCTGCTGCGGATCCATAAAACGTGGTATCAAATCCATCATGGTTGATTTACCGCCGCCCGACGGGCCAACCAGCGCTACAGTTTTGCCTTTAGGTACTACCAGGTTAATATGGTTTAAAACCGTTTTTTCCTGGTAGGCAAATGATACATCCTCAAAACGGATAGCATCATTAAACCCGGCAATAGTAACTGCATTGGGCGAATCGGTTATTAAAGGTTTTTCATCTATCAGGCTCAGCACACGTTCGCCGGCGGCTATCCCCTGGTGGATATTACTAAAAGAGTCTGATATGGCTTTGGCCGGGCGCATTACTTGCGAGAACAGCGCAATAAAAGTAAAAAACTCCGGTGGTGATAGTGGTGATTTGTCATTCAAAACTAAGTTTCCGCCATACAGCGCAATACCGGCAACCATGGCAACACCAAAAAATTCTGACACCGGCGATGCGAGTTGCTGGCGTTTTGCCATTGCCCTTGTAATAGACGAATATTTTATATTCTCTTTATCGAACCTGTTTTTTATAAAGCTTGTGGCGTTAAATGCTTTGATGATCTTGATACCCGATAGGGCTTCATCAAGATAGCTTATCATGTTACCATATGTGCGTTGTGATGCAGCAGCTTGTTCTTTTAAACGTTTAACTATACGTGATATAATTAACGCGGAAAGCGGGATAACAATTAATGAGTATAGGGTAAGGCTTGGCGATATTAAAAACAGCATCACCAAAAATGCAATAAGCGTTAAAGGCTCTTTAAATACAACCTGCAAGGTGCCGGTAACAGAGTACTGTACAACCTGTACATCAGATGCTATTTTTGAAATGATATCGCCTTTGCGCTCGTTGCTGAAATAGCCCATATGCAGGTTCATCACATTATTAAATACCGTACGGCGCAGGTTTAATAAGGTATGTACACGCAAACTTTCCATCGTGCGTTGCGAAAGGTATCTGAACAAATTACTTAACAAGGCCGCTACAACTATTGTAGCACATACAAATTGCAAAGCTGCCCATGCGCCATAATTGTTAATGGCATACGTTACGTAATACCTGAATGTACCCATGATATCAAAGAAAGACGGTTTGATACCCAACGGTTGCATCTTATCACTATGTTTGCCAGAAAACAATGTTTGTAACAAGGGTGCCAGCAGCGCAAGATTAAGCGTGCTGAATATTACAGTAAAAAGGGTTGTTATTATATAAGGGATAGCGAATTTTTGAATTGGCTTCGCAAAAGATAATAACCGGAAATAAGTTTTCATTTAAAAATATAATAGATGCAAAGTTAACGGTAATTAATCAATTACTATTATGCGGTAATAGTGGCAGTACCTTTGCCCAAACTTTTTCGAGGCTAATGCCGGAGATGCACGGGAATGGATCTGTGGGTGCAGTTTCAAAAATACAATCCCAGTTACAGTAATAACAAGGTAGCTTATCGTAAACGCAAACGGGGCCAAAGGCAACATCATCAGGGTAGGGTGCGAAACGCTCAAAATGGCCGCCGCCCAGTATGCAAACCGATGGTGTTTGTGCGGCAACAGCAATATGTATGGCACCTGTTTCATTCGCTATCAATAAGGCCGAACTAGCAATTTTTTCGATGAGTTGCGGCAGGGAGGTTTTATTGATAAAATTTTCAACGCTGCCACCGGCAAGGTTTGCCATCAAATAATCGCCGGCGGCAACTTCTGCGGGCCCGCCTATCAGGTATATGGGTTGTGTGGTATGTTGTTTGATAAGCTTGATGAGCTGCAAAAATTTCTCTTGTTCCCACCCCCGTTTAAATGCACCTGCACCGGGTAAAATAGCAATACCCTTTTTGGGGTTGATACCTGTTGTTATTGATGGTGCATTTATAGCAATGCGTTCATTTAAAACGCTTTCAAAAAAGAATCGGTTTCGATGAAATTCAAAATAAACCCCCGCAGGCAAAAGCAGCATTTGCGTATAAAATGCATCCGTTTTGCTTTTATGCCGCGGTTCTATCCCTTCATGATCGCTCTGGTAACCAATAATATGTTTGGCGGCTGTTAATGCGGCAAGCCCGTCTGTTGCAAAAATACGCGTATAGGCAGGTTGCAATACAACTTCGTAATTGTTTAAAAATAGGCGCAGGGCTAATTTAAATGCTGTAAGCGGCGCTTCATAAAGGCCCCGCGGATTGGTAAAATAAGCGGCGTTTAAAAATTCCTTGTCGTAGCTTGAAACAACATCGCGCCAAATAGGGTGCCCTAAAATATCAATGCGATAGTCTTTATACTTTTCTGACCGCTTTGTTATTTCAATAAAGTTCCTGAAAAGGATATAATCGCCAATGGCATCAGTTTTTATAAACAGCAGGCGTTTACGAGTGGGCCTGAAGTGAGAAAGAAACCTGAAGAACTTTGGTAGTTTTAATAGTATAAACCGGGATATCCTGAACAGGTTGCGATTTTTTATATCCATTATATCATCAGCTTAGTTGTAAGACTCGGGTATAACTTTTTTACGGTTGCGGTATTGCCGTATCACAAACCTTAACCAGGGTATAAAGCCATGGTTCTCGCGAATTAAAGCAGGCTGGTCTGCTATAAAAACTTTGTCGGGTTTTGAGGATGCACCGGTATGGTTAAAATTAGCTATAACGAGGTCTACATAATAGAAATTCAGGGTTTTATCCTTCCAGCACTGCATATTTAATACATGATCTGCCGAAAGGCGATATTTGGTGTTAAACCTGTATTTATCAAAAACATGCTTCGGATATATCATCGCCTGGTGGCATATAGTGCCTTTTGCGTGCTGGTATGAGGTTACCTTGCCGCGGTATTTTTTATTCCTCAATAAAACATTGGCGTAATAAATAGTATTGGCATCCGCCAATTGGTAAGCCAGTTTAGAGTAATCTGCAAACAAAACGTCATCGGCACCCAAAAAATACACCCATTCGCCGGTGATATAGTCAAGCGCTTTGTTCATGGCGTCGTAAATTCCGCCATCCTTCTCACTGCGCCATAAGGCAATTTTATCATCATTAGCTTTTAAAATATCAACCGTACCGTCGGTACTAACCGCATCCATCACCACAATTTCAATATTGGGATATTGCTGCGCGTAAATACTATCCAGGCAGGCCTGCAAAGTATCGGCAACATTAAGCGTTACAATTATTACAGAAATTTTTGGAAGCGCTTTATTATCGGTCATAAACTACGGTGGTATGTGTGGATGTATTTAAATGCTTTTACAAGGCGGTTATTAGGATAAAAAATAATTATTTTGCACAGCCGCCCGTAGCGGACAAATATAAGTAATCATTATATAATGCTGACAGGCCAAAATAGTTTAAACGGTGATAACGCTGCTGATAAGGTATCGGTAATAATAGTTACCTACAACGCAGCGGCCACATTACAGGCCTGTCTGGATAGCATTTACAAACAAACTTACCCACATATAGAGATTGTTGTTATTGACGGCAAAAGCACCGATGGTACCGTAGCTATCCTGGAGGCAAACAATAGCCGGATTGGTTATTGGAAAAGTGAACCGGATGGCGGAATTTACGACGCAATGAACAAAGCAACCAAGAGCATTACCGGCAGTTGGGCGTGCTTTTTAGGCGCCGATGATACACTTTTACCGGGATTTTCTGATCTTGCCTATGACCTTAAAGACAACAGCGCTATATATTATAGCAACGTTTGGGCGGAGGGCGCAAAGCGGTCGGGCGAGTTATCAACGTATCAATTGGCTAAGGTTGGCATTTACCACCAGGCCATGATATACCCGGCAAGCGTTTTTGCAAAACATAGCTTTGATACCAAATACCGCATTTCTGCCGATTTTGCCTTTAACTTGAATTTGTATAGCGATAAGGCGTATCATTTTTTATATAAAGACCACCTGATAGCAAATTTTAACCATATGGGCATATCAGGCACACAAATAGATGTACCTTTTGAGGGAGACAAATCTGCCTTGATACTGAAAAATTTTGGTTTTAAGATCTGGTCGAGATATATCTTCAGGGTAATAAAGGCAAAGATAAAAGGTGATAAAAACCCAAGGGTATAAAAATAGCACAAGCTGACTATTCACGATTAAACCATAGCAAACTTGCCCCGTTGCAGGCCATTGGCTTCTCAATTCTGTCTTTTATATGATATAAGTATTCTTAATTTTATCGGATTAATTAATAAACACAATCTTAATATAATGTATACTCCGTCTGTGCTGGTAACTTTTGACTCGATGAAGGATGATAATTGCGGATACTTTTATTTTGGCAAAGGGTTGGGAAATGCGCTTATTGTAAATAACAGGAATAGGTTTAATTTAAGTTTCTATCTGCATAAGCGCACCAGCTACCGGTTCGAAAACAAAGTGAAAATATACATTCTATCTAAACTTGATAAGCTATTCTTTCGCTACAGAAATAAATTTGACATTGTTCATCTTTCAGATCAAAATTGTCGCTTGAGACCACATAAGGTTAACGCAGTTAAAATTATGACGGTTCATGATATGAACAAAGTTCATTTAAAGTTTAGTAAACCTCACAGGATTCAGGTGTACCTTGATAAATTGAGACAATTCATTTTAGATGTTGACAAAGTAGTTGCGATATCAGAATTTGTAGCCGACGATCTAAGGCATTACTTCCCGGAAGCAAAAAACAAAATAAGTGTTATTTATAATGGCGCCGACAAACTATCTGTCCCCGACAATTATAGCCCCGTTAATATACCCCCAAGGCCATTTTTATTTACAATAGGGTTGCTGTCTGTTCAAAAGGGCTTTCACTTATTGCCTGCATTGCTTCAGGATAACTCTTATGAGTTAGTCATAGCCGGGATAGAAACGCCTCACAAACAAACGATCATAGAAGAAGCTATAAAATACAATTGCCTGGATAGGCTACATATTGTGGGGCCGGTAAGTGATTTAGATAAAAGCTGGTATTTTAAGAATTGTACCGCATTTGTTTTCCCTTCAAAAGCGGAAGGCTTTGGTTTACCGGTAATTGAGGCAATGCATTTTGGAAAGCCGGTTTTTCTTGCAAAAAAAACATCTCTCCCCGAAGTTGGTGGAGATGTAGCTTACTATTTCGAGAACTTTGAACCCGAACATATGCAAGATGTTTTTACATCAGGCATGAAAGATTATGAATCAAGAATGCCTGTTCAGGACATAATTAAACAAGCAGAAAAATTCTCATGGGATAATGCAGCTTCACAATACCTGAAATTATATGAGGAGTGCTTAAAATTGAAATAACAGAAAAAGGTGTTTCTGCGCAAATTTTTTATTTAATAATCTTGTAATTCCTGTATTCGCTAACCCGCCAGCCGGTAAGGTCTTCTATTTTTTGTAGCAGCTTGCGCCGGAAACTCATTTTCTTATCCAGCTCCTTTAAGTCGATATCCAAACTCCAGTTGGTGGCAGCCAGTCGCTTTTGCATTACTGCCGGATGGGTGCTGGTAAAATGCACCAGTCTGTCGGGATTCTTATGGCTGTAATCAAACTTAAACGTTTCTGGCAGGTTTTGTGACATCCACTCATCATCATGATAAAAACGGTTAAAATTGCGCAACTTATTTGCCAGGCCAGCTGGTGGTTTTACCCACCCGTAATGATAAATATAAGCGTCGATAAGTTTTACCTGTATCTTCCGGTTATCGGCCCATCTAAATCCTTGCGCATCGCGGTATGAGTGTATATCTTTATTGTTACGCACAATCCTGATCTCGCGCCTGTACCACCTGCGCGAATGGCCATAATAATCATACGACCCGTAGAAATGCAGGTACTTAAACAATAACCCTTCTACATTGGCATCAGTAAGGTTATCCTGCATCTCCTGCTTTATTAAAGGCAGATATTTCTCATGTACCACCTCGTCTCCCTGGATATAAAAAGCCCAATCACTATCTGGCGATATCGCATTAAATGCCTTATCGGTCTCGTCGGCAAAAACTTTGCCCCCATCGCGTACACTGGTATCCCACATCGTATGTATGATCTTTATTTTGGGCGAGTTTATATCGGTTATCAGTTTTTCAGTATCGTCGTCGCTATCGCCAAGGGCCACTATAAACTCATCACATATGGGTAGTATAGATGTGATCGCTTCAACAACAGGATAGTCGTTTTTTACAGCATTACGTATAAATGTGAACCCCGAAACCTTCATTATAATAATAGGCATATGTTGCCTGCAAATATAATTATCTAGGCCCGCTCATTTTATATTATTATGCGTCGATTAATTAACGTGTATTTTTGTTTCTTTACAGCAACATACAATGGCCGGCGCTACACAACATATTACACCTACCTGTACCAACTTCCGCTCGGTAGCGCGCGCTTTAACTATTGTTGAGAATAACCTTGCCGGCGCTGCTGACCTGTTAAAAAGCCTCACCTTTAATATACACACACCTGTAACGGGTATAACAGGCCCTCCGGGTGCTGGTAAAAGCACACTGGTTAACGCCATTATAAATAACCTGGTGCAACAAGGTAAAAAGGTTGCCGTGTTGGCTATAGATCCAACCTCGCCCTTTAACTTTGGTTCGCTGCTGGGCGACAGGATCCGCATGGCTTCGCACTTTAACCACCCTGATGTTTTTATCCGTTCGCTGGCAACAAGGGGATCGCTGGGTGGGCTGTCAGCCAAAACCATCGAGATGACGGATGTACTCAAAGCATCGGGTTTTGATCATATTATAGTAGAAACGGTTGGCGTAGGCCAATCGGAAGTAGAAATTGCCGGCCTTGCCGATATTACCTTCGTAATGCTTGTGCCCGAGGCCGGGGATGAGATCCAGAACATCAAATCGGGACTGATGGAAATTGCTGACGCCTTTATCATTAACAAGGCCGACAGGGAGGGGGCCGATCTGTTTATTAACAACCTTAAAAAAATACTGCAACAGAGCAAGGAAAATAAGGTGCCGATATTTAAAACAGTTGCTTCAAAAAACGAGGGGATAGATGCCATTACAGATTTCATATTATCTAACCCTAAAATAACAAACAGCCGCCGCGAGCTGCTGCTTACCCAAAAGATTTACAATATCATCCAGCAAAATAAAATGGCGGGTATAGATAAGAAAAAGCTTCAGCAGGATATTGCTAAAGCTTTACAAGAACCTTATTTTAATATTTACAGGTTTGCATCCAACTACATTGGGTGAGTAGTTAAATAGGTTGATTAAGTGAATGGTTAACTACCCACTTAATCAACCACTCACTATTTCGCGTTCATCAACTCTTCAATCTCCTCCGCTTCGATAGGTATGTTAGCCATTAAATCGCGGTTGCCATCTTTGGTTATTAGTATATCGTTCTCCAGGCGGATGCCTAGGCCTTCTTCGGGAATATAGATGCCCGGCTCGCAGGTAAGGATGTTGCCTACTTCAAACGGTTTGTAGCGACTGGCGTAATCGTGTACATCCAAACCTAAATGATGCGATGTGCCGTGCATAAAATACTTTTTATACAATGGCATTTTAGGGTCTTGTTTTTCCACCTCATGCTTTTTCAACAGGCCAAGATCAATTAGCTCGCCGGTCATTATTTTGCCTACCTCATCGTGGTAATCGTTCCATACGGTGCCGGCTACAAGCATTTTGGTAGCGGCGCGCATTACACGTAATACAGCGTCATATACATCGCGCTGGCGTTTGGTAAAGCGGCCGTTAACAGGTATGGAGCGGCTCATATCGGCATTGTAGTTTGCATATTCGGCAGCCCAGTCAAACAATATTACATCACCATCTTTACATACCTGGTTATTATCAATATAATGTAAAACAATAGCATTTTTGCCCGATGCAATAATAGGGTTGTAAGCATGGCCGGTTGCGCGCTGCCTTAAAAACTCGTGGGTTATTTCGGCTTCTATCTCATATTCGGTAACGCCGGGCTGTACAAATTTTAGTACGCGTTTAAAAGCATCGTTTGTTATATCACACGCTTTTTGGGTAAGTTCGATCTCAATATCCGACTTTATAACACGCAGGTCGCGCAGTATAGGGGCCGAACGTTCATAGTGATGAAGCGGGTATTTTTGGCGTAAAGTTTCCAGGAATCTTAGGTCGCGGTATGGCACAGTGTGCGCATAACGGTCATTCTCATTGGTGTTTATATATATATTATCGGCATAATTAATGATAGTATGTAAAATAGTGTCATACTCATGCAGCCAATATATTTGCTGTATACCCGATGCCTTGCGTGCTTCTTCTTTAGTATATTTATGCCCCTCCCAAACTGCAATGTGTTCGTTGGTTTGTCTTAAAAAAAGTACTTCTCTGTATTGGTGATTAGGACAATCGGGGTACAGTATTAATATACTTTGCTCCTGATCTATGCCCGTGAGGTAATAAAAATCCGGATTTTGCTTAAATATGAAACTTTGATCACCACTCCTCGGATATTCGTCATTGGAGTGAAATATCGCTATAGAGTTTGATTTTATTCGTGAAACGAAATTTTTTCTATTAATTGTAAATAACCGTTCATTAACAGGCAGGTATTTCATGGAATGTAAAATATTAATTTTTATAAAAACAAATTATTTCTACCGATTGTAGTAGATATTATGAATTTTGGAACAAGATTTGGTATTTGTTTCAAACATAATTACTAATTTTGAAAAAAATCACAATTAAATCGTTTAATCTTAAAACTATGAATTATTCTACATTAAAGAAATCAGCAGCATTATCATTTGCTTCTTTGCTGGTTGCTGGAATGGTTAGTGCGCAAACAGACTCCACTAAAACCACCACCACAACCACCACTGACACAACAATGTCATCTGCAACAACCACTGCTAAAGTATTTGGCGGTAGAGGTCAGTACAAAACCTGGAGTATCGGTGTTAACGTTGGTGCAACTTCACCTACAATGGCTACAGGCGGAAGTCTGAACGATTACGCAAAAAACAAAGTTGAATTAGGTTACGGTATCTCTGTACGTGATCAATTAGGTCACAACTTCGGTCTGCAATTAGACGTACGTGGTGGCAAGGTAGCTGGCGACAATGGCACAGCTGGTCCGGCATCTTATTCAACCAAATTTTACCAGGCTACTTTAAGCGGTGTTGTTAACGTTGCAACTATCGACTTTATCCGTCGTAAAAACTCTGTTAACTTCTTCATTAACGCAGGTGCCGGTTTGGCTATGTATAACCCAACTGGTGTAACAGCTGCTGGTGTACCATTTAACTTTAAAGATGGTGCTGCTGGTAACGTTGCTACTAACAAATGGGTTAAAGAATATGTTATCCCGGTTGGTGCTGGTGTTAAATTCCGTTTGAGCGATGCGGTTGCTCTTAACTTTGGTTACACTGAAAACTTTATTGACGGTGGTAACTTTGATGGTTTAACAACTGGTAACAACAAGAAAGATCATTACTCTTACGGTTACGGTGGTTTAGAATTCACTTTGGGTTCAAGCTCAAAACCGAGCTTAGAGTGGGTTAACCCAGTTGCTATGATGTATGACGAATTATACGATGCAGCTTTACGTCAGGAAGTTGAAGCTCTTAAAGGCCGTGTAACTAACGTTGAAAACGCAGTTACTGATCTTAAGAAAGATTCTGATGGTGACGGTGTATCTGATCAGTTCGACAAATGCCCTAACACTCCTGCTGGTAGCGTTGTTGACGGTTCTGGTTGCGTTATCGTATTCCCGAAAGCTGATACAGTTGCTGCTAGTGCTGCTGCTGCTTACTCAAACATCCAGTTTGAATTTGATAGCTCAGTATTAAGGACTTCATCTTACCCGGTATTAGATGCTACTTCAGCTGACTTACGTTCATCTGGTAAAACTGTTGAGATTGATGGTTACGCTTCATCTGAAGGTACTGCTGCTCACAACTTATCATTGTCACGTGACCGTGCTAACTCTGTAAAAACTTACTTAGTTAACTCTGGTGTTGCTGCATCAAAATTAAAAGTTAAAGGTTACGGTGAAACTAACCCGATAGCTGATAACTCAACTGAAGAAGGACGTGTTGCAAACCGTCGTGTTTCTTTCAAACAAAGATAATATCTAAATAAAATATTATTTGAGAAGCCCCCCGAATAACTCGGGGGGCTTTCTTTTTTTTATTAAATTTGTGTTATGTACTTTTTTAGAAAAAAAGACCCAAACAGGCCAAGCAGCTTTAACCTTAAGGTAATGCATATTATAAATGCCATTGCCATAAGTATGTTCCTGCTTGGTATTATCTGGAAACTGGTTCAGTGGTTTATCCTCAAAAAGTAAAACATCTAACATTTATTTTAATGAAAACTATCATAAATACTAATAATGCGCCCGCGCCTATAGGCCCTTACAGCCAGGCTGTAGTTGCTAACGGTTTACTATTCGTATCAGGCCAGATCCCGTCAAACCCAAAAACAGGCGAAATAATTACTACCGGCATAACAGACGAGGCTACTATGGTAATGGAAAACCTTAAAGCCATATTAACCGAAGCCGGTGTTGGTTTTGACAGCATTATTAAAACCACCATATTTTTAACCGATATGCAAACCTTTGCACAGGTTAATGAAGTGTATGGCTCTTACTTTACCGCCGATTTCCCTGCCCGCGAAACCGTACAGGTATCGGCCCTGCCAAAAGGTGTTAATGTAGAGATCTCTGTAATTGCGTTAAAGCCCTGATCATATAAAAATTGAACAATCAGCAGTTTCAAACACCCATTGAATATTTAAAAGGGGTAGGCCTTGCGCGCGCGGAAGTGCTAAAAAAGGAATTGCAGATATACAATTTTGAGGACCTGCTAAGGCATTTTCCGTATAAGTATATTGACCGTACCCGGTTCTATAAAATTAAGGATATACAGCCCGATATGCCCTACGTGCAGGTACTGGCACGCGTAACCCAAAAAGAACTTCTGGGCGAAAAACACACCAAACGTTTAATAGTACAGGCTAAAGATGATACGGGCTTTATTGAATTGGCGTGGTTTCAGGGAATAAAATGGGTAGAGAAAATGCTTGTGCCCGGCAAGGTATATGTGATATTTGGCAAGCCGGGTTTTTTTAATGGCAAAACCCAGATGTCGCACCCCGAGATGGAATTGTATAATCCCGGGGCGCAACAGCAAAAAGGCAACCTTACGCTGCAGCCTGCATATAACTCTACCGAAAAATTAAAGCAGTTTACCCTGGATAGCAAAGGCCTGCAAAAACTGATAGCCGGGTTATTGGAGCAAACTGCAAGGGATATCCATGAAAATTTACCTGCTTACATCCTCAACCGTTTTAAACTGGCAGGCAGGCAGGAGAGCTACCGCAACATCCATTTCCCTAATGATGCCAACCAGCTAAAGGAAGCTCAGTACCGTTTAAAATTTGAGGAACTGTTTTTTCTGCAACTTAAACTTCTGAAAAGTAAACTAACGCGTACACAAAAATTCAAAGGTAATATTTTCGACAAAGTAGGCCACTACTTTAATGAGTTTTACCATGATAAGTTACCCTTCCCCTTAACTAACGCGCAAAAAAGGGTACTTAAAGAGATAAGGACAGATACCCAACGCGGTGTACAGATGAACCGCCTGCTACAGGGCGATGTAGGCAGCGGCAAAACCGTTGTGGCTTTAATGAGCATGCTGATCGCTATCGACAATGGTTTCCAGGCATGTATTATGGCCCCTACAGAGATCCTGGCTAATCAGCATTACCAAACCATAAAAGATTTAGTTGGCGAGGGGTTTATTGAGGTAGCATTGCTAACCGGTTCGGTGCCGGCAAAGGCCCGCAGGGGTATTCATGAAAAGCTGGAAAACGGCACCCTCAATATTTTAATAGGTACCCATGCACTGATAGAGGACAAGGTGCAGTACAAAAACCTTGGCCTGGTAGTGATTGATGAGCAACACCGGTTTGGGGTAGAGCAGCGCGCCAAGCTTTGGCGTAAAAACATTGTGCCCCCACATGTATTGGTAATGACAGCCACCCCTATCCCCCGCACCCTGGCCATGACCATGTATGGCGACCTGGATATCTCCATCATTGATGAACTGCCGGCGGGCCGTAAACCCATCCAAACCGTGCATTTTTATGAAGCACAGCGCTTGCGCATGTTTGGCTTTATGAAACAGGAGATTGCTAAAGGCCGGCAGATCTACGTGGTGTACCCGTTGATACAGGAGAGCGAAAAACTCGACCTTAAAAATCTGCAGGATGGTACGGAGGTCATGTCGCGCGAGTTTCCGTTACCGCAGTATCGTATTAGCATAGTACACGGTAAATTAAAGGCTGCCGAAAAAGAATTTGAGATGCAGCGCTTTATTAAAGGCGAAACGCAGATAATGGTGGCCACCACCGTTATTGAGGTTGGTGTTAATGTGCCCAATGCATCCGTAATGATCATTGAAAACGCCGAGCGTTTCGGCCTGTCGCAACTGCACCAGTTACGTGGCCGCGTTGGCCGTGGTGCCGATCAATCCTTCTGTATTTTAATGAGCAAAGAAAAACTCAGTAATGATGGCCGCATCCGCTTAAATACCATGGTGAAAACCAATAACGGTTTCGAAATTGCCGAAATTGATATGCAGCTGCGCGGCCCGGGTAATATTGAAGGCACCCAGCAAAGCGGCGTGCTCGACCTGAAGGTTGCCGACCTAACCACCGACCAGGACATATTACAACAGGCCCGTAATTGCGTTATTGAGATATTTGAAAAAGACCCGCAATTAGCCGCGCCCGAAAACCAGATCCTGAACCTGGCGTTCCTGGCAAAAAATGCCGGCTTAAGCTGGGATAAAATATCCTGACAGATTGATAAATGCTTGGCAAATATTACATTTGCTTAAACGCTACTTATCATGAAAAAATCCTTACTGCTTTCCATCGTTTTATTAGGTACAACCATCTGCTCGCAAGCGCAGGATTCTGTACAGATCCGTAAGTTTTATGACGAGGCTTTGGTTAACGGCCAATGCTATGAAAACCTGCGCTACCTGTGCAAAAAAATAGGGCAACGCTTAAGCGGTTCGGCAGGTGCTGCAAAATCTGTAGAGTGGAGTAAAAAACTGATGGAAGGCTACGGATTTGATAAGGTTTACCTGCAGGAAGTAATGGTGCCGCACTGGGTGCGTGGTGCAAAAGAGCAGGCCTTTATTATTGATGGAAATAAAAAAATTGCCGTGCCTATTGCTGCTTTAGGCATGTCGATAGCTACACCGGCAGCGGGCATTACGGCCAATATAGTTGAAGTAAGAAGCATTAAAGAGCTGGATGCGCTGGGCGAAAGCGTGATAAAAGGAAAAATAGTTTTCTTTAACGGCCCGTTCGACCAGCGTTTTATTGAAACCGGTGCAGGTTATGGTGCCGCTGGTGTGCAACGTTTTGCAGGCCCATCCGCAGCAGCAAAATATGGCGCAATTGGTGCAATAGTACGCTCTATATCATCGTCGGTTGATGATTACCCGCACACTGGCGGAACTGTTTATGTTGATGGCGTTAAGAAGATACCGGCCGCAGCCATATCAACTTTAGCAGCCAACAAATTAAGCAATATGCTTAGGCTGCGTAAACTGCCGCTTATTAAATTTTACTTTAAACAAAGCTGCCAAACCTTGCCCGATGCAAAATCATACAATGTTATAGGTGAAATTACCGGTAGCGAAAACCCTAATAAATTTATCACCGTTGGCGGCCACCTTGATTCATGGGACCTTGCCGAGGGCGCACATGACGATGGTACAGGTGTTATGCAATCTGCCGAAGTATTGAGGATACTTAAAGCAACAGGTTACCGCCCTAAAAACTCGATACGCGCTGTGTTTTTTATGAATGAAGAGAATGGCCATAAAGGGGGCATTAAATATGCCGAACTTGCCGCCGTCAATAAAGAAGAACATATTGCCGCTATTGAAACAGACGAAGGTGGTTTTACCCCAAGGGGCTTTAGTTTTGAAGGTGCATCACCATCCTTCTTAAAAGAAATTAATAAAAACTGGAAAGGCTTATTTGAGCCCTATGAAGCCGACCGGTTGGTAGCGGGTGGCAGCGGTACCGATATTGGCCCCCTAAGGGAAACCGTGCCATCTGTAAAACTAATAGGCTTCCGCCCCGATTCGCAGCGATATTTTGATATCCATCACTCATCTAACGATGTTTTTGAGAACGTAAATAAGCGCGAACTTGAATTGGGCGCAGCAGCAATTACAGCACTTGTTTACCTGATAGACCAGCATGGGTTAAATTTTTAACCATTTAATACCGAATACATTTTGAGGCCGCCCGCTACAATAGTAAATTGCGGCCTCAAAATTAATACACTACCACATTGCCAGACGAAGAGAACCCAGCGCCCCGGATAGATTCATTTGCAGCCCGCAGGTATAAGGACTTCCGCTCATACATTGGGATGCGCTTTTTCTTCACGTTTGCCTATCAAATGCAAACTGTTGTGCTGGGCTTTTATATTTACCAGTTAACACATAGCAAGGTTGCTATTGCCTTTATTGGCTTAAGCGAAGCCATCCCGGCCGTAGGTATAGCGCTTTACGGTGGTTATATTGCTGATAAATATGAAAAGCGCAAAATGCTCCTCATCATATTTGTGGGGGTGCTTTTATCATCGCTGGTAATGTTTGTAACAACCTTAACCCATATAGCCGCGCAGCTTCACACCACTGGTATACTTGCCATACTTTATGCCATGATAGCTTGCAACGGCCTTGCCCGTGCTTTTTACGGCCCGGCAACCTTTACCATTTATGCGCAAAGCATCCCAAAAGAACTTTACCCCAACGGCAGTACCTGGAGCAGCTCCAGCTGGCAGGTCGCCTCTATTCTCGGGCCGCTTACAGGTGGTGCTATTTATGCGTTTGCCGGCCACATTATACCTGGTTTAACCGGTATTACAGCAACATTTGGCTTAACCCTATTATTTATGCTGGTATCATTGGTGCTGGTTTATATGCTGCGTGAATACCCCCCGGTATTTATCCCGAAGGAAAATATCTGGATCAGCTTAAAAGAAGGGCTGAATTTTGTTTTTACCAACAAGATAATGTTCTATGCCATGAGCCTGGATCTGTTCTCCGTGTTTTTCGGGGGCGTAGTAGCTTTGCTGCCCGTATTTGCCCTTGATATTTTAAAAGTAGGGGCCGAAGGGCTGGGCATTATGCGTATGGCATCATCATTAGGGGCTGCGTTAACTATGCTGGTTATGATCCGCTTTTCGCCCATGAACAAGCCTTGGCGAAATTTGCTTATTGCTGTTGCGGGCTTTGGTATATCTATTATAGGGTTTGGGTTATCTAATATATTCTACGTTTCATTACTATTCTTGTTTTTACAGGGTGCTTTTGATAGTGTAAGTGTTATTATACGTGGTACCATTATGCAGCTTTTAACCCCCGACCATATGCGCGGGCGGGTATCAGCAGTAAACTCTATGTTTATTGGTTCATCTAACGAGATTGGCGACTTTGAATCGGGTATGGCAGCCAAACTCTTGGGCACTATACCTGCTGTTATATTTGGCGGCACCATGACGTTGATGATAGTGAGCATTACCTGGCTCAAAACAAAAAAGCTAACCCCGCTTTCCCTAAACCAGATTCAGCAGCCCGGGGTAAGCAATAAGGAGTATTAAAGGTGTAAACACACCTTTATTTTAGGTTAAAAATGGGTAATTATATTTGCAATATAATATTGACCTTTAGTAAATTTAACACGTAATATTTCCCCCTACTTAATAACTATTTTGCTTTGACCCCAAAGTACTTAAACCTGCTACAGCTTAAGCTGTTATGTATTATTACCGTATGGTTAATATTACTTACACCACTGTTTACCTATGGGTTAAACGGTGATGGCAGGCATATATACCGGCCTGGCCTTTTTGCAAATTTAAAAGATACAGCTGAGGCCAACAGGGTTGAAGCCGCAAGGGCCATTTACCGGGTTAACTGCCGTAAAATGAATGAAGCCGATGCCATGAAAAGCCTCGACGACATGAAACAGGTGGCCCTGCACCTAAGTGATATAAAAATGGAATGCGCCATTTATGATATGCGTGCCGATTATTACTCGGTAAACAAAGGGTATAACCCCAAAAGTACCGCGTATTTTGATGCAGCAATTGCCTTTGCCCAGGCAGAACAGTTACAGTTAGAAACAGGCATCTACCAGCATCGCAAAGCCAATTATTATTTTCTGTACAAACAAAACTCGGCCGCGTGCCGGTATTATCTTTTATCTGAAGAGAACCTGCGCGAGGTGGGGTTTGATAATGTACCCGGCATTGCCAACATTTTTTCAGAAACGGCAAATTTTTATTACACGCTGGGCGACTTTGATAACGCCCGTGGGAATCTTCGCCTTGCTTTAAAGTATCAGCCTAATGCAACCCGTACGCGTGTAAATATTATGAATACCATTGGCCTTACCTATCGTAACGATGGGCATTACAATACGGCCATGAGTTATTTTAATAACGCCCAAAAAATGGCTTTGGCTATAAAAGATAGCGCATGGGTGGCTATTACTGCCGGCAATATAGGTTCAGTATACTTTTTGCAACATCAATATGATAAAGCTCGCCCGCTTATTGAGGCCGATTACCGGCAATCGCTGAAGTATGATGAGAAGCTAAATTCGGCTATTGCTTTACTACGCCTCATACGGATAAACATTGAGTACGGGCAATCAAAACTGGCGGCATTGCAACTGGATACTGCTGACAAAATAATGTTACGATGCCCTGAAAACGTACTAACGCAACGTGTTCAATATTATGATCTTAGGGCCGAGATTAACGAGCGCCTTGGCAAAGGGGCACAAGCGGCACTGTATCGCGATACCTCAGAAAACCTGAGGGATAGCGTAGCTAAACGCGATAATATTACCGCTATTGAGCGGGTTAGGTTGCAGTGGGTAATTGAAAAAAGCCGTGAAGAATTTGATACCCTGAAGGAGAGCGCCAAGGTTGACTCGTTTAAGCAGAATACCATAATTGTAGTATTAATATTACTAATAATAATTACCGTTTTAATATATAACAGGCAAAGGTTAAAAGCCAAGAAAGATAAAGAATTACTGGCATCAGAAAAATTAAGGGTAGATGAGGAATTAAAGAACGCAATACTTGTATTACGTGGCTATACTGAAAACCTGATGCAAAAAAACACACTGATAGACGAGATCAAAACCGAACTAGAAAACATCCAGCTTAAATATACCGATACAGGAGTTGCGGGGAATCTTGATAAAATGATGCAGGCCCATATCATGACAGACGATAACTGGGGCGAATTTAAAAAGCTTTTTTCGAGGGTGCACACTACCTTCTTTTATAACCTGCGCCATTCGTATACTAATTTATCGGATACCGATATCCGGCTGCTTGCGTTAATTAAATTAAAACTTAACAATCGCGAAATATCGGGTATGCTTGGCATCACTATCGACGGCGTTAAAAAAGCCAAACAACGCTTGCGTAAAAAGATGAACCTTTTTGAAGAGGATGACATCGAGGATATAGTAAATGCCCTCTAATCCTATCTGAGGGTGCTTTTTAAATGATTTGTCTTGATTTTGTCCACCCTTAAAATTATTAAAAGCGGGCATTTTCACTCATATTTGGAATATAATAGCTAAATTAATTATAGCTATATAATTTAACGACCGGCGAAAATTTAATTTATATGCAAAAGTTGTATATTTACATTGTAGAGGATAACCCTTTAATTGCCTATGCTTTAAAGAGTATGATCCTTAAAATGGGACACAACATTTGTGGATCGGCCGAGTGTTATGACGAAGCTGTGAAAGACCTAAAGGGTATGCATGTTGATCTTGTAATTACAGATATAATGCTAAAAGGCAGGGAGAGTGGAATTGACCTTGCACATTATATTAACCGCAACTTGCACATCCCCTTTGTTTTTCAATCATCTGTAACTAGTATTGAGATGATCGACCTGGCTAACCAAACACATCCTAATGCTTTCCTGCCAAAACCGGTAAGCAAAACAGAAATGATAAAAGTGCTTGCCGAAATAGCAGCATAATACTATAAATATTTAATTGTTAAAGTTTACAATACCCCTAAATGGAAACACGACAAAAAAAATCCTGCCCGCATTGTGGCAAGGGCAAACTCACCAGCCGCGCCCGAAGGCCCGCATTAATGAAAGCAACCCTGTTTTGGTTACCTATAAAAAGATATTCTTGCAGTATTTGCGATAAAAAATCATACGTATACGGTTCCGTTTGGGAAACTGTAGATAAAAAAGACTGATTAAATGATTTAGAGGGGGATTTCTGAATCTAATTATGTGCATCTTACCTATCGGGCATAAAATGTGCCCGATAAGGTGTAGGTGTTTAGTGTGTATCGCCCCTGATTAATTTATTTCGGCTTCTTCTTAAATACCTTTTAACTTTATTGGCAGGTTGTTTGGTTTAGCCCGGTATATAATATATGGGCCTGCCTTATCTGTTGCAGCCATAATTTTTAGGGTTTGCCTGGAAGCGCCCTGCGTTACCTTAACCAATTTCCAATTTACAGGCACATAAGTTTTAAGGGTAAGCGGCACATTGTACATGGCTTTATTAAGCGTGTGCGAAAGGGTAACTGTAATGCTGCTATTGCTGGTGGTTTTAACTTTTGCATTTTGCCGTTCGCGCATGTAGCGGGTAACATCGCCAAAAGTGGCAACCCATAATTTATTTTCGCGGGTTTTAATGTAGTTGAAATACTCGTTCAATTGTTGATGAGATAAGGCCTCCCAGCCAATACCATCAACCCCATGTATGGTAAGCACCAACCAGGTATTGTTTTTATTGGCGGTGGTATCAACCCAGGCTTTCATCATAGGCATGGGCGTTTTTGTGGTAGCCCCGCGTTGAAATTGTATATACTCTTTACCGGTATTACCCGGGTTGCTTATATTGCCACGGCTTATTTCTTTTAGCCAGGGCTCGGGCATGCGGTTACGTAGTGCAGGGTAAACCTTATAAGCATATCCCATCACCCTCTCGTTTTCGGTGCCAAACGGTCCCTCGCCCGAGAAAGTGTACCTGGCGCCAAGGTGCTTTAATATCTCCTCCTTACTTTTAGTCAGTTCATAAAGCATGCTGGGTTCATCAAGTATGGCCAGGCGCGGGTGGGTTATCATGTGGCTGGCAAATTCATGGCCCTGCGCGGCATACTTGCGTATCTCGGCCCAGGTAGTGCCGTGTGCATCCATATATTCCGGGTTGTGCTGTATGCCTTGTTTAAACTCGTTGTTGCGCACCTTGCTATACAGTTCATCTATCAGCTTTATTGCCTCGTCTGTTTTACCGGCATCAATAAGCGAGCCTGCGTTGTAATAATAATCCATAGGGCCAATCAATCCTAAGTATGATGCTGCCGAAGCCCGTTCAAACAAATTATCCGTGTTGGTAGCAATGGTGGCAGTTTCCTTAATGATATCCTGCACGGGCCTGCCAATAAACTTGCCATGATATGTTGAACCCGGTATTTGCCCTGTTATTATAAAAAATGTGGCCGGAAATTTAAAACTGTTGAGTAAGGGCAGTGCCACTTTAAACTGGTTGATGGAGCCATCATCCCAGGTGATGGATACCGCGCCTTTTTTATCGTCCTGCCAGCGGGTAATTTCTGTTTTACCCGGTTGTGCATTACACAGGTTTACAATCAAGCACCCCGTTATGAATGGCAACAATAACTTTTTCATGGTTTATGAAAATTGATTTTAGCTAATATAAAAAGTTATGGGCAGTTATTCGTCTTATAAGGAGGCAGCCACGTAATTGTTAAGGAGGGCGTTATGAGAAAATAAATAAATAATTTATAAATGAATGAATATTCATTTATATTTGCAGCGGATATTATTAGATATGCGTATAAGAAACAACGATAAGGTACAACTGGTAAAGCAAAAAGCGATAGAGCTGATTGTGAGGGATGGATTGGAAGGCTTTAGTATGAATAAGCTTGCTAAGGCATGTAATATTTCGGTAGCTACCCTGTACATCTATTATAAAGATCGCGATGATCTGATCCTGAAAACTGCCATGGAAGAAGGGCTGATAATGGCAGAGGCAACGATGAAAGATTTCAGCCCCGATATGTCGTTTGAAGATGGTTTGCGTGTTCAATGGTATAACCGTTATCAGTATACCAAAGCTAAGCCCCTGTTGAATTCCTTTTTCGAACAATTGAGGACATCCAGTTACCAGGAGGAATTTCTTGCCAGCTTTTTGAGCGAGTTTAAAGTTGTCATGGGTAAGTTTATGCAGAATATTATTGACCGTGGCGAAATTGAATTGATGCCATTTGAAATATACTGGTCGGTAGCGTTTGCGCCTTTATACAACCTTATCCGCTTTAACAAAGAGGGACAAAGCATGGGCGGCAGGCCGTTTAAAATGACCGATGAGATACTCTGGAAAACCTTTGACCTGGTTGTAAAAGCCCTTAAAAAGTAAGCTTATGAATACGATTGAAAATTTTGACCACATACTGTTATTTAAAACAAACATCAGCTGCCATGATGATAAGCAGCTGCTGCATAAGTTGCTTGATAACAACCCCGCCGTACAATGCTGGACTATTGATATGGAGGATAGCGATTGCGTGCTGCGGATAGTATCTGAAACGGTGTCGCACACACAAATAATTGAAATGATAAAACAACACGGCTACAGTTGCTGTGAATTAACTTAACCCACAATGAACAATCAACAGCCGGTAGCCTTTACGGGCTACCAAAAATTCGTCATATTCCTGCTGGCTATCACCCAGTTCACCGTGATACTGGATTTTATGGTGATGTCGCCCCTTGGCGATATGCTGATGAAATCTCTTAACCTAAAACCTTCGGCCTTTGGTATAGCCGTATCGGCGTATGCTTTTAGCGCAGGTATCTCGGGTTTGCTAACCGCCGGTTTTGCCGATAAATACGACCGTAAAAAGCTGCTGCTATTCTTCTACGTAGGTTTTATAGCGGGTACTATATTTTGCGGCCTTGCCGAAAGCTATGCCGTATTGGTAGCCGCCCGTATCATCACCGGCTTATTTGGCGGTGTTATTGGGTCGATATCCATGGCTATTATCACTGATATTTTTGCACTGCAGCAACGCGGCCGTGTAATGGGCTTTATACAAATGGGCTTTGGTGCCAGCCAGGTTTTGGGCGTACCCATAGGTATTTACATTGCTACCTTATGGCGCTGGGAAGCCCCGTTCTGGATGGTCGCAATATTGAGCATCATGATAGCCGTTACCATCGCCATATACCTAAAGCCATTAACCGCTCACCTTGCCTTACAGCGCGACAAGTCGGCATTTGCGCACTTATGGCATACCGTTAAGAATAGCGATTACCGTGTAGGTTTCACTTCAACCGCGTTATTATCCATCGGTGGTTTTATGATGATGCCATTTGGCAGTGCATTCGCAGTGAATAACCTGGGCGTAAATTATAACCAATTGACCATGCTGCTAATGGTATCGGGCTTAAGCTCCCTGCTCATCATGCCCCTGATTGGTAAGCTAAGCGATAAGATAGATAAGTTTAAGATATTCGCCGTAGCATCTGTTTGGATGATGATCATGTGCGTGCTTTATACCAACCTGGGGGTAACGCCTTTACTACTGGTAATGGTATTTAATATTTTAATGATGATGGGCATCATGAGCCGCATGATTCCATCATCGGCACTAACCAGCGCTATACCCGAAATGAGCGACCGCGGCGCCTTCATGAGCATTAACGCATCATTACAACAAATAGCGGGTGGTATTGCTGCCGCAGTGGCCGGCTTGATAGTTACCCAGCCAAGCAAAGGCGCGCCTTTACAGCATTATAATACCGTGGGGTACGTAATTGTTGTGATATCTATCATCAGCATATTACTGATGCGCCGGGTTGATAAAATGACCAAAAGAAAATTAGCCGATAAAAAGGCTGAAATTATACCTGATGAAGCGTTTGCGCATTGATCTTTCGTTCCTTGCCCCAACCCGGAAATCGGGGCAAGCGGGATATGTGATAGCTAAGGCTTAATAATTTTGTCTGCCAAACTAATTAATGCTCCCTGGGTGGTTGGGCCGGCTTCATTAGCAAGCAATATAATCCCGGTTTTTTGATCGGGATAGAAAACAATATAACTGCTAAAGCCTAAACTACCCCCGGTATGAGAAAACTTGCGTATGCCCTTGTCTGTAACATTAACTTTCCAGTTTAAGGCTATGGCTCCATTTTCCGGCGTTCCGTTAGTAGGCCGGTGGCTAAGCATAACTTCTGCTTTGCTTCCGTCCATCTGGTAAGCCATATATTTTAACATGTCCGAAGCTGTCGAACTGATGCTCGCCGCTACCCGCAAGTCTTCCCAAACAATAAAGGGCATAACCCGGCCTTTGCCATCATAACCCTTTACAAGTGCCGCGGGAAGCTTCCCATCGGCTAAAAAGGCAGTATTTCTCATTTTTAGCGGTTCAGCAAAATACTT
>NZ_JBAZRC010000029.1:0-37135 GCF_041663085.1 Mucilaginibacter sp.
CGGCAAAAAATATCCTTAATGCTACGCCCCATAACGTGGTGAATACCGGGCATACCATTAGCGCTGGGCGGGCCTTCATAAAAGGTGTACGGCTTGCTTGCCGGCCTGCTGCTGATACTTTTTTCGAATATGCCGTTCTGTTTCCAGAAATCCAGCACGTCTTTACCTGTTTGAGATAGATTTAACTGCTTATATTCCTTGTACATCAATGTGTTCGCGTCGAATTTTAAAGGTTGCAAAAATACGGAATTTTATTATTAAATGATAGTTAATTGGCTAATTATGACGGAGAGATTTTGTTAAGTTAACATAGGATATTTGAGATTTTAACCACAGAGGGCGCAGAGAGGGAATCACAGAGGACACAAAGACCCGATGTTACAAAATCTTTGTGCGCTCTGTGGATAATAAACATGCTATCCCGCAATCGCTCGGCTCCAGCCGAGTGATATTTATTATCAGGCCTCCGGCCGAAACAATCACACCACCAACTGCGGCGGGACGCCGTGTAATAATAGTCACCCGGCTGGAGCCGGGCGACGGCGTGGGGTTTAAAAGATCATCACATCAAAACACCTCTGCATTCTCTGTGTATAATAATCATTACAATCTCTGTGTACTCTGTGGTTAGAAAAAAACCTTTATATATTTGATTTACAAAACACACCGATCATGAAATTAAACTTCATCAGCCTTTTAGCACTCTCCGCCCTTTTAGCCGGATGTGCCGGTAACGATAAAAAACAAGCCGCCGATACATCTGCCGATACGGGCATGGCGGCTGATATAAAACAGCACATTGCCGTTTTGGCTAATGATAGCCTGCTTGGTCGCAAACCGTTTACAAAAGGCGAGGATAAAACCATTGCCTACATAGCCGATAAGTTTAAACACCTTGGCCTTGAGCCGGGCAATAATGGCAGCTACTACCAGGAAGTGCCGATGGTGGAGATCACCTCTACAGCACAGCCCCTGCAAATTAGTGGCGCAGGCAGTGCGGTGCTAAAACCGGGAATTGATTTTGTGGCTGCTACCCGCCGCGAAGTGGATACTTTAAGTTTGAAGAACTCGCCGCTGGTTTTTGCCGGTTTTGGTGTGGTTGCACCCGAGTTTGGCTGGAACGACTATAAAGGCCTCGATGTAAAAGGCAAAACGGTGATAGTTTTAGTGAACGACCCGGGCTTTAAAGCCAAAGAAAAACTTTTTAAAGGCGATACCATGAGCTATTATGGCCGCTGGACCTATAAATACGAGGAAGCCGCCCGTCAGGGTGCCGCGGGTGTGATCATTGTGCACCAAACCGAGCCGGCAAGCTACGGCTGGCAGGTGATCCAAAACAGTTTTACCGGCGCTAAACTGTACCTGCAACAGGCCGATAAACATATGAACCGCTGCAAGGTAGAGGGCTGGATGAGCGAAGAAGCCGCCTCCAAATTATTATCAGCCGCAGGCATCAACGGCGATATCCGCGAGTATGCCCGCAAAAAAGATTTTAAGGCCGTACCATTGAACAGCACGGTATCATTAAACATAAAAAACTCGCTTAAATACTCCAAATCGCATAATGTAATTGCTATTTTAAAGGGTACCGAAAGGCCTGATGAAACTATTTTATACACGGCACATTGGGACCACTTCGGGATAGGTAAACCTGATGCCAAAGGCGATAGCATTTACAACGGCGCGATTGATAACGCCAGCGGTGTGGCCGCGGTACTGGCCGTTGCTAAAAAGTTTGCGGTGCAAAAGGATAAGCCAAAACGCAGTATAGTTTTCCTGGCAGTTACTGCTGAGGAACAGGGACTTTTAGGCTCAGAATATTACGCTACCCACCCGGTTTACCCGCTTAATAAAACGGTTGCCAACCTTAATTTGGATGCCTTATCTGACTTTGGCGAAACCAGCAACTTCTCTATCACCGGCAAGGGCCAGAACGATCTGGACGATTACGTGATAGCCCTAACCAAACCAAAGGGCTGGGATGTTGTAGGCGATGAAACCCCGGGTTCGGGCAGCTACTACCGCTCTGACCATTTTAACTT
The DNA here is from genome assembly GCF_041663085.1 of Mucilaginibacter sp. GTDB lineage: Bacteria > Bacteroidota > Bacteroidia > Sphingobacteriales > Sphingobacteriaceae > Mucilaginibacter. The sequence continues at coordinate 2,043 of NZ_JBAZRC010000029.1, forward strand.
TGCCAAAGTAGGCGTGCCTGCATTAGACCTGCATAACGGCTCAAAAAGCATCCAGCGCGGCGAAGAGTTTGGTAAGCAACAAGCCAAAGAATACAACGAGCAGCGTTACCACCAGCCATCAGACCAGTACAGCGACGCCATGGATACCAAAGGCATGGCTCAAACCGCTAACCTGATGTACCAGCTTGGCGTTAAACTAAGTAACGAAACCACCTTCCCCGGCTGGAAAAAAGGTTCGGAATTTAAGGCGATCAGGGATAAAATGATGAGTAAATAAAAGCCATTTCTCTCCTGTTATGCTGAACATAGTGAAGCATCTATTCGCCGACACGCTATTTCGATATGCACAGTTCGCTAATAGATCCTTCGCTATCGCTCAGGATGACAAACTGTTATAATTTCAATAAAAAGTGTTCACGCAGTTGCCCGGCTCCAGTCGATGACAACTATTCAGCAGCTTCTCGCCGCAATTTATAAGTTGACGACAAAACATTTAAATACAAAACACTGATTATAAGCAAAATACAATATATATAAAATACAAATCGCTGGTTATAAGTCAGATACAGGCGTTCACGAGCGTTCACGGCAGTGAACGTGAACACTTTGGGATAGCAAGGCCGTTTCAGGACGTTTTAAGGCGTTTGGGAGGCGATACTAAGCGGTGATAAATTTACGATGATTACCCAATCCATCCGCCAACAGCGGCACAAAGTCGCTGCGGGATGGGATATCCAGGTATGGGTATTTGATCTTGCTGAGATACAATCCTTGCGGGTAAGCCGGTTTAATTAATTGCGTTTCCTGCGGATGGATGAGGTAATGTTCAAACTCATCCACGCTTAATGTACCGGTGCCAATATCAATCAGTTTGCCGGTAATAATACGTACCATCCTACCCAAAAAACGATTGGCCGAGATGCTGAAGCGCAGCCTGTCGCCCTTAGCATTGATATAAACCTGCGCCGAGGTGATATTACAAATAGTGTGGTCGTTCCTATCGGGCATTTTGCAGAAGGCGTGATAGTCGTTGTATTTTAAAAGCAGGTTGGCGGCTCGCTGCATCCGGTCTATATCCCAGTTTTTAACAGCATACAGCGCACTGAAGCCGCTTAAAAAAGGGTCTTTATAAGTATGTATAAAGTAATCGTAGCTGCGCTCAACGGCATCAAAGCGGGCATGTGGCTGGCCTTCCATCGGAATGATATCAAACACGGCAATATCATCAGGCAGCAATTTATTCAGGCGGAAAAGCAGATCGTAATCCCATTCGCGCTCCACATCCATATGGAAAAAGAACTGACTGGCATGTACCTGTGCATCGGTACGGCCGCACCCGGTAATGTACATCGGCGTTTTAAAGATCTGGCTCAGGGCCTCTTCCAAAACCTGCTGCACACTTAAGCCATCGGGGTGCTTTTGCCATCCGCTGTAGTTGGTGCCTAAATATCCTAAATGAAAAATGTATCGCAAAGCAGGTGATTGTAAGGTATAAACTTACAACATTATACTTTATCTATCCGTACCCATTGCATGCCGGCCGCTTCGGCGGCTTGTACACCTGGGTCGCCATCTTCAAAAACAAGGCACTGGCGTGGGTCTACCTCAAGCTGTTTGGCAGCAGCCAAAAAAGGATCGGCATATGGTTTACCATGGGTGGTTTCGCCTGCGCATATCAATACTTCAACCAGATCGAGGATACCCAAAACCTGCAGGGTTTTTTCAACAGAGGTACGGCTACCGCCGGATACCACACCAATACGCACTTTGCCTGCATGATTTTTCAGGTGGTTCACCACGTAATCAATAGGCTGGGTTTGCTCAATATATTCGCTAAAAAATATCTTGTGTTTGCGGGCGGCAAAATCAACCGGCTCAAAAGTAGTGTTGTAGCGTTTATTTATCTCGCCCACTACATTCAAAATAGGCAGGCCTGCAAACTCGTCAATAATATCGCCTTCTATAGCTATGCCATCATCGGCGGCTACACGGATGTAACTTTGTTTATGGGCGCCCATATTATCGGCAAGGGTGCCGTCGCAGTCGTATAAAAATGCTTTAAAATCGCCGGTAGAAAGCTTGATTAAAGCCTTGTATTTTTGAGTTGAAGTTTCCTGATCCATTATGGCTGCAAGTATAAATAAACGGTGGAATACTTTTGTAATAGGTAAGTCAACAGGTTGTTAACCCTGTGTTAACCTTTTTTTAATATATTGCATAACCAATTGTATATCTGCATGAAAAGAACCTTTACCTGCCTGTGTTTAATACTATTACTGTTTGCTTGTAAAAAGGATAAAAATGTAACTCCTCCGCCTGTTGTACCACCTGTTGTGGTAGTTACCGGCCCTGAATTTACCGAGGTTAAATTAGAAACAAAAAACAATACGGGTAAGATAACTGCTGATGTTGCGTTAACCGCCGATGGCACCAACCTGAAAGGTTATACCCCCGGCACTACTGAAGGCCATAGCTTTGTGCTAACCTTTAAAGTAAAGGATGCGGCATCAACCGTAAAGATTGGCGATGTTACCCAGGTTAGCGGTGTTACTGCAAATGATTTCACCAAGCCGGTTGTTTATACCGTAACCGACTCGAAAGGTGTAAGTAAAGATTATACAATAAGTATTTACAATTTTACCGGCCTGCCTATATTTAACATTACCACATCTGGCCCGGTAGTTTCTAAAGATGATTATGTTACCGGCAGTTTAAATATAAACACCAATGGGTTTGTTTGACCAAACCACCAACGATATTGCCCTGCAAATAAAAGGGCGTGGTAATTCCACCTGGGACATGCCCAAAAAACCATACCGTTTAAAATTTAATTCAAAAGCTAAACTATTAGGATTAGCATCGGCAAAAAACTGGGTATTGCTTGCCAACTACTCTGATAAAACCCTGATGCGAAATTATATTGCCGATGGCGTGGCCCAAAGCCTTAACGGCGATTTTACGCCCCATGGCATATTTGTAGAGGTGGTAATGAACGGCCAATACGTAGGCACCTACCTGCTTACCGAACAGGTTGAGGTGAACGCCGACCGTGTAAATATTACCGAAATGAAGGCCAGTGATAATAGCGGCGCTGCACTTACGGGAGGGTATTTATTGGAACTTGACCAACGATTAGATGAAATAAACTGGTTCCGTACGACCGCCAATATACCTTTCACAATAAAATCGCCGGATAATGCAAGCCCGGCCCAGATAGATTATATTAAAACTTATATACAGGATACAGAGAGCGCCATTTTTGGGGCAAACTTTGCCGACCCTGTTAACGGCTACGCCAAATACATTAACTCCGATTCGTTCATCAACTGGTTTTTAGTGAATGAGCTTTTTAAGAACCAGGACGCTGCAAACTTTAGCAGTATGTATTATTATAAAGACCGCAATGGCAAACTGGGCATGGGCCCCGCATGGGATTTTGACCTGGGTGCAGGCAATGTTGATTACAGCGATGCCACTAACCCAACCGGCTGGTGGGTGCGTACCGGCCCATGGTTTAACCGCCTGTTTCAGGACCCGGTTTTTGCCGCTAAGGTTAAAGCACGCTGGCAGTATTTAAAAGCAAATGGTATCCCTGCTATGTATAAAAGCATTGATGATACCCAGGCTTATTTAACCCTGCCTGCAAAAGAGAATTTTACCAAATGGAATATTTTAGGCCAGTACGTTTGGCCAAACCCTGTGGTACTGGGTACTTATCCAAAAGAAGTTGCGCAGTTAAAACTATGGCTTACCCAGCGTGTGGCGTGGATAGATAGTAATTTGTAAATTTGCCTTATGAATTGGAAAATTTACGTGGTAATATTTGCTGGTGTGCTTATCATCCTGTTTGCGATATTTAGCCTGTTTGCTGTTGGGGCCGAAAACGAGCAATGGGGCAGTGTTTTAATAGGCGCTGTTATTGGCTGCCTGCTTGCTATCGGTTTCCGCGTAATGAAGAAGAAAAGACTGGCCAACAAAAAGCCTTAATATATATTTCGCGCAGCGCCGCCATCAACCTGTATGGTTTGCCCGCTTATGTAAGCTGCCTGTTCTGATGCAAGGAAGGTTACCAGCGCCGCCAATTCTTCAGGTTTGCCAATGCGGCCCAGGGGGATGGCTTTGGCCTTTTGTTTAATAGCCTCATCATAATCAACATCTTTTGGCAGGGTGTGTTTAATGCGGTCGGTAAGGATAAGCCCCGGCGCTACATTGTTCACGGTGATATTGTAAGGCCCAAATTCATCGGCCATCAGTTTAGCCATACCTACCACGCCCATCCGCATAGCGGTTGATAAAACCGAACCTGCCAGCACCGATTTTACCGACCCGCTTATAATATTAATGATACGCCCGCTGCCTGTTTTTTGCAGGTACGGCAATACCAAACGACTTGTGCGCGCCATGCTCAGCAGGTTCAAATCAAAGGCTTTTTGCCATTGTTCGTCGTCAAAATTTTCAAATTTATCAAAGGGCGGGCCGCCTGCATTATTCAGTAATATATCTATCCGGCCAAATGCATTGGCGGCCTTTTTTATAAATTCGGTTACCTGCGCGGCATTTGCCACATCAACGGGCAGGGCCACTACATCGTTACCGGTAAGTTGTTTTACTTCTGCAGCGGTTTGGATCAATGCGTCCTCATCGCGCGAGCCAATAATAACCTTCGCGCCTTCGGCAGATAATGCTATTGCGATAGCTTTGCCCAAACCTTTGCTTGCTGCCAGCACAATGGCCACTTTGTTAGTTAGTTTCAGATCCATTTTTATTACGGTGCGGCTTATAACACTCCGTTGCTAACATAAATAAAATATATTTGTACTACGTTAACAGGCCTACAGCTTTACTTAAAATTACAATACCAATATGAAAAACCAGGTTGCCCGTACTTATTTATTGCTGGGCATAGCACTTATATTATTTGCATCGGCCGAGTTGTTTGTGAGCCCGGGCAAAATTCAGGACTTTATGAACGGCGGGTCGGCGGGTTTTGCCCTTGCGGGATGCATCAGTTTTGTAATGTTACTCGTTCAAAATTTCAAAAAACGCTAAAAATCGCATGAAAAAATTTATCCAGAGTGTTGGCTACGCGCTTAAAGGCCTATGGTTTGCCTTTACAACGCAGCAAAACTTCAGGATACAGGTAAGCGCTGCGCTACTGGCCGTTGCACTTGGCTTTTACCTTAACATCAGCACTGCCGAATGGCACTGGATAACACTGTGCATTGCCCTTGTACTGGTGATGGAATTGTTTAACACCGGCATTGAAGCCCTTGTAGACCTGGTATCGCCCGACTATAATAAGCTGGCCGGGCATGTGAAAGACATCAGCGCGGCGGCTGTACTCGTTATGGCTATATTTACATTGATAACAGGCGCCATCATTTTTTTACCAAAACTATTACTGCTGTTCCATGCTGCATAAAACCCGTGGCATTGTATTCAAAACTACCGACTATAGCGAGAGCAGTATAGTGGTGCAGATCTTCACCGAAAAATTCGGGCTGCAATCGTACATCATCAACGGGGCAAGAAAGCCGAAGGCAAAAATAAGCCGCAACATGCTGCAGCCCCTGCATTTGGTTGATATGGTGGTTTACCATAAAAGCAACGGGAACGTGCAGCGCATCTCCGAGTTAAAGAACACGCCCACACTGCAAAGCATCCCTTATGATGTTATAAAAAGCTGCATAGCTATGTTCCTTAACGAAGTTTTATACAAAGCAGTAAAACAGCAAACACCCGACGAAGCCATATTTGATTTTATATTTAACGCCATTGAACTGCTGGATCATAAAACCCGCGGACTTGCCAACTTCCACCTGTTATTTTTGGTTCAGCTAACGCGATACCTGGGCTTTTACCCCCATGGCGGTTTAATGGCCGAAGCCGACTTTTTTGATATGAAGAACGGCGTGTTTAGTAAGTATAAGCCCGATAGTGTGAGTTACCTCTCCCCTCCCCACACCAAAAACTTTTACACCCTGCTGCAAAGTAATTTTGGCAATATAGATGAGGTAAAACTAAGTAACGATGAACGCCGTTACCTTATTAACAAGCTATTGGAATATTACGCCATGCATATCGAAGGCTTCGGCAATATCCGTTCGCACGAGGTATTGGAGGAGGTTTTGGGGTAAATTTTAACAATAATTAGTAACTTGACGGCGTGAATAAGCATTTAACATTAAAACTCATAACTGCCTTTTTTGCAGTGATTACCCTTGCAGGCTGCGGCCCTAAAGAAAAGGATAAAACAAAAATATCGTTCAAAAGCGTGGAAGGGATTACCTTTATAGAGGTATCGCGCAAGCAAAATAATGGGCTTACCTTTAATGAATATGGGTTTAGGCTGGTGCCCGATTGGAAGCTTCGTTTTGTATCGGCAGATTCGGCAGCCCTGTACAGCCCGGTAAAGGGTAAGTTTTTCAACTTCCCGCTGGCTTTGGGTACCGATTCGGTTTTTAACATCGCCCACGCGTTTTTAAAAATGAAGGTAATAAGTAAGGACAGCCTGGTTTTTTCATTACTTGAAACCGAGGGCGATTCAGTAGATCTTAAAAAATCGCGCGTAACCATGAAGCTTTATTCTGAAGACTTTATTAAAAACAAATTACATACCGATGCCTCAGTTTTACAACGCCCCAGCAAACAGGATACAGCTTTTGTACGTGGCATGGTGAATAAAGCTAATGCCGATTTCAAAAAAGCATTCGCAGCCTGGCAACCGGTGCAACTCATCAGTAAAAACCCGAATGTTGCGGTTGATAAGGTAAAGGCAAAACCCAGCCTTCTTGATAATAAATACAGTACCGACGATGATTATTTAAACCCGGTATATAATATAGTTATCCATAAAGCTTACCAGGATTTTTACTACCCGTTCGAGGCAACAATAGATTCAGCAGGCGCCTGGCATTATAACAAACCATTGATAGGCTTTTTGGGCGATGATGCGGCCGAAAAGAACTTTATAAAAGTATCAACAGCTATTATGAACACCTATTTAAAGCTGTTTTTAACAACCGTTCCCGGCCAAACATTGGGCATGAAACACGCCAGCACCATATCTGTAAACGTAAAAGGTATTGTGGCAGCGAAGTAATTGTTGTTGGGATAGGAAAGCTTATTATAATGAATATAACTATTTGCTCTTCTTAAATATTCGTGTAATAAAATTACCCTCTTCGCCTTTTTTTTCTTTGGGTGGCCCTATCAAAAAAGCGTAATCGTGCAGGGGTTCAAAGTGGTCGCATACTATTTTAAACATCCCCAGCAGCGGCACGGCCAGTACCATACCCGGTATACCCCATACGGCCTCGCCTACTACGATGATAAGTATAGTAAATAACGGATTAATGTTTAGCCTGTCGCCCACAACCAATGGCTCAAGCAGGTAGGTTTGTATTAACTGTACCAGTCCATAAGTGATCAGTACACCTATCACCACCCGGGTATCGCCGCTTTGCGCCAGGGCCATTAAAACCGTAATGGATGTGCCCGTAATATTCCCCGCAAAAGGTACCAGCTCCAGTATACCACAAAGCACAGCAAAAAACAGCGCATTGTTTACCCCGGCAATGGTAAAACCAATGCCATACATTATCCAAAGCATTACTATCATGAGGCCCAGGCCGCCTAAATAGTTCTGGGTTACTTTGCCTGCATCATCCAAAACAACTTCGGTTTGCTTACGGCTATCGGGCTTAAATAAACGGAGGATGAACTTTTTGAAATGCGCCCTATAATAGATAAACAGGAAGGTATACACCAGCACCAGTATAGCATCTATCAAAATACCGGCAAATGAACCTATCAGCATAGTAACCATACCGGCAGCTTTACCCATGGTACTGCCCTGCTGTTCTTTAATTATCTTTTGCTGTTCGCGATGCGAAATACCGAAGTGTTGTTTAACGTAGTCCTTAATGCTACCGACGATGGTATTTACCCGTTCCTCAATTTTAGAAAGGTCTTCCACCAGATCGCTTAGCTGGTATTGCAATAAGGTTATAAGCCCGCCTATTAAAACCAGTAAAGCCATTACGCTTAAAACAGATGCAAACCCATTACCTATGCCTTTACTTTGCAGCCAGTGGCATAAAGGCAAAAGCAGCATAGATAGCACCACTCCAAAAGTAAGTGGTATAAGCACTGCCGAGGCCAGGTACAGAATGCCAAAAACAAGGACGAACAACAGCAGGATACGCAGGGTTTGGTTAAGGTAAGTAGGTGTCATTAAAATGCAAATTGGTTAACGGCTTAAATTAAAAGCACAAGGTGCACCATGGTTTAGCTTACCGGCTTAACATTAACAGATATTAGCCAGCTTGCTTTAAAATCTTAGCGCACCTTGTGCAGGTCTTTAAAGTTTATTTAAAAACTACTGATCATCCAAATATGCGTTTCTTGATGTAATCTACAGCCGATTCGGGCATATCGGTTCCCCCGGTTTGTATCACGTTGCCATCGGCCTGCACAGTAAGCTCGGCCTTTATATTATCCTCAATGCAAACAGTAATTTTGTCTTGCTCTTTAACCACGGTACAGGGTACTTCGCGGCCCGAGTAATGAATATCGAATTCGTATTTGCCGTCTTTGGCAGCTGGGGAGGTGTCTTTCTCGTCTATCATGGTTTAGTTCTTTTTTTAGGTATAACACCAAAGAACGCACCAATGTTTCATAAAGCAAAAAAGAGAAAACCAGTGGTTTCCTCTTTTTATGTTTTTACTGACCTCATTATATCATAAAGAACAATTGGTTGGGTAGGATATATAATAATTGACCAAATATAATATCTATATACTAAGTAGACAATATTTTATAATAAATAATTTTCAACAACGCTATAAAATTTGGTTTAAATGTTAATAACACGCTATTTAGTGGGCAGATATTTCAGCGTCAACTGCTTAGCAAAGCGCAGGCCCCGCTGTAAAAGGTTCCCTTTACGGTTTTTTAAGAAGTATTTAATAGCATTATAAGCAGGCTTATTTTCCTGTAATACATCCGGAAAATACTTAACTGCTTGCTGCGCTACCTGTACGCCATAGGTATCCTCGATGTTTGAATGCACCCCGGTACCATCATGCCCAATGTTGTGAATAAGCGATTGAGCCGGATTTAGGGTTAATCCATTGTTCAAAAAAACAGATGCGTACCAGCGTATAGCCCACGAATTATTTTTACGGGCTTTAAAATCCTGCATCTGTTTCCAGAAGTTCATGGTACCCTCAATAGAGAACTGGTGGATTTTCTCAGCATCAAACCGGGCCATCAAAACATCAATATCAGGCTCAAAATTTTTCCAGGCACGCGCCCAGGTGGCCCAGCCCCAGCTAAATGCAGCTCTAAAAAAGAAGGTTTCGGGTAGTGTGGCATCCTGCAGCGGGAACATATAAGCACTGATATGCATTACTTGCTCCGTATTGGCATAATGGGCTAAGGCATCATTAAAGTATTGCAGTGTGTAGGGTGATGATACCAGGTCGTCTTCAAATACAATTACCTTACCATACTTATTAACCAGTTGTGTAACCCCGCTGATGATAGAATTCGCTAGCCCCATATTGCTGTCGCGCGCAATAACCTGTACGGTTTTAAACCCGGTTACCTGGGTGGCTAATTGGCGTACGGCATCAACACTTGCTTTATCAGCATATGTTTTAGGGCCGTCGCTAAAAATAAACAGGTCGGTTTGCGCTGCAAGTAAATTTTTTTGCAAATAACTGAGCGTTTGGCCGGTATGGTAGGGCCGGTTATAAACAAATAGTGCTATGGGTGCGGGCGTAGGCAATTAGTGATTTATTGAGTTAGTGATTATTTTACTAATTAGAATATATCGGCTTGCTTATCTGTTTTGGTACATAATACCGTATAGGCATTAGCAAGTTTCTCTTTAAACTTATCGCTTAATTCAACCAATGTGTTTTTTACTACAAACGCGGCGAGTATCTTAAATTTATTGATAAAAGTTTTTGGCTTTTTTTGGTTGATGAAGGTGTTAAAACGGGTAACCTCGGGCCCTATGATCGAGGTAAGATCCTTTTTGATCTCGAATCCTTCTGTTTGCAATAAATACCTGAGTGAGGTTGGCGTATACATATTGATATGCCCATATGCAAGGAAATGCCTTATACGTTTATCTACGTTAGTTTTATAATCTATGGGTACCTCTATTACAAAACTCTTGCTTACGCGCTTAATTTCACGCAACAGCAGGCGCTCGTGCTCTACATGCTCCAACACATGCGACAGGATGATCAGATCGAAGCTGTCATCTTCAAACGGTAGTTTATACCCGTCAAACTCCTGCACCGATACCAGGTTTTTAATATTACGCGATTGGATGTGCGCAACCCCGCTGTCAGATATCTCTACCGCGTGGTATTCGGGTGCGAAATTATAATCGGATAGTTTTTGTAAAATGCTTCCATCGCCTGCACCAACTTCCAGCACCTTTTTAAACGATTGCCCTTTACAAACATCTATAATATGGTACGCTTTGTACTTAGCGCCAAGCATGCGCCAGGCTTCGTCATGAGTTTTATAAAACTCATCGTATGCTATTTTAACGTTATCGCTGGTTTGCATTTTTTGCATGTTGCAATATTAATAAATAACTGTTATCCAACCTTTTTTTATTAGTCTAATATCATTTAAACGGATAATATAATAGTAAACTGCCGCAGGTAGTTTTTTACCGTTGTAGGTTGCATCCCATTTTTTGCCGTACCCTTTTGAGTAAAAAACCTGCCGGCCAGCCCTGTCAAATATTTGCACTTCGGCACCAGCATGGTCGTCAATATTTTTTATCGTCCAGATATCATTGATGCCATCATCATTTGGCGTAATTGTACTTGGGATACCTAGTTCATTGTTCACTATAACTTTTACGGTAGCCAGTTGTGTACAGTCGAAACCATTCTTTGCCGTAAGCGTGTACACCGTAGTTTCGCCCGGTGATGCAACCGGATTCAAAACACCAGGATCATTGAGACCTGTTACCGGCGACCATATATATGTATAATTCCCGGCGCTAACGCTTCCGTTTAAAACAGTACTCCCACCCCTGTCAATAGTTACACTACTGCCGGCACTTACAACAGGCTGGCTGTAATTGCGCATGGTGACCATATTTTCGGATGATAGGCCACAGGCAGCTTGCTCAATCCTCCACTTTAATATAATGTCGACATCATACGGCAGGTCGCTGATCACCGCATTGGGGTTATGCAGGTTCCCATTATTAAACGGATTGTATCCGGCGGGGCTAACCACGCTCCAGGTACCAACCTCAAGGGGCTTAGGCGTATTTGCATTAAGCATTAACTGAGCCTGGTTGCATATTGATTGAGCCGTGCCGGCATCGGCGGTGGTTACATTGCCTGCATAATTTATTTGTATAATGTTACTAACTACGCTGCACCCGCCAAATGTAGCCACCCTTGAATAATACTTAGTAACTATACCGCTAAAAACAAACTGGTAATCTTTTTGGGTCGCGTTATCGATATTCTGCCAATTTACATTATCTGTACTTACCCTCCACTGGTAGGTTACATTGCCACCCGCGGAAGATGCTGTGTTGCCCGTTAAATTTACTAACTGTGTACCCCCCTGGCATATTAAAGTATTATCAGCAGCTATCTGATTGCTGGATACAGACGGATCAAAATACACATCATAATAAAACTGGTAGGTAATTACACCTCCTGCGGTTGTTTTACGGCGATAACTATCAATCGCGGTAACCGAAGAGCTGCCGGTAAAAGCTGCGATGTAATCTGCACCTGTATTATTGCCTGCAGCAGGTTGCCATACGCCACCCTGGTATTTTTCCCATTGATAGTTTGCCCCTGATGCCCCGGCTGCAGGTAATAATACATTATTTTCGTTTTGGCAAACATGTGTTATGATGGGGGTTGCCTGGTTTATAGTTACTTTATAATCAACAAAACTGCACTGATCGGTTAAGCGATAATTTACTACCCCGGTAAAATCTTGTGTAGTGCCCGATGCCGGACTAACGGTACCATTATCTACAGTAACCAACCCCATCAGATGGCTCCTGTCAACCTTTGGCGATACGCCTAAGGTTATGGTATAGTTTAACTGATCGATCACCGCGGGGGCATCCTGCTCTGGCACAAAAAAATTTGTGATGGTACTGGTAACCCCATTTGTTATGGAAACCGTAGCGCTGTAGATTTGATCGCAGGATGCTTTAGAAAGCGTCCAGGTAAAATCAAACACCATGTTTAATGGCAGGCCGGTAATGTGCGCGTGCGGGTCATGGATATTTGCCGGGGTAAAGGGGTTATATCCTGTAGTAGAAATTACCGACCAGGTACCCGTTTCATCAGCTGCGGGGGTATTGCCTGTTAGTGTATACTCTGTAACATTACATAAGGTAACAGGAGGCCCTACTGTGGCCGGACCAGGGCCGGGTATATGATCTATATTTATCACATTACTATAAGCCTTGCAAAGCCCAGTAACGCTAACCCGCCGAAACCAGGTTTTTGCTGTTATCTGTGCGTTTAACCCCCATGATTCGCCAGTAACATTTGCCTCGTCCTGCCAGTTAATGCCGTCAGCACTTGTTTGCCATCGGTATGTGGTTGTAGCGGTAAATCCTACAGGCCTGTTCCCTGTAAAATTATATAATTTGGTAACTGTGCCACAGGCAACCTGCCTGTCTACCGAGATGGTATTCTGGCCGGTAGACGGTGTAACTGTAAGCTCGTAAAACGAATCATAAACACTATTCCCTACTTTAGTAACAGCCCTGCGATAATCCAGTATAATATTGGCACCTGTTAAATTGGCGGGTGCCGTTGTTGTGTAATTAGCCTGGTTAATAACGCCCGCAGCATTAACCCAAACCCCTGCCTGCATAACCTGCCATGAATAGTTGTCGGGCGGTATAGCCAATACATCACCATTCATCAAAACAGCGTCGGACGGGCAGGCCAATCTTTGAGTTATAGGTGTAGTATTATCTATTTTTACCGTTACCATATAACTAACCTGGGCGCAACTATTAGTTACCGTATAATTAACCGGGTTAATAAAATTAACAACTGTGCCTGATGCCGGGCTTACAGTAGCATTAGCCGGGATAGTTACTATCGGGCGCAATGTTGTTAAATCTGTGCCGAATGGTACTGTTATGGTAATTTTTTTATTTACATCATCTAAAATTGCCGGCGTACTTTGCTGGGGTATACTAAATGCCGATATAACAGGCGCTACTGTTGTACTTACAACAATAGTTTTAGATGCACTGGTTACGCAACCGTTGGCATTAGTTACCGTCACTAAATAAGTACCGCTTTGATGAAAAGTGTTGGCTGCCTGGTTTGGCGTGTCGCCTCCATCCCAATGATAGGATACACCGCCGCTCGCTGTAACCTTAGTACTACCACAAGTACTGCTATTATCTGTTATGGTAACGGCAAACGGTTGCGGCCTTATACCCCAGGTAAGGTTTGTATAGTTCTCGGGGGTATTTGACTGAATGTTAACACAATTAAATTCACCGGGAAACATAATTATAGCGTAACCTTCCGTGCCGGTTATAGTTCTACTATCGTTATAAACCATGCCACCGCCGTCATAAAGCACCACATATGGAATAGAAAATTTTAGTTGCGAACTTGTTGGCAGCGAACTACCTAATGACGATAATAATAAAACAGGATTAGTAACTTTTTTGGAAAAACACATATCGGTAGACCCACCCGTACCTGCCGACCATGTTGTTTTAGGTACTGTGCTATTTGGGATGCTTGCCGGATATCCGCTGAATCTTGAAAATGTATATATTGATGGTGTTGAGCCAAAAGTATAATTAGCAGACATGGTGATACCTATATTGCTGCCATCAGCATCAATAATGGAACCGGTTGTGCTGCTTACATCAGAAAATGTGCTCCAGGTTGCCCAGTTTATATCATAACAATTACCTGCAAAAGTTTTCTTAGACTTATCCCCAATGGCGGATAATTGGGATTGATTCTTAACTGATAAAATTGAATCTGTTAAAACAGGCTTATTTAATTTTATCAGGCGAATTCCACCCGCGAAACTATTTAGATATGCAGTTGCTACCGTAACAAGCAGGAGCATTAATGCAAACCTTTTTAATGGCATATTTAAATACCTAAGCAGTTTTCCGGCTTATAAAATACCGAAGTTGATTTACGGTAAAACAACCCCGGCGAGATGCCGCTAAATAGTAAATGTTTAAAGCCTTTACTCAATAAAAAATCTACACCTTCTTTATAATCGTCGCGTTCAGAATCATCAAGCACCATTACACCGTTTGGCGATAAGGCTTCAATGCCCTGCTTGCAGCAGTTCACCCTGTCGCGGCCGTCAACAATAATGATATCAAACTTCTCTTCCAGCTTAACCGGCATACGGCAGTAATCGCCATCGCGTATCAGTTCGCAGTAGATCAGTTCAGAGTTATCGGGTTTGGCAGCCGATTTTTCTATCTTATCAAACCACTCCTTATCATGCTCTACAGAAACCACCACGCCGGCGTATTTGGCGTAAAAATAAGTGGAGTTGCCCGATCCAAATTCAAACACAGTATGTTCTTTGGTAAGCCTGCCTTTTATAAAATCTATAAAAGAGTAGGTTACCCATGGTATAGGGCTGCCATTTTCGTCAACCGGCGACCTGGTATCAAATGCCTTAAACCAGCCAACATCGGCCAGGTAGCCTTTTTTATCGAAAGAGAGCAACGCACGCAAATGCGCGGGGTTTGTTAATACTTTTATTAGTGATGAAAATGTACTCAACGCTTTATGATTTTTTGAAAAAGTGAAATTAAGAATAATGATTTTAACATCATCACCCCCTGGTTACTAACTTTTGGAATAAGCAACACAAAAAATGCCGAACTGGCATAAGCAATTAAAGTAGCGATAGCTGCGCCCATCATACCCATTTTAGGTATAAGGATAAGGTTAAGTAATATATTTACTATAGCACCAAACCCTGTGCGGATAAAAGTAAGTTTTACATACCCCTCAGCTATTAAATATTGGCTATTGGCTGCCCCCAAAAACACAAAAACTCCCGACCAAATATGCACCGACAATACCGGCGCTGCGTAAGCATACTCGGGTGTATAAACTTTGTATATCAGGTGTGATGAAAAGGTGATAATAATAGCAGCCGGCAAGCTCAGGTATATCATCAGGTCGTACAGGTTCTGGATTCGTTTTTTATATCTGTTGAGATCATCCCGCCGGGCATTTAGTATAGCCGGGAAAAGTGTAGTGATAATAACTGTGGGTATAAAGTTCCAGGCCTCGCTTAAGGTTGCTACCGTAGCGTAGGCTCCCGCCTCTTCAACACCTGCGATATTCTGAACCATCAATTGGTCTATCTTCATGTATAACGAAACCATTATACCTGATATAATTAACGGCCATGAGTAATGCAACAACTTTTTAGCCAGTTCGCTATTATAGGCCCAGTTAAATATATTACGGCCTTTGCGGTTATAAGTGATAAAATAACCGGCTGCTAACAGTACAAAATCTAACGCGTAAGCATATACAAAAGCTATAAGCGGCATTTCCAGGTAAATTAACACCAGCTTTATTGCAGCCGATAATAGCGTACCGGCAATCTGCACCTGCATAATGTATTTTGATTTCACCTCCGACTGGAAGTACGAATCAATAACATTAAAGGCCTGTACAATGCCAATGATAGAAAATATAAGTACATAGCTATAAGGTGTGCCGTGCGCAGGGTATACCTGGTATGCCACCCATATCAGCGGGATACAGCCCATACCTGCAAAAACCTTCATCCAAAAGGATGTTCCTAAAATGCGATCGCGGTTTTGAGGGAACTGGTGTAATTCTTTAACAATAAACTGATCGAGCCCGAGTGTGGCCAGTGCCGAGAACAGGTAAATATAAGTTATGCCCCCGGTAATGATCCCTAAATTGGCTTTACTTAAATAGCGTGCAACAACAATGCTCACCAGCATTTTTATAAACAGGCTACCCACCTTGCCAATAAGCGCCATACCCGTATTTTTAAAATACTTATCTAAAGCTTCTTTATCAAATCCGGGGATGCTGGGTATGCGCATATTATATTGCAAAGGTATAAAAAAAGCTAAGCCCGATTGTTCACCGGGCTTAGCTTAGTATGTATTATTGTTTAATATTTATTGATGGTGTACCAGGTTGGCTTTATCTATCCACCATGCTTTACCATCGGGTGTAACTGATATGTTTGTACCACCGGTAATATTTAAATTATTCCAGTTAAAAAAGCCATCGTATTTAAAAATATCGGGGTTAGCATCACCTGTATTTTTGCCGGTTACAAATACGCTGCCATCGGCGCCTATGCCTATATCCGATGCCTGGATATTATCAAATGCCTTCCATAAATAATCGCCGCCAAACACATAAACCAGCCCCGATTTATTGACAACCCAGGGGATACCAGCAGGCGTAACCGCTATACGGATAGCGGCGCAATCAAGCATATCTTCCCACGCGGTGCCCGTCCATCTCATAATGTTATTACCACCTGATGGCGAGGTTTCTATATTGCCGATAGCAAATACAGCACCATTAGCACCAATAGCGATGTCAGTCCCCAGGCCGGGCATTTCATCCCAGCCGTTACCGTTGTATTTTAATATTTTATGGGCTTTGGTTACCACCCAGGGCACGCCCGTTGGGGATACCGCAACACGCACCGCGCCGCAATCGGGTAATTTGGTTAGCGTGTTATTAACAAGTTTTGATATACTGTACCCACTGCTGGCAGATGTACTGTCTGTACCTATAATAAACATGGAGCCATCGGCGCCTATGCCAATATCCTTGCCTTCTATAACCATTGCCGATACAATAACATGGCATACTGCCGAAATGTTATACTGTTTGCTTTTGGCGGTCATGGTTGTTTGGCCTTCTTTTAAGGCAACGATGATGCCTTTATCATTTATGGATGCAACGGTACTGTCAGACGACGACCAGATGATCTGCGATGCGTCATACCTTCTTGCCAGTAATTGTTTACCGCTACCTACCTGCAATTGCAGATCGGTATAGTTAAGCGTTATAGAATCGGGGCCTTCTTCTACGTTTTTCACGCACGATACAGTAGAAAACAATAAGAAACAAAATATAACAGGTAAAAATCTCTTCATTTATGATTGGTTTATGATCTGGTTAAATATAATGATATCCTTTTATAAAACAGAAAGCCCCGATAAATCGGGGCTTTCTGTTTTATATTAAAAATTCGGTTACCAATTACTGGCTCTGGAATTTCTTAGCGTTGATCCTTCTTTCGTTCTCGTTAAGGTATATTTTACGTAAACGGATGCTTTGCGGGGTTACCTCAATGTATTCGTCGGCCTGGATATACTCCATTGATTCTTCTAACGAGAATTTGATAGCAGGTGCAATACGCACGTTGGTATCGCTACCAGATGCACGCATGTTGGTTAACTGCTTGCCTTTGGTTAAGTTAATAACCAAATCGTTATCGCGGATGTGCTCGCCTAAAACCTGTCCTTCGTAAACATCAACTCCCGGATCAATGTGGAACCTGCCACGATCCTGTAGTTTATCAATAGCGAAAGCAGTGGTTTTACCGGTATCCATAGATACCAATACACCGTTTAAGCGGCCCGGGATCTGGCCTTTCCATGGCTCGTATGCTTTAAAGCGGTGGGCCATAATAGCCTCGCCACCTGTTGCAGTTAATACGTTGTTACGTAAACCGATGATACCACGTGCAGGGATATCAAACTCAAGGTGCTGTAAATCGCCTTTAGGCTCCATTACCAACAGGTCGCCTTTGCGCTGTGTTACCAGCTCAATAACTTTACCTGCAACATCACCCGGTACATCAACTATTAAAGTTTCAACCGGCTCACATTTAACACCATCAATTTCTTTAACAATAACCTGTGGCTGGCCTACCTGTAACTCGTATCCTTCGCGACGCATGGTCTCGATCAATACTGATAAATGGAGGATACCACGGCCGTACACTAAGTATGAATCAGGCGATTCGGTTTCAACAACCTTAAGCGCCAGGTTTTTTTCCATCTCTTTGTACAAACGGTCGCGCAGGTGGCGTGAGGTTACAAACTTGCCTTCTTTACCAAAAAACGGTGAAGTGTTAATGGTGAAAAGCATGTTCATGGTAGGCTCGTCAATATGGATAACTTCCAATTGCTCCGGTTTTTCAAAATCGGCAATAGTATCGCCAATATCAAAACCATCAATACCTACAACAGCACAAATATCGCCAGCGCTAACAGATGTAGCTTTAACTTTACCTAAACCTTCAAAGGTGTAAAGTTCCTTGATACGCGATTTTTGGATAGTACCATCGCGTTTTACCAACGACACCGGCATGTTTTCTTTAATAGTACCACGGGCAACACGGCCAATAGCGATACGGCCTACGAAAGATGAGTAATCTAACGAGGTGATCTGCATTTGCAGTGTACCTTCATTGATAGGTGCCGGCGGGATGTTTGCTAAAATAGCATCCATCAACGGGAAAATATCTTCAGTTGGTTGTTTATAGTCGGTGCTCATCCAACCTTGTTTTGATGAACCATAGATAACCGGGAAATCCAGTTGGTCTTCGGTAGCCTCAAGGTTAAAGAACAATTCAAAAATCTGCTCGTAAACTTCTTCGGGGCGGCAGTTTTCTTTATCTACTTTGTTTACAACCACAATTGGCTTTAAGCCCAGGGCCAAAGCTTTTTGGGTTACGAAACGTGTTTGAGGCATAGCGCCTTCAAAAGCATCACAAAGTAAAAGAACGCCATCAGCCATTTTCAATACACGCTCTACCTCACCGCCAAAATCGGCGTGACCAGGGGTATCAATGATGTTGATCTTAACATCTTTATACATTACCGAAACGTTTTTTGATACGATGGTGATACCACGCTCACGTTCCAGGTCATTGTTATCCAAGATTAATTCACCAGTCTCCTGCCCATCACGGAAGATAGCGCAACTGTGTAAAATTTTGTCAACCAAAGTGGTTTTACCGTGGTCAACGTGTGCGATAATCGCAATATTTCTTATTTTTTGCATGAAATGCGGCCTCTAAATTTGGCGCAAAGATACGGTTTAGAAATGGCATTTGAAAGAGTAAGCAGCATTTTACAATTAACTGATTATTACTTAATTGTTAGGGAATGGGGTGGGTGACGAAATTCAGTGTTGCCTTTCTATCGGGAGGTGCGAAGTATCGCGCCTCTACGAGAGATCTAATGTAGAGACGCGATACTTCGCGTCTCTACATTTTTTTACTTCCCAAACGCCCATTGCATAAACTTAGGCATGGCCTTACCCCATGTTTCGGCATCATGCGTGCCGCCAAGCATTTCCAGGTATTGAATATCGAAAGGGCGTTCATAACCTTTGGCAAGCAGTTCTTTAATAATATCGATGGTATCATCAATAGAATCGATGATACCGTTCTTGTTACGATCAGCAGTTTCATCTCTGGTGCCGGTTTGCAGCCAGAATTTCAGTTCGGGTTTGCCGGTGGTATTTTTGATGAGGCTATGCATCAAACGGTCGTCGTTGGTATAGCCTTTAGCAAGGTCCTTCCCCCTCCACCAAAACGAGGCAGAGAACGCGCCCACTTTATTGAATAGTTCGGGGTTGTTCCAGGCAATATCCATAGCGCTTAAACCCCCAAGCGAAAATCCCGCGAATGCGGTAGTCTCAAAATCATCAATGCCGGTATGCTCGTGGATAAACGGCAACAGTTCGGTTTTAATAAATTTGGTGTACAGGTCGGCCTTGGCGCCACGTTTTTTAAAGTCGGGTTTGCCGGCAATGCCGTATTCCTGTATGCGGTCTTCACCGGCGTGTATGGCAACGGTGAGTAAAGGCTTAAGGCAGTTGCGTTCGTATAAATTCTCCAGGGTATCAACCAGTTTAAGGTTTTCCAGCTCCTGGCCATCGTTCAGTAAAAGTAAATTAAGGGGCTCTGCTACGGCGCCATCTTCGGGCATAAGCAAAGTGCAGGTAACGTCACGACCGAGTGCTTTTGATGTTATGGTGAGTTCCTGTTGCGCTATCTTCATTTCAGTATCTGTACTGTAGTACATGGTATTAAAAACTAATTAAGGGTACAAAAGTAAGCTTATACTTTTATTTAATAATCAAAACAGAATTATTTGGCACGGTGTTGACATTTACAAGCAATCCTGCTATATTACCATCTTAAACACAACAACTTGACTGAACAATACCACCGCTGGCACTCCCCTAATTTAAACCTCGACCTTGAAATGCTGGTTTTTGGCGACAGGGGGTTCCCGGTTATTCTTTTCCCTACAACCAAAGGCCGTTACCATCAGAATAAAGATTTTGGACTGATTGAAAGCGTGCGCTGGTTTGTAGATGAAGGACTGGTGAAGATCTACTGCCCCGATACTATTGACTACCGCAGTTGGTACGACAAAGGCATCCACCCCGCCGACCGCGCCCGTAACTACGCCTGGTACGATAAAATGCTGGTAGAAGAGCTTGCACCCTGGGCCATGCACGAAACCGGCGTAGGCAAAGTAGCTGTTGCCGGCTGCAGCTTTGGTGGTTACCACGCGGCAAATTTCGCGTTTAAACACCCCGAAATGGTGGCGCACCTGTTTACCATGGGCGGAGCGTTTGATATAACCATGTTTACCGACGGTTTTTATAACGACGATATATTTTATAACAACCCTGTAGATTTTTTGCCCGGCAGCAACAAGCCCGGGCTTTGGCAGATGAATATTATACTGGGGACCTCAGAGCATGATATGTGTAAGGATTATAATATCCGCATGTCAAACATTCTGAAAGAAAAAAACATTAACCACTGGCTGGATATCCGCCCTTTTGCCAATCATGACTGGCCGATATGGAAGGAAATGTTCCCGCATTATTTAAGCACAATAAAGTAGAGATTGGACAAATGAAAATATATAATAAGCTTTCGCTTTGCTTTATCGTGTCGATCTTTTTCGGATGCTCCCAAAACAGCAAAAAAAGCACTGCTGTTAAGCAAGACTCCATTGTTCAAAAAATCGCTGCAGATAATTCTGCAAAAAAGGAAAATGCCCAACAAGGCGGGGCGGAACGTGCAAAAAAATGGCTGCTTCTTAGCATTGCACGATATTTAAAAGCAGATATTGGGAACGAAAACGATACGAGCATATTTACTAAACAATATCTCGAATATAAACATGATGCTATCGGCCGGGATTTTGATGGGTTAACAGAAAAGCAATTTGCTGATAAATGGAAAAGTAAATACAACACCAAATTTGCAACCACAAATAGTATTTTAATAGGGCAACAAGACACTATCGACCCAAAAGTTACGCGGTGCGAGCTAAAGAAAGAAAACGCTGACAAGAGTTTAGTATTCGGCGTGGTAATTGAAGATGCTGATACAGAAAACAAATATGTTCATAAAAGAGATATAAAAGTAATTCCTTCGGGAAACACATTCCTGATTGATGATATATTAGAATACGATTAACAAAACCAACTACACTATAAAAACATTGAACATGGAAAAGAAAATAGGCATCTTATTCGGACAGGAAAATTCATTCCCGCAGGCATTTGTAGACAGGATAAACGAAAAGAATGAGAAAAACATTAAAGCCGAGTTTGTACGCATTGATAAAATGATGCAGGGCGAGCCATTGGGCTACTCGGTAATTGTCGACCGCATTTCGCAGGATGTGCCGTTTTACCGGGCATCGTTAAAAAACGCGGCCATTACCGGCACAGCGGTTATCAATAATCCATTCTGGTGGAGCGCCGACGAAAAATTTTTCAATAATGCTTTAGCCGTAAAACTGGGCGTACCGGTACCAAAAACGGCACTGCTGCCATCAAAAGACCACCCGGACAGCACAACCGACCGGTCCTTCCGCAACCTGGCCTTCCCTTTAGATTGGGACGCGATATTTGATTACGTAGGCTTCCCGGCATATATGAAACCCTTTGACGGCGGCGGCTGGCGCGATGTTTACAAAATTAGCGACAAGGATGACCTGTGGGAGAAATTCGCCGAAACCAAGCAACTGGTAATGCTGCTGCAGGAAGAAATTATTTTTGATGATTACTTCCGTTGCTATTGCATTGGCGGCAAACACGTGCGTATTATGCAGTACGAGCCGCGCAACCCGCACCATCTGCGTTACGAGCATGGCAAGGCCCCGGCATCAAAAAAAATGCTGGATACCATCACCAAATACGTGCTGCAATTAAACCAATACCTGGGTTACGATTTTAACACCGTTGAGTTTGCTGTACGCGATGGTATACCTTACGCCATTGATTTCTGTAACCCTGCCCCCGATGCCGAAGTAACCAGCGTTGGCCAGGATAACTTTGAATGGGTGGTAGAAACCGCTGCCAGTTATGCCATTGAGCGTGCCAAAGCACAAAAAGACAATAAAGACAACCTAACCTGGGGCGAGTTTGTAAAAACAGGTGCTGCAGGTAAACCACTCATTGCAGCAGCAGCAAAAACTGCCAAAGCCGATGTAAGTGCTGCCAAGGTTGACCATGCCATAACTAAGGAAGCAAAACCTAAAAAGAAACCGGCTGCCCCGAAGAAGGTGGCGAAGAAATAAGAAACTAAACTGTCATTTCGAACGATAGTGAGAAATCTTGTTCAAATATGTAATTGACCAATTTTGCATTTCGAACAAGATTTCTCCTCGTACCTCGTTCGAAATGACATTTACTTAAGTACCAATAACCCCTAACCAATTATGAACGAGTTCACCTTAGGTGTTGAAGAAGAATTTATGGTGATTGACCCCGTGACCAGGGAGTTGCAATCGCACGATCAAAAAATTGTCGACAGCGCGCAGAAGATCCATGAAGACCAGGTAAAGGCCGAAATGCACCAGGCCGTTGTGGAGGTGGGCACCCACATTTGCCGTAATACCGAAGAAGCCCGTAAAGAAGTGGGCAAGCTGCGCACCACCGTAGCCCAGCTGGCCGGCGACATTGGCCTGCGCATTGGAGCGGCAGGCACACACCCCTTTTCGCACTGGCAGCACCAGCTGATAACAGACCACCCAAGATATTTTGAAATAGTAGACGAACTACAGGAAGCCGCCCGATCAAACCTTATTTTTGGGTTACACGTGCATGTAGGCATCCAATCGCGCGATATGGCGATACATATAGCTAACCAGGCGCGGTATTTTTTGCCGCATGTTTACGCGTTATCAACCAACTCGCCATTTTGGGAAGGTAGGAACACCGGTTATAAATCATTCCGTACAAAAGTGTTTGATAAATTCCCGAGGACGGGTATCCCCGATTATTTTGACAGCATTGAAGATTACGACAGGTATATTAAACTGCTGGTAAAAACCAACTGTATTGATAACGCTAAAAAGATATGGTGGGATTTGCGGGTTCACCCCTTCTTCGAAACCATCGAGTTCCGTGTGTGCGATTGCCCTATGCTGATTGATGAAACCATGACTTTTGTGGCCTTGTTTCAGTGTATCTGCGCCAAGCTATACAAGTTGCGCCAAAGTAACATGAAGTTTATTACCTATAACCGGGCGCTCATTAACGAGAATAAATGGCGTGCCGCGCGTTATGGTATCGACGGTAAAATGATAGACTTTGGCAAGGAGCTTGAAGTAAATACCCGCGCCCTAATCCTGGAACTGCTGGATTTTATTGATGATGTGGTTGACGACCTGGGCTGCCGCGACGACCTGCAGTATGTGCACAAAATATTGGAAAATGGAACTGGTGCCGACAGGCAGCTGGCCGTTTACAATCAAAGTAATAACTTTGTAGATGTGGTGGACTACATTACATCACAAACTTTAAAAGGAATATAAGAGAGAATGAGCACAGATAAACCGGAAGTGAGAGTAGCCATATTAGACCTGTATGAGGGTGTGGCAAACGAAGGGATGCGGGGTTTCCGGGATATACTGGACCGTTACAAGGCGCAGCATGGCCTTGAATTAAGTTACCAAATTTTTGATGTACGCCTTAAAGGCCAGGTACCCGATACCGGCTTTGACGTGTATATATCAAGCGGCGGGCCTGGCAGTCCGCTGGATAGCGAGGGCACCGAATGGGAGAAGAAATACTTCCGCCTGATGGATAAACTGGAGGCACACAACAAAAAAGAGGGCACGCAGAAAAAGCATGTGTTTTTTGTATGCCACTCGTTCCAGCTGATGTGCCGCAGATATAACCTGGGCGATATTAACCTGAGGCGTTCGCCGTCATTCGGAATATTACCGGTGCATTTAACCGAAGCAGGCCGTAACGAGCCCGTATTTGAAGGCCTTGCCGATCCGTTCTACACTGTAGATTCGCGCAGCTGGCAGGTGACTAACCCAAACACAGAGCGATTTGCCGAACTGGGAATGGAAATATTGGCGCTGGAGAAAGAGCGCCCGCATGTTAACCTGCCCCGCGCTATAATGGCCATCCGTTTCAACGAATACTTTTTCGCTACGCAGTTTCACCCCGAAGCAGATGCATCGGGCATAAAAAACATGCTGCTGCGCGAGGATAAAAAAGACGAAGTAATAGCCGAGCACGGCGAAGGCAAATACCGCGAAATGCTGGAACGCCTGGAAGATCCTGATAAAATAGTGCACACGCAAAAAACCATCATCCCTAATTTTTTGGATGAGGCAATTTTGAAAGCGCTGTCTTATTAACCGATTTGAAGGCTCCCGCGAGTTTAGCGCAGCGTAACTCGTGGGGCTGCACAAAGTAAGCTTTCAGCTTACGGCAACTGAAAGCTACAGCCATGCATTACCACGAGCCACAGGCTCGCGGCAGCAGAATATAAATCGACGACAACGGGATAGTTAAAAAGTAAAGCTTATGAACCCATCTATCAGAAAAACCTTCAACCAAAACTTCACCGAAGAAAAGTATGCTGATTTTTTGGTAGACCTGAACGCCGGACTTAAAAACCCGATTGAATTTCGCATTGCAGAAACACCCGTATTTTTAACGGATGATTTTAGGGATAAGCTGATACAGGCCGGTAATGAGATAGTTGCCACCATATTAAACCCCGGGTTTAAACAACAAAGCGAACGCGCCATTCCCGAAAAATGGCGGGTGGCTAATGAGAATGACCACTCACATTTCATCGCTTTAGATTTTGGTGTTTGTAAAGATAAGGCAGGCAACATTGTTCCAAAATTGATAGAGATGCAGGGCTTCCCATCGCTTTACGACTTCCTGCTGCACCTGGCCGAAAATTACCGACATGCGTTTGACATTCACGGTAACCAAACCATATTTTTTAACGGCTTAAGCAAAAGCAGCTATCTCGATCTGTTGCGTAAAACCATTATAGGCCCTTATGAGCCTGATGAAGTGGTGATAATGGATGTAGATGCCCCAAACCAAAAAACCGCGGTCGATTTTTATATCACCGAAGGCTATATCGGTACGCCCGTTGTTTCCCTTGCCGAGCTGATACGGGAAGGCAATCAACTGTTTTATACACATAAAGGCGAAAAGAAACGCATCCGCCGGATATATAACCGTTTAATATTTGATGAGATAGAAAGCAACCCGGAAATATTTAATAAGGTGGTGGATATTCGCCAGCCGCTTGATGTAGAATGGATAGCGCACCCCAACTGGTTTTATCGCATCAGTAAGTTCACCATGCCTTTTTTACAAGGCGAATATATCCCAAAAACACAGTTTTTGCACGAGGTTAAGCAGATACCGGAAGACCTGCAGAACTACGTTTTAAAGCCACTCTTCAGCTTTGCCGGGCAGGGCGTTATCATCGATATTATGGATGGCGACATAGAAAAGATACAAGATCCCGAGAACTGGATATTGCAGGAAAAAGTAGATTATGTGCCCGTACTCGAATCGCCGGATGGTGGTGTAAAAATAGAGATCCGCCTGTTATACCTTTGGCCCGATGGCGATGCCAAACCAACCCTTGCTATTAATTTGGCCAGGCTTAGCCGTGGTAAAATGATAGGCGTTAGGTATAATAAAGGTTTTGACTGGGTTGGCGGTACGGTGGCCTTTATGCATAAATAAAAAATGGCACGCATACCCTTTATAAACTTACTGATGCAAAGCCGGTTAACAATTTGGCCACTTTACAAATAAATAAACTTTATACTATTTAAATAGTCTGTACGTATATAAATAAAGTATTAATTTTGCATTATGGATATACAAGCAGTTGTTATCATTGTATTATTTATTGCAGCCGTTTTTTACGTTGGCCGTTTATTGTATAAAAGCTTATTCACAAAAAAAGGCTGCGGCAGCAATTGCAAATGCGGGGTTGATTTTTCTGGCATTGAAGCCAGCAAACAATCCAAATAATTGCATTGTTAATAGTTCACCTTATCACTTAATTTAATACTTAAATCCCCTTCATGTCTTCTAACAAGCAGATATTTCAGGCTGATAACCCCGGCAGGTGGAACCGTTTTAAATGGCTTAGCCGCATCTTATTAATTGTTTTTGTAGTTGGTGTTGTAGCCGCTGTTGTTACAGTTACGTCAACAGTGTACCCAACCATACCCGACCTTAACCCTACACCCAAAAAACTTTCAAAAAAAGAGTTTGAAGAGCTAAAAAAATCAAAAAAATATAAAGATTTTAAAATTGAAAAGGCCGAAATAGAGGTTTTAGCCAAAGCACGCAGGCAGCATCAGCTTAAACATCCCAATAATGATAATCGAATTAACGCGGGTTTTTACAAAGCTTGGGAGGCGCAGGCGTATAACTCACTTGCTGAACATATTGCCCGTTTGGATATGATAGTAACTGAAGGTTTCAGTTTCTCAAGAAATACTGATACCCTTAAAGTAACTATAGATACGGGGCTTATCAACCTCAACAAAAAATACAAAAAACAAGTATTGGTAACGCTTTCTAACTACGTTAATATTGATAATGTTAGGGGTGAATACGATCGAAAAGATGTATTGCGTATTTTTAAAAGTAAAAAATTGCGTACGGCTTTCATCAACAGCATGGTTGCCAAGCTTAAACACTACAACTTCAATGGCATCAATCTCGACATTGATGACCTGCCCGACCGCAACAGCAAAAATGTTATAGCTTTCGAAAACGATCTTTACAATATCTTTCATGCACAAAACCTGCTGGTTACCACAAACGTAATCCCTTATGATGATGAGTATGATTTGAAGCGACTACAACACATTAACGATTTTTTGTTTGTGATGGCTATTGACCAGCACTCGGATATGAGTAACGCCGGTGATATATCGCACCAGCATTGGGTTGAGGAGATTTTAGATGATGTGTGCTCAAAAATACCGAGCGAAAAAATCATCCTTACTGTAGCTGGCGGAGGTTTTGATTGGCGCGAGGGGAGCATTGGTCAAACTATTGGTTATCCGCAAGCCATAAGTACTGCAAAAGAAAATAAGAAAACCATTATTTACGATCCTCAATCAGCCAACCTTCATTACAGCTACCTGGGGCCCGATAGCCTAACACATACCGTTTATTTTGCCGATGCTGCTACCAATTTTAACATTATCCGTATGGCCGATGACTGGGCTACCGGTGGTGTGGCACTATGGCGCCTTGGGTTTGAAGATCCGCGTTTATGGACATTCTTTCAAAAAAACCTGTCGATAGATTCGTTAAGAAAAACCGGGGTCGACTTGCGAAGGTTAGACACCGTTGGCCTTAACAATAAAATAGACTATGCCGGCGAAGGCGGCGAGGTGCTCGACCTGATAACCGTACCACATACCGGTAAAATTGATGTAACGCTTGATAAATCAACCTTTACCATTACCAATCAAAAATATATCGACCTGCCAACCAAATATGTGATCCGCAGGTATGGGTACAAACCGGGCAAAGTTGTTTTAACCTTTGATGATGGCCCCGACCCGGATTATACGCCCCGCATCCTTGATATCCTGAAAAAGGAAAAGGTACCGGCATCATTCTTTGTTGTGGGGTCGATGGTAGAGAAAAACATCCCGATACTCAGGCGCATTTATGACGAAGGTTATGAAATAGGTAACCACACGTTCTTTCACCCGGATATCTCAACCATTAGCTTAGACAGGGTTAAGCTCGAGCTAAACTCCACCCGTAAACTGATAGAGTCTATCACCGGGCATAGCACTATACTTTTTCGCCCGCCATTTAATGCCGATGCCGAGCCGCAAACACTGGCCGAAGTAATACCCGTGGCAGAAAGCCGCAAGCAACGTTATATTACCATAGGCGAATCTATAGACCCGTGGGATTGGCAGCCCGGTGTAACAGCCGATAGCATTATTGCCCGCACCATTCGCCAAAAAGACAATGGCAGTATGATACTGCTGCACGATGCCGGTGGCGATACTCGCGAAGAAACCGTTAAGGCCCTGCCCGAGATAATCCACTACTTTAAAAAGCACGGGTATCAGTTTACCACCATTGCCGATGTTTTGGGCAAAACCAAAGCCGACCTGATGCCGGTTGCCAAAGAAGAGAACAGCAGCTTTTGGGGCAAATATTATGATATTGTAGTGGTTGGCTTCTTTGTAGGCAACAGGTTTCTTTTCTACCTGTTCCTATCAGCTATATTTTTAGCCATGGGCCGTATTATATTAATAGGCATATTAGCTACAAGGCAATTTAATGTTAATAAGAAAATTGATACCGCGCCGCACCCGCAACCACCGGTAAGTATTATTGTACCAGCTTATAATGAGGAGGTCACGGCTTTACGTACTATTGATAGTTTGCTAAAAACCGAGTATCCCAATTTCAACATTATTTTTGTGGATGATGGGTCTAAGGATAAAACCTTCCAGGTAGTTTCTGAAGCGTATGGCAATAATCCCCTGGTAAGGGTATTAACAAAGCCAAACGGCGGTAAAGCATCGGCACTAAACTTTGGCATTACCCATGCCGAGCATGATTTTGTGGTTTGTATTGATGCCGATACCCAGCTTAAAACAGATGCTATTTTTCACCTGATGGCCTACTTTACTGATGAGGAAATTGGCGCGGTAGCAGGTACCGTAAAGGTTGGTAACGAAACCAACATCATAACCAAATGGCAGTCGATAGAGTATATCACCGCGCAAAACATGGATAGGCGCGCATTTGATATCATCAACAGCATTACCGTAGTGCCCGGTGCCATCGGCGCGTTCCGCAAATCGGCCATATTCAGGGCCGGGGGCTTTACTTATGATACCCTGGCTGAGGATTGCGATTTAACTATGCGCATCCTAAAACAAGGCTACGTAATTAAAAACTGCGCCGAAGCCGTTGCCTATACCGAAGCGCCCGAAACCATCAACGCGCTGCTTAAACAACGCTTCCGCTGGAGTTTTGGGGTAATGCAAAGTTTCTGGAAAAACCGCGACGCGTTATTCAACAAAAAATTCAGCTACTTTGGTATGGTAGGGATGCCAAACATCCTGATCTTCCAGATCATACTGCCGTTGTTCTCGCCACTGGCCGATTTTATTATGATTTTGGGCCTGTTTGGCAGTCACCCCGAAAAAATGCTCACCTACTACGTAGCATTTGTATTGATTGACTTTTTGGTAGGCTGGCTGGCCTTCCGTATGGAGAAGGAAGATTACCGTAAGCTAATATACATTATTCCGCAGCGTTTTATTTGGCGCCAGCTGATGTACTACATCCTGTTTAAATCCATCCGCAAGGCGCTTAAGGGCGAGCTAACTACCTGGGGCGTATTAAAACGCACAGGTAACGTAAAAATGAAAAAAGGCGAACTAATAGGTGATAACACTGAACCGCCAATGTAGTTAGTTTACTGGTTCATTAGTTCACTGGTTCATTCTCTTATTGGTGGCATGCTGCTAATAAACCAGTGAACTAATCAGCAAATGAACCAATCGTCAAAAACCGTATCTTTGCGCCAATGCAATTAACAGACACCGTACCGGCAACGTGGGAAAAGGGCTATAACAATTATGGCCCCTGGCTTAAAGAGAAATACAAGGGGCACCGTGTGTTTAAAGTTATTGTGGATGGCGGCTTTACCTGCCCCAACCGCGATGGCAGCAAAGGCTATGGTGGCTGTACCTATTGCAATGTAGACTCGTTCACCCCGTCTGTTAGTCGTAACGCCCCTACCGTGCGCGAGCAGGTTATACAAGGCATGGAACGCGCCCGTACTGGCAACAAGGCCGATAAATTCATCATTTACTTTCAGCCAAATACCAATACTTACGCCCCTGCACATTATTTAAAAATGATGTATGACGAGGCCTTAAGCTATGGCACCGAAGATATTGTTGGCCTTAGTGTAGGCACACGCCCCGATTGCATCGATGCCGAGAAAATAGCCCTGTTAGAGAGCTATACTGATCGCTTTGATGTTGACCTGGAAATGGGCATGGAAAGCATTTACAACGATACGCTGAACCAGATAAACCGCGGCTGCAGCCACGAAGAACTGATCAAAGCGCTTGCCCTTACCGAGAACACCAAACTTGACGTTTGCGTACATACCATCTTCGGTTTCCCCTGGGAAACAAAAGAAATGATGCTGAAATATGCCGACGAGATAAACCGCCACGCGCAAATAAAATTTGTAAAATTCCACCACCTGCATATTGTTGAGGGTAGCGTTATGGGCGTAAAATACAAACGCGAACCATTCAAGCTTTTCAGCATTGATGAGTATGCCGATTTTTTATGCGAATTGCTGCCACTGGTAAGGCCCGATATCATCATCCAGCGATTATTTGGCTTAAGCGACCGCGAACTGCTCATCGCACCAAACTGGGGACTTAAGAAAAGCGAGATCCAATACTATATAGACCAGCGCATACTAAGCCGGGGCGTGGTGCAGGGATCAGCATATTTAGCCTGATATTTTCCCCAACGTCATTTCGAACGACAGAGAGAAATATTGTTCATTTGACAGGCGGCGAATTGCATGATGAACAAGATTTCTCCTCACTATGTTCGTTCGAATGACAGGTTGGTGAAGGGGACGAATGACCAATGACAGCGCAGCGGATGACCCAATGACCAATACACATTCCCTATTTCTCTAAACCCGTTTAAACAAATTTTTCTTATTTTCCTTAATCCAAAGGTTCTGATAGATATTTGGTGCAGAACTGTGGTATCTTGTTTGCATAACCATAGCGAACAATTATCCGTAAAAAATAATTTAAACAAGCGTTTTGGTGCAAAAACCTTTACAAAACTATATTCCTGCATTAACAGGGGTGCGCGCTTTAGCTGCTTACCTTGTATTTATATCGCATTACGCCTACGCGTTTGATGAAAATTTTCCCCGTGCTGTGCAACGTTTTCTTAACGAGATGCACATCGGGGTTACCATTTTCTTTGTTTTATCGGGTTTTTTAATCGCTTTCAGATATTTTGATAGTTTTAAACTAACCGGCGACTGGTTTAAGCAATACCTTAAAAACAGGGTTGCCCGCATCTATCCCATGTATTTCCTGCTTACGCTGGGGGCCTTTGTTTCTTACTACTTTACGCACGATCAAAAGGTAACCAACGGCTTCGGTAGTCCGATAGGATTATTTTTTATGAACATTACGTTTGTAAGGGGCTTTTTTGATCAGTTAAAGTTTACCGGTATTGCCCAGGGATGGAGTTTAACAGTTGAAGAATGCTTCTACTTTTCGGCACCCTTCATATTTTACTTCGCAAAAAAATACAATAAATTTTGGCTGCAATGGGCCGTTGTAACGGGCATAGGCGCACTATTGGTGGTTATATTCAGCAGGGTTAACTGGTATGGCTTTTTTAGCAACTTTACCTTTATGTTCCTTTATACCTTTTTGGGCCGCTGCTTTGAGTTTTTTGCAGGGATCCAATTAGCCTTGATAGTAAAGAAAAGGCAGGCTAAAATTGACGGGCAGGCCAAAACCTGGTTTACTTATGGCGGTTTCCTGCTGATATTTGTTTGCGTATGGATCATGAGCATACTGCCTATCCCTAAAGGCGAGGTTGCAGGTTTGCACCATCCGTTTGGTATTGTTACCAATAATTACCTGCTGGCGGCATCTATAGCCATGTTCTTTTACGGCCTGTTAACTGAAACTACCGTTCTTAAAAAGATCCTCAGCTTTAAATTTGTTGAGCTGCTGGGTAAAAGCTCGTATATATTTTACCTGATACACCTTGGGTATATGTACGATTTTCTGCACCGGTATTTCAACAAATGGAACGACGATATTTTTGAGCTTTACGATAAATGGGGTAAAGATTGGAACTCGCCTTTTCAGTACGATAGCCTGAACGTTTTATACGCCTTTATCATTTTAAACGGGGTGGCCATACTGCTGTTTAAGCTTATAGAGGAACCGTTAAATCATTATATTCGTAAGTCGGATTTTTTGATCAAAAACAAACCACGTAACCCCGAAAATAACTCAGAAGCAATTAAGGCTTAATTATGGTGAACAGATCAAATAAGATATTTTTTATACTGTTTTGTACAGTTGCAACGCTATGCCTGCAACACGTTACTGCTGCCGCGCAGGATGATGAAGACGGCATTTCTACCGTGCTCACCCCCGGCAACAAAAACGCCATTTTTGACAGTAACGCCAAATATACTTTCGAGGTTAAAAACCCTACGGATGCGCCGCAAACGGGTACAGTATCATACCTGATAACCCAACACGGTAAAAAATTAGGCTCGGGTAAGCAAAATGTAAAGCTGGGTAAAAAAAGCTCGGCGAAATACGACTTTGATCTGCCCAGCATGAAATCGGGTTTTTACAAGGTTGATTTTATGGTAAACATCTCTGATTATGATGATACCACCCGCCGGGTATTCGGTGTAAAACCCGAAGAGATACGCTCTAAATATGCCAAACCTGCAGATTTTGATGCCTTTTGGCAAAAAGCGAAAGACGACCTGGCTAAGGTAAAACCAAATTTTAAGGTTACCCCAATGCCAAAAATGAATACCGATAACCGTAAGGTATTCCTGATAGAGATGCAATCGCTGGATAATTACACCATCCGCGGCTGGATGACGGTACCTATCTCAAAAGATAAGAACCGCAAATTTTCGGTACTGCTGGGTTTACCCGGCTACCAGGTAAATTTGCTGCCTATAACCGGTTTAGACGAAGACCTTGCCATCATTACCCTAAACGTAAGGGGGCAGGGCAACAGCCGCGGCCCTATTGATACCCGCCGCGATGAATTTATTTTTTACCGTATTGAGGACCGCGACAACTACGTAATGCGTGGTGTTATTATGGATTGCATCCGCCTGGTTGATTTTGTGTACGCGCAACCCTACTTAAAGCATGATAACATACTGGCATCTGGCGGTAGTATGGGCGGCTATTTAGCCATTGCTACAGCAAGCCTTGATAAAAGGGTTAACCTGTGCTCGGCACAGAACCCTATACTTTGCGATGTAAATAATTTAGATGGCGAGGTTACCTGGCCAATAAACGACATTAAAAAATATATTAAAACACAACCCGGCCTAACTTTCGACAAAGTGCTTGGTAACCTTAACTATTACGACGGGAAGAATTTTGCCAGTAACCTGCAATGTTCAACCATTATGGGGATAGGTTTATTAGACCCGTATGCCCCACCCTATAACGAATATGGCACGTTTAACGTTATACCCGGCAAAAAAAGGTTGCTGGTGTTTAAAGACCTGGGGCACGAAGTAAGCCAGGTGTATAAAGATTTAGAGGGCAGGTGGATGCGTGACGCATTTGCATTATTTTAATAGCGAAGAGATGAATTTACCTAAAACTACTCACTTAAAGTATTTGCTGATAGCCATCGGCCTGGTTATGCTGATGCCGGCCAGCAGCCATGCAGGTGGCGCAGGCGGTTTCCCGGTACGGCCAAAAAGGTTGTTGCTGTCGCCGTCTTTCAGTTATTTTTATGCCAATAAAGGGTGGGACTCGCTGAGTCATAAAACCCCTTTTGCCAATGGCGGGCAGTTCCAATCATTAGGCGTTTCGTTATACGCCGAATATGGTTTAAGCCGCAAGTTAACCTTGGTGGCTTTGTTGCCTTATGTAAGAAATACGTATGAAGACAATACCGCCAAAACCGTAAGCTCGGGCTTTACCGATATGGAAGTGGGTTTGCGCTATTACCTGGCCAACATCAACTACATTTATTACTTTACCATACAGGGTACATTTGTGCAACCCTTATATACCGATCTTAGCCTGGGTTACAAACAACAAGGTGCTGAACTTAAACTGGCATTTGCAGGCAGCGGCAAGGTGCTGGGCAAAAACTATTATTTCACGGTAGAGAACGGCGTACGTCAGTACTTTGGCTCGCAGGGCCCTATACAGGACAGGTATAATGGCTCGTTCGGTTTAACGCTGGATAGGAAGTTTAAACACCAGATCTCGGCATCCATCAGCGGTTTTTACTCGGCCAGCAGCTTTACCAAATTCTCGCCTATACAGGCCACCAACAAAAACTTTGCGTTTAACCAGGCATCATTAACATACGGTTATACATTTAGCAGGCGCTTCTCTATATTCTTATCGGGCGGGCATTTCATTAACGGCCGCAACACCGGCGATGGCACCACCGCATCGGCATCATTCCTGTTTAAACCATTCAGATAAGTTTCAATAAAAATACATGGGCAAATTATTCGTCATATTTTTTCTTTTACCTTTTTGCTGCGCTGCGCAAACGGCCGAAAACTTTATGCAAAGCGGTAACGCAAAAGCAGGGGCAAAAAACTATAATGCCGCCATTGCCGATTTTACCAAAGCCATACAGCTTGAGCCCAAGAACGGCCGCGCTTACTTTTACCGCGCCAATGCTTATAACGACCAGAAGGAATACATGATGGCCGTGCAGGATTATGACCGCGCTATAGAGCTCGACCCAAAAAACCCCTTCGCTTACTTTTATCGCGGTAACGCAAACAACGCGCAGCAAAAATATGCCGATGCCATAACTGATATTACCAAAGCCATTGCTTTAGCCCCCAATGCGGATATGTACCACTACAGGGCCAATGCGAAAGCCGGCCTTGGCGACCATGCCGGA
>NZ_JBAZRC010000030.1:0-36894 GCF_041663085.1 Mucilaginibacter sp.
GGCGTAAGCTACCATCAAGCCAATATCGTGGCCGGCCAGATTTATGTTTTTGTAACCCAACTTTTTCATTAATTCGTGCATATCAACAGCCATGTTCTTTTTATCGTAACCGGCGGCGGGCTTGCCGGATTCGCCCACACCACGCAGATCAGGCGCGATAACGGTAAAGTGTTTTGACAGCTCGGGCAGTAGTCTGTTCCACATGTACCAGTTTTGGCCAAAGCCATGCACCAGCAACAAGGGTTCGCCTTTACCTCCTATAACATAGTGGATTTTCACCCCATTTACAGTAGCGTAAGCGTGCTTAAAATTTGATGGTGGATTAGCAGGACTAACTGCCGCTAATACGTTACCAACTATTGCTGTAAAAAGCAGGGTAACAATCAGATGTTTGATTTTTGTTATTGTTTTCATGATTTAATTGTTTGATATATTTATGTATGGTTTAATTTTTCTTATTTGCGCTGATGTCTTTGTAGGCGTTGGGCAGGTTAAAATTGTAGTGAAGCCAGTTAAACAGCACGTAGCCCTTATCGTAATCCTTCATTTTTACAGCCTCTTTTGTTTGTTCCAGTGTAAGGCCTTTGGCTACAGCAGCTTCCACTTCGGTCTTTAATTCCTGCACGTAATCAATGGTGTATTTGATTCCTGCTTTATTGGTGATACGTCCGTGGCCGGGTATCACAATGGCATCACCGGGCAAAAAGTCATATACTTTTTTGAGGTTGGCCGCAGGCTCTAAAAAGAACCCATCGAAAAGCCATGGGATAGCCGGACTTTCGGCTATAAAGGGGTTACCAGCCCAAAACACTTTTTGGTTTGGCATCCATGCAAACAGGTCGGCAGGCGATTGGGCGGTACCCACGTTCATCATTTCAATAATTTTACCGGCGCCCATGTCTATTTTCAGGTTATTGTTTTTGGGGATAACAATATCCGCCGGGCGATATACGGTATTTTCGATACCCCTGCCGCTGCCGAACAAGCCTACCATAAAGCTTTTAATACCATCGTAGTTTTTGGCCAGATTGTCTTTGGCAAATTCGTTTTGGATAATAAGCGTTGATTCCGGCAGCAGGTAGTTGCCAAAGCAATGGTCGCCGTGGTCGCTGGTGTTTACCGCATAAATGATGGGTTTATCCGTTACCGAGCGTATCAGCTTTACTTCCTGGTCGTACAGGCGTTTGGTAAGCATTACCTCTATCAGCAATACGCCTCTTTCACCTACTATAAAGCCACCGGTAGTAGCCTGCGGGATGCCTTTAGTAGTTTCCGTTTCTGCAGTGGTGGGGATAATGGCATAAACATCTTTACTTACCTTGTGCAGCCCCAGTGTTACTTTATTGGCATCCCAAATGGGTATAACAGGCGGCATTTGGGCGAAAGCACCGCCACACAGGCACAGCAGCAACATGCTGGTAGCCCATAATTTTACAATTAACTTTTTCATTTTTCTGATTGATTAAGATGATTTTATTTTTGATACCCACCATAGTAATTAATGGGCGACCATACCGGTATAGCGGCTGCGATAGCCGGACTTTCGACAGCGTATTTGCCCGAGGCGTAAACTATTTTGCCGTTCACTACGGTCATCAAAGCGGTGATGTGTTTAACCTGCTCAGTGTTAGCGGTAAAGTAATCGTCGCTCAGGATAACCATATCGGCGTACATGCCTTTCACAAGTTTACCCTTCACGTCCTGCTCGCCCGAGCACCACGCACTGCCAGATGTATAAAGCTGCAGGGCGGTGAACTTATCCAGGATCTGGTCTTGCGGCCAAAACTGCATGCCGCCTATAGTTTTGCCGGTAAGCAGCCAGTGCATCGCCATCCAGGGGTTATAGGTAGAAATGCGGGGCGCATCGGTACCCATACCCACCGGGATTCCCATGGCCAGCATTTTTTTAATGGGCGGTAGCTGCGTTTTAGGCTGTCCGTACATTTTGGTATAAAGCTCACCCTGGAAATACATCCTGAACTGCACCGCTACGCCACCGCCAAGGGCCTTAACGCGGGCCAATTCAGGGTCGGTAATGGTTTCGGCGTGGTCAAAAAACCAGCGCAAGCCCTTAAAAGGGGTGTCTTTATTCACCTTTTCAAACACATTCAGCATACGGTCGATAGATTCGCCGTAAGTAGCATGCAGCCTAAAGGGCCAGCGGTTTTTTACCAACAGGCGTATAACAGGCTCCAGATCTGTCTCCATATCCGGCGAGAGCACTATGCGCGGCTCCAAAAAGTTCTCAAAGTCGGCACCGGTGGCTATCAGGTTTTCGCCTGCTCCTTCCATCGCGTAACCTTTAGCCATTAGTATATGGTCGTTTTTGTTGGGGTATGTTTGAGTAATCCATTTTTCGTAATCAGCAAACTCTTTACCTTTTTGCTGCGCAAACAGGTAGTAAGCCGTACGCACGGTTAATTTGCCCGCCTTAGCCAAAGCCAGCGATGCCTGGTAGTCGGCATCGTAGTTTTGGGAACCGCCCGCGGCATCTACCACACTGGTAATACCAAAGCTGTTTATCTCGCGGTAAAAATGCTCCGAGCTGTTGATGCGTTCTTCGGGTGTGAGCTTGCCGGTTAGGGCCAAAGTGCGATAAATGGCCATCGGCGTTTCTTTGGCGTACAAAAGGCCGGTTGGTTTGCCGTCTTTATCCAGCTCTACCACGCTGCCGGGATAGCTGGTGTTTTTATCGTAGCCCAGCACCTCTATCCCTTTTTTATTCAGGAACGCCTTGCCGTATAGGTAAGTAATAAATACAGGTTTATCCGGCACAGCGGCGTTTATTTCGTCGATTGTGGGCTGCCGTTTTTCTGCAAACTGAAATTCGTTCCAGCCGCCTACAACCTTCACCCAGGCACCCTCTGGGGTACGGGCAGCTTGCTCTTTTAGCATTTGCATGGCGCGTTTAAGGGTTTTTACACCATCCCATCGTAGTTCCATGTTATAATTAAGCCCCTCGCGGATGGCATGCATGTGGCTATCGTTTAAGCCGGGGATGACCGTTTTGCCGCCGGCATCTACCAGTTTAGTGGCCGTGTTTTTATAGTTTGTTACGATTTCCTCCGTAGTGCCGGTGGCCAGTACAATGCCGTTATGCATGGCTATGGCTTGTTTAAACTCACCGGGTTTGACCATAGTGGCTATTTTGCCGTTATAAATGATCATATCAGCTTTTTGCTGCGCCGATGCACCTAACATCGAAGTCAGAAATATTATGATGATTAATTTTTTCATGATTTCGTTAATTGTTTAGCCATGTAAATATGTATTGTGCAACATCTTCCCAACCGGATTGGCCAAGGACAAAGTGATTTCGACCCGGAAATTCGGTGTAATCGGTAACCGATTGTTCATGACTGTATTTTTTGAAATTGCTGAAGTTGAGAGATGCCGGAATAAAATTATCGCTCCCTCCTGCTACAAATAGCAGCGGGGCATGAGCTTTTTTAAAGTCTACTTTAGCGGCGTCTGAGATGCCATCACGAATCAGTAATTTAGACTCCGGTGTAAGAAAGTTATAGTAACCTTCTTTTTGCTCTTCATAAGACATTCCATTTGTAAAAGCATACTGCCACTCCCTGAAAGTCATCAGGAAAGACTTTTTGGTTGATGTGAAAAAACCAAGCGGCCCCCAGCCTGCTTTGTAAAAAGAAAACTTAAAAGTAAAGACGCCTTTAGGTTGTAAAGAATGTATAGCTATAGCACCTGCTGCGTATCCACGGTTTACTAATATCTGGGCGATCAGTCCGCCCATCGAGTGTCCGATTAGGATTGGCTTTTCAGGCAAATTAACTATGGTCCTGATGAAGTACTCGATCAGTGTCTCAAGGCGGAGACTTGCTATTGCCGGATCTGGATGGCGTTGCCTCAAGGTACAGGCAGGTGCATCCTTGTGCGGCCATGCCGGGGCAGAAGTTTGGTATCCTCTTTCACTGAAAAAAACTTGCCATTCCTGCCAGGCATCTGCAGTAACAAATGCACCGGTGATAAACACGATGTGTTTAGATTTGATCGTTTTCATTGGCGTGGCGATTAATTTGTAACCGAATTAACCGAAAGGCCTCCGTCAATGATAAGCTCGCTACCAGTCATAAAGCCAGCATCAGCCGAAGCAAGAAATACTGCTGCGAGTGCGACTTCATCAACATGGCCAAACCTTTTTAAAAGTATTTTATTGCTGAGCATCGCTCCCATTGCAGCCATATCATCCTGTGACATTCCAAGAGTATTATAAAGCGGCGTTGTTACCGGCCCGGGAGAGATAGAATTAACGCGGATCTGACGCCCCGCAAGTTCTGTCGCAAGCACTCGGGCCAGCGATAGAACCGCACCCTTACTTGCCGCGTAAACAGATGAACCCGGCATTCCGATATTTGCATTTATAGAAGTATTGAAAATAATTGATCCGCCATCATTCAAAATCGGAAGTAATCCTTGAAGTGTAAAATAGAGGCCTCTAAAATTAATGTTCATTATGTCATCGAAATGCTTCTCGGTTGCTGTCTCGAAAGGTGCGAAAGCGGCAATTCCTGCATTCATAAAAATGATATCCAATTTGCCAAATTTTGCTGCTGCTTCAGAAGCAAGGTTTTTAATTGAATTAAGGTCGGCCTGGTCGGCGACTATTCCGGTAACCTTTAAATCTTCCGCACTGCTCTGAACTGTATCCGAATTGCGACCGGTGATAATTACCTGTGCGCCCTCTTTAACAAATGCTGCTGCTGTTGCATAACCAATTCCACTGTTTCCGCCAGTGATTAATGCGGTCTTGTTACTTAATCTGTTCATAGTTGTAAGTTTTATACTCACCCTATAGACAAGAGCACAACCAAAATAGTAATTTATTGAAAATCAAGTACTTAATAAGAATTAAATTCCGGCATATAACTGTATTTCGTCAGGGGTAGGTTTTTAGCAACGAAATAACGTGAACATTTAAAGTTTTCATTTGATACCTGATGCTTTTTGGTTACTGCAATCCCAACGACATATCGTTGGCAAACATATCGCCAACGTAATACAGTTGTTTAAACCCGGTCATCGTATTAATTGAAAGCTATAATCAAATTACAAATGAGATTCAAAATGTCCTAATAACCTAATTTACAGTGAGTTTGATCGTAATTTTTGGAGAAGGTTCATTGATATGAATTTTATTGGCTTAAATACTGCATATATAAGACATATGAACCGACTCTTATTGATCATTGTATTCGCAGGCTGCTTAAATAATGCCATTAAGGTACAAGGGTTCAGTATTGTACACATGCGATATTTTCTTGAAAGCGTTGAAAAAGAATTAGTATTTACTGAGATTAAAAGAACGTCGCGAACACCTAATGAGGAAAGTCAGTTACGCTCATTAAACTCAATCCAGGCAATTCGCATCAGAGTCCTGTTCCTAGCAGTTACGCTATTAACAATAGTGATAATAGGCTTGCATTTTAACTCTTATAGGCTTAAGAAGAAATCAAACGGTTTGATAGAGAATTTAAGTAACCATATAAGTTTAAGGCAAGTCGAACTCGATCTACTATCCAATGAAAAAGAAAAGCTTTTTGTAGAAAACGAAATACTCATAAAAGAGATAAAACATATTATAAAGAATAATCTAGAGTTGATTATTAGTCTCATTAATACTCAAGTGGCTTATTTAAGCGCTAATAAGTACTTCGAAGCTTTACAATATTGCCAACAAAGAAAACAAGTAATAACATTAATATATAAGCACCTATGTCCAACGGAAGGTTGGGCCACTATTAATTTGTCTGGTTACTTACATGATTTAACAACCAATCTCTGGATGGTAATTAATAAAGATAATCATGTAAGAATTGGATTGAAATGCGATAAAATTGACCTGGATGTCTTCGCAGCAGTATCTCTGGGATTAATCATAAACGAAGCAGTGATAAATGCTACGAGTCATTCTTTTCCAGATAATAAAGGAAGGCTGGTCATTATTCATTCCTTCCTTAATAAATATTGCGGATTACAGCTTGAAATAAATGGTAATGGTATTGTTGCTTCCAACACCTGCCTTTTACATCACCAAAGCGCTCTAGGTATTAATTTAATGCGCGACCTCAGTAAAGAGCTTAAAGGAAGGTTGCTTTTTTCTAATGAAAATGGGGTAAAAATAACCCTATTACTACCGGCAAAGGAACATGTCATTACGCTTAGCCCTTATCAAAGCAATGGCGATATATCGTCATTAGTGGTGATATAAAGTTATTCTAAAATTTCAAATAAATCGAAATACTTGTAAATCAACAAGATAATATTTAAGCACATAATTTGAATTCAAAATTCCTATAAAGAATTCAGGAAACACTATAATGAAAATCATATATCGCTTTCTAAATATTAATCCAGGATATCTGATTTGTTTTTTCCTAGTTACCTTTTTCAACTTTCTAACTATTCCAAGTTTTGCCGGTCTGAAAATTTACATTGATAGCAAAAGACCAAGCCTTAGTACATCCGGTAATTTACCGGTTTCTCATGCAGTTTTTACTTCAAATAACGCTCAAATAACCTCCCTGAGAAAATTGCACTTCAAACAAGAACGAACTGCACAAACACTCATATTCGGAGGTAGTGTTCTCCTGCTGCTGCTCTTCATTGTAAGCTACAGCCGATTTAAACTGAAACGGCTGACAAACCTCAAACTTAAAAAGCAACAAAATGAAATCGAACTCAAGAACAGTTCATTGAAAAAAATAGAAAATGATAAAGAAAACCTGATCAAACAGAAAGAATGGCTGATGCAGGAAATTCATCATCGCGTCAAAAATAATTTGCAGATTGTTATTAGTCTTCTTAATACCCAATCTGCTTATCTGGATGATGTTGCTGCTTATAACGCGATCCGGGAAAGTCAGCACCGGATGCAATCTATCTCCCTGATTCATCAGAAACTATACCAATCTGATAGTCTTGCCATGGTTAGCCTTCCAGCTTATATAGATGACCTTATTACCTATTTAAGCGATAGCTTTAATACAGCTCCACGTATCTTATTTGAAACCCGGCTCGTTCCACTTGAACTGGAAGTCACCAAAGCCGTTCCTGTCGGCTTGATTATAAATGAGGCAATTACGAATTCCATCAAATATGCCTTCCCCAAAAATTCAAATGGCAAGATCATGATCTCGATAGACGAAATATCTGACAATGATTATCAATTAGCAATCCGCGACAATGGAATTGGACTGGCACAAGATCATGCGCCGGGTAAAAGTCATTCTTTAGGGATGACCTTAATGCGTGGATTAAGTAAACAAATTTGTGGGGATCTCGAAATTGAAAATAAAGATGGTGTATGCATTATTATAAAATTTAATAACCAAAAAGCGCAAGAACCTTTACAATCCAAGTAAAATTATGAAAAGCAAAATACTAATAGTTGAAGACGAGTTCATAGTAGCTAACGACCTTGCTATGATCCTTGAAAATGCTGGGTATCAGGTGTGTGAGACAGCTGACTCAGTGGAAGAGGCAAGGATGATAGTTGCAAAAGAAAAACCTAATATGGTATTATTAGATATACATCTAAAAGGTAAACTGACAGGAATCGATCTGGCTGCTGAATTGTCTGCTGAGGATATACCTTTTGTATATCTATCGGCAAATTCAAATCAAAATATCCTGGAAGCTGCGAAAGCAACACATCCTTACGGATTCATGGTTAAGCCATTTCGTTTAAAAGACGTACTTGTAACTTTAGATGTTGCGCAATATTCACACGATCAAAATACATTGGCCAGGAAAATGGCTGAAAATAACCTTCAAACAACATTAGCTGACATCCTAACAAATTCCGGAGAGTGGCGTTCTAAATTTTTGAAAATTGCAAAAACCATTCAGCCTCACATACCATTCGATTATCTGATTGTAACCAACAGTCGCTTTGAAGATGTGATAAGCTACCTGAGAACTGGTTTCAATGAGTACCAAATGATGGGTAATGCAGAGTTGCTTAATGTCTCCAACCTGAGAAAAGGAGATCTTTTGCGATTGCTGACGCCGGAAACATATGAGGGAATATCATCAGTTTACGATGGACAGGACTTTGATGAACTTTGCAAGAATAACGCAGCAACAAGATTTATCGCCAAAACTTTCCAAATGGTTACAAATCTTAACATGCAAATTAATATATCCGGTCAAGCCGGATTTACTTTTTCATTTTACAGTAGAAAACCCGGAATTTATAGTAGAAAACATCTAAACCTTATAAAAAAACTTGAGGGTACACTATCCTCAACCTTAAAGGAATTATCCGATAGCCCTGCTCTGATTTCAAGAAATGAGGACTCCAAAGTATCTGAATTGTCTAAAGCAGCGAAGCCACATTCGAAAAATTTTGAAGAAATTATTGGTAACAGTCATTTATTATTAACGGCACTTGATCACCTTAGCATCGTTGCTCCTATGGATACCACTGTGCTGATACTCGGCGAAAGTGGCACAGGAAAAGAACGGTTCGCTAAATCAATTCATGGCTTATCTAAAAGAAATCACAAACCTTTAGTAGTGGTCAATTGCGCCGCCCTCCCAACCCACTTAATCGAATCCGAACTTTTTGGACACGAAAAAGGGGCGTTTACCGGAGCAACGGATAGGCGAATTGGAAAATTTGAACAGGCGGCTGGTGGAACTTTGTTCCTGGATGAGATCGGTGAATTACCATTGGAATCTCAAGCTAAACTATTAAGGGCACTACAAGAAAAAGAGATCGAAAGACTTGGCGGCCGGGAGACGATCAAAGTGGATGTGAGAGTTATTGCCGCTACTAATTGTAACCTGGAAAAAGAAGTAGCTGCAGGAAAGTTTCGGTTAGATCTTTATTACAGGTTAAATATATTTCCGATTACATTGCCATCATTGCGTGAACGGAGCGATGATATTCCACAATTGGCAACTTTCTTCGTTGACCAGTTTGGATCAAGAGCAGGAAAGGCAGGAATGACGCTGTCTGCGCAGGCAATTAAAGATCTGCTTAATTACACCTGGCCTGGAAACGTTCGTGAACTCGAACACCTGATGGAGCGCACTGTACTCTTAAACCGGGGCTTGGTCATAGATCAAGTTCCTTTACCGGCACCAAAAGAAGAACAAGAATCCGATCAGCCTTTTAAGATTAGAACTATGGATGAGAATGAACGAGATTACATCATTAAAATCTTAAAGAAATGTAATGGAAGGATCTCCGGGCGGGGCGGTGCCGCCGAAATGCTTGGTTTACCGGCAACAACACTTAATTCAAAAATGAAGAGGCTGGGCATTACCAGGTAAGCCCTCATTTTCAACGCTATGCATCAACAAGATCAGTTATACTTAGCAACGATGCAAATTCATTTAAGAACAAGCTGCAAAACACCCTGCAAGCTTTTCCGTAATCGCTAATGTTCGCAACACCCTTAAATAACCGAAGAAAGCTGCTTATAATATAGCAGCGATCTTCCTGTTGCATGGCATCCCAATTGCCTGTTGCCAGCCGTAAATCATGATAGCTTTCTTCAGTTTCAACTGCCATCAAATTAATGTATTCACTTTCAGCATCAATCGTGTTGACATATCGGTTAATGCGCTGATTTGTAAAGGCGCTCATTAAAGCGCTTTCAAGCTTCTTGCATAGGAAGGC
Source organism: Mucilaginibacter sp. (assembly GCF_041663085.1). Taxonomy (GTDB): domain Bacteria; phylum Bacteroidota; class Bacteroidia; order Sphingobacteriales; family Sphingobacteriaceae; genus Mucilaginibacter. Next base: position 9,653 of record NZ_JBAZRC010000030.1, read on the forward strand.
TGATTGCACCGGACTTAAACACATCATATTATCAGATAGGTTCGGTTCTACCTGACTGAATTTGTAAATTGTAACAGGCAAAGGTATATCCGTTAATAACAAGCCCTTCTGACCTTCCGGAGTTAGGATTAAATGAATAATTCTCCTTTTGGAAACATTATTTTCACGACCTATTTCAATATTGCGAATCTGCAGGTCTTGTATGCTATATTGAGATCCATCCTGCGAACACACCATCACTGCATTATTTGCTAAAAAGAAATCATTGGTGAAGCCCGCCTGATGGAGACGAATCACCAATGCTGCTAACTTGGAACGCCGGGCCCTTTCTGTTCTTAGTTTGGGCCTTTCATTTCTCGTAAAAATCTGACTTGTCATAATTAATGGTTTTGAACACTAACCCAAAACACTTTCCAAAATTATAAATAATTGACTATCAAATGCTTATATGATTACAGACCAAATAATTCAACTTTATTTCGTCAATCTGTCGTAGCCCAACGAAATAGAGTGATTTCAACATGGCTGTAATTTTATCGGATGTTTAAATGATGCATAAATTGCAACGATATATCGTTATGCATTGCCCTCTATATGCCGAAATACCGTAACTATAACTTTATCAAAATTCTTAACAAACTGGTTTTCAGAAAACTAAGTAAATGGCAGTGATCTTGGCAAGGGTTATCAAAAAGATATATCATGAAACCATCATCAGAATTACTATCTCCTGAAAATCACACGCTTGTCCTTATTGATTTTGAAGGCCAAATGGCATTTGCTACTAAAAGTATTTCAACGGCGGAGTTACGAAACAACGTAGGTCTTATCGCCGGTGCCTCCAAAATTTTCGACGTTACGACTGTTGTAACGACTGTAGCTGAAAACTCCTTCAGTGGGCCGGTTTTTCCGGAAGTCGAAGAATTCTATCCGCAAAGCAACGGTGCTTACATTGACAGAACAAGCATGAATACTTGGGAAGACCATAACGCATATAAGGCGATTACTAACCATTTAAAAGATAAAATTGTGTTTGCCGGATTGTGGACAGGGGTATGTATTGTAGGACCTGCCCTATCTGCCATAGCAGAAGGATTTCAAATTTATATCATTACCGATGCTTGCGGTGATGTAAGTAAGGAGGCCCATGAACGTGCCGTACAAAGAATGGTTCAGGCGGGCGCCCGCCCGATGACTTCACTTCAATATTTGCTTGAACTGCAACGTGACTGGGCAAGACAGGAAACATACCAGCCTGTTATGGAGCTCGCTACCAGGTACGGAGGTTCGTACGGTATTGGAATACAGTACGCTCACACTATGCTTAATCATTAATTAAACAAAAATGCGATCAGCGATGGTAAAGTATTTTATCCTGTTATCGTTAATTGTGGTTGTTTTTGAAGCCAACGCTCAGGATACCTTGACGCGTATTCCCTCAAGGCTTGGTACAGAGCATTCAGTTAATGATGCTAAAGCAAATGAAACGCTTGAAATTGGTGGCGAGATCCGCTACCAATATTTTCATTACAAAAACCCTGGTTGGGGTGATGAGTCCGAAGATCGTGATGGATTTGTTTTAACGCGTGCCCTATTGCATGCTGACCTCAGAATTAGTAAAAGGCTACGAGCTTTTTTAGAATTACAAAGCAGTCTTGCAGATGGGCAGGTAGAAACACCCTCACCTGTTGATCGAAATCCACTGGAAGCCCACCAGGTTTTTGCCGAATGGCTTGTTAACCAGGACAATGATCATAACTTAATCTTAAGATTAGGTAGACAGGAATTATCATACGGATCGCAACGCCTGATATCTGTGCGGGAAGGGCCAAATAACCGTCAATCTTTTGACGCTGCAAAATTATCTTTCTCAAAAAACAATTTTAAAGCAGATGGCTTTTTTGGATTCTATGTCCAGGCCAAACCAGGTATTTTCGATGACAAAACTAGCAATGGTGTGAAACTATGGGGAGAATATATAGTAATAAACCAGGTTCCTGTTCTCAACAATTTAGATATTTATTATTTAGGCCTAAGCAAATCTACCGCGAAATTTGATGATGGCTCGGGTGCAGAAGTACGGCATAGCGTCGGAACCCGTATATGGAAATCAACAGGGGATTGGCTGTATGACGTCGAGGCCCTATATCAGTTTGGTTCACTCGGTGATTCAAAGATCTCTGCTTGGACCACCTCAGCTAATATTTCTTACACTTTCCATCAAAATGCTTTTAAGCCGCAAATAGGATTAAAAACGGAACTTATTAGCGGCGACAGGAAGCATGGAGATGACAGGCTGAATACTTTTAATCCACTCTTTCCAAAAGGTGCTTATTTCGGACTGGCCGCATTGATTGGTCCCGTAAACCTAATAGATGCCCATCCTTATTTTTCAGTTGCTTTAGGTAAACACCTTACATGGTCTGAAGATTATGACATGTTTTACAGGATGAATCAGAATGATGGTATATATGCTGTAAATGGAAAATTGATATATACTGGTCAGCAAAAGAAATCCAAAAAAATTGGACACCAGCTGGGAACTGCTTTAGAGTACTCGCCGAATAAATTTTTATACGTCCGGGCGGAACTTACTTGGTTTAATGCGGGTGAATTTCTTAAAGAATCCGGTAGTGGAAAGGACATACTCATGTCTGGCATTACTGCTACCTATAAATTTTAGATTATAAATTAAGTTCAAGATGAAAGCTGACACGATTCTCTTTAATGGGAAAATTCATACCCTTGATCCCCAAAATCCTTTCGCAACCGCAGTAGCGTTAAAGGATGGAAAGTTTATTGCGGTAACTGATGATAAATCAGTTTTGAATTATTCACACGACACAACCCGGCGGATAGATTTGCATAAGCAAACTGTAATACCGGGAATAAACGACTCACATACTCACTTAATTCGCGGAGGGCTGAATTACAATTTAGAACTTCGATGGGACGGAGTTCCATCACTTGCTGATGCACTCAGAATGCTTAAAGTACAAGTCGAGAGAACGCCTTCACCGCAGTGGGTTCGTGTAGTTGGGGGATGGACTGAATTTCAATTTGCAGAAAAACGAATGCCGTCGCTTAAAGAAATAAACGATTTGTCTCCGGATACGCCTGTATTTATACTTCATTTATATGACCGGGCATTTTTGAATAAAGCAGCTTTAAAAGCTATCGGATTTACGAAAGTAACACCAGCACCAGCGGGCGGACAAATAGAATATGATAAAAACGGCGAACCTACAGGCTTAATATTAGCCACACCAAACGCGCTCATTTTATACTCGACACTTTCGCAAGGGCCGAAACTTTCCTATGAGCACCAATTAAATTCTACCAGGCATTATATGCGGGAGATGAACCGCTTCGGGATTACCAGTGTTATTGATGCAGGCGGCGGGTTCCAAAACTACCCGGATGATTATCAGGTTATAGATGAGCTAAATAAAAAAGATCAGCTTACTGTAAGAATAGCATACAACTTGTTTACCCAACACCCTAAGCAGGAGGCAGACGATTTTAAAAATTGGATCAGCTCAGTAAAATTGTATCAGGGAGATGAAATGTATCGTCACAACGGCGCAGGAGAAATGCTGACGTTCTCCGCAGCGGATTTTGAAAACTTCTTACAGCCAAGGCCTGAACTACCTGTAAATATGGAAGATGAACTAGAGCGGGTAATCAAATTGTTAGTTGAAAACCGGTGGCCATTCAGGTTGCATGCCACATATAATGAAAGTATAAGCAGGTTTTTAAATGTATTCGAAAAGGTAAATCGTGAGATGCCATTTAACGGTCTGCCCTGGATTTTCGACCACGCTGAAACAATTGATGAAAAAAATATCAGCCGCGTAGCAAAGCTTGGGGGCGGCATAGCTATTCAAAGCAGGATGGCGTTCCAGGGCGAATATTTTTCTAACCGCTACGGCTCAGAAAAAACCTTGCAAACACCTCCGGTTAAGAAGATAATAGCAGCCGGCGTACCTGTTGGCGGTGGCACAGATGCAACACGTGTCTCCAGTTATAATCCATGGCTGGCCCTTTATTGGCTGTCAAGCGGAAAAACTGTTGGCGGGAAGGAAATATATGGTTTAGAGCAACGCCTTTCCAGGGAACAATCACTTGAAATTTATACAAAAGGTAGCGCATGGTTCTCCAATGAACAAAATAAAAAAGGAAGTATAAAGACTGGAATGTTCGCTGATCTTGTTGTTCTTGACAGGGATTACTTCAATGTCGGGGAAGCTGAAATAAAAGAAATTGAAGCTGATATGACTATCGTCGGTGGCAAAGTTGTTTATGCAAAAAGAAAGTTTGCTGCCCTTGATCCGGCACCGGTTCCGGTTCTGCCAGACTGGTCGCCTTCAAAAATTTATAATGGCTATTATTCAAAAACCAACAATCAGGAATATGCCCGCACCAGGCAAGGGTCTGCGGTTTTGCGTAAACAGGATCTTGCAACACAAACAAGCCTGGCGGCTCAAACAATTCACCAGTGTGCCGGCAGCTGCGACGTTCATGCTCATAATCATAACGTAGCGCGGCTTAGCAATATTCCAGTCAACGATTTAACAACCTTTTGGGGTGCATTAGGATGCTCCTGCTTTGCCTTTTAAATAAATTAAGCAAATGACCGAATTAATAAAATTTATACTTCATTCTGATGTGGGATCAGTTATAAATAACTGGGCTATACTGATATTCAGAGTACTTCTTTCCCTCGAGCTTTTTAGGGTTCATGGTATGAAGAAGTTTCGAGCAAAAAATGGGCAGATAGAAAAAATACCTAACCCGTTTCATTTACCTGAAAAATTAAACGGTCTATTGGCAACGTTCTCCGATACCGTAGTTCCGTTGTTGGTAACAATGGGGATTTGCACAAGGCTGGCTGTAATGCCTACAATTGGAGTGACAGCAATAGGATATTTTATTGTCCATAAGAACGATAGCCCCGAAATAAGGGATGTTCCCTACATCTACACTATTTGCTTTTTATTGTTGCTGGTAACAGGACCTGGGACTTTTTCAGTTGACCAGTATTTGTTTAACGCTTTACGTAATTATTAAATTCAATGGAAAACGAAAAGTTAATCCGAAACACCTCCTTGTTGCTTTCCTTTGTGGCAGGGTTCTGCGATACCCTAACATTCGTCGCTGCCGGGGAGTTGTTTTCCGCGCATGTAACCGGCAACTTCATAGTTTTTGCCTATGACATTATTAAGGGGCCCGATAGTCATGCCTGGCAAAAGCTACTGACATTTCCTGTTTTTGTCTTATCCGCAATGGCGGGACAGAAAATAGCGTCAAAATCTACTAATATATATCTGTTGCTCAACTTACAGGCCGCAGTACTTTTCTTCTGCGGAATCTTTACCTTTTTTATACCCATGCCCGCAGATTTTTTAAGTTGGCAAGTTCAATTTGTGGCCTTTTTAGTAGTGGTAGCAATGGCCTTTCAAAATACCTTTGGCAAAATCTACAATAAAACGACTTATGGCCTGACAACAGTCATGACCGGCAACGTAACTCAGGCAGCTATTGACCTGATGAAGCTAATTTCTTCTGGTAACAGAGACCCCGATACCATTTTCAGTTTTGGTAAGCAATTAGTGCTCATCACGGGCTTTTTGGCGGGATGCCTTTTCGGCGCAATATCAGCAAGTACAATTGGTCTACCGGCGATACTGTTTCCAGCAGTAATGTTAGCTGCATGGCTTCGGTTTAGTAACAAATCTTCAAAACTATTATAAAAATATCATGGATCTTAAATTAAAAAACAAAACAGCCCTGATTACGGGCTCAACCGCAGGAATAGGTTATGCTATCGCAAAGTCTTTAGCTTCCGAAGGCGCAACAGTTTTTGTCAACGGGCGCAGCAAAGAAAGAATAGACGCTACTGTAGCAAGTATTATTAAAGAAACCGGCAATAGCAATGTTCAGGGAATTTCCGCAGATTTTGCCAAAGTTCAGGACATAAACGAGTTGCTCGAACAATTACCTGAAGTGGACATTCTGGTAAACAATGTTGGTATTTTTGATCCAATCGCCTTTAAAGAAATTCCCGACGATGAATGGTTTAAGTTTTTTGAGGTAAATGTTTTAAGCGGCATTCGTCTATCCAGAATTTATTTTGAAAAGATGCTCACGAAAAATTGGGGACGCATCATTTTTATCTCAAGCGAATCAGCTATTCAAATACCGGCCGAAATGATTCATTATGGAATGACAAAAACCGCTCAAATAGCTGTTGCCCGTGGCTTGGCGGAACTTTCAGTAGGTTCCGCAGTAACGGTAAACAGCGTATTACCTGGCCCGACAGCTTCTGAAGGCGTAAGCGTTTTTATAGATTCAGTGGCGAAGGCGCAGGGACTAACAAGCGCCGAAATGGAAAAGGAGTTTTTTACAACCGTACGCGGTACGTCCTTATTAAAGCGATTTATTGAACCTGAAGAAATTGCAAATATGGTAACCTTTATTGCGAGTCCTTTGTCATCTGCTACAAATGGCGCTACATTGCGTGCAGATGGTGGAGTAATTAAAACTGCTTTTTAATAAAACCTTAAATCCCGAAAACACAAATTTCGGGATTTTTTATCCCCTCGTAACTGCGTGGGCTCGACATTCAGCTATAAAGGTTTTTATTATTATACATTATCATTTGCCATTCTTCCAATGTAAGTCCGAAACGTTATTCAAATCAACTAAACATAAGATTGGATGGCAGGTACCAAGGCGACAACCATATGTAGTTATCAATAACGTAATAGCGTAACAATAAAAATAGAAAAAAAATGCAATGTATTGCTTATCAGTATATTACGATTTTGGCAAAAACATTGGCATAAATACTATAAAATAAGCATTATGACAACGAAATGGACAGTCGACCCCACGCATAGTGAGGTCCAATTTAAAGTTAAACACTTAATGATCACAACGATCACCGGGAACTTCACCAGCTACAATCTGGAAGTGGAGACCGAAGACGATGATTTTACTCGTGCTCATCAGATAGAATTCACAGCCGATGTGGATTCGATTACCACTAAAAATGAACAGCGAGACACGCACCTTAAATCATCGGAATTTTTTGACGCCGAACAACATGTGTTGATCAGCTTTAAAGGAAAGAGCTTTGAGCCATCTGGTGACGATTATCTTTTGCACGGGGATTTGACTATCAAAGGCGTAACCAAACCTTTAACAGTAAATGTAGAGTTTGGCGGCATTGTAACAGATCCATATGGTCAGACGAAAGCTGGCTTTACAGTGTCAGGCAAAGTTAGCCGTAAAGAATTCGGGCTTACTTGGGATGCTGTAACTGAAGCAGGGAAAATCGTCGTATCTGATGAAATCAAACTCAATTGCGAAATCCAGTTAATAAAGGGATAAATGTATAGGCCGTCTCGGGCATCGATAAGCGCAGGTTTAAAAAGACTGTATTATGTGCTGATAGCCAAATGGATCGCACGGCAGCTTAAAAAACCATAGCAGAGATGCACGGTTTGAGCCAAGGCAGCATAGAAATTCTATGCTGCCTTTCAAGCTCTTTTAGTGTCATTAATTTAGGGTTATTTCACAGTGTTTCGGAAAATTTCATGTATTTTATTTTCAATCGAACTTTCTGTGGACAGACCCTCTTCTGTCAAAATAACTTCTCCGTTAGGATTTATTAAAACGGTATATGGGACGGCTTTAACGTTGAAAAATTGTGTAGCTTTTGTATCAACAGTAATTGTATTTATCCATGGAATATGATGTTTTGCTTGCTCCTTTAACCATGCGGCCCTGCTTTTATCTATCGATATACTCACAACTGCAAAGTTCTTTCCGCTATATTTTGAGTAGAGGCTATCTACACGCGGCATGGATGCGATACAAGGCATACACCAACTTGCCCAAAAATCCAGTAAAACATACTTACCTTTGAGGCTTGATAAATGGAAGCTCTCACCTTTAACATTTTTCAGATTAAGATCGGGCAGGTTATCTACGGTAGACGTCTTTTGCTTAAATTCTGTTTCAGGACCCTTTCTTAAGTAATGTAAACTCCCTATAATTAAGAGCAATATAATGTTGATTTTCATTTAATGTATTTTGGAGAGTCCGAACAAATTAAAGGATCACCTGAAGGTTCTTTTCCTGAGGCGGAAAGCATTTATTGTCATTACAAACTTGGTAATATAATCCACAGGAGATCTTATTTCCAATGCGTGCAGACCCTTCAGGAATTACGGTGGAAAACTCCGCAATATTTTCAAAGACAAAAGTCTGTGGTGATGCATTTAAAGCAATGCCTGGCGTGCTTTGCCATTTTGCTTTTAATGACCTTCCATTAATAACTAACTTTAGTTTAGTTTGAACGAACGGGCTTTCGTTTGGTACGTAAGCATAAATATGCCAACCTGCAAGAATTTTAGCAGTAACAATTAGTTTCACCGCTTTGGACTTGACTGACTTAACCAACTTGTAACTTATCTTAACCGGGTCTGCCGCAATTGGATGTTCACTTACATCTCCTATTATGGGGGTTCTTTTGAAAGCCTGATTATTCACCCCTGATGAATCGGCAAAGAATTTAAATCCTCCGCTTTCACTAAAAAACAATCTATTCTTAAAAACACTTATCCAGTTACGCCATTCAGATACCGTTTTAAAATGCTCATTAGTATATCTTTCCAAAAGTCTGTTTGCTAATTGTTCCTGTGACGGTACCTCCAGCATCGAAACGCATTTTTCAAGCAGAAGTGGATCTCTATTGGAAATAGCAAGTGATTTGACATCTGTATCAATTTTTAAACTCAGTTCATTTTGAGGATAAAAGTATTCATAGTTATCTCTGAAATATTGATGGTAAAGTTTTGTATCAGTTCCAAATTTTTGAAATAATTCCTCGCCTACAAATTGTTTTAGATAGTCGTCAAAAGACTGAAGGTCGTTGGTAACCGGCATCAACAAAAACATTTCATTACTTCGGCCGATGTTTTCCCCTGCAGCTTTCTTATCCCGCAATTCCTTTTGCATCTTTAATAATCGTGCGTTACCTTCCTTTCTGGCTACAAGGGCTTTTTTATATAGGTCCTCATCTATGCGGTAAATCAGCTCATCAATCTCTGCCCTTGTCGCTGTTTGTGTCTTCCTCACAATTACAGGTTTGTGATCATATTTTTTGATATAACTGATCGAATTAGCGAATACATTTTTAGCTTCTTCCGTCATATATTCCGGAGAAGCAGCAAATCCCCACATCAAAAAATTTCCATGCCTGCCAATAGCAACGGCTTCGGCGTTTTTCAAACAATCTCCACCGGATATTACTTCAGCATCCGGAGAATCGCTAAAACCTTCTCCATGGGAAACCATACCAATCAGGTATTTTCCCTGCTTTGAGGAATTTGCCTTAACCACATTCCACATTTTCATCGTTTTTGGTGTTGTCGCTGCCTGGTGTCCGTTAAAAAAAGAAAGTGGTGTAGGCTTTTCTACCATTGTTGGACGGACCTTTATCGGCGCATTAAAAATTTCGTGCGTTAAATCAACATTTAGCGCATCATCTTCAAGGCACTGGCAATACCAGTCAAATTTCAAACGAATTGGGATACCAATATTAGGGGCCATGGCATGCAGTAGAATTGCCGGACGGTCAAAATCGGCTGGCAAATTTACAGGGCCAGCATCAAAAATGGTTACATCGACATTTTGTGAAATAGATGGCTTATAATCACGTACGTCGATAACTTGAACATTAGTAAATCTGTCATTAAGATACATTTTAAAATCTTTCATCCGGGTCTTATACCCCAAACTTATAGCAGGCTCCCATGTACTGAAATAAACCACTTTTTCAGGCATCGGGCGCGCCGGATCATAGCCGACATATAAAATCTTAAGATCGATTTTTTCAGCGTTTGCCGTATTAATAACAAGCAATGAGGCAATACATAATAAAAGGCTTAAAAAAAACCTTTTTGATAGTTTAGTTCTGATTTTCATTTTAATTGTATTTTATAGACGGAAAATCCTTTTTTGCTTTTAAAAATTGTGCATTTTCATTTTTGCCCCAATGGAAGGTCTTCATTGCTGTTTTACTCAAATCCACCCCTGCAGCACCGCTCCAGAAATGAACAAATTCACCCATATTCAGGTCACGTGTGAACCGCTTTTTCTTATCCTTAGGGAAATTGGCAGAAAGAAGAGCGAAATAGTTGTTCAGAACGCGCCCTTCACCATAGGCATTATAAATAGGAAGGAACCAATCACGGAACCAATAAGTGGATGGATTTGGAAAATTATCTGATTGTCTAACTGTAGCAACTTTATATTTTGCCGCCTCTTCACGGCGACCGATATGCATGAGCACATCATAATTGAAAATCTCCATAAACTTACTGTCACCCCAAACAGCATCTGATGGCGAGCCAAATGTTCCATGGCTTACATCATTTACAAGATGACCCATTTCATGAATCGGCATCAAAATTTGTTCGGTAGTTTTACCATCCCATTTATCCAGGCCACAATCAATAGTATTCCTATAATCGTGTGTCGCTGAATAAAATCCTGAAGGATGCCCGCCTCCATAAGTTCCCTGGTGCAAAACAATATATAGGCGTTCGGGTCCTAATTTTCCATAATTACTTTTTGCATAAGCCCAGGCGTCAGAAAATATTTTAAACGGCCAGGTAATTGTCGTATCCATATTTTCGTCATAATAGACGGCGATATTTGCATCGAAGAATACCCGTTTAAGTGTTAAATTGTGCTGAAACCAATGTTCTTTCCAGGTAGTTGGCGGTATGCTGTCGGTCTGTTGCATACTACCTGTCGCGTTAACTGTTACTGGCTCTATAAGCCCTATACCGATGATAGCAATCGTTACAATAAATAAATAAGCTTTTTTCATTTGTTTAGCGGTACCTGAATGGCACCATAAGTTTCTAATGATCGTGTGTATAAAAATTAAATTCCTCCATCGCTGCAAAATCACCACTACCCCACACTTCCAATACTTTTATGCGGATGTAACGAAACTTTGATAAATGTTCTGGTAAAAGGAATGTCTCTCCTCCCAATGCGTATGCAGCATCCTGCGGTCCTACCTCCCCTGCAGGTAATCCGGATGGCTTATTTGAAGTACATGTTGAAAGTTTTGTCCAGCCTACCCAACTGCCGTCAGCTGGCGGATTATTACTGCCGTATACCTCAAATTTTTTCACGCTTTGCTGATCGTAAAGCCGGTCGGCAGGCTGCCAGTACTTTAAGCGGCTCAGGGAAACAGATTGCCCCATGTCAATTGTGAACCAGCAAGGAATTACGGACTCTGTGGCAAACCCAGGAGGATTATAATTATCATCCCAAAGATATTCTTCAAGCCAACCATAACCGCCTTCATTTACGTCAGTTGGAAGTTGTACTACTTTAAATAATGATTTATCCATTAAACGTTCAAAGACAGGAAGTGTGGCCTTTTCCGGGGTAGAATAGTAAAAGTCTATAGAAGACGAATCCGGTACAAATACGGAATGGTAAGATATTTCCGAATTATCCTTAAAGTTGGATAGGACAATTTGCGCAGTGTCCGCTGCAATCGTCACATTTTTGGACTTTCCGTCGGCACCTGTATAGGTGACTTCTGTACTTGTCTCTCCTGTTGAAGGAGCACCCCATAGCAATGTAATGTCCTTACCATCGGGTGATGCTTCAAGTGATTTTAAAGTCCTGGTATTTAAGGAGCCGATATACGCATCCCCATAAACCTGTCCGGCAGTTGTAATTCCAACCGAACGATTACCCTTGTCGTCATAGGTATAAAGCGTAAAATTGTAATTACCTTCTGCAAGGTTGGTTATGGGTATTTTTAAGGTATCTTTTTTCGATACTTGGCTAACCTTTACCTCAAGAGAATCCTGGAAATTTTTCCAAAATACTTTAACCTTCGTTACCAGGGGATCATTTCCTAACGCAACCGCAATTTGAACCCGGTTATGGCCGGAACGAACGATTACAGAATCTGCACGGCCGGGATAAACAATTTCCCCGTTCACCAAATATTTTTTGAATTCGTCCTTTTTTACGCAGGCAGAAAACAATCCTGCGATTAGTAGCAGGTATCCTAATAATACAACTTTTTTCATTTTATCTTATTTAGTGTCGCCCCAAATCATTATTTCATTAAAATTCACATAGGTTCCGTTCGACCAGTTTTTCAACGTTTTAAAACGCAGGTAACGAACCTTGGGAGCATCTAACGGGAAACTGACATTTTCACCCGCTGTTGCGGCATCTATGTCTGCCTGCGAATTTTGTCCTGCGGGAAGACCGGATGGTTTAACCTGGGTATGTGATGCCAACAATGTCCAGCCCGTAAAACTGCCGTCGCTTGCAGGCGCATTCGTTCCCCATATTTCTACCACCCGTGGGTTATGCAGGTCATAAAAGAAACCCTCACGCATAAACCAGCTTAACCGGCTGAGTTTTGCCTGAACGCCAAGATCAAATGAAAACCACTGCGGCATTTTGGAATCATCTCCGGTATGGTAATACCCACCGGCATTTGTTGTATTCCCGTCAAATAACTTTTCTACTCCACCGCCGTACTGAGGCCCAACCTGAGCATCAGTAGGTAATACAATGGGGTGAATTTTTGTTCTGTCCAATTGCTCCTCAAACAAGGGTGTAAGATGAAATAGTAAAGTATCCGATTTATTACCCCACCTGTCTCTGATATAGATGCCAAACTTGGTGTCTACCGCTTTTAGGTTACGGGTGGAAAAATCACCTTGCTTTGATTTTGTATAAGCTGTATTTACAGGCACGAAATTGCCAGTTGAATCGTTTGTTAACAGCACCACCGCTATACTGGTTTCTGATACGTTCTTATATTTGACATTAATCCCGCCAAAGTCAGCAGCATAGGTCAGGCTATCCCTCACCAACTGAAATACCGGTCGTCCGGGGTGTACAGTGATTGTTACGGGTTCAGAGGCATTTTCTGATTTATCAACCGCATAGATATTTATATCATATGCAAGTGTGTCCGGGAACCCATCCACTGTTAATTCACGGTTGTACTTGCTAACCTTAGTTTCATGTATTACGCCGCTTCTGGTTTTGTAAGAAGCCCGCACATATAACAAATCCTCGTCTGCGGGAGGGGTAAAACTAATAACTGCAGCGCCGCTTATATTTTTTACAATTAGCCCTGAAACAGGTCCGGGAGCTTTGCTGTCTTTTACTGCGGGCTCAAGTTTATCCTGCTTACATGCGATAAAACATGCAACACCAGTTATTAGACAACCTGCTATTATATTTTTGATATTTAGTTTCATTGTAAGACTTTTTACCAACCAGGATTTTGAACCAGGTTAGGGTTGATTTGTAAATTTGATTCCTTGATTGGCCATAGATAATCCTTAGGACCCTCGAAACGCTGAGTGAAAAGCAGCACGCGCCTGGTATAATCTTCAAAGGATTTTTGATTAACATCCCATCCGTATACCGGTTGGCTAAGTACCTGAGGCGCAGTTTTCCACCTTCTGAGGTCCCAAAAGCGGCTGCCTTCAAAAGCCAGTTCAATTCCGCGCTCCTGCTGAATAATTGATCGTAAACCTGAAACTGAATTGAATTTACCAGGGTTTTTAGAATAAGCTGCCCATGATGATTCAATTGTGTTTAAGCCCGCTCTTTCCCGGATTTGATTCAAATAAGGCAGGGCTGCACCGCTTTGGCCGCTCTCATTTAGTGCCTCCGCATACAGCAGATAAAGGTCAGACAGGCGCATGATTGGCCACGGATAGGATTCTACCGTAACCGAAGTTTTTGTCTCAACCAGGTTCCAGTTAACAAGCTTTTTAGCAAAATATCCTGTTACTGAATAAAGCCGGCTTTGCTTTTTACCGGAATATTCTTCTGCTTTACTTTGTATGTCATACAACCCGTTTTTCATAAACCATTTACCACCGTCAAACCCGAGATCCGCGTAAAAACGAGGCTCCCTGTTAAAGTGCAATGCTGCGGTTTTATAATTTTGTTGTAGTAAAGTATCGGCAACTTCAGTGGCACGGAGCTGATAACGTCCGGCATAATCCCATGTTTTATCTTCATCTATTGGAACACCATGATTTGTATAGAATAGTTCTGCCATCTTCAGCGTTGGCGCGAGTTTACCTTTCAGATCAAGATTGATTTCGTTGGGATTAATCTGAGGGCACGCGTAAAGCTGGAGCCAGTAGGTTGGAATCCCCCCTGCTGTACTCCCCCAAATCAATTCGCTGTTCCATTTTTCACAAACGGCGTTCCTGATGTTCATTTCAGTTTTAGTGGCATCATCCAGGTTAAAACCCACCTCATTAAAATGGTATAAAGTATTACCGGATTTCGTTGCAGCGTCAATAGCAGCCTTACAAGCATCTGCAGCGTTCTTCCATTTGGAAGCATCAAAAGTTTGATTGAATAACAACTGTCCATTACTATTTTTAAAGCCGCTGAAATCAGCGTTCCCGTTGAATAACGGGCTTGCTGCTGTTACCAGGAGGCGGGCTTTTATAGCGAGTGCCGCGGGTTTTGTAACACGGCCAAGTTCAGTTGATGCGCTGGTAATTTTGTCTGGCAGGTTCGCATCTTTTCCACTTACTGCATCATCGATCAATCCGGATATATAATGCACTACCGAATCCACCGGTTGCCTGTAAACTTTTACTTGTGCCGGAGATGCCGTAATTTCCAGATTTTTGTCCATGATGGGAATCGGGCCATATTGCCTGAATAGATACCAGTGATAATACGCCTTTAGAAATTTCACTTCGGAAACCCAGCGATTTTTGAGGAATGGATCAATATCACTTACCTTATTTATGTTTTCGAGAAAAATATTGCACATCCTTATAGCCTGCCAAAGGTTTTTTCCGCCCACGTCATCCCAATAATTGAGGTTGGGCGTAGTAGGATTTTGCAGCCCCCTGGCGATATTGTAAGGATCAAGGTAAAAATAATCCTGGGTCAAGGGCCAGTAAGTCCACAGTTCATCGCCGCCGCTAAATCCAGGGTTTAAATCCGGGTGCCCGTCATTCGGAAGATAAGAGTAGCAGGTGAACAAGACTTTCTCAGCTTCTATTCTGTTGGCAAATGCATGCTCTATTGTAGCGACATTATCAGGCACAACATCCAGGTACTTTTTGCACGAAGAAATATTCAGACCTATTGTGATCAGGCAAAAATATAACAGACATCGCTGTAATTTTACCATAAGTTGTTTTGTAAATAATCTTTTCATATTATCAGTTTACAGTTCAGCTCTAATGCCGATATTATACACTTTTTGAACCGGGTAGGTTAGACCTAAGCCACCTTGCTCGGGATCCCATAATTTAAAACCACTCAGGACAAAGAGGTTTGTTCCATTGACATAAAGCCGCAGGCTTCGCATATGTAATTTCGATAATGCGCCACCTTTGAAATTATAGGCGAATTCAGCGGACTTCATTCTCAGGAAAGCACCATTGCGCATCCACCACGTCGAGGGCTGAGTATTGTTGACACTTACCGTGGGACTAAGTCGTGGCCAGAAAGCGTATATATTCCTGTTATCCTCTGACCAGTGATCTTTGGCGATAGCATCAAGTAAACCGGTTTGCGCTCCCGCGGACTGAACAAAAGGAGACATCGCGGCCGGGTCTATGAAAAAAGAAGATCTTGCTGTTCCTTGAAAAAAGGTGCTGAAATCAAAATTCTTATAACCTGCAGAAAAACCGAAACCATAAATAATTTCCGGTACTGATGGATAACCAAGGTTATTAACCTTATCTAGGTTGGTGATTTGTCCATCCCCGTTCATATCACGGTATTTAATATCTCCTCCCCTCACTTCACCGAAAGTCTGCCTTGGAGAGTTTTTCACATCTTCATCATCAACGAAAAGCCTTTCCGCAATCAAACCGGATGGCTGATATAACGAATACCCTAAACTCGAAAGGTATTGTTCATTTGCCGGATAATCAGGTTGCTCGTTCACAAGCAATTTGCTCGTTGCGTAGGTAAACGTCCCTCGAAGTTGTAACCAGGCATTATTGAATGTTTTGCTATAATCCATTGAAAGATCAACACCTTTACCCTCCGCAACGCCTACGTTAGCACTTACCGGTGCTGTTAACCCCAATGTTGACGGGATATAACTGCGCTGCATCAGGATATTGCTTCTATGTTCCTTGTAGACATCAACCACTAAGTTGAGGCTGTTGAATAATTCCAGATCCATGCCAACATTAGACTTTTGGGATTTTTCCCAAGTAATGCCATTATTTGCGTACCGCGAAATTGAAACTCCGTCTTTGGTATAGGCATAATTCTCTCCAAATTGGGCGGCATAAAGCGGATCCTGAAGGTTCACATTTGACAGGTAGAAAAAACGGTCACTTGCGGCTCCGATCTGATCATTACCAACCAATCCGTAAGTTGCCCTTAATTTCAGCTTGGAAATAACATTGGTCAAAGGTTTAAAAAACTTTTCCCTGCTTACATTCCACGCCCCGCCTACGGATGGAAAAAAGCCAAAACGATTGTTTTGAGCGAAACGTTCAGATCCGTTATATCCAAAGTTTGTCTCAAAAACGTAACGATCATCATACGCGTAAGTGAAACGGCCACTTAAACCAAGGTTTCTAAACGGAAGGGATGATTGCAGATCGCCCGCATTACCGGTCAGATAACTTCTGAAAATGCCTACCAGCAAGCCGGATATTACATGTTTTTTGGCGATGGCAGTGTTGTAATTCAATGCCGCCTCACCATAGGTATTAGTGTTTACAATCTTGTTGCCTTCCTGATAAGTCAGATATTCTGTTGCAGACTGCTCATTAAGCAATGAAAGGTTATACCCGTTCGGATCACCAATCACCGGACTTGCCGCATAGTAGAATGGCGTGTATTTTCTGGATACGTCAAAATAAGAATAACGCTTGCTGTAGGCCATAACCCTACCCGATAATCCCTTTATAAAGAAACCAAGGTCCTGTTTTACTTCAAGCTGCACATTTAAAGTAGAAGTATTGTACTGCTGAAAGCCGGAAACCATCTCCGCATATGGATTTAAGTAAGTTTGACCATTGGTGCCGTTCGCAGCATTACCAAAAAGCGGGTGCGAAACATTTGGAAGTTTTGATCCCGGGAACAGCGCTGGGAAAAGGACAGGATTAGCTGTCAAAGCGTCGTTAAAGACTGCTGCACCACCACTGAGCCCTATTCTTCCAATCGGACCGATATAGTCGTCAAAATTCCCCGAAGTACGAATGATCGCTTCCGTACTAGAAGTTAGTTTCACGTTGATATTAGATCTGACTTCATAACTCTTCAAATTCACATTATTATTGAAATTGCTACCCGGATTTGATCTTAAAATCCCATTATCCTGGTTAAAGGTTCCCGAAACATAGTATTGAGCAGCAGCCCCGCCACCTGATATATTCATATTAAAGCGCTGGTTGGTGGTATTGCTTTTAATCAATTGCTGCATCCAGTTATTGCTGGGATACAGGTAAGGATTGTCACCGGCTGCTGTATGGTCAATCTTTGTCTGGGAATAAGGCAATGCAGCAAGGGGATTTCTGGTCAGTGCTGCTTCATTTGCCAATTGCATATATGTTATATTATCTGCAAGCTGAAAATCTTTAGCATTTTGCGATATGGAATTCTCAAAACGGAAATTCAGCATGGTTTTACCGCTAACACCGGATTTTGTGGTCACCAGAATTACACCGTTTGCTCCTCTCGCTCCATATAATGATGAAGCAGCCGCGTCTTTCAGTATCGAAAAGCCTGAAATATCGTCCGGCTGAAGCCTCGCTAAAGTGCTCGGTGTGGATTCCATCCCATCAATGAGGATTAACGGGTCAATTTTTCCCGAACCAAACGAAGTTATGCCGCGAATGAAAAATTGCGCGTTGTCGGCTCCCGGTTCACCAGTTCGCTGATAAGCTACAACCCCTGAAATCTTCCCGGCAAGCATGGTTGTCAGGTTACTTGTCGGGCCCTTAATGTCTTTGATTCTAACTGTAGTAATGGCACTTACCAGGCTTTCCTTTTTTTGTTCGCCGTATGCCACTACCACTACTTCTTTCAGAGAGTTTTGGTCCTCGAGCAGGGTAACATTAAATACCCTGTTGCTCTTGATTTCAAGCTCTTGTTTAGTAAAGCCAATCATGGAGAAAACGAGCATTTGTTCAGGGCTAGTTGCAACTAAACTAAACTTGCCCAGGGTATCGGTTGATACACCTATTGTGGTATTTTTAATTGCAACCGTTACGCCCGGAAGCGGCTGGCCTTTGTTGTCAATAACCTGTCCCGTTATTTTTAGGGAACCCTGCCCCATTGACATTGCTGTCATAAATAAGAGGCAAAGCCAGCAACCAAGGAATTTAAGAAAGATAAAAGTAAAATTTTTCCAGATCATAGTTTTGAGTTAGTTTATATTTTGTACGTACATATTTACGTAATAAATATATATATACAAATACCCAGATCTTGAAATGTCAATAAAAAACGCCATTTTGACGACGAATTGCCACATTTAATAAACGTTGTATTTCTTTTTAAAATATTTTCAAAAGTATTTCACGTGAAAATGGGTGTATTTTATATTATAATGTACATACATATTAAACTATTTAAACATGATAATATTTTCAACCATACATAATGGTTAATAAACCATTAGATTTGTATACAAGATATGTCAGAAATTAAATTAAAAATTGATCATAAAAGCTCTGTCCCACTACATACGCAGGTAGAGGGCTTACTCCGTGAAATGATTAAAGAGCCGGATTATCAGAACGGAAAGACCCTGCCAAATGAGGTTGATCTTGCGAAAGAATTAATGATTTCCAGATCAACTTTGCGGCAGGCAATAAACAAGTTGGTTAATGAGGAATTATTAGTTCGAAAGAAAAAATCCGGTACTAAAGTCGCAAGGCCTAAGGTTAGTTCAAAGTCAATGAACTGGCTAAGCTTTTCACAAGAAATGAAAGCGCGGGGTACGACCATTAAGAATTATGAGCTGCATGTTAGCTGGGTCCTGCCGGATGATCAGCTCGCAACATTTTTTGAAATTTCCAGGGATAAAAAAATACTGAAATTGGAAAGGCTAAGAGGTGACGCCGATAAACCATTCGTTTATTTTATATCTTATTTTCACCCCCGGACCGGGCTAACAGGTGAGGAAGATTTCAAGCGTCCGCTATATGATATTCTGGAAAGAGATTATAACATCGTAGTAGATCTGTCCAGAGAAGAGATTAGTGCCAGGCTCGCTGATAAAAACTTATCTAATAAACTCGAAATCGAGCTCAACAGTTCAATTCTTATGCGAAAAAGATATGTGTTTGACCAGGCAGAAAAACCCGTAGAATTTAATCTTGGTTTTTACAATGCTGAAAGCTTCACGTATACAATTGAAAGCAGGCGTTAATTTTACCGTCGGATATACCAACTTCCTAATCATAAATACCGGATGCATTATAACTATTGTGTCAGCAGGCTCTTTGAATGTGGGCATTGGGTTCCCTTATTATTTCTTTGACAATCCATAATTATGCTTATTGCAAAAAATCTTTGTTAATACCCAGTTTTTTCATCTTCGAATTCAAGGTTGTCGGAGGTAAATTAAGAAGTTCCGCAGCTCCGCCTGTCCCCCAGATTTTACCATTGCATTTTTTCAATGCCGCTAAAATGTGGGCCTTCTCATTTTCCATCATAGGTAATATTCCAGGCGGGACCGAGTCACCTATACTATTAACTGCTATTTTCACAGAAAGGTTAACATCATCGATAACTTCTGTCCTGCACAGAAGCACATTTCGTTCGACAAGATTTTCTAACTCTCTAATATTCCCGGGCCATCCATAGTTTTCCATAGATTCAATTGCTTGATCTGAAAACCGTTTGATGGATTTACCCGCTTTTGCATTGTATATATGCAGGAAGTGGTCTGCAAGTAAAGGAATATCTTCTTTGCGTTCCCGCAAGGCCGGCATGATGATTTGGATCACATTCAGGCGATAAAATAGATCCAGACGAAACCTACCGTCTGCGACTTCCTTTTCCAGATCACGATTCGTTGCCGCTATGATCCTGACATCCGTTTTTATCGTCCCCCTGCCTCCTAGTCGTTCGAATTCGCGCTCCTGAAGCACACGTAATAACTTAACCTGCGAATCAAGGGGCAAATCCCCTATCTCATCTAAAAATATTGATCCGGTATTAGCTTGTTCAAAACGACCGATCTTTCGTTCATACGCCCCTGTAAAAGAACCTTTTTCGTGTCCGAATAATTCCGAATCAATGAGGGTTGTTGGTAACGCGCCACAATTAACTTTGATAAACGGGTTTCCTTTTCGCGCCGATAAATGATGAAGGCGCTCTGCTATCTTTTCTTTTCCCGTTCCGCTCTCTCCTAAAATCAGCACAGAGGAGTTATGTGGAGCCACCTGTAAAATCTGATCAAAAACATTTAAGAGCAAATGGCTCCTGCCTACTATGCCTTTAAAAGTTATATCGCGTTTACTGTCATTATTTAATACAGGTGGTTGAACTTTTAACCTGTATGGATTTGTTTCGTCAGCAAGCATGGTTTTTACCAGGTTAACAAATAACGGTTTTAGCCGTTCACTGGTTACCATATTATCGGCGTCGTATGCATCTGCCCTCCTGCTATAAAAATTAAGCATAAAATGGACATCCTTATCAATATCAAGGGGTATATGTAAATGCGATTTCAGGCCATAATTATCAGCGAGGCGCTTTTTTAACGCCGCGTGAGCCAGGTGCGCACTAAATTCGGTTTCATCATACCAGGTTGCCATAGGTTCTGGAATATGTTTGGCCTGTAAACCAGCAAGTTCCTGTAAATTCAATTTCGTGATCACGCTCATCTCCTCAGGGCCTATGGTTTGATACTCATCAAATCCTATTCTCAAAAATCCGATATCGTTAAAACAGGGCTCTTCAGCACGACAGCTCACAGAAAAAAATTCATAGGGAATGAAGGCCTGTAATGAGTGACCGAAAGCCATCAGTTTTTCTTTCCATGATTTAGTACTTGACAAAATTTTTGAGATTTCTTTTTGAAGACTAACATCCTGGCGAGACGTATTCTCCTTGTTATTGTCATGACGATAAAAAGCGATGTCAAGCGCGACATGCACATCTTTCTCCCTGAAAGGTTTAATTACGAAGCCAGAAGGATTGGTAACCTTAGCAGCTTCGAGGACTTTTTGGGTGGAATTGGCAGAAATAAAGATGAAAGGCATATTTCTTGCCGAAAGTATCTTGGCCAGGTCAATGCCGGTTTTCGTTCCTTTTAAAAAGATATCAAGCAAAACCAGGTCCGGTGTGCAATCACCCATAAGTTCAAGTGCCTCTTCTACGGTATCTGCTACGCCGCAAACAGTATATCCGCCTTTTTCAACATAATCACGTAATACGTCCGCAATTATAAATTCATCTTCTACAATAAGTACTTTCCGCTTTTCCATATTATTACGCCTTCCTTAATGTTTCGTTGCAGCAAACTCAACTGCTTTAAATTTTATCTCTATTACAACACCATTGTCCTGGCTTAATTCCAGTGTACCCCCAAGCTGTTTAGCAAGCCCTCTCATCAGATTAAGACCCATCGACTGCACAGCCTTAATATCGAAATTTTCTTTGAAACCTGCACCATCATCACGTATTGTTAACATGTTATAATAATCTTGTAATTCCCTGAATTCAATATGAATCTTACCATCACGACCGTCCGGGTAAGCGTACTTTATTGAATTTGTAATCGCTTCGTTAAGAATTAACCCAAGAGGTACTGCCTGGGATACATCCAAAAAAATAAGGTCAACGTCCTTTACAAAAAGCACATTTGCATCGATGTCCGCCGTATCCTTAATGTGCATTACCAGTTCGTCAATATATTCCTGCATATTGATCAAGTCAAGCGTTTCTGACATGTACAGCTTTTGATGGATGAGCGCAATTGCGTGCATACGGTTTTCACTATTCTGGATAGCTTTTAAGGCTATCTCATTATCAATATAAAAAGATTGCCGCTGCAATAGGCCCATAACAATTTGTAAATTATTTTTTACCCGGTGATGAATTTCTTTGATCAGCCATTGTTTCTCTTGTAAAAGTCCGTCCTTTTCATCCAAAAGAAAATTCAACTTTTCATTTTTTTGATCGATTACCCGGGATTTTTTGCGATTGTTAAGAAAAGTCGCATAAACCAAAATCAACGCTATCGACACTATCCCAATTCCGGCCAAAGTAATGTTGCGGATTCGATCTGATTGAATAGCCCTATCCCGCTGAATTTGGCCATCCTTTTTCAGAAGGGCAATATCTTTTTCCTTCTGCGATGATTCATACTTTAACTGCAGCTCAGACACCTCCCGGATTTTGGATTCATTCAATAGGGAATCTTTGGCTTTTTGAGACCGTCCATAGTGGTAAAGTGCTGATTTGTAATCACCTAATGCGGAGTCTATTTTAAATCTATAATTTTCATATGTCTTAAAGTTATCCAAGGAACTCAAATAGTTTTGGACTTCAATAGCATACTGTAAAGCCAGTTTGTATTGCTTTCTTAATATATAAAAATTAACAACATCATAATATGCAAGTAGCTTAACTTCACTTCCAGTTTTTATTGCCGGGCTTTTAAGCATTTTAAGGTAATATCTTTCCGCTTTCGAATACTCTTTAAGAGCTTCATAACAGAATGCTAAATTTTGATCACAAAATCCCTCACCGATCTCACCCTGCGGCGGATGCTTCCTCTTGAAATCAATTACTTCATTCAGGGCGTCCATAGGCCGCTTTAATTTAATGAGGTCCTTAACAATAAATCCTTGTGTTCTGAATATATATACTTCACCGATTGGCCTTCTAAGCCGGTATTCCAAACATTTTCTATAATTGAAAATACTTTTATCATATTCACCTAACACATCGTAAATAAGTGCAAGTTCGGCGTAACATTTACTGGCAGTGATTGTATCATTATGCAATTCCACATCACGAAGACCGGCGATTCCATATTCCAGCGCTTTTTTCAGATCCCCCCTATACCTGTATGTAGTAGCAAGCATGTTATAAATAAATGACAAATTTTTGCCGCTATTTTTATATTGATTCACCATCTTGACCGACTCACGTTCCCATTCGACTGCACGACCAGCACCATTTATTTCATAGAGATAATATGATTTAATATACAATTCATTATTAAGCGGGTGGTGTGCCTTCTCAATAGCAAGGGCGCGCAGATAATACCTGGCGCTTATTGCACAATAATCTATCCTGTCAGACGCTTCTGCAAAGGAAAAACACGCTTTCATAAATTTAAAAAATTGACGACGATTTTGAAAGTAAGTTAATACCTCTTCAATGTATCTTTGACTTTTGACAGAATCTCCCATTTCAATAATGGTATTGCCCATCAATCTTTTACTTTCATATTTAAGATCAGCTGCTCCTAATCTGCTGGATAAAATATCGGCCTTTTGGGCTTGTACCAAAGCGCTGTCTAAATAATCTTTATCTGAAGTTATTATATACCGGTTAACGTAGTATACATTAAGTTTATGCAAAACACTTATATGATCGGTCTGTACCGCGGTACCGACTGCACGTTTTAATTCCCTTCCATAAGCCAGGTCAGTCCTTTGCCCATAGACGCTGGAAGCTATCACTGAGAAAAAAGAAATGAAAATAAAATATCTTAAACCCATAAGCACTATTATCTGCCGGCGACCTGGGATTGATCCCTGATGCAAAGCAATTAAATTTATTCTTCTAATTACGGCAAATGACCAAAACACTTCTTCAGCTTAATATGCTTCCCAAAAGGCATCAATTGCCGTTCGCTTTACTCCGCAGTATCGCTGCCTTGGTTTAGCGGCTTCACTATACGAAAGTATTATTCCTTTTTGTCCGTCATTGGTACTAACCGTATGTATATGACAGAATTGCTGTACAGCATCGTCATAGACATGATCTATTAGCTGCATCGTCACCTGGTCATAACAATAGGATGATCGGTCCTGAAGGCAACTAACCTTTCGATCAGTAGTGAGCACGTAATCATTTGAATATCCCATATTATGCAGATGTTCAATGCGAACGGACAATTCTTTTCGGGCAATATTTTTAAGTTTTGATTTCATGATTAAATCAAATATCAAAACCATGCCATATACACAACTAATTGATTACCAAGTAATAACGATGGTTTGCGTGCTATTATTACGATATATCATCAATCTTGCAACGAATCTTATTTTACGTATATCAAATGATTAAATGTATTTCTAAAGTTCAAAATAATTATCGATTTGTCCATTTTATACTGCCCTTTGCAATTACAATCATTGGTAATTATATCCATTTCTAAATAATGCAAAATCAATGATTAGCCTTAACGAACTGTTCGCGTTTAAACCGTACCACTATTGCAACCCCATTTTCCAGGTTGAAATCAAAATCACCTCCAAGTTGTTTACTTAGTCCCTTCATTAAATTAATGCCCATAGACTTCACAGATTTCAAATCAAATGCTATCCCTAAGCCTGCACCGTCATCTTTTACTTTCAATAGAATATTATTGTCCGTTAGTTGAGTAAGTTCAACGTAAATCTTACCCTCACTTCCACCTGGATAGGCATATTTAATTGCATTTGTAATAGCTTCGTTAAGTATCAATCCAAGCGGCACGGCTTGGGAAACATCCAGGTATATACCTTCGAGTTGTTTTACAAAAGTGATGTTAACGTCGGTATCTGCCGTTTCCCGTAAATGTAATATCAGGTCTTCAATGTATTCCTGCATATTAATTTGCTTAAGCGTATCTACTTGATAAAGCTTTTGATGAATAAGTGCAATGGCATGCATGCGGTTCTCACTATTTTGAATTGCTTTTAAGGCGATATCGTTATCAATATAGGAAGACTGGCGCTGCAACAAACCAATCACGATTTGCAAATTATTCTTCACGCGGTGGTGAATTTCTTTAATCAGCCACTCCTTTTCGTCAAGAAGATGTTTCAATGTAATGTTATTGTGATCAATTACTTTTGTTTTTTTTCTAATATTAATGAGAACGCGGTATACAAAAAGCAATGCCAATGATAGCAAGGCAATACCTACAAAGGTTAGATTTCTCTGATAATCTGCTTGCTTTAATCTGTCACGTTGGATCTGGCTATCCTTTTTCAAGAGCGCAATGTCGTTTTCTCTTTGAGCGGCCTTGTACTTAAGCTGCATTTCCGACATTTCCCTTACTGTTGATTTATTGAATATAGAGTCTTTTGCTCTTTGATAGTTGGCATAGTGTTGCATAGCAGATCTGTAATTGCCGAGCGCCGAATCAATCTTGTATCGTATCTGTTCGAGATTTTTGACATTATCAAAAGCAGAGGGCGTGCAGTTGCTTTTATTCATATAGTATTGCGCCAGCTTATAGGCCTTTTTTAGGACATAAAATCTACAGATATCATAATAAGCTAGGCAGGATATATCGTTGGGCAGTGCCATCACCGGACTTTTGAGCAAACGAAGGTAGTAGTGCTCCGCCTTATTATAATTCACCAAAGCCTCATAGCAGTACGCTTTGTTTTGATCGCAAAATGCCTTCCCAAAATCGCTTTGCGGCGGAAAGGCTCTTTGATATGTAATTAACTCATTTAAAGCTTCTTTTGGCCGCCCCAGCTTGATTAGGTTTGCGATAATGAACCCTAAGGTCCTATATTTATATTCCTCCCGCTGTGCCAATTTAGACCGCGCCTGCAGGGTCATTCTATAATAATAAACACTTCTTTCGGCTTCTCCAAGTACGTCATATGCCTGGGCAAGTTCCGCGTAGGCATAGCTGACAAAAGCGGTATCCCGGTGCCTTTGCATGTCCCGGGTGCTTGCCAGCGCATAACTTAAAGCGGTCTTTAAATCGCCCCTGTACCTATATCTCCGCGCTAACTGAGCATATACCCGGTCCAAATTTTCACCACTGTTACGGTACTGTGCCACCATGGCTAATGCTTCCGGCAACACATCCCTGCCATTTCCTTCTTTAGCAAAAAGGACCCAGGTTTTAGCGGGCACTATCAGTCTCTGCAAATGATTGCTGACCGCAACAGATAGCGCATGGTCACAATATCTGGCACATAGCGCTGGATACAGTGCACTATATGCGGCCTTGCCATGCTGAAGACAAGCCACTACGACTTGTGAAAACTGGCGTTTTGCCTTCAGGTAATCCAAAGTCGCCGTGATACACCGTCTGGCACGTACCGTGTCGTTCAAAAACAAGTAGGCATTAGCCATTAATCTGATACTTTCAAATTTGCGGTCATCGTCACCAATGTTTTTACTAAGTTTAAGGGCCTTTTGCAAGACCTTAAGCGCATTGTCTGGTTCCCTCGAATTGAGCGTAAGCAGGTACCGGTCAGTATGCCAAACGCCAAGCTTATGCATTATATCAATGCGGGTTGTATCGGATAATTGTGATCGAAGCAGAATTTTGAGGTTGTGTTCATAGGCAGCATCGATGCTTTGGGCGCGGCTGTTAAACGCTGCCCCAATTAAAAGGAAAGTTAGTAAAATAGAAAATTTTCTAACCATAAATGATTCAGGTCAACAAGTCTATCTGATCGGGATGGCATAATGAAATACAAAGCAATTTAATGTATTTTTTTCGCCCTTTAAGCTAAAATCACCACTTCAAACTGTGACCATAAGTAATTATGTAAAATTCATGCCATAAATTTATATTATTGACAGTCAACGGATTAATCTTAGTTAGAATTACGGAACTACGATATATAATAACCCGAACAACGATATATAGTTGTTCGGGGATTGATTTGAGCGGTAGAAATGGCGCGCCAAAGCAAGGGCTGAAGGTCAAAACAGGACTAGCATCGGTAGTTTCTTGTAAGCCTAATAAGTCAGTTTTTAATTCCTGATATTCATTTTCTTCGCGTGCGTTCAATATTCTAAAGAGTAAACGATTTTAATGACTCGCTACCAGTTCGTTGCAAGTATCTCTAAGTGCATCCAGCAATTCAAAGCGTAATTGGGCTAAATGATATGTATTTGCCTGAGTATCTCGGTTTTTTCCGCCGTAAATCGTGTAATGGTACTTAGCGATTGGGAAATTAAGCAAATCCAATTTTGCATTTTCAGACAATTAATCAAAATCTGCT
>NZ_JBAZRC010000031.1:0-36703 GCF_041663085.1 Mucilaginibacter sp.
AGCCCTCCATTGAGCCTCCTCCTACCGAAAGGAAGAAATTAGCGTTGATGTGCGATGGTACTTTGCCGTCATCAAATACACCTGTTATGGTGTAATCCTGCTCGCCGTTGGTATTGCTGTTAACATGTATAACCTTGCTTAGCGCGGGTTGGTTACCAAAAAGCTTTTCGGCTAATTTTTTTGATATAACGATGGTGCGCGGATTTGTTAACGCGTTTGTCGTATTACCCTCGGTAAAATTATAAGTGAATATTTTAAAGAAGGATTGGTCGGCAAGGAAGCCGTTTTGCTCAAGCAGAGATTTGCGTTCGCCGTTTGCAGGGTTATACTGTATAATAGTTTTATCGTCAATAAAAAGTTTTAGCAACCTGGCGCTTTCAACAACTTCCGGGTATTCCTGCTTTAAAGCGCCGGCCATTGGTGCAGGCGTATTCGGGAGTTTCATACGCTTGCTGCCGTTTTGCACAAAAGCGGTTATTACCTGGTAAATATTAGGCGCGTTCTTGTGCTGCGTATCAAAGCTTGTTTCGTAATTCAGATACAGGGCGATAAGCATACAACATGCCAGCCCTACCGATAAACCAAATATATTGATGAATGAGAAGAACTTGTTCTTCATCATATTACGCCACCCTATTTTGAAATAATTTTTTATCATGATGCTAAATCTTTAATTCTTAACTAAATATTTATTTGTAGACGATGAAACTGTAACAGCGGTTACAACTCTATTATAATTATTCGCTTCTTAAACTTTTTATCGGATTAGCAATAGCTGCTTTTATAGCCTGGTAGCTAATGGTTAAAAGCGTTATGGTAATTGCTGCTACGGCAGATATAATGAATACACCCGGGCCAATTGTAATACGGTAAGTATATTTATTAAGCCAGTTTTGTAAAAAATACAAGGCTATAGGCGATGCTATAACACAGCTGATCACCACCAGCAAAACAAAATCCTTTGATAAAAGCAACCAAACCTGTGCTACAGTAGCCCCAAGTACTTTACGTACCCCAATCTCTTTTGTGCGTTGTTCTGCAACGTAAGCAGCCAGGCCAAATAAACCAAGGCATGATATAAATATGGCAAGGCCTGCAAATATCCCCGCCAGTTTGCCCACCAATAGTTCCAAGTTGAATTTTTGATTGTAATCGTCGTCAACAAAACGATAAGTGAACGGGCTTGCCGGGCTGTAGGTACTGAATACGGCGCTAACTTTTTCAATCGCCTCATGGGTATTCATCCCCGGCGATAAGCGGTAAATAATGTTACTGCCGCCATCAAAAAAGAAAAGGCTTGGGTCTGCCGCCTGGAATGGGGAATCCATCAGGGCATCTTTTACCACGCCTATAATGTTCATTTTCCGGCCAAACTCGGTAATGGTTTGCCCTACAGGATTAGTTAATCGCAGGCGCTTTACCCCTGCCTCGTTCAATATCACATTGGCACTATCGGCCTTAGCGTTCCCAATAAAATCATGTCCTTCTTTTAGTTGCATGCCAAGGGTTTTAAAATAATCTTCAGATACCGCTATCATCCCCATCTCTACCGTTTCGCCTGCATTTTTGCCCGGGAAGTTATCTACATCGCTGTGCCAGTAAACACCCGTTGCCGGGCTTGATGATGTGGTGATAGATGCTACCGCGCCGCTTTGCAGCAGGGCGTGTTTTATAGCCGCTGCATTTGCATTAATATCATCATTGGTAGTACTGGTAACCAGGCGGTTTGTTGCATAACCGGTAGGCCTGTTCTTGGCGTGTTGTATTTGCTGATAAATAATTACAGTGCTGATAATAAGTACAATTGAACAGCTAAACTGTATTATAACCAGCGCCTTACGCGATAGTGATGCACCTCTTGCTGTTTGTATAGTGCCTTTTAAAACCTGCACCGGGTTAAATGATGAAAGATAAAAAGCAGGGCGGCTACCAGCTACAATGGCTGTAATAAACGTACAACCCAATGTGATAACCCAAAACCATGCGTTGGTATAAGGCAAAAAGATAGCTGTGCCGGCAAGCGTATTAAATGATGGTAACGCTAACTGAACAATAACCACAGCAAACAAAAATGCCACAAAAGTAACCAGTACCGATTCTGTTAAGAATTGCAATATCAGCTGCTTGCGTTGCGATCCTATGGCTTTGCGGATACCTACCTCGCGGGCGCGTTTCTCTGACCGGGCGGTGGTTAGGTTGATGAAATTGATGCAGGCTATCATCAATACAAGTATGCCAATGATGCTGAAAATGCGTACATACTCTATAAAACCACCCGAGGCTTTGCCGTTTATATAAGTGTTGTAAAGGTGCCAATCTTGTATTGGCTGCATAATAACGTCGGAGTTTTTAGCATTAAGGTTATCTTCATACTTCTCCATGTTTTTAATTTTTGGAGCAAGCTGACTGTATTTTATACCATTTTTAAGTTTTGCGAAAAGTTCGAAGCCGTTGCTGCCAAAACTTTGTTTACGTGCCGCCTTCACACCCGGGTCAACAATCTCAAAATAACTGAACGGGATAACGTAGCTTAATGCCAACGATGAGTTAGCCGGCAGATCTTTAATAATACCGGTAACTTTTAAATTATTCTTGTTATCTACCTTCACCATTTGGTTCATGGCGCTTTTGCTGCCAAACAAAGCTTTAGCGGACGACTCCGTAAGTATAATTGAATATGGGTCTTTTAGCCCATCGGCATTGCCTTCGATGAATGGAAAACTGAAGATCTTAAAAAAATCAGCCCCGGCTTGTTTACCGGTTAACAGCAATTTGGTATTGCCAACCATTAAGCCATGTTCGCGGCCGCCATCGCTTTCGGCAACGTATTCTATTTCGGGATAATTATTACGAAGTGCGTCGGCCAGTTTAAGCGATGTGCTGCTAAAGGTAAGTGTATCGCCATTACTGTTAAAATTGCGCCTTACCTGGTACGATTGACCGTAATTTGGCAGATACTTATCGAAAGAATATTGGTAGCTTACCCATAACCCTATCAATAAAGCCACGGCCATACCCGCTGCAAGCCCCATAATATTTATAGTGCTATAAACTTTGTTATTTGTAAGGTTGCGCCAGGCAATTTTAAAGTTATTCTTTAACATGATTTTATAAATTATAAAAGCTAATCCCTAAACTATAAATTGAATTACTACGTCAGTAATTCAATAAATCACTACTCACTCCGAAGGCTTTTTACCGGGTTGGCTATCGCTGCTTTTATTGCCTGGAAACTGATAGTGCCAAGCGCTACTATCATAGCCAGTATGCCCGATACCGCGAACACCCACCATTGTATATCAATACGATATGCAAAATCCTGCAGCCATTTGTGCATAAAATACCAGGCTACCGGCGTCGCTATTAAAAAGGATACTCCTACCAGTTTCATAAAATCGGCCGATAGCATATTTACAATACCCGGTGTAGAGGCGCCCAATACTTTACGGATCCCGATCTCTCGGGTACGCTGATAGGTGCTGTATGATGCCAGCCCCAATAAGCCAAGACATGATATAGCAATAGCCAATATGGCAAAGTTGAAGAACAGCTTACCGAAGCGTTGCTCCGCGCGGTATTGCCTGTCAAAAAACTCATCTAAAAAGTAATAGCTATATGGCCTGTTAGGGATAACTTCCTTCCACTTACTTTCAATAGCCGCCAGCGTTGCAGGCAGGTTTTTAGCATCAACCTTTATAGATACCAGGTCAAGTGCGCGTAGTTCTACCCGCATACTTAAAGGTTTTATTTTTTCCTGTAACGAGCGGAAGTGAAAATCCTTCATTACACCTACAATTTTACCTTCGCGGCCCCATTGTTTAAATCGCCTGCCAATAGCTTGCTGCGGCGAGCTATAACCGAATAGCTTTACCGCTTCTTCGTTCAATATCATAGCTTGCGAGGTATCGGTGGTCATAAAATCCTTAGAGAACGGCCTGCCGGCTACCATTTTTATTTTAAACTGGTTCAGGTAATCAAAATCAACAAAATACAGGTCGAGGTTGGCAATTTGCAAATCACCTTTTTTGTTCTCGATCTCTGAATAAGCACCGCTATTACCCCCACCCGGTACGCTTGATGATAATGCTACGGATTTTACACCCGGTATTGCCCTGATAGATTGCTGGAAAGCATCTTTACCTGCATCGCTATTTGTATTTATCACAACCATTTGATCTTTCGAGAAACCCAGATCGCGGTTACGCATAAAATCCATTTGGTTATACACGATGATGGTACCGATGATGAGCGCTATAGAAATACTGAACTGCGCAACTACCAGGCTTTTACGTAACAAGTTGCCCTTTGTGCCGGTAGAAAATCTCCCCTTTAAAACCATAACCGGTTTAAACGATGATAGCACCATAGCAGGATATATACCCGCTAAAAAGCCTATAGACACAGCTATGCCAAACAGGATAAGAACATTAGTGATGTTTGAGAATATACCCGGACTAACAATTTTGCCCGATAACTGGTTAAACAGCGGCAACAACAGTACCGATAGTATAATGGTTACCACAAAAGCGATCAAACACAATATAACGGACTCGCCAATAAATTGGCTGGCCAGTTCGCCTTTTAAAGCGCCTACTACTTTGCGTATGCCCACTTCTTTCGCGCGTTCTACAGAACGTGCAGTAGTTAAATTAATAAAGTTTATGCAGGCTATTACCAATATAAATACAGCTACAATACTAAAAATGTAAACATTGCTGATGCTGCCTACTTCCTGCCCGCCTCTTTTACTGTGCAGGTAAACATCTTTTAAAGGCTCCAGCAGTAAAGTGGCAAACATTTGCGATTTGCGGCTTTGTTCGCCGTTACGCTTTTCCATAAATGAAGAAAATTTGCTTTGCAGATTTTTTGCGTTTACGCCTGGTTTTAATAATAAGTAACTGGTTGCGCCATAATTGCCCCATTGCTCTTCAATACCTTTATTAAACCTTTGGGTAAGCGTTACCATAGATATGATCATATCCGCCTTTATCTGCGAATTTTCGGGCATATCCTGCATTACACCGGTCACCAATGCCGGGATGGCATCGCCGGATAGCAGTACGGTTTGGCCAACAGGATCGGTATCACCAAAATATTTTTTAGCAGCAGTTTTGGTAAATACAATACTTGCCTGTGTTGTTAACGCCGTTTTTGGGTTACCCTTTAACAGCTTAAAATCAAACACTTTAAAAAAGGTTGAGTCGGCAAAAAGTGTCCGCTCCTCCTGGAATTTAACGTTCCCTTTTCTAACTAAAAAACTACCACCACTTA
This sequence comes from Mucilaginibacter sp., assembly GCF_041663085.1. Taxonomy (GTDB): domain Bacteria; phylum Bacteroidota; class Bacteroidia; order Sphingobacteriales; family Sphingobacteriaceae; genus Mucilaginibacter. Next base: position 5,272 of record NZ_JBAZRC010000031.1, read on the forward strand.
CACGTGTAAACGCTTCAATCTCGGGGAAATCGGTTTTTAAGTTTGGCGCAAACGCCCACGAGGTAACATCAGTATTTATAGTTTCTGAGGGGGTTTTAATATCGGTAACTACACGGTAGATGCGATCGGCTTTGGTATGGAACTTATCATAACTCAATTCAAAAGTCACATACATAAATATAAAGAAACAGGCCGTTATACCTACCGACAGGCCTGTGATATTTATGAACGAGAAAACACGGTGCCTCCACAGGTTACGCAATGCTATTTTAAAGTGATTTTTTAACATGATGGTTTGGTCTGTATCTTTTTAATAATAAATATTATTCGCTTCTGAGGCTTTTAACCGGGTTTGCTATTGCTGCTTTTATAGATTGGAAACTAATGGTTACCAGAGCTATAAATACCGATACCAGCGCTACAAATACGAATGTGGCCCAGGTTATATTAATGCGATAGGCAAAGTCCTGCAACCAGTGGTTCATAACATACCAGGCAAGTGGCCATGCTATGAGGTTTGATATTAATACCAGTTTTATAAAATGTCCAGATAGTAACAATACAATGTTTTTTACTGATGCGCCTAATACCTTGCGCACCCCTATTTCCTTCACCCTTTTTTCGGCCGAGAAGGATGCCAGGCCAAACAAGCCAAGGCATGATATGAGGATAGCTAAACCGGCAAGTATGCCTACTATTTTACTTACCTGGTTATCTGCACGGTAAACTTCCGCGAAATGGTCATCCAAAAACTGATACTCGAAGGGGTAATCGGGGTTAATGTTTTTCCAGGTAGCCTTTATAAACTCAACGGCTTCTTTTGATTTGCCCGGTTTTATTTTAATAGAAGCAGTTGTAAGCCCCCAATCGCTTTGGTTCGCAATTAAAAGGTTCTCTACTTTGTAATGAAGAGAATTGAAGTTGAAATTTTTAGCGATACCGGTAATTACACCAAGCGAATCGAAACCAAAACGCTGCCCGATCAGCGTAGATATAGCAGCTTTGGGATGGTCTCGCAATAGCTCATGAGCCATAGATTCATTTATAATATATTCGCGGCCATTGCCCGACTTATCTTTGGAAAAATCCTTACCCTCTATTATCTTAATGTTATAAAGCCTCATGTAGTCGTTATCTACAATAAGTTGTGTAACCCCAAGTTCTCTCACCGGGTCGTTCTTATATTGAAAAGTTGCCCCCGATTGATCAAGGTGACTTCCGAGCTGATCTTGCGAAGCCGTTACGCCGGCAATTAAGGTATTACCCAATAATTGTTGTTTAAATAACGGGTACTTTTGGCCCGAAATCTTATCCATTGGTACGGTAACCACCTGCTCGCGGGTAAAGCCGGGATCTTTCTCCTGCATAAATTTTAATTGCTTTACTACAAACACGGTAGCTATCATCAGGAATACCGCGCTGGTAAACTGGCCAACAACCAATACATTACGCAATGTGCCTTTGTTTTTACCTGTATCAACCGATCCCTTTAAAACCTTTACCGGTTGAAACGATGATAAGAACAAAGCCGGATAAATGCCCGAAATAATACCTACACCAATAGTGCTCAATAAAACTACAAGCAGGAATGACGGCTGGCTGAACACCGGCAGCGAAATATCGCGCAGGCTAAGATTATTTACATATGGTAAAGCTATTTCAACCAGGGCAAGTGCAAGCACTAATGCCAATAGCGACAATAAAATGGTTTCGCCCAGAAACTGGAAAGCCAGCTGCGGCCTGTTTGCTCCTATAGATTTACGAATACCGACTTCTTTTGCCCTGTCGGCAGAGCGTGCGGTAGACAGGTTCATGAAATTAACACAAGCAATAACCAGTACTATAAAAGCTATAATGGCGAACAGATTGGTTGATTTTTGATCGAATTTTTGGAAATTCAAATAATCCAGCCCGATATCTGTTGAACCGGCGTGCACATCTTTAAGCGGCAGATAAAACAATTGGTAGTATGTTGCCTGCTCGGGTTTCATGTGTTTTTTAACAAATGCAGGCATCTTGGCCTCAAATGCTTTCAGATCAGTGCCGGGCGCCATCTTTAAATAGGTATTTAACCAGTTACCACCCCAACGGTCCATCCATTTTTGGTGGATGCCGGTTAGCGAATACAAGGCATCAAACTGTAATTGCGAGTTTTTGGGGCTGTTTGCCATTACCGCGGTCACGGTAAATTTCAAGGTATCGCCGCCAAAATGATTTATTACTTTACCTATGGGGTCTTCTTTACCGAATAATTTTTCGGCGGTTTCCTGCGTGATGGCTATGCTGTTTGGTTTTTCAATAGCATCCTTTGCATTACCTTTAATCACCTTAAAATTAAAGATGTCTAAAAAAGTCGAATCAACCGCTAATACCTGCGGTACAAATACCCGTCTTTCGTTATAGGTCATCTGGTATTTGCGGTCCCATTTTACGCGGGTATAGTTTTTCACCTCGGGGAAGTCGGCCTTAAGCGCCGTTGCCATCGGGTACATTGATAATCCCACCTTTTGTGATGCGGCCATCCCAGGGAATTTTTGAACTTCATTAAGCCTCACGATATTATCGCCATGAAAACGGTCGAAGCTTTTCTCGTACGCTACAAACAGCAGGATAACTATACAAGCTGCCATACCTATGGCAAGGCCCACAATGTTTATTACCGACGACACCTTGTTCTTCCACAGATTGCGCCAGGCTATTTTGAAGTAATTTTTTATCATGATCTCAATATTATTTATGCTGAGCTTTTATTCGCTCCTTAAACTTTTTACGGGATTAACCAATGCGGCCCTTATTGCTTTGTAACCTACCGTTATCCAGGCTATAATAACGGATGATGCAATAGATATAACGAATATGCCAGCCCCCGGCGTTATTTTGTAGGTAAAATCCTGCAGCCATTGATGGCTAAAATACCATGCAATAGGCGCAGCAATTGCAAACGCAATAACAATAAGCAATGTAAATTCTTTTGAGAATAGGTACACGATATTAGCGACCGATGCCCCCAATGTTTTGCGGATACCTACCTCTTTGGTACGCTGTACGGCCATAAAAGATACCATACCATATAAACCCAGGCAGGATATGAAAATGGCCATACCGGCAAATATTTTATAAAGCTGCGATAATTGATCTTCCTTCTTATAAAAGCTTGCTATTTTTTCATCCAGGAACTTATATTCATAAATATTTTCGGGAAATGCCGCCGTCCAAAGTTTTTCAATAGCAGCCAGTGTTGGCTTAACATTGGTTGATTTTAGCTTAATATTAGCTATCTGATACTGGCCGTTCCATGATGCCATAATAACAGGCGGGATCTGTTCGCGTAAGGATGAAACGTTAAAATCTTTTACAACCCCAACAATTTTGTGTGTCAGGTTTTTATCGTCCCATATATTAATGGTTTTACCAATAGCATCTTCAGGGTTGGTTACACCAAGGTTTTTAAGTAATGTTTCATTAACTACATATTCTCTTACTGTATCACTTTTTATGTAAGGCCTGCCGGCAACAAACTTCATGTTATAAAGGTTAAAATAGTCAGCCTCAGCCCATTTCATGTTCACTCTAAAGTCGGTCTCCTTTTCGGCATTGTCATATTTAATTGGGCTGCCCCAGTTCATATTGTCGGATGGGCTGGCAAAGCTGTAACTTAAGCCTTTAACCCCGGGTTGTTGTAGTATTTCACTTTTGAGCGCATTCATTTTTAAACGGCTTAAACTATCGCCTGGCATGGTAACGGTTATAATGGCTTCTTTATCAAAGCCTAAAGCTGAATTTTTGAAGTGGTTTAGCTGACTTATAATTACGATAGTGCCAATTATTAAAACCTGTGCAATACCAAATTGTAATACAACCAAGCTCCTTCTTAAGGTTATACCATTTGAACGCCTGCTACTAATTTTGTTTTTAAGTGCGGTAATTGGGTTAAAGCCTGATAATATTAACGCAGGATATATACCCGATAATAACGTAACGCCAACCAAAACAGCTACCAGGAATGATAGCACTACCGGGTTTGTAACAAAAGAAGGGGTAAGTTGAATATCCAGCAATTTGTTTAAAGCGGGTAAGGAAAGTTCACTTAAAGCTATAGCAACAGTTATAGAAAATAGGGTGATAATAAAAGTTTCGCTTAAAAACTGTAGTATAAGCTGTTTACGCTGGCTACCTAATACCTTGCGGATACCAACCTCTTTAGAGCGGTTAACAGCCTGTGCAGTAGCAAGATTTATAAAGTTTACGCAAGCAATAATTAACAAAAATAACCCTATAAGACTTAACGCTTTAATCAGGTCCTTACTAAACACCTGGCCGGTGTAAAGCCCGGCACGGGTATCATAATGCATTTGTGATAATGGTTGCAGAAGCATGGCATCCCTTTTAACATCATTGGGTTTGTGCTTTTTAATAAATGCCACCAGGTTTTGGTTAAAATTTGCCTCGCTTATGTTATTGGGTAGCAAAACAAAACAGGAATGCGACCCAAATGTGCTGCCCCAATCCTCCTGATTATCTTTGTAATCAGTATATTTAAGGGTGCTGTAAGATATTGCAATATTGATAGGCAGGTCTGTATTTGTGGGTGGGTTTTTTAGTATGCCCGTAACTTTCAGGTCTAATTTATTATCGTATTTAATGGTTTTGCCCATTGCGTTTTCCCAATTGCCAAAATATTTTTCGGCTATCTTTTGGCTTATTAATATGGTATTTGGTTCTACCAGGGCATTTTTCTTATCACCCTCAAGCCAGCCAAAATCAAATATTTTAAGAAGCTGTGGTTCAGTAAAAAACACATCCTGTTCTTTAAATCTTTTTATTTCCCCACTTGCCGAGGTAATACTCATTTGTTTATTATCATCGTCAAATATCGACCCTATGAGCGGTATCTGCGGATAATCTACCCGCATCCCCCTGCTTGTTGGGAATGGTACACCGGCACGATACTTCACTCCCTCAGATGAGGTACGCTTAGCCAATACACGGTAAATATGGTCTTTCTGTGTATGGTAGTTATCAAAGCTTGTTTGGAAATTTATCACCAAAAATATAAGTAAGCAGGCGCCCACACCTACGGCTAAACCTATAATATTGATGATGGTGTAACTTTTGTTACGTAATAAACTACGCCAGGCCGTTTTTAAATAATTTCTGATCATATCATGAAAATTCTAAATTCTAATTCTTAAGTCTGTATACCTATCTCAATTACTCGCTGCGCAAGCTTTTAACGGGGTTTACCAGCGCTGCCCTAACGGCTTTATAACCAACCGTTACCCAGGCTATTATTACAGATGATGCAATTGCCAGCACAAATACGCCAGCGGTTAATGGTATACGGTAGGCAAAGTTTTGCAGCCAGTTACTCATCATATACCATGATACCGGCATGGCTATGACAAATGATATAGCTATTAGTATCATAAATTCTTTTGAGAATAGCAGCACAATACTGTATACAGACGCGCCTAATACCTTGCGCACGCCTACCTCTTTGGTGCGCTGTACTGCCATGTACGATACCAGCCCATATAAGCCAAGGCATGAAATGAAAATTGCTATAAAAGCGAATATCTTATAAACCATAGCCAACTGGTTTTCCTGGCGGTAAAACTGAGCAATATTTTCATCCAAAAAGAAACCGTTATAGGCATATTCAGGATAAGTGTTTTCCCACATTTTTTGTAAAGTGGCAACAGTAGCAGTCAGGTTTTTGGTTTCTATCTTAAGCGCTATCTGACTCTCGAATTTTTTGCTGGGCGATATTACGATCGGCTTAACGGCATCGCGCAGCGAATTGGTTTTAAAATCTTTTACAACACCTGTTATGGTAGCCCAGGTACCACGCCCGCCTAAGCGTACGGTTTTACCTATTGCGTTCTCTGCTTTTTGGATGCCCAGTTTATGAATAAATGTTTCATTCACTACAACCTGCCTTATTGTATCGCTTACATCATAGCCTTTACCTGCTGCAAACTGTAAGCCATAGGTTTTAAAGTAATCGGCATCGCCATATTTCAGGAAGGTGTTAAACGTTGGATCTTTTTCAGAGTGGTCAAAATAAAAGTTTGTACCCCAGTTATTTTCAGACGATGGGGCATCTGATGCGAATGTTACCGATTTAACCTGCGGGTTTTGCAACAGTTGTTGTTTAAATGATTGCATTTTGCTCAGGCTGATACTATCTGACGAACCGGGTATTACCAGCACCGCGCTTTTATTAAAGCCAAGATCGGCCTCGTTCACAAAATTCATTTGGTTAACAGCGACTATGGTACCAATAATAAGCAACTGGGCAATAGCAAACTGCGCTATTACCAAAGCCCTGCGTAAGGGTATACCGCCTATTGATGCGGCTGTTATTTTGTTTTTAAGCGCCAATACCGGCTTAAAGCCCGATACTACCATAGCGGGGTACACACCCGATAATAATATTACCACAATCATGGTAACTACCAGAAATAAGACCGAACCCATGCTTAACAGGGAGATATCATCAGGTACGCTGGCTATATTTTTAAGATAAGGCAATGCAATTTTAGCCATTGCAACAGCCAATATTACAGCGCCAAAAATGATAAGGGAGGTTTCGCCAATTACCTGTGCTATTAGTTGCTTACGGCTGCTGCCTAAAACCTTACGGATACCAACTTCTTTTGAACGGCCTACGGATTGGGCAGTAGACAGGTTAATAAAGTTGATAGATGCCATAATGATAATGAGTATGGCAATAAAGGTTAATGTATTCAGCGTAGCGCGGCTGGTCATGTGGTCGCCCAATGTGTTACCTACACGGGTATCAAAGTGCATATCACCAAGTGGTTGCAACAGGTGGATTCTAAACTGTTTCTTTTTGTTTAGATCGGTATTTTTGCTGGTGAAGTTTACCAGTTGTTTGGAAAAATTTTCGGCGCTTACATTGGCCGGTAATTGTGTAAATATCTGGTGATTACTGCTTATAGAGTGCCAGTCACTAACCATACCATATTCATTACGGTGTTGTTTGGCAGTGATGTACGATACCAGAACGCGTAAAGGGATGTCGCTATTCTCTGGCGAATTAGCTATAACGCCTGCTACCTTCAAATCAAGCAGGTTATCCATTTTAAGGGTTTTGCCCATAGCGGATTTCCAGTCGCCAAAGTATTTGATGGCGGTCTTTTGATCAATAACCACCATATTTGGCTCAGCAAGCGCTTGTTTGTTACCCTCCAGCCATTCCGCATCAAAAATATCAAAGAACTGCGGCTCCATAAAAAACACCCCGATACTTTCTGTAAACTTTTTGCTATCGGTTGAATTAGTCGAATTGGCACCCGGGACAGTGATCTGGCTGCCATAACTTGAGTTTAGCGCGGCAAATTTGTACTGTGGGAAATCTGTACGTAAAGCATCAACAGCAGGTATGGATACACCGGGATTGTATGTAGTACCATCAGCTTCATTTTGCTGGGTAACAATATGATATATGTTTTTAAAGTTTTTGTGAAAGGTATTGTAACTCAGCTCAAACTGAAGCACAACAAATATGAGCAGGCACGCTGCGATACCCACGCTTAAACCTGAGATATTTATAATGGAATAAGCCTTGTGACGAATGATATTCCTCCAGGCAATTTTAAAGTAGTTTTTAAACATAGCTATGGTATTATGTTTTATAAAGGCTAAAACATATACCAAAGTATTAATGTGTTAATAATGAACTATTTATATAGATGAATAAGTGTACGATATGTACGTAAGTGTAACAGTGTGTGTTCGGTTATGATACAGTTGATTAAGTAAAAAGTCGAAAGCTTTTAGTCCGAAGTATGGTAAACAACTTGAGACTAAAGGCCTTCGACCAAAGACTTATTAAAACCCGAAGTGCTTTATGTAAGTATTCAAATCTTTATCTCCTCTGCCTGAGAGGCATATCACTACGTTATCGGTTTTCTCGAAAGTCATTTTTTCAAGGTAAGCCAGCGCATGAGCTGTTTCAATAGCCGGGATAATGCCCTCCATTTGTGAGCAAAGCAGGCCTGCGTTTAATGATTCATCATCGGTGATGCTTACGTATTGCGCGCGATTTACTTTAAACAAATGCGCATGCTGCGGACCGATACCTGGATAGTCTAATCCAGCGGAGATAGAATAAGGTTCTACAACCTGCCCATCATCACTTTGCATGAGTATAGTGCGGCTGCCGTGCAGTACACCCTCACGGCCTAAAAATGTGGTAGCCGCCGAGTGGCCGCTATCAACGCCTTTGCCGGCTGCTTCAACGGCAATCAGTTTTACAGCCTCATCATCTAAAAAATGATAAAACATTCCCATCGCGTTACTACCGCCACCAACACAAGCCATTACGTATTGCGGTAACTCGCTGCCGGTTTGTTCCAAAAGCTGTTTTTTGGTTTCTTCGGATATGATTGACTGGAACCTGGCTACCATATCCGGGTATGGATACGGGCCAACTACCGAGCCTATGATGTAATGGGTATCAACCGGGTTGCCTATCCAGTCGCGTAAGGCCTCATTGGTAGCGTCTTTCAATGTTTTACTGCCCGATGTTGCCGGTACTACCGTAGCGCCCAACATCTTCATACGGGCTACGTTTGGCGCCTGGCGCTCCATGTCAATCTCGCCCATGTACACAATACATTTAATACCCATTAAGGCACAAACGGTTGCTGTAGCTACACCATGCTGGCCGGCGCCGGTTTCGGCTATGATACGTTTTTTACCAAGTCGCTTAGCTAATAGTATCTGCCCAATGGCATTGTTTATTTTGTGCGACCCGGTGTGGTTGAGGTCTTCGCGCTTAAAAAATATATTGGCGCCGTATTTTTCAGAATAGCGCTTGGCATGGTATAACGGCGAAGGCCTGCCTACGTAATCTTTTAAAAGCTGATCAAACTCGGCTTTAAATTCGGGGTCGCTTAGTATTTTGATGTACTCCTGCCTTAGCTCTTCCACATTTGGGTACAGCATTTCCGGTATATATGCACCGCCAAAATCCCCGTAATAGCCTTGTTCGTTAACTCCGTACTTCATTGCTGTTTATTATATTAAATGCTTGTGTTAGTTTATCTATATCTTTTAGTCCCGGCAATAGTTCAACCCTGCTGTTTAGGTCTACGCCGTAAAACGCCGGGTGTTTTATCTTCATTACCTCTTCTAAGTTATCTGCACTTAACCCGCCCGATAAAAAGAAAGGCACGTTAAATTTGTACTTATCCAAAATGCGCCAATCAAATGTTTGCCCCGAACCGCCATGCACCGGTGTTTTAGTATCGAACAGGAAATAATTTACATTGTTCTTATAGTCATCCAGTTTGGCAAAATCAAAGTTTTCATCTATCCCAAAGGCTTTTATTACCTGTACCTCGTGCTTAAACATATCGCAAAAGGCCGGGCTTTCGTTGCCATGTAGTTGTATGGCATCAAACTTATATTTGTATATCAGCTTGCTGATGCTGTCGGCATCCTCATCAACAAAAACGCCTACTTTGGTGATCCCTGTGCTGATATTAACCAGTTCATCATCCTCCATAGCGCCAATAAACCGCGGGGATTTAGCGTAACAGATGAAACCCATATAATCGGGTGCTAAAGCTTCAACAGCTTTAATATTTTCCGGATCGCGTAAGCCACAAACCTTTATATTCATGTTAATTAGCTAACAGTGTTTTAAAGCTATTCAAAGCTTTTTTTGCGATGAGTGATTCCTCCGCCTCGTAAAAGCAATCGGCGAAGCTTTTTTCAGGATGAATAGTTTTGATAGCCATTGCCGCGTTGCTTAACACCACGCTGGTTTGGGCAACGCTGGCATCATCATTAAGTACCTTCATAAATATATCGGCCGAATCGCTTACGGTATGCCCGCCGGTTATCTGGTCTTCATTCAATTTGGTAAAGCCAAGACTTTCAATGCTGTTTATCTTTTCACCATCGGCAGAGAATGTTTTAAAATCGCAGGTGAGCGAGATCTCGTCATAACCATCAAGCGCGTTCAGTATGGTGTATTTTACGTCAGATTTTTGGTACAGGTAGGCATATATCCTTGCCAGCTCCAGGTTAAATACACCTACCATCTGGTTTTGCGGTTTAGCAGGATTTACCAGGGGGCCAAGCATATTAAAAAAGGTTTTTACCCCCAATTCCCTGCGGATAGGCGCAACAGTTTTCATGGCCGGGTGAAATAACGGCGCATGCAGGAAACAGATGTTCGCTTTATCTATACTGCGTTTTAAAGCATCGGTGTTATTGGTGAACACATAACCCAGATGTTCCATCACGTTTGATGAACCACAACCCGATGATACGCCGTAGTTACCATGTTTGGCCACCTTATACCCTGCCCCTGCTACCACAAACGAAGCAAGGGTTGAAATATTGAAAGTGTCTTTACCATCGCCACCAGTACCGCAAAGGTCAATCAGTTCGCCATTTTGCAAATCTACAGGCAGGCAAAGTTCCAGCATGGCATCGCGGAAGCCTTCCAGTTCGTTAACCGTAATGCTGCGCATACAGTAGGCCGTCATAAACGCGGCCATTTGCGAATTGTTGAACTTACCCAGGGCAATATCCTTCAAAATCTCTTTTGATTGCTCGCGGGTAAAGGTTTTATGTTCAAAAAGGTGGTTGAGTATTTTTTTCATATCAGGGCATAAAAAAAGGGTTACCATGTGGCAACCCTTCTGTATATTTTATAAAAAAACAAAAAATGAGGCTGCCTTACGAATTCTCGTTAAGCCACCACCAATTGTTGTTTAATATTTGCACTTTCATTTTGTTAAAGCAAATATGGAAATTGTTTTCACTAAAAGCAAGCATTATGATATTTTTACAGAGTAACAATTATCATGGCCATACACAAGCAGCAAACTAACCCCGAAAAAGACCTTGGCTTTGGCCCCCAGCCAGTTATTAAGAACCAGCCGCTTGTTAATAAAGATGGCTCGGTGAATGTAAAACGGCGTGGCCTCTCCCGTTTTAATACTGCCGATAATTATCATACCCTCATCAAAATGAGCTGGGGTAAATTTTGGTTAGTTGTATTAAGCGGGTATTTAGTTGCCAACTTAATCTTTGCATCGATATATGTGCTGATAGGCATGGATAGCCTCGACGGTGCATCGGGCGATACAACCGGCAGTCATTTTTTGGATGCATTCTTTTTTTCGGCGCAAACTATATCCACGGTGGGTTACGGACATATTAGTCCGCGGGGTGTGGTAGCTAATAGCGTTGCAGCCTTCGAATCGATGATTGGCTTGCTGGCCTTTGCGTTAGCAACGGGTTTGCTATATGGCCGTTTCTCAAAACCCTCTGCAAAAATAATTTACAGCGAAAATATTTTGATTGCACCCTACAAAGAGAATGGCCGGGGGCTAATGTTCAGGCTGGCTAATATCCGTAAGAATGTATTGATTGACCTGGATGTAGAGGTGATTTTCTCCTACAACGAATTTGTGGATGGCAAACCCACCCGCCGCTTTTTTACATTGGATCTTGAGCGCAAATATGTAAGCCTGCTTACCCTTAACTGGACGATAGTACACCCGCTGGATGCCAACAGCCCGCTGATAGATATGATATATGAAGACCTGGAAACCTACCAGGTGAGCTTTTCGGTGTTACTGAAAGCTTTCGACGATACGTTTTCCCAAACGGTGCATTCCCGTACCTCGTACACTGCGCATGATATGGTTTGGAATGCAAAATTCGTCCCCATGTTTAGCAGGGATGAAGACGGCAGGATAGAATTGGATATGAGCAAGATAAGTGAGTACGATAGGGTTTGATATTCGATAGTTAGTTTATCAAAAGCGTTCACGTTCACTGCCGTGAACGCTTTTGAAATTTATAAAAATCTGATAATAAGTATTTTGTATTTTGGCAACCTACCAATTAGTGCCACCATTTATTTAAGTAACGCGTTCTTCTCCTTAGCAAAAACCTTAAACACTTGCTTATCTAAAAATGCCGGTAAAAACTTGCTTAAAAATACGGTAAACTTTCCTTGCGGGGTCATGATAAGGGTACGCGCGCGATTTTGTATGCCATCAGCTATAATAACAGCTACCTGTTCGGCGGTCATCATTTTTTCCTCTTCTAAAGTACTTTCACCTTGCTGTACACCATTTTTATCGAGCGCAGTATTACGGATGTTTGATGCGGTAAACCCCGGGCTGGCCACCATTACATGAACACCAGTCTTTAAATTTTCTATTCGCAAAGCATCCATAAAACCATTCATAGCGAATTTTGAGGCCGAGTAGCCCGAGCGGCCGGGCAAGCCTTTATAGCCGGCAATGGATGATATACCTATTATGCTTCCTTTGGTTTTGATGATCTCGGGCAGGGCGTATTTGGTGCAGTAAACGGTGCCCCAAAAGTTAACGTCCATCAGGTTTTTCATTACTTTCAGGTCGAGATCTTTGAAAAGCGCGCGCATAGAGATACCGGCATTGTTTACCAGTACATCTACCCTGCCGAAGGTTAATATGGTTTGTTTAATGAGCGCGGCGCAATCTTCTTCAATAGCCACATCGCATTGCACGGCAATGGCTTTTACGTTATACTGATTTTGGAGATCCTGCGTTATTTGGCAAAGGGTTACATACTGGCGGGCGGCTAATACTAAATTGGCACCACGTAGGGCCAGTTCGATAGCAAGCGCTTTGCCTATTCCGGATGATGCACCGGTGATGATAACAACCTTATCTTTCAATTTCATACTTCGGGGCGAAGATCTGCGGGATACCCGGTATTTTTATCTTGGGCATATGCAGTAAATACTTCGCAGCGAATATAATCATAGCACCATAAAAGTACTTAATATGGCTCCAGCTTAATTTAGAATTTTGCGTGTTTTTGAAATTCAGTATATAGGTTTTAGGAAAGTAATAGTTTTTATAACCAGCCAGGCGGATGCGAAACGACAAATCAATATCGTGCCCAAACATGGTCAGGCGTTCATCTAACGGGCCTATTTTGTTTAAAACAGACTTGCGTAGCAGCATAAATGCGCCGTTAATTACATCAACCTCGGTAGTGGCAAATTCCTCTTCCTCTACCCAGGTATCATCATTTTTATACAAGCGCGATTTTGGGAAATATTTGGCCAGGCCGGTAAGCTTTAACAAACCGCCCCAGGCACGGGTAAAGCCGGTTCTTGACTCGGGCAGGAAGTTGCCGCGCGGACTAAGCGCACGCACACCAACACCACCGGCATCATTATGCGTATCCATAAATTCAAGTACATGCTCTACCGTTTTTTTGCCGCTAATTGTATCCGCATTGACCAGTAAAACATACTCTCCGGTTGCCTGCTCAATACCCTGATTGCGGGCTTTTGCCACACCAACCGTGGCTTTATTCAGGATTAGTTTGGCTTCTGAAAATTCCTCCTGCAACATCTTTTGCGACTTGTCAACCGATGCATCATCAATCACAATCAACTCATAATCAATATCCTTACAAGCCCTTATTAAAGTAAGCAGGGTTTGCTTTAAAAACATACACATGTTATGGTTAACTACGATGACAGAGATTTTCATAAGCTATCAGGATAATGAATTTTCGTACGGTACACGGGTTACGATAGATCGTCCTAACGTAATCTCGTCCACGTACTCTAATTCACCCCCAAAAGCTATGCCACGGGCAATAGTTGAGATATTTATTGCAAATTGTTTTAAACGTTTGTGCAGGTAAAAGATGGTGGTATCGCCTTCCATTGTTGCACTTAAGGCAAATATGACCTCTTTTACCCCATTTTCTTTTAACCTTTCTACCAGGGTATCTACCTGTAAGTCGCCCGGGCCAATGCCATCCATTGGCGATATTAAGCCACCTAAAACATGGTAAACACCGTTGTATTGGTTAGTATTCTCGATAGCCATTACATCGCGGGTATCCTCTACTACACAAATAAGGCTATGATCGCGTTTATATGATGCGCAGATCTCGCAAACCTTAAGGTCTGATATGTTATGACAGGTTTGGCAAAACTGGATCTCGTTACGCAGCTTACTCACCGCATTGCTGAATTTCTGCACCTCCTCCTTATCGCGGTTAAGCAAATGCAGCACTAAACGCAGCGCGGTTTTTTGGCCCACGCCCGGTAATTTTGCAAATTCGGCAACGGCATCCTCCAGCAATTTCGATGAAAAATTCATGGCACGAATTTACAGATTTTAGGCGATGCTACATAACCGGCGCATACCCGCTTGTTCCATTTTCAAGTGCAATAAAACGGGACAAACGGAACATGTTGTAAATCAATATTTTACATTTACAACTTTGACCTTCTATCTAAAGTAAAAATTAATCAAAAACAATTTAAATAATTGATATACAGAAAGTAATAATTATTAAATCTTGTCCCGTTTTTTGAAAAACGAGACAAGCTGACATTACCTTATTGAACTTATAAAGAGCTTGTTACAGCCATAATGGGATCAGAACTGTAATGATTGATTTTCAATGGGAATTTTCGACCTTTTTTCGGCCTCAGAACGGCCTTTTGTCAACTGATCTATAAACGGATAAAAATATAGGGTTTTAAATTAAGTGCTTAATATACAGTCAATAAAGCATTTTACAACTGTCCCGTTTTTTTCGAAATGGAACGCAAACGGAACAAGTATATTTTGCGCCGCAGGGCCATTTTAAGTGACCCTCCGGCGAACTAAAATAATCATGTCATTTCTGAATGATAGATTCTTCTTTATCGCTCAGCATGACAAAATGGAATTAGCCCCTACTCGCTCCTTAAACTCTTCACCGGATTGGCTATTGCCGCCTTTATAGCATGCGAGCTAATGGTAAGCAAAGCGAATAAAATAGCTGTAAAACCTGCAATTACAAAGGCCCATACATTCACATTTATGCGGTAGCTAAAACTCATTAGCCATTTATTCATCAGGTACCAGGCTATTGGCGAAGCAATAATGATAGAGATGATAACGAGTTTTAAAAAATCGCCGGTTAGTAGTTTGGTAATGCCTGTTACACTTGCGCCAAGCACTTTGCGGATGCCTATCTCTTTAGTCCGCTGCTCGGCAATAAAGGCGGCTAAACCAAATAGGCCCAGGCAGGCTACAAATATAGCCAGCACCGAAAAAACGGTGGCTGTACTGGCCATGTGCTGCTCTGATGCGTATAAATTTTGCACATGGCTATCCAGAAACTCGTAATCAAAACTTGAGTTTGGCATATCGGCCTTAAAGGCATTTTGCAACTGCCCCACAAATTGCGGCAAATCCTTCGCATTGTAGCGTATTAATAAAGTCCGCAAACTTTCGGGAGCTTTATTCATAGCGTAATATACGTAACCCCCTATTTCGCTTTTAAGCGACTGGTAGTTGAAATCTTTAACAACGCCACTAACGATAGACCTGCCGGACATTTCGCTTTCAATATATTTCCCTACAGCATCCTGCGGCGATTTAAAGCCAAGATATTTCATAGATGCTTCGTTCAACAGCACATAGCAACTGGTATCACCTTCGGCTATTGTTGTTGGTAATGAGTTGCCTGCAAGCAGCTTTAAGCCCATGGTTTTAACTATAGAGCCATCGGTATGACAGGTTTTTACCGGCATGCCGTCTTTATCTGTTGATGATTTCCTGATGCTCCTGCCGCTCTCCACATCACCGGGGATAGATTGAACGGCCGAAAAGCTTTCTACACCGGTTATGCCGCGCAAATCATTCATAAAGGCTGTTACCTGCTGCTTGCTTTGCGCAGCTTTAATGTTTATTGCAACTACACCGTTGGGGTTGTAACCCAAATCCTTGTTACGGATGTAATGGATTTGTTGCAGGATAACCGTAACAGCAATAATGAGGATGATTGAAGATGCGAACTGAAACACCACCAGCGACCGGCGGATAAAATCGGCAACGGAGTGTTTTAACTTCAGCTTATTCATTAATACCAGCGGCGAAATGCCCGACATAGAAAACGCCGGGTAGCTGCCGGCTATCAGGGTTACAAAAAGCCATGTTGATAGTAAGCTCAGTAAAATAGGCGCCGCTACAAACGCCTCCGGTTTTAATTCGATGCCTGTAATGTTTTGAAACAGCGGCTGAGCAGCAAAGGCAAGCGCATAACCTAAAACAATGGCTATAAATGATAGCAAGGCTGTTTCTGCATAAAATAGTGCAAGTAAATTACGGGTATTGGCGCCCAGTACCTTGTTTACCCCCACACCTTTAGCACGTTTTTGCGACCGCGCCGTAGCCAGGTTCATGTAATTTATACAGGCGATCAGTAACACCAACAGCGATAAAAACGTGAGTGCCTTTACCGTACTGATGCTTCCCATTCTTGACGAATAACCTGCCCTGATATCGGCAGAATACAGGTGGATATCTGCCAGGGGCTGGAATATAAAATTGGTGAAGAATTTATTATCCTTCTTAATATTCTTATCAATAAGTGCCGAGGCCTGCGCCTGTACCTGTGCCATATTTGCACCGGGCTGCAACAGGCAGTAGGTTTCATAACTTGCGTTGCTCCAGTATACATCTTTGCCCATCCAGCTATCCATAATGTTATAGATCATGTCGCAGTCGATGGTACTGTTGGCGGGCAAATTATCATACACGCCCGATACATGCAACGTATCGCGGTTATTTATATAAATAAGCTTTCCGAAAGCAGTTTCTTTACCATACAATCTTTCTTTTGCCGCACGCGAAAGCACGATCGATTTTGGCTGTGCAAAGGCTGTACGCGCATTCCCTTCAATAAAATTAATATCGAACATACCAAAAACCGCCGAATCGGCCAGGTATAACCCCTTTTCTGTAAAGTTTTTATCATCGGTCTTTATTGATACCTTAGCCCCAAAATCATGTTTAATAAGCCGTGTAGCTGCTTTTACCTGCGGGATGCTTTGCAGCAATGCCGGCCCTACCGAGTTTGGTACCTGTGCCCATACCTTGTAATTGTACTGCTCGCCGGTTTGCATATTTACCCGGTACATATTTTTTGAGTTTTTGTACATGCGGTCGAAACTCAGCTCGTACGAAATAGAGGCAAACAGTGTAATGCAAACGCACATGCCTATAGCCAGGCCGGCAATATTAAGCGTAGCAAAAAGTTTATTGCCCGTAATATTGCGCCATGCAATTTTAAAGTAGTTTTTAATCATGCTGGTAAATTTGATATCATGACAGGTATGCCAACTTATATGCCAAATTTATAATCAATTAAACATCAATCAGTTGTATGAGCAATACTTCAACAAGTGTTCGCATGCGTAACACTTTTCTGTTCGGGTATGATACAGGGTTAAACATATTGTCATGCTGAGCGTAGCGAAGCATCTATTCGCCAATATGCATATTGTTGATGCACAGTTCGCTAATAGATCCTTCACTACGTTCAGGATGACAGGGTGATTGTTATTCGCTCCTCAAACTCTTCACCGGGTTAACTACCGCGGCTTTTACTGATTGTACGCTTGTAACCACCAAAGCTATCACTACAGATACAGCAGCGGTTGCTGCAAATACCCAAAGCGGCACTTTAATATGGTAAGCAAAGTTTTGCAGCCAGCTATGCATAATTAGCCAGCCCGCGGGTGTTGCTATAAGTAAAGATAACATCACCAGTTTTAAAAAATCTTTTGAAAGCAAAGCAGTTATCTGTGTAATCGATGCCCCTAAAACCTTGCGGATACCTATTTCTTTTGTGCGCTGTGTAGTAATTAATGATATTAAGCCTAATAAACCAAGGCAGCTTATTAATATAGCAACGCCTGCACTTGCCGTAACCAGCTTATTAAGAAGCTCCTCTTTTTTATAGAAACCGGCCACCTGCTCATCCAAAAAGCGGTATTCAAACGCATAATCGGGGTACACGGCCTTCCACGCATCGCGAACCTGATCAATACCTGCCGATAAGCTTTTGCCGGATAATTTTACCGCCGCGTAACGGTAATAGTCCCGGCCCGTGCTGATCAATTGCGGCTCCATGGCATTATACAACGATTTTGAATGAAAATCTTTAACCACCCCAACTATTGTACCTTCCGCGTTATTCAGATCGCCCGAGGTAAATTTGCGGCCAATAACATCATCGGGGCTTTTTGCCCCAAGCATTTTTACCAGTTTTTCATTCACTAAAAATTGTTTGGTACTATCGTTTTCGGCGTAGTTTTTACCGGCAATTATTTTAAGTCCAAACGTTTTGGTGTAGTCAGCATCGCCAATTACTGTAAATACGGTGTATTTTTCCCAATCGCGGGTGTCATACTTTATACTCCCCCCCTTTTGTGATACCCCCATAGCCGCCTCATAACAATAGGATACACTTTTTACCCCCGGTTTACTAAGCATTAAATTACGCATATAGTCGGTTTTGGCCTTAGCTTTATCAGGTATTGGCACCATTACTATCGCGCTTTTATCAAAACCGGTATCGGCGGTTTTAAGGAATTTGGTTTGCAGCGTTATTAATACAGTGCAGATAATAAGCACCTGCGCAATAATATTCTGAGCCACTATTAAGCCTTTTCTGGTAAACTGTGAACTTTTTGTACCTGATATGAGCTGATTTTTCAGCGCGTCGATAGGTTTAAACCTGCTTAGTATCATAGCCGGATAAAAACCGGCAGCCAATACCACAATAATAAATACAGCCAGCAGGTATAATGGCAGCTGCCAAATGCTAAACATACTATAGGTTAAATTGGTGCCAAGCCAGCTATTAAGTACCGGCAAAAACAGGGTAACCCATAAAAGCGATAATGCAATTGCAACAAAAGCGATCAGGCTGGTTTCGGTAATAAACTGGTTAAAAATGCCTGCAGGTGTGCTCCCTAAAACCTTACGTGTGCCAATCTCTTTAGCCCGTTTTGTACTTTGCGCGGTGGCCATATTTATGAAGTTTACACAGGCAATTACAATAAGTAATAAACCTGTTAAACTTAAAATAACCAACAAGGGGCGTTGTATAACGCCGGCATAGCGGGCATCAAAATGCCATTCGCGTAAGGGTAATAATTTGTAATGATAAAAGCCGCCATCATTACCTAACACTTTTTTTATTATACCGCTTATTGCACTTTCTACAGCTTTAGGAGAGGCGTTATCATTTAACTGGAAAAAGATATTGGTATGCGAGTTAATGAAATACCACTCGTTACGCATCTGTTTGGCCATGTCGGGGTTTAGCTGCTCAAATGATGCCAGGGAGATAAACATATCAGCCCTAAAATCGGTATTGGGTTTATTTTGAGCAAGCACACCGGTTATTTTAACGGGCAGGTTACTATTTACAAGCAATGTTTTGCCCACAACATTGGTACTGCCAAAATATTTCCGGGCAAGGTTGCTGGTAATTACAGCAGTATTAGGTTCATTTAGGGCGCCGGCATAATTTCCCTGCTCCCAGGTATAATCAAATAATTCAAACCAATGCTTATCTGTAAGGGCAATGTTTTCATGCTCGGCAAATAACTTAGGGTGGGCAGTGTTGTTGTTTACCGCTATACTGAATGATCTGTCGCCTAAAAGCATGGCCACATTTTTCACCTGTGGTACCTGGGCTTTTACCGTGTTTGCCAGCACCATGGGCGCCCCTTTTTCGTAGCTGATGGTACCATCGGGTATATGCATCTCATCTACAACACGGTATATTTGTTTAGCATTACGATGGTAGGTGTCAAAACTTAAATGATAAGTTACAAACTGAAACAGGATAATACTACAGGCAATGCCCAATGATAGCCCGAAGATATTTATACTGCTATAAAACCTGTGTTTAACCAGGTTACGGAAGGCAATTTTTAAGTAAGTTTTAAGCATAAGTGCCGCTTTGGTTTGATGCCACAATATCAGCACTATAGCTGTTAAATTATAATTTTTAACATTAGTTAACAGGTTAAAATAACAATAGCGATGGATATAATCCATCGCTATTGTTATTTGTCATGCTGGGCGATAGCGAAGCATTTATCGCCGATATGTATGTCGGTGATGCACAGTTAGCCAATATATCCTTCACTACGTTCAGGATGACAGGGTGGCTATTATTCGCTTCTTAAACTACTAACCGGGTTGGCTACGGCTGCTTTAACGGTTTGGAAGCTAAGCGTAACCAATGCCAGTAACAACATACCCGCCCCGCTCAGGGCAAATATCCACCAGCTAATGGTGGTGCGGTCGGCAAAGTTTTCCATCCACTTTTGCATGGCATAATAGGCCAAAGGCGTTACCAGCACAAAGGCCAGCCCTATCAGCCACATCAGTTCTGTTGATAGTAAGGTTACTATTTGGGTTACTGTAGCGCCAAGTACTTTGCGTACGCCAATCTCTTTGGTGCGCTGCCCGGTGGTGTATATGGCTAACCCTAATAAACCAAGGCAGCTTATCAGTATAGATAAACCCGTTGCCCAGGTAAGCAAAGTTGAGGTATGCTGCTCGGCGTTGTAAAATTTGGCTATGCTTTCATCGTAAAAGGCATACTCAAAATCATCATCCGGGTAAATTTCCTTCCATATCTTCTGCATACTGCTAATACCGGTTTTCCATTCATTGCCACCTGCTGTTTGCGGCTTAAATGCAATGTGAAATGTGCGGTTGTTCCATTTGTTATGTACCGGCATCAGTATGGCCAGCGGTTTTATGGGCGAGTGTAACGATTTCTGATAAAAATCTACAGTTACCCCTACTATCTCGCGTTTTTTACCGTTGTAATCTAACAGCTTACCTAAAGCTTTATCCGGGGTACGGAAACCCAATACTTTTGCGTAGGTATTATTAATAACAATGTTACCTGAAGTATCTGCTTGCATCAGGTTACGGCCTGCCAGTAACTTTATCTTATAAACTTTCAGGTAGTTTTCGTCGGCAAATTTTTGCTGCAGGTCGGTTTTTATTTCCTTTTTACCATCTGTATAGGTTACCGTTGTAGAGTTTGTATTGTTTGATGATGGTGCCGCCCCGCCAACGCTTATCAATTCTATTTGCGGTATAGCAATAAGCTTGTTCATAAATACCTGCTGTTTATTGGTATTGATGCTTTTATATGGGGTGGAGATATTTACAATGGCATCCTTTTTAAAGCCCAGATCTTTATGCAGCGCGTAATAGATCTGCTTGCTTACCAGTATGGTAGCCATAATGAAAAACTGTGCTATCACAAACTGGGTTACTGTTAATGATTTACGCAGCCAGGCGTTGCGGGTTTTGCTGTTGTTATTGCTTGCCTGGTTTTTGAGTACCGAAACCGGCTTATAGCCTGATAATACCAGCGCCGGGTAAAAACCCGACAAGATGCTTACCCCAATGGTTAATACAATTAGGAATACAATGAGCCCGGGCTGTTTAAATACATTTGCCGATATGCCTTGAGGTACAAAATCTGCAAAGAGTTTTAAAATTACAGGTGCCAGCGCTATGGAAATAATTACGGCGAATAAGGTGATCAGGAAAGTCTCGCTTAAAAACTGGGTAATGAGCTGACTGCGTTTGCTGCCCATGGTTTTACGGATACCTATCTCTTTAGCCCGTTGTGATGCCTGCGCTGTTGTAAGGTTTATAAAATTGATACAGCCCAACACCAACAGGAAAGCGGCTATTACCAGCAGTCCATATAATGTGGTTTTATTAGCCGTACGCACCCCATCCATCCCGCCGTATAGCTGATCGAAATGGATTTCGTTCAAAGCCTGTAAATGAAAACCTTGCGAGTTACCTTTATCTTCGGGTTTGGGAGGGTTATGTGTTTTAAGCATCACGTTCAGCTGTTTTTCAACCTGTGCCGATGATGCTTTGTCGGATAGTTTAATGAACAACTGAGATGCCGAATTGGTATTCCCCCATTGCGTCATATCGAATTGATCTTTTATATAATGATCGCTTGTGCCGGTTATGTATGATATGAAATCATGAAAAAGGAAATCGGTGTTCTCTGTTATAGGTGCTACTACGCCGCTCACAGTGGTTTTCAGCGAGTCGTCATAAATTACCTGTTTCCCTATCATTTCGCTGTACTCAAGCTTCGGGAAGTATATTTTGGCTTGCGTAGATGTTAACACAACCTGGTTAGGCTGCTTTAACGATGTTTTTGCCGAGCCTGCCAACCAGTTGTAATGGATCAGGTTAAAGTATTGCTCATCGGCAAATATAATGCCCTCTTGCTTTTTAAGCTTATGATTGGTTACCGGTCCATCCGGGATGATCACATCCTGCTGCCCGTAAATATAAAACGGTGCTACAATATCAACCCCGGTAGCTTCTGTTTTTACAGCGCCGGGCAGGGCCATGGTTACACCGTTATTATAGCCAACCTCGCCGGCAAAAGAGTAATTGGTAGTTACCCGGTAAATGCGGTCGCTGTCTTTATGAAACTTATCAAAAGTAAAATCAAAATGCACTATCAGGTATATAACCAGCGCAGCGCTTATCCCTATTGATAAACCTACAACGTTTATCAGCGTAAACAGCTTATGCCTGCGAAAGCCCCTTAACGCGATCTTGAAATAACTTTTTATCATGATATTAAATTATAAATTCTAAAAACCAAACTATAAATCCTAATTTTTAATTATTAAGCCTACAAATCTCTAATCTCTATCACTCGCTGCGTAAGCTTTTTACCGGGTTGCTCAGTGCGGCTTTTATAGCCTGCCAGCTTACGGTTACTATTGTTATGGCAAGGCTAATAACTATAGTTGCAACAAACACCCACGGGCTTATATCGGTGCGGTAGGTGTACTTGTGCAGCCATTGATCCATAAAATGCCAGCTTACAGCCCCGCCAATAATAAAGGCGATAATAACCAGCTGCACAAATTCTTTTGAAAGGTTAAACCACAGGTTTGCAGTAGTTGCCCCCAGTACCTTGCGGATGCCTATCTCCTTGCGGCGCTGCTCGGCACTAAACGATGCCAGTCCGAATAAGCCCAGGCATGATAGTACAATGGCCAGTACGGTGAATGAATTTGAAAGCGTTCCCAATAATTGCTCGGTACGGAATTTTCTGCTGTATTCCTCGTCAACAAATTTGTAATCGAAGGGATAATCGGGGTTGTATTTTTTATAAACGGCAGTTAATTTATTTAATGCTTCAGATAAAGGTAAGGCTTTATTAAGCCTTACACCTGCCATACCCGCCCAGCCTTTTAAATTGCCCACTATGAGCGGTTTTTCAGCGTCGGTTGGTGAGTTTACAATATAGTTTTTTAAGATGCCGACAACCGTGCGGTCGGCCCCCTGCCAGTTTATTATGGCCCCCAAAGGTTCTTTTAAACGCATCATTTTTACGGCGGCCTCGTTGATCATAATAGCGGTGCTATCTGATGGGCGGGCAATGTCGAAGTCGCGCCCATCTACCAGTTTAAGGCCATATGTGCTGGTGAAATGGTAATTGGTAACTATTTGTTCTATTGGGAGTTTATCTTCGCCTGGCAACTGCCCGGGCCATTTGATACCCCATGATGCACCGCCGTTACCTGTGATAGTATTTGATGTGCTTGCCGCATCGCTTATAGCGCCCGATGCTATGGCATCCCTGCGGAAACTTTCAAATTCGTTGTAGAGCCTTCCATCAAGCGGGATCTCTACCAGGCCGCTTTTATTGTAACCTGCCGGGCGGTTCTTTATAAAGTTTAGTTGTTTGTAAATAAGGATGGTTGACAGGATAAGGCACGTAGCGAACGAGAACTGCACAATAACCAATATTTGCCTTGGCCTTAAAGTGGCTTTGCCTGCTTTATTTATTCCCTTTAAAACCTTTACCGGTTTAAACGACGACAGGAACAACGCCGGGTAACTGCCGGAAATGATCCCGGTGATCAGGGTGATGCTCAATCCTGCTATCCAAAAGAATGGTGCGCTGTAAGGAACGGTTAAGTTTTTGGATATAATACCGTTAAAATATGGCAGCAGTAAGATAACCAATACGAGCGCAAGCCCGAATGATATCACACACATCAGCAACGATTCGCCCATAAACTGCTGGATGATGGAAATTCGCCTTGCGCCTACTACCTTGCGTACCCCAACCTCGCGGGCGCGGGTTTCTGAGCGCGCGGTTGAAAGGTTCATGAAATTGATACAGGCTATAAGCAGGATGCCTATAGCCAAAAACATAAACAGGCGCACATATTCTATAACGCCGCCGCCGGTGCTTACGCCGTTTTTAAATTCGCCGTAAAGGTGTTGTTTGGAAAATTGATACAAAAACAATTTATTCTCTTTACCTCCCGGGTTATATTTTGCCATAAAGCCGCTTAACTTGCCATTAACTTTATTAAGATCGATGCCGGGTTTTACCATCACAAAGGTTTGAAAAGCGTAATTATTCCAGCTTGATGTTTTTATCCATGGCTCATCTGCCTCCAGCATGGCCCACGAACCCAGTGCGCTAAATTTCATGGAGCTGTTTTCGGGCATATCTTTTATAATGCCGGTCACTTTTGCATTGCGCGCACTATTTATTTTAACTGTTTTGCCCATCGGATCGGCATTGCCAAAAATTGCTTTGGCGCCGCTTTGGGTTAATACAACTGATGATACCTCAGTAAAGGCAGATGCTTTATTACCCTGTACAAACTCAAAGCTAAAAATATCCAGCAGCGATGGATCGGCCGAAAGCATATTGAGGTTAAGTGATTTATCTTTATAGTTGAAAAGGCTACTATTTATCCAGTTAGTACGCGCGGTAAACGCAATCTCGGGATAGTTTTTATGTATTGCCTCAGCTACCGGTACCGACATGCTGTTACCGGTTTTTATCTCACCGTTTGATGGCTGGTTACGCCAAACCTGGTATATGCGGTCTTCGTTTTTGTACATCTTATCAAACGAAAACTCATTGTATACATACAGCAACAGCATAAAACTTACGGCCATACCCACACTTAGTCCGCCAATATTGATGAGGCTAAAAAGTTTATGCTTGGTTAAATTGCGAAACGCTATTTTAAAGTAATTCCGTATCATGATGACTTAATTCTAATTTTGAAAAAAAACTAAATTCTAAACCAATAACGCCCTAACCTCTAATCACAATCACTCACTCTTTAAACTCTTAACCGGGTTAGCCAACGCCGCTTTTATAGATTGAAAGCTTATGGTAATAACCGCAATAAACATAGCTCCTGCACCTGCTGCTACTATTATCCACCATTTTATGCCATCGCGGTAAGCAAAGCCTTTTAACCATTGCTGCATAGACAGCCATGCCAGCGGCGAAGCGATCAGTATTGATATGATAACCAGTTTTATAAAATCTTTTGATAGCATACCCACGATGATAGACACATTGGCACCTAATACCTTACGGTTACCGATCTCTTTGGTGCGTTGTTCAGCAGCGTAGGCGGCCAGTCCAAATAAACCAAGGCAGGCTATGATAATGGCCATTGTAGTGAATATAATAAAGATGGTACCAATGCGCTGCTCGGCACGGTACGATGCATCAAACTCTTCGTCCATAAACGAGTAATCGAACTCCATGTTGGGCGAAACCGCCTGCCACTTGCTTTTAAACTGGCTGATAAGGTTTGGCATATCGGCGGTTTTTATCCGTACAGACAAGCGCCCGTTACTTTCGGCAAGTTGAAATACCAGTGCAGTAACATTATCGCGCAGTGTGTTAAAATTAAAATCTTTTATTACACCAATAATATGCATCTGCTTAAGCTTTGTAGCTGTGTTATCCATTGGCAGGTAAAGCTCCTTGCCTATCGGGTCGGCAAAGCCAAGCTGCCTGGCTGCTGTTTCATTAATAACCAAAGCGGTGGAGTCGGTCATCATTTCTTTAGCGAAGTTACGGCCGGCAGTCACTTTCATACTCATAGTAGGCACATAATCTGCATCAACATCCCAAAATTGTGTTGCAAGGGCTGTTTTACTATCGTGCGCCTGGCTGGTAAAAAAGGTTGTACTATTACGGTTACCCGCTGTTGGCGAGTAGCTGCTTAATGTAGCGCCCTGTACTCCCGGCAGGCGTTCAAGCTCGTGCTTTAATACTTTGGCATCATTACCTAAGTTGTTGGTGTTTTTGATCACCATTACATGCTCGCGATCATACCCAAGGTTTTTGCTTTGGATGTATTTAAGCTGATGGTAAATAACCATGGTGCCTATAATGAGGAAAATAGAGATAGAGAACTGGAACACCACTAAAAAGCTGCGCAGAAAGCCACCTTTAAAGCCCGATGCCAGTTTACCCTTTAATACATCAATTGGTTGGAATGCCGACAGGAAAAACGCCGGGTATGAGCCCGCAAGGCAACCTATCACAATAATCCCTACTATCAGCAAGGGTACCAACCATGCAAAAGTTTGGGCGGTAAATATAATTTCTTTGCCCGAAGTTTGGTTAAACAGCGGTAGTAAAGCCCATGCCCCAAACACCGCTATTACGGTGGCTATAAATGTGACAATAATTGATTCTGATAAAAATTGCGCTATCAAAAATTTACGTGGAGAGCCGAGTACTTTACGCACCCCTACTTCGCGGGCGCGGTTTGCCGAACGGGCTGTGCTCAGGTTCATGAAGTTAACGCAGGCTATCAGCAATATAAAAATGGCAATTGCCGAAAATATATATACATATTGGATGTTGCTGTTATCATCCAACTCGGCTAAACGGTTTGATCGCAGGTGGATATCCTGCAGTGGTGTAAGGTTTAGGTGAAAGTAGCCTCCTGTTCTTTCGAACTGATCATAATCAATACGAATAGCAGCCTGTAACTGCCCGCTGATGCTCTTTTTCACCATTGCAGGAAGCTTGGCTTGCAGTTTTTGGATGCTTGCACCCGGTTTAAGCAGTACGTAAGTGTTAAAGTTGTTACTTAACCAGTTATCTTCCTTGCTTTCCTGCAGGTCTGTCATGGCCAGGAAAAAATCAAACCTGAAGTGCGATTGCTTGGGGATGTCTTTTATAACGCCGGTTACCTTATAATTCAACGAATCATTCAGCAACAGCATTTTGCCAACGGCATTTGTAGTATTAAAATACTTTTTGGCCATGGTTTGGTTTATAACAATACTACGCGGGTCTTTTAAAGCGGTGGCCGGGTCGCCATCTAACATGGGCAGGGTAAATACATCAAATATGCCCGGGTCGGCATATATAATGCTATGCTCCTGTACATTCTGGTTCCCTTTCCTTATTTTATACTCGCCCCAGCCGCGAAAACGAACTACTTTTTCCACTTCTGGAAAATTGCTCATAAAGGTAGCCGCCAGAGGCGCGGGCACCTCCGCAAACGAGCGGGTTTGCCCGCCAAATTTAATATCATTATTTACCCGGTATATGCGGTCTATCCTGGTATTATACTTATCGTAGCTTAACTCATCTATCACATAAAAAACAATAAGCATGCAAACGCATAACCCAAGGGCTAATCCTAATATGTTAATAATGGTGAAGCCCTTGTTCTTCTTTAAGCTACGGAATGCCGTTTTTATATAATTTTTAAACATAATGATGAAAATGAAATTCTAAAAAACTAAACCCTAAGCTCTAAAGCTATTAAGATCTAACCTCTGATTATTAACTACTCGCTCCGTAAACTTTTTACGGGGTTTGTTAATGCCGCCTTAACTGTTTGGAAACTTACCGTTATAAAAGCCACGGTTAATGCCAGCGCGCCTGCCAAAACAAATACCCACCACTGTATCTCTATACGGTAGGCAAACTCCTGCAGCCACCTGTGCATAGCGTACCAGGTAACCGGTATGGCTATTAAAACCGATATGGTTACCAATTTTAAGAACTGCGCCGATAACATACCCGTAATACTGCCCGCTGATGCACCCAATACCTTGCGGATACCGATCTCTCTAACCCGCTGGCGAATGCTGAATGCCGATAAACCAAACAGGCCCAGGCTTGCAATGATCACTGCCAATATGGCGAATGAGGTGAATATTTTACCTGTGCGTGCCTCGGCTACATATAGCTGGGCAAACTGGTCATCTAAAAAAGTATAACTAAAAGGCGCATCGGCGTGGTATTCATTCCATTGGTTTTCGATGCTTGTTACCAGAGCGTGCATATCTGTTGTTTTAACTTTTACAATGATAGAGCCATTGCTGTTGCCCAAAAGCATCATTAAAGGGGCTATTTTTTGTTTGGCAGATGAATACTGAAAATCTTTAACCACTCCTACTATGTTAAACTCGTGCTGGCCCGACCGTACAATGGTTTTACCTATCGGGTCTGTTTTATCCAGGCCCAATTCGTGTACGGCGGTTTCGTTAACCAATACGCCTGAAGAATCGGCTTTTGAGCCTGCGATAAAATTACGACCGGCAGTCATTTGCATACGCATGGTGGGCACGTAGTTTTCATCGATATGATAAATATTCGCGTGGATCTCGCTATGGCCGGTATTGCTCGTGGTCGATTTTAGGTAGATCTGTGTGCCATCGCTCACCCTAACAGGTACATCGTTAGTAATGGTTGCGTTTACAATGCGCTTATCCTGTAATAACTGGTTTTTAAACGGAACAATGTTGTTTTTTAAAGTGTAGGTATCGTTTATTACCAAAACCTGTTCTTTATCGTACCCAAGCTTTTTATTCTGCATAAAATGCAGCTGCTGGTAAACAATGAATGTGGCGATGATAAATGCCGTTGATATAAAGAACTGGAAAACGATTAGCCCGCTGC
Source organism: Mucilaginibacter sp. (assembly GCF_041663085.1). Classification (GTDB taxonomy): domain Bacteria; phylum Bacteroidota; class Bacteroidia; order Sphingobacteriales; family Sphingobacteriaceae; genus Mucilaginibacter. The sequence continues at coordinate 33,913 of NZ_JBAZRC010000031.1, forward strand.
GCAGCAGGCTGCGGTTGTTTTGCGTGCTGCCATTTCCTTTTAATACACTCAGTATTTTAAATGATGAGATAAAAAACGCGGGATAAATACCAGCCGCTATACCTACTATTAAAGCTATCAACAACTCGATAACAATGGCTTTATAATTAAGGTAGAACAACATGCTGATGTTTTTACCAGATACGCCGTTAAAGTATGGCAATAAAAGGTATACCAATGCCAGGGCAAAACCCATTGCAAGGGTTGTTAGCAGTACAGATTCGGTAAGAAACTGTGATATCAAGCTGTTTTTTAATGAACCCAATACCTTGCGGATACCTACTTCTTTTGAACGTTTTGCAGATGCCGCGGTAGAAAGGTTGGTAAAGTTTATACAAGCCAGCAACAATATAAAAATGGCCAGCGCGCCAAATATATAAATGTAGTTGATATCGCCGTTAGCCTCGCGCTCGTACTTGGTGTGCGAGTGCAGGTGGATATCTGTTACCGGCTGTAAAGTGAACAGGAAAGTATTGACCGATTTTTGCGCTTCGGCCAGGCTTACGCCCATATCGCGCTGGATCTCGGGCACCACGTATTTGGCCACCAGTTGCGGGAACTGCGCCTGCAACTTTTTAGGGTCGGCATTTTTGTTGAGTAACAGGTAGGTATAGAAACCAACGTTGCTCCAGGTTTGTTGTCTGCCTGCGATATAAGTGATCATACTGGCAAAACCATCAGCATGAAAATGTGAGTTATCGGGTACTTTATCAATCACACCGGTAACCTTCATGGTTTTATCGCCCACTATCAGCATTTTACCCAGGGCAGATGCATCACCAAAATATTTTTTGGCCATTGCCTTGGTAAGCACTATGGTGTTGGGTTCGACAAGACTGGTTTTTGCATCCCCTTCCAGCAATGGGATAGAGAACGTTTGCAGGAAGTTTGCATCCGCCATAACCAGGTTAGTTTCTTTGAACTGTTGGTCGGCGGCTTTGACAAACAGGGGCTGCAGGCTTGACATACGTGTAAACGCAGCTACCTCCGGGAAAGCGTTTTTCATGCCCTCTCCTACAGCTATATCCACAATAGGGTAATTATCTGTACCAACCGAGCCCACGGTACCCAGATTCACACGGTAAAGCTGTTTGGCATTGGCCGAGTAGGTATCATACGTAAGCTCCTGGTACAGGTACCCGCTTATCAGCATACAGCAAGCCAGCCCTACAGCCAGGCCAAACATATTTATGAACGAGAACACCATGTTTTTGGTAAGGCTTCTCCAGGCAATGGTCAGATAATTTTTTATCATGATAATTCTAATACTAAATCTATTTATTCGGAACGTAAGCTTTTAACCGGATTTGCCAGCGCGGCCTTTATAGCCTGGTAGCTTACCGTTGCAACGGCAATAATTACGGTAATTAAACCTGCCAGGGCCAGCATCCACCAGCTAATGGTAATGCGGTATTCAAATTTTTGCAACCATTTGTTCATGGCCCAGATGGATACCGGTATAGCTAACACAATGGCAATAGCTACAAGCTTTAAAAAATCTTTTGATAACAGGCCGGCAAGGTTTACTACACTTGCACCTAATACTTTGCGCACGCCTATTTCTTTAACGCGTTGCTCCGCGGCATAAGCTGCCAAACCAAACAAGCCAAGGCATGATATGATGATGGCCAGGCCACCAAATATGTTTGATAATGTAGCTAATAGCTGTTCGTTCTGGAATTTCTTCTCAAAATCGCTGTCAACAAACTTAACGGTTGGCGGGTATGCAGGGTTAAATGTTTTAAGCGCCTTGTTTATAGCAGCTATGTTAGCGCTAATGCTTTTGTTTTGGTTTAAGCGCAGGTCAATAGTAGCACCGCCGGTACCGCCGTAACTGGTTAACATTGGGCGTGTTTTTTCATACGGAGATCCCCAAACAAAATCTTTATAAACACCAATAATAGTTACCTGGGTATCCCCCCATTTAATGAGTGAACCAACCGGGTTTTTAAATTTCATCACCTTAGCTGCCGATTCATTTATCATAACAGATTTGCCCGAAGTATCTGCCGGGTAAGCAGGCGAAAATTCACGCCCGTCTATCAGTTTAACACCTGCAGTTTTAACAAAATCGGTACCTACGCTAAACACGTCAAACAGGATGGTTTCGTCATCGCGTTTGCCAGGCCAGCTTACACCCCATGTATTATTACCATCTTCGGTAATACTTTGCGATAATGTAGTGCCGTTGGTAACTATGCCATCGGTTTTTAACTGGTTTATTAAAATATCGCTACTTTTTTTCAGATCACCTTCCATAGGTATCTCAACAAGGTTGTTCTTATCAAACCCTGTCGATTTTTCCTGCACAAATTTTATCTGGCGATAAATACAAATGGTGGCAGTTATTAAAAACACCGCGAAGCCAAATTGTACAACAACCAGCACTTTGCGTAATGGTAATGCCGAGCTGCCGCCTTTAAACATCCCCTTAAGCACTTTTATGGGCTCAAATGATGAAAGATAAAATGCGGGGTAACTACCGGCAAGCACACCTGTAAACAGGCCGATACCTACTATGGCTCCCCAGGTTAACAAACTGTTATAAGGTATGGCTAATTGTATACCTAATAAATTGTTAAAATATGGTAATGAAATAATAACGATACCAATAGCAACTGCCGTTGATAATAACGACAAAATTACCGACTCGGTAATAAACTGACTGATAAGCGATGCCCTGTTTGAGCCGATAGCCTTGCGGATACCAACCTCTTTGGCGCGCTCCTCTGAACGGGCTGTGCTCAGGTTC